>NZ_CP041730.1:2646239-3307799 GCF_007431345.1 Chitinimonas arctica | reverse complement strand
GCATCCGCTTCGGCAATGCCCTGGCTCAGCATGGCTTGCAAGATGCTGGCGGGATCGCTGTCCAGCAATAGGTTTTCGGCGATCCAGCGCCGCCATTCGTCATCCACTTGCATCGTGCTGGCCCCGACTGGGCCGGACCGGCCGTTTTTGCCTTCATCCATAACGGCGCTCCCGCATCCATTTGGTCATGATCCATTTCTCGCCGCCTTCCACCGGCGCACCGCCATGCAGGGTCATCGCATCGAGCTGCCCAGCTTGATTGCCGTATCGGAAATAGACTGCGCTACCCTGCCGTGGCGTAACCGTCAGGCCGGCGTCGGGAAAGATGGTGGCGCCGCCTTCGGCCACATCGTTGAGGTAAATGATCAAGGTGGCGACCCGCTGCCCACCCTGAGCGACATGCGCGGCACTGCCCGGATCTGCCGGCGGAAAATAATCGAAATGCGGCGTGTACTCACCGCCGACACCGTAGCGAAGGATCTGCAAGCCCTCGCCATTTTCCAGCGGCCAGTTCATCAACCGCGCCACCCGCTCATCGATGCTGCGAATAAAGTCGTCCTCGCAACGGGCAAAGAAAGTCCCCTCGCTGGTACGGCGGTCGATGACGTCCTCCTTGCCGGTAAGTGGATCCACGGTGGTCGAACGCCGCAGCTTGTCGCGCGAACGGGCCATGATCTCCTCACACTCCGCACTGGACAGCACGCCATCCAGCACCAGGACCTGCGGCCGCTCGCAGCGCAGGGCCACCGTCACCATGCGATCGCCGACATCGATGCGATTGCCCGCGGCAACCGGCATGCGGTCGTAGCGATAGGCTGCTTCGACAGCCGGCGAGGCGGCCGCACCCTCGACTTGACGCCTGGCCACCTCCAGCGGGAAGCCCGCCCCCACCATGGCCGCAATCATCGATTCCACCGAACAGCCGCGCGTCCGATTGTCGGACAGCCAGGCCTGCCACTCGGCATTCCATTCGGACATACTTTTCCCTCCTGAAGATCGGCGGCGGACATATAGACAAAGTTATGCCATCCACCCGTCCACCGCCAATCGCTCACTTGTATCGCCCTGCCGGCGCGGGACCGGCAGGGGACCGACCTTAGCGAACCGCGCCCATTGCGCCCATCAACTCACCGTTCGGGGTATCGCCGTCCAGCGACCAGCTCATCATGCCGCCCAGACCCTTGGCTTTGACATAGTCGATCTTGGTCTGGATGACTGCCGGGGTATCGTAGGACCAGAAGGTCGATCCATCGAACTTCCAGCTCTGCTTGGTGACCGGATGGGTAAACAGCGTGCCGGCGGCGTTCTTCAGCACCTTGTAGTCCTCGATCCCCGCCTCGTAGGAACCCCGGGCCGGACCGCTCGCGCTTTGGTACAAGCCGTTGCCGATATTGCGCACGCCGGTCCAGCCACGACCGTAGAAAGGCACGCCCAGCACGATCTTTTTGGCTGGCGCGCCGGCCGCGATCAAGGCGCCGACCGCGCTGTCGATGTTGTAGCTTGCGCCCAGCGGCGTGCTGGCATTGGGACTGGCCGGATCGTTATAGAGATGGGAATGGAAATCGGTCGGTCCGGTGGCATCCCATCCGCCATGGAAGTCATAGGACATCAGGTTGATCCAGTCCAGGTACTGGCTGTACTTGGCCGGTTCGGTCATATCGATCTTGTCCTTGCCGGCGCCTATCGCCACGGTCAGCTTGTAGCGCTTGCCGGTGGTCGCACCGAGGGCGTCGAGCTGCTGGCGGAACTCCTGCAGTAGCAAGGTGAAGTTCTGCTTATCGGCCGGGCTGACCGTGTTGTAGCCAAAGCCCTGCACGCCGGGGAATTCCCAATCGATATCGATGCCGTCGAACAAGCCGGCCGCGGCGGCCGTGCCTCCGGCACCGTCATAGGACGGCAGATTGCCCTTGATATAGAGATCGACACAGCTACGGACCAGTTGCTTACGCAAGGTATCGGTCATCGATGCGGCCGAGAACCATCTGGACCAGGACCAGCCGCCCAGCGAAATCATGGTGCTCAGACCAGGATGCTTGGCCTTCAGCCGCTTGAGCTGGCCGAAGTTGCCGCGCAGCGGACTATCCCAGCGGTCCGCCACGCCATCGACCGAGGTAGTCGCGTCGAACGACTTGCTGTAATCGGCAAATGGGTCGCCGCCATCGCCATTACCCGATTCGGTACGGTACTGGATATCGCATTCGTAGCCGCCGTTCTTCTGGTAGACGTTGCCGAAGGCGTAGTTGAGAAAGGTCATCTTCGCGGCGGAACCGGATGTTTCGATGTTCTTGACCTGATAGTTGCGGCCGTAGATGCCCCATTGGGCGAAATAAGAACCGACTTGGCGCGCGCCAGGTGTTGGTGTTGGTGTTGGTGTTGGTGTTGGTGTTGGTGTTGGTGTTGGTGTTGGTGTTGGTGTTGGTGTTGGTGTTGGTGTTGGTGTTGGTGTTGGTGTTGGTGTTGGTGTTGGTGTTGGTGTTGGTGTTGGTGTTGGTGTTGGTGTTGGTGTTGGTGTTGGTGTTGGTGTTGGTGTTGGTGTTGGTGTTGGTGTTGGTGTTGGTGTTGGTGTTGGTGTTGGTGTTGGCGTTGGTGTTGGCGTTGGCGTTGGCGTGGGTTTGCAGACACCCAAATCGGTCCAAGGCTTTCCGCTACCGGTGTTGGCGGCAGGTGCTTCACCTTGCGTCCACCACTTGGCTTCGTAATTGCGGCCGTTGTACGTAACGCGCTGACCCGCCGTATACGCGTTCGTACTGTTCCAGGTCAGATAGCAAACAGTCGGTGTCGGCATTGGGGTCGGAGTCGGAGTCGGAGTCGGAGTCGGCGTTGGCGTTGGCGTTGGCGTTGGCGTTGGCGTTGGCGTCGGCGTCGGCGTCGGCGTCGCGGTACAGGTTTCTACAAAAGCCCACAGCGTTGGCGTCGCGGCCGGGTTCCAGTTGGCACCCACGTAGGCGGTATGCGTTTGCAGGGCTTTGTAGTTCTTGCTTTGGTAAGAAGCCAGCGTACTGCTGGCGTAGACATTGCCTTCCGCCCAGGGTGTCACGCAGTTGGCCGCCATGGCAGCCGGTGCATAAAGCACGCCGGCCGTGGCCATGCTGGCGGTGACAGTACTCAAGGCGAATCGCCGTAAGGCGTTGTACTTGCTGTTCATGCTTGGTCTCCATCCGATTTTGTGGAAATGGCGAGGTACGCCGGCTACCTGCCCGGTCAATTTATCGGCTCCGCTACCCCTCACCCTCTGGCAAGAAGCCGTTTTCCAGCCCACCGGATAAGACCGGTATTATCAAAACATCTCAAACTGGTAGTTTGTTGTTCTAATCTGGTATTGGGAGAAATATGACGTAGTGGTGCGCCATGTCAACCCACATTTGCAAGAACTGTTGCAAAAATAGTCAAATGTCATATGTTGCGGCCGAAAAAAGCCGGCCCCGTGGGGTGCTGAGGGTTTTTATTCCATACGTGTCAATACCAGTTAGCAACCAGCATGAAGGGGGAAGTCGGCGAAGCTGCCGGCTACCCGCCGTTCACGGCCCACAGTTCCCAAAAGTCTGTACCACGGGTGTACCGCGGAATGCGGCGGAGCGAAGTAAGGCGGTGCGGGCGCAAAACACGCCCTTGTTGGTGCGGATAAGGGTAACGCGGTCGCCCCCCGACTGGATTTCCTTGGTTTCCAGCACCACCCAATCCCCCAACTCGCGTTCGAAGTGCTTTGCCAGCGCGGTCTGTAGTGGCGGCGGCTGTTTGACGAGATTGTGCGGCAGCGGTTTAGCAGGCAGGAGCTGCTGCTTCGTTTCAGCTTCGCGCCGCAAACTGCCTTCCGCTTGCTTGACCGAGGCCAACGCTCTCTCGGTTAACGGGACCGAGGTTGGCGACGCCGGACTGGCCGGTTCGAGGACCGCCTCCAGGCCAGGCAACATCTCCGGCACAGGCTCCGCGGCACTATCCACCGCCGCTGCCTTGGGTGGTACGGCCGGTCGGGTGCGGACAGTGGTGTTTCCGCCGACTTCGACAGCGGAGTGCGGCCTGCTCGCGGGCGTTTTTTCCTGCCTTATCACGGGCTGGGGCGGGGTGGGCGGGCGTACAGCGATTTGAAAGGGCAAGGAGGAAAGACGAAAACCAGAAGCGGGTTGGCGCGATAAGGTCAACAATATGCCGTGCAATAAAATCGAGATTGTCACACCCCAGAAAAGCCTGTTCTGCACCGCCCACATCGCATCGCTCCCTTGTATGTCGTCTTATCGCGCTTCGGCCGGTTTCACACCGGCCGCAAGGTAGACACGCGCCGACAAGCCACGTTCCATGCGGTGCTATCATTACCAGTTCGTCGAATTCAGGAGTCGCCATGTTCCAGACAGCAGATCAAAGCCGCACGCCGGATTACGCCGCGCTTGCCCGTCAACTTGACAGCCTGCTGGCGGGAGAACGCGATTTCATTGCCTCGGCGGCGCAGTTTTCCGCTTTTATCTACCAAACCCTGGCGGACTTGAACTGGGCTGGCTTCTATCTGGCGCGGGGCGAAGAGCTGGTACTCGGCCCCTTCCAGGGCAAGGTAGCCTGCGTACGCATCCCTTTCGGCCGCGGAGTATGCGGGACATGCGCCGTACAGTGCGAAACCATCGTGGTGGCCGATGTACACGCCTTCCCGGGCCATATCGCCTGCGACTCGGCTTCGAATTCGGAGATTGTGCTGCCGGTTATCCATAACGGCCGGCTGATCGGCGTATTCGATATCGACAGTCCGCAGACCGATCGATTCAGCGATGCTGATCGGATGGGGTTGGAATTGCTACTGGCTCGGTTTGTGGCGGCGATCGATTACTGAAGCAGGCGGGCACACCGGTTCGCGCCGGTATGCCCTTTATCAATCGCAATCAGCCTTCGTGGCGAATCTGCAGCTTGTAGCCCACTCGCAGCGCACCCCTCGCCGCAGGACGATTCCACTTCTTCAAGTCGCTGACCGACACATCATAGCGCCGGGCAATCTCATCCAGGGTATCGCCCCGGCGCACCACATGCTGGCGCTGGGCGCTGGCCTTGGCACTGTCGGCCTTGTCGTTTTTGTCGGACCTGGCCAGCTTGTCGGCCGCTTGCGACCTGCCGCCATCTTCCAGCTTGAGGATGCTGCCCTGGGCCACATGATTGGATCTCATTCCATTCAAGCGCTTCAGTTCGGCGGCGGTCATGCCATTGCGCTTGGCAATGGAGAACAGCGTATCGCCGCGCTGCACCTGGTAGCTGCTTTCGGCACGGCTTTCGGTGCGACTTTCTGTGCGGGCACTGGCCTGGCGGGCGGCGACTGGCGGCTGGTCGGCTTCCTGCTTGCCGGCACCGGCGATCAAGGCAGCCAGGTTCTGTCGTTCGCTGACATCCACGCTATCGCGTATCGGCACCAGGATGGTCTGGCCATTGGCGGCCCGGGCGCTGCCTAGCTTGTTCACGTCGCGCAGTTCGGCCATCTGGATGCCGAATTTGCCGGCAATCCCTTCAAAGGACTCGCCTCGCTTGGTGACATAGGGCTGCCAGGAAAGCAGCGGTTTATCGTAGCGCTGCAAGTTCTCTTCGAAGGCGACCACCTTGTCCACCGGCAGCAGGAGCTTGCGGTCTTCCTTGTGGGCGAATACCGGGCGGATCAAGCCTGGATTCAGTTGCAGCAGCTCTTCCACCGTCGTGCCCGCCAACTTGGCCGCCAGTTGCAAGTCCATATGCTTGCCGGTGGAAACCGGCTGGAAATAGGGCTGGTTGGGCATGGCCGGGATACTGAGGCCGAAAGCGGCCGGATTGGCGATGATATTGCGCACCGCCAGCAACTTGGGCACGTAGTTCTCGGTTTCCTGCGGCTTCTTGATATTGTCGAAGCCATCTTCCAGACCCTTGGCCCGCGATTTGGCCAGGGCGCGGCCGACACCGCCTTCGCCCCAGTTATAGGCGGCCAGCGCCAGCTGCCAATCGCCGAACAGGTTGTACAGGTCTTGCAGATAATCCAGCGCCGCGTAGGTAGCGGCCATGACGTCCTGGCGTCCGTCGTACCACCAGGTACGCTCCAGGCCGTAACGCTGGCCGGTGGACGGAATGAATTGCCACAGGCCGGACGCTGCCGCATGCGATTGCGCCCGCGGTATGAAGGCGCTTTCGACGATGGGCAGCAAGGCGATCTCGGTAGGCATGCCGCGCTTCTCTACTTCGCCCACGATAAAGTACATATAGCGACGGCTACGCTCGATCACCCGCTGCATATATTCAGGCTTGCTGGCGTAGATGCGTTCCTGGGCGCGTACCGCGGCGGTATCGACTTCGCCCATCTTGAAACCTTGCCGCACCCGCACCCAGAGATCGGTCTGCTCGGATGGCAGGGCCAGCGCCGGCTTGTTCAGCATGGGATTGGCGGATGGATTCAGCAGGGGGCTGTTGGAAACGGCCGGGCCGTTGTCGGCCTCGGGCAGCTTGACGACGGACTCGGTGGGCGTCGGCACGATCGCGCCTTCGTCGGCAAAGGCCTGCGGCGCGAACAGCGCGGCGACCAGGGCGAACAGGGGAGCGAGATGGAATTTGATTTTGATCATGGGCAACAATAAAAAAGGCATGTCTCAGCGAATGAAAACGATGGGACATGCCGTTGTGATAACTGCCGCGATGGTAGGGCGACAAAGGCCGAGCGTCAACCAGAAATGCCTTAATAATCAAACGGAAAGAGCAAGACAAGTGCCACAGACCCAGCATTTACCGGGCTTGAACGACCCAGCTCGCATATCGGGCTCAGGCCCGGAAATCGTCCTTCCAGCGGCGCAGCGCGGTAAAAACCTGCCGCGGGCTATCATCGAGCGCGCCATGAAGTCGAGCCGCCGCGATAACCGCCGGTTCTGACCAGCGCAGAAAGGGATTGGTTGCAGCCTCGCAAGCCAAATTTCCGGGCAGCGTCGGCTCGCCCCGGGAGCGGCACGCCTCATCGTGTTCCATGCGCGCCAGCAAGGCGGCATTGTGCGGCTCCACCGCGCGCGCAAAGCGTTCGTTGGCAAGCGTATATTCATGGGTACAGCACAGCAGCGTGTCGCCCGGCAGCGCGGCCAGCCGGGCCAGCGAGGCCTGCATCTGGGCCGGCGAGCCTTCGAACAGGCGGCCGCAGCCGCAAGCGAACAAGGTGTCGCCGCAAAATAGCGCGCCATGCCCGAAATAGGCCAGGTGGTCGAGGGTGTGGCCAGGGACGGCCATGACGTCGAAGCGGAGCTGGATATCGTCCAGCGCCACCCGGTCGCCCTCCGCCACCGGGCGGTCCACGCCGGTAACGGTCGGCGGGCCGAAGACCGGGCAGCCAAACGCTGCGCGCAGACCGGCCAGACCGCCGGTATGATCACCGTGATGGTGGGTGATCAGGATGGCGGCCAGCCGCAAATTCAACTGCGCCAGCCGCGCCGCGACCGGTGCGGCCTCGCCGGGATCGACCACTACCGCCAGGCCGTGCTGGTGCAGCAACCAAACATAGTTGTCCTTGAGGATAGGAACAGGCAGGATTGCCAGCATGCGTGTCTCCAATATCAATTCCTTGCCGTCCCACGAGCAGTTCGCCGTGTGGCTGGCCAGCCCGCTGGGCCAGTATGTGCTGGAGCGGGAGCGTCGTTTCTTTGACCGGGCAGTGGCCGATGTGTTCGGTTACTACGCCGTGCAATTGGAATTGCCCGGCTTGCCGCTGCTGCAGGCCAATCGCATGCCTACCCGCCTGGTGGCAGGCTTGTCCGACGGCTGCCAGCTGAGCTGCGACCCACGCCAATTGCCTTTTCCGGCGGCCAGCGTGGATTTGCTGCTGCTGCCGCACACCCTGGATTTCCATCCCGATCCCCGTGCCGTCTTGCGCGAAGTCGAACGGGTCCTGGTACCGGAAGGCCGGTTGGTCCTGACCGGTTTCAATCCACGTAGTTTGTGGGGTGCGGCGCGGCTGGGCAAGCGCCGTCGCGGCGTGCCCTGGCAAGGCCAGTTCCTCTCCCTGCCCCGCCTGAAGGATTGGCTGGCCCTGTTGGATTTCGAAGCGGAAGGGGGCCGTATTTGCTGCTACGCCCCGCCACTGAGCAGTCCCCGCTGGCAGGAGCGTTTCGCCTTCATGGAAGCGGCCGGCGATCGCTGGTGGCCCGTGGGCGGCGGCGTCTACTGCCTGGAGATGGTCAAGCGGGTGCGCGGCATGCGCCTGATCGCCCCCAGCTGGAAGCGTGCCGGCGCGCGCGTCCGGCAAGTGGCGGTGGCGGTGCCCGACCGCCATAGCCCACACGAAGAATAGCTCCCCCGCGACTACGGCCGGCCCGCCCGCCACGCGTTCACCGCCGGCGCGATCTCTACCAGCCGGTCTATCCGCACCACCCCTTCCGGCAAACGTTTCAGCCCCGCCACGCCCGCACCGCCCAGCCAGAGCGAGATCGCGCGCGGCAGGCGTTGCCGCAGCACGGCAGCCAGTTCGGCCGCCTCGCGCTGCGGGAAACTGGCGGAAAGGGACAAGGCAATGATATCGCAGCCGAATTCGGTGGCCGCCATGACGATATCGTCCAGCGGCAGCGACACCCCCAGCGACCATGTCTGGCAAGACTGCATGCGCAGCATGGCTTCCACCATCAGCAGGCCCAGGCCGTGCTGTTCGCCGGCAGGCGTGGTCAGCAGCACGCGCGGCGGCGCCAGGGGCTGGTTCAGGGCATTGGTCGCCATGCGCACGGTCTGGCCGATCTGTTCGACATAGCAGTGTTCCTGCCACGCGCCGATCTCGCCGGAGAACCAGGCCTCGCCGATACGGGTATTGGCGCGCGGCATATATTCGGCGACGAAGTCGCGCAAGCCGCGCACGACCAGTTCGCCTTGCAGATGGCGCTGCAACTCGCCCAGGTCACGGCTGGTCAGGCTGCGGATCAGGGGATCGATGTCGGCGGCCGATTGGCCATGCTTGTCGCCGTTGCCCATGCTCTCCAGCAGGCGTGCCAGTTCGGCCACTTCGCTCCGCACGATCTTGCTGGGGCGCAGGCCACGGTCCAGCAGCCGCCGCACCAGGCGCAACTTCTCGACCTGCTCCGAGGGATAGACCCGGTCACCCTGGGCATCGCGCGCCGGCAGGGGAAAACCGTAGCGCCGTTCCCAGATTCGCAACAGTTCCTTGGAAAGGCCGGTTTCGCGCTCAACGGCACTTATGTTGAGTCCGAGCAAGGGATCAGCAGACATGTCTACGCTAGCGCTAAGAAGAGGGACGATGCGCGCATGATAACGCCGATACCCCGCCATTGGCGTGCCGACCGCCGCGTCGTTACAATGCTTCGGATTTCGGCGACTCCCCCGCTGAAGCAATATACCTATATGGGAGGTGACAATGCAGCACAAGCCAACATGGCTGGCGCTGGGCCTGATGATGGCTCTGCCCCTGGCCGCAAGCGCGGCGGCGGGCGACCCGACGGCCGGCGCGAAGAAGAATTCGATGTGCGTGGGCTGCCACGGCATTCCCGGCTACCACACCGCCTATCCGGAGGTGTACCGGGTGCCCAAGATTGGCGGACAGCACGCCGATTACCTGGCTTCGGCCCTGCAGGCCTATAGGACCGGCGCACGCAAGCATCCGTCCATGGTCGCGGTCGCCGCGCAGCTGTCCGATCAGGATATCGCCGATCTGGCCGCCTTTTACGCCGCCAAGAAGGAAGCCAAATGAATCGCGCTTTCCGCTTCACCCTCGCGGCCCTGAGCTGTCTGGCGCTCACCGCCCAAGCCGCCGATCTGGCCGCCGGCAAGGCAAAATCCGAACAGGTCTGCGCCAGCTGCCATCTGGCCGACGGCAATAGCACCAATCCGCAATATCCCATCCTGGCCGGCCAACACCCGGATTATCTGCGCAAGGCACTAAGGGATTACCAAAGCGGCGCACGCAGCAATGCCATCATGGCCGACCAGGCCAAAGCGCTGTCGAAAGCCGAAATCGACAATCTATCCGCCTGGTTCGCATCGCAGCCAAGCAAGCTGAATATGGCACGTTAGCCGGCACGGCGGCGCGCAGCGTTGCCGGCTTCCCACCGGCAGCGCCTGCACCGCGCGAGTGCGGCAGACGCCCTGCGGAATGGCTTGCCGGCAATCGAACGCTAGAACCACCATGACGCCGACTCCCCCTCACCTCTCCGACGGTAGCCTTATCGTTCGCCTGGCCGGCAGCCAGGATGTCACGGCCTTCCTGACGTACCTGCAAGTCAATCGAAACGCTTTTGCACCGGTCGAGCCACGCCGCCCGGAAAGCTACTACAGCGCCGAAGCCTGCCTGACCCGTATCGTGCTGAATCGCGCGCAATTCCAGGACGGCCGCAGCGCGTGCTTGCTGGTGCTCGAACCCGACGACCGCACGGTGATCGGCACGATCAACTTCTCGGCCCTGTCCGACTATCCCCACCACGCCGCGGTACTGGGATATTCACTGGCGGTGACCGAATGGGGCAAGGGACGGATGTACCGCGCCTTGTCGCTTGCTATCGAGTGGATTTTCGCGGAATTCAACCTGCATCGCCTATCCGCCAACCATCTACCGGACAATGAACGCAGCGGCCGCCTGTTGGCCAAGCTGGGATTCCGCCGGGAGGGTTATGCACCAGCCTACCTACTGATCGCCGGGGTATGGCGCGATCACGTCCTGACCGCACTGACCAATGCAAATTGGCGGGTACGCGGCCATACCCAATCCCTGGTCGTCGGAGAAAGTGGCCGCGCCTCCTCCATTTGAAGGATGGACTATCCCCCCACAGCACATAAGCTGAGCTGAGCTGGCGGAACTTGCCGGCTCAGGCGCGCCGCCGTGATTTTTTCATACGATCCCGCCAGTTTTGGGAACGTGGCTTGCTAAGCGGAGCTAGCCCATGCGTCGGCATTCCACGCTGAAGATTAATTTAAAAAAACATGGATTAATGAAATAGCTCGCCGATAATCATGCTGCTTGGCGCAGAATAATATGCTCAACAAGAGGTGAACATGTTCGATGGCTTGATGCAGCTATTTGCCAGCAGCGGCTTCATACCCCATGGCTATTGCTTTGCCTGGTCCAGCACCCTGCTGTGGACCTATGTCATCGCCAACGCCTTGATCGCTATTGCTTATTTCAGTATCCCGGTGGCCCTGGTCATCGTGACCCGCAGCCGCGCCGACCTGCATTTCAACCGCGTGATGCTGATGTTCGCCGCCTTTATCCTGGCCTGCGGCGCCACCCATATATTCGACATCATCACCATCTGGCAGCCCATCTACTGGCTGGATGCCTGGACGCGCCTGGCAACCGGCGTGATCTCGCTGATGACCGCCATCGTGCTATGGCGGCTGATTCCGCAGATCCGCGCCTTTCCCAGTCCGCGCCAATTGTCGGAGGCCAATATCAAGCTGCAGGACGAAATCGCCGCCCGCAAGGACAAGGAGATGGAACTGAAGGCCAGCGAGGAAGAACTGCGGCTGCTGTCCGAAACCCTGGAAGCCAATGTGGTGGAACGCACCGCCGAATTGGCGGAAACCAATGCCCGCCTGCAGGGCGAAGTTGCCGACCGACAGCGCATGCAGAACGAATTGCAGATCCTCAACCGCAAGCTGGAAGAAACGCTGCGCCAGCAAGCGGCGCGCTCCAATGAAATGGAGCAACTGAACAAGATGGGCGACTTGATGCAGAGCTGCGTTTCTGTGCAGGAGCTGTCGCACGTGCTGTGCAATTTTTCCGCCGGCTATCTGGAAGCGCCGGCCGGGGCGGTCTACCTGATCGAAGACGAGTCCGGCCTGGTCAATGCGGAAAGTAGCTGGGGCGTGCTGCCGGAAGCCGAGCGCACCTTTCCGCCCGCCAATTGCTGGGCCTTGCGGCGTGGGCAGATCCATCCGGCCGATGCCTTGCAACAGAACCTGCATTGCCAGCATGTCAGCGATGACAGCGATCACGTCTGCGTACCGTTGATCGGCAACGGCGAGACCCTGGGCCTGCTCCATTTGCGCCAGCCGCGTGGCCTGCACGAGTCGGCTTTTCTCGATGGCGTCGCCAAGCGCGCCGCCCTGGCCCTGGTCGGCCTGAAGACGCGCGAAGCACTGTTCAACGAAGCCACCCACGACCCGCTGACCGGCCTGTACAACCGCCGCTACCTTGACGGCGCCCAGGACGATGCCGAACGGCGCGCCAAGCGCAGCAATCGATCGGTCGGCCTGATGATGCTGGATCTGGATCACTTCAAGGCCATCAACGACAACTATGGCCATGAAGTGGGCGACGACGTGTTGCGCGAGTTCTCCGCCCAGCTGAAATCAAGCCTGCGCTCCGGCGATGTGGCCTGTCGCTATGGCGGTGAGGAATTCACCGTCATCCTGAACGGCGCCAGTCTTGCCACCACCCGACAGCGGGCCGAGCAGTTTCGCCAGTCGGTGGAACAGATGGGCGTGAAGTATCGCGACCGGATTTTGAAATTCACCGTTTCGATCGGCATCGCCGCCTACCCCGAAGACGGCAACCAGCTGGCCGACGTGCTGCACGCCGCCGATGCCGCGCTTTACTTTGCCAAGAACCATGGCCGCAACCAGGTCGCCTCGGCTGCCAATATGCGGGAGGCGGCTACGCCATAAAGCCGGGATACCGCCCCGAACCGCCGGGGCGCCCGGTGCTTGATTTTTTTGCCTGTGAACTTTCTGATCTTCTGGAAAAAAATCAATAAATACGCAAAAGAAATCTAATTTCCGAAAGTGGACCGATGCCTATTATTGTCCACTAAGTGCTGTTGCCATCTCAATTTCAGGACGAGAGCGGCAATTTGGAACCAGTTTGCATACCATTCCACTTTCGCGCAAACGACGTCTTGTCGATGCGAATCTTTTCAGACTACGCCTGCCTAAATAGCGTCAACACTACTGGAGCGATGCCGATATGACCAACCCAGTTTCGTTTTTTTCCAGCGCCAAACTTGCCATTTCAAATATCGTAGATCAAATCGACAATGGATTAAAAAAAATTGACGACGCCATAATTTCACTGGAAGACCATCCAAAGCACGGGGCGATATTCAAACGCATATTCACTGCCACCCAGTCGATGCAGCAAGGCATGTTAAAGGCCGGCGATTTTATGCTGTACCCCGACGGATACGCACGAAAAGCGCTCGACTCTTACAGGATAGGATTAGAGAATGAGTTCGATAAATCGCGAAGCGTTTTCACGGCCTTCAAACTGGAAGCAATGAATGCCCTATTCGGCTACCGGCACGACAAAGACGGTTCAGAGGCGATTATATCAATCAAGTCCCCTCCCGCTGCCAATTTAGAAAATAAGTAGCAGCCCGACCGATCACCATCTTCCTATCAAGGCCGGGTCACTCCGGCCAGCTGCGCACTCTGCCGCTTTTCGGCGAAACGCTTTTATATCAAGAAGGGCAGCGGGCGGAGCAGTTTCGCGGTGGTTTTTCGAAATAATCGCCCATTTATCGAAAGCGCTTAGCTGCAGCGCCCGCTTAAAATAGAGTCGTCCTACTTAATTCGATAGTTAAGTATGAATAATTTGGTTAAGTCCGTTGCGTGTTTGTAATTATATATGGAAGATTTATCACGAATGAACTCCCCCACCACCCTTCGCCCAAATGCTCCAGTGCAAAATCAATCTGCTCCGATTGATAATTCAACCAACTCGCCCGCTCAAGGTCTCTGGACCACACCCAGCAACAGCAGTGTTGTCTTCAGCGTTGAGTTAATAACTTCCAACAGCGTAACAATTACGCCATTCAACTTCTCCGACAATCCACAGTCGGCCAAGTCTGCACAGCCTTACGCCATCACCAAGGCCGACTCGACGCCAGCCAACGCCCCGGAAGCCATCCAGGGTGCGGGCACCGATACCCCGATCAAGGCAGCTGGCGAGAAACAAATCTACACGGTCCCAAATTCGCCATTTGGATGGTCTTACCGTAACTTCTTAAGGAGCGAGGAACATGCAGCTCTCACCGAAAAAATAGAGAACAATCTGAAATCGATCGAGGCGCGTAAAAACAACATTGCCGCGATAGATCGAGAGTGTGAATTATTAAAAGTAATGCCTAACGAAAAAGCGGAGATCAGGAGGCTAGAAAATGAACGCGAAGCCGACGAAATGACCATCACCCACCTGAAAGCCATCAACAAACAGCTTCAGGCCACATTGGAAAGAGCGGAAAAAAAGAAAATCATATCCAATATCAAAATAATACCCAAGGAGGGCTTCTCGAATCGTGACGCGGACACAATCGAGAGCGTCCTCCACCAAATCAGCCCGTCACATACCAAAACTAACGAACGGACCCTCCACTCGCTGACGAGGACGCCGATGAGCCGTGACGTAACATTCGAAAATGGCAACAAATACACCATTGCTTACAAGCCTGGCGAAGGGGAACTGTCAGGCATTGACGAAATCATTCAAAAAGAAAATGCGCTACTCGACGCCCCAATTCGTCTAGCTAAAATTACCAGTCAAAAGCGCCGGGATGCTACTGCGCCGAGAATGCTCCAGAGTTCTCCTACGCCGGCCAACTTCCCAACGCCCCTCGACGATCTGCTCTACCTGATAAACGATGGAAGCAAAAGATTAGCTTACGGAAATAGTCCGTACGATCGAGGTACATTTATCGTTACGCCAAAACCAAAGGAAGCCGGCGGTAAAATCAGCGCAGCACAGCAAGCAGAAGCGGCGCTACTTCAAGAATCTTTCAACGCAATCGGCAAAGACGATGCGCATAAGGAAATGCGGGTAGCTAAGCATATATCGAGTGCTTGATTCCTGCTGGGGACGCACTGAAATATTGCACGTACTCAAGCGGTGGCTCACCACCCAGCAATACCCCGCATTCGTGCCCGCGGGGAACATCCGTTTGCCGAGATTGGCCGAGAGGTAGGGGGCATTGATCTTGAGACCGAACGCGATGCACATTGATACAAACCGGTACATTTCTTGCAAAATGGCTGGGAACAAATACCGCCTAGCCCGCTACCCGATAAAGATCCAGATAAGCCCCCGCCGGCCCGCTCCAGCCAAAATGCCGCCGCATGGCCTGTTGTTGCACGGCCTGCCAGCGCGGCGGCTCGGCGTAGAGGGTATAGGCACGGCGTACGGCCGCGTCGAAGTCGGGCTGCTCGAAGCGCTCGAAGACGAAGCCGTTCGCACTGCCGTCGGCCAGGTTTTCCAGCGAGCAATCGCGCACCGTATCGGCCAGGCCGCCGGTGCGGCGCGCCAGCGGTAGCGCGCCATAGCGCATGCCATACATCTGGGTCAGGCCGCAGGGTTCGAAGCGCGAAGGGACCAGCACCACGTCGCAGCCGGCAAAGATACGGTGCGACAGGGTCTCGTCGAAGGCCAGGCTCACGGCGACTTGGCCCGGGTAGCGGCTTGCCAGTTGCTGGAAACCGGCTTCCAGCGCCGCTTCGCCATTGCCCAGCACCACCAGTTGGCCACCCTGGGCCAGCAGGGCCTGCGCGCCGGCAAGCGCCAGGTGCAGGCCCTTCTGCTCGGTCAGCCGGCTGATCACGCCAAACATCGGCGTGGCCACCGCGACGTTCAATCCCAATTCGACCTGCAAAGCGCACTTGCACTGCTGCTTGCCGGACGGCCTGTCCGCATCGAAGGGCGCCGCCAAGGCCGGGTCATCGGCCGGGTTCCATAGGGCCTCGTCCACCCCATTGAGGATGCCGGCCAACCGCGCACTACGCTGCCGCAATAAGCCGTCCAGGCCGCAACCATGTTCCGTGGTCTGAATTTCGCCGGCGTAGCTGGGGCTGACGGTAGCGATCCGGTCGCTGTAGTGGAGACCGGCCTTGATAAAAGACAGCTGGCCGTGGAATTCCAGGCCATCGATCTGGAAGAAATCGGCCGGCAGTCCCAACTCCCCAAAAACTTCGGCCGGGAATAAGCCCTGATACGCCAGATTGTGTACCGTGAATATGCTTGTCGCCAGCTTGCGGCCTCGCTGAGCCGCCAACTGGCACAGGTAGGCCGAGGCCAGGCCGGCATGCCAATCGTGGCTATGTAGCACCTCCGGCCGCCAGTCCGCCAGATAGCCATCGGCCAGTTGCGCGGCCACCCAGCCCAGCAGCGCGAAACGGCGGTGGTTATCCCCATAGGGATGCTGGTTGCCGTCGGCGTAGGGATTGCCGCCACGGTCGTACAGGCCGGGCGCTTCCACCATGTAGACCGGCACGCCATCGGCAAGCCGGGCATACCAAAGGTTGACCGCTGCGGCCCCGAATTGGGCACCGAAGCCGGCCACGGGCTTGGCGTCCCGCATACCGGCACGGATAGCCGGAAACCCTGGCAGCAATATCCTCGCATCGGCGCCCAGTGCGCGCTGCGCCGCCGGCAAGGCACCGACCACATCGGCCAGTCCACCGGTTTTCAGCAAGGGATAGCACTCCGCTGCGATATGCAGCACCTTGGGCAGGGAAATCATCGCCGTACTCAAGGTGGCAGCCCGGCCAACATATCGCGCGTGATCAGCACCACCCCGTTTTCGCTGCGATAAAAGCGGGTGGCGTCCCAGTCGGCGTCGTCGCCGACCACCAGGCCGGCCGGCAGCTTGCAGCCGCGGTCCACCACGACCTTTTTCAGGCGGACGCTTTCGCCCACTTCCACATCCGGCAGCAGCACAGCCTGGTCGATCACGCCATGGGGAAAGATGCGCACCCGATTGAAGAGTACGGAATTGCTGACCTGCGAAACCGATACGATGCAGCCGCCGGCAATCATCGTATTGAAGACCCGGTGTTCGCCGCTGGCATCCTGCACGAACTTGGCCGGCGGCAACTGCTCCTGGTAGGTCCAGATCGGCCAGTTATGGTCATACAGATCCAATTCGGGCGTAATGGAGGCCAGATCGAGATTGGCCGCCCAATAGGCGTCTATGGTGCCCACATCGCGCCAATAGGGCTTGGCATGGGGATAGCTGGACACGCAGGACAAGCTGAAGGGATGCGCGGCGGCGCGGCCGGCCTTCACCGCGGCCGGGATCAGGTTCTTGCCGAAATCGTGCTCGCTATGCGCCAGCAGGATGTCCGCTTCGAGCAATTGATACAGGTACTCGGCATCGAATACATAGACCCCCATGCTGGCCAGGGACATATCTTCCCGACCGGGCATGGCGGGCGGATCGGCCGGTTTTTCGAGGAAATCGATGATCTTGCGCGCCGGGTCCACCGCCATCACCCCGAACTCGCTGGCCTGTTCACGCGGCACTTCGATACAAGCGACCGTCACACCGCCCTGCACGCCCAAGGCGTCCATGCGCAGCACATGGTCCAGCAACAAGCGCGCGTAATCCATCTTGTAGATATGGTCGCCTGCCAGGATCACCACGTATTCCGGCCGGTAGCCGCGCACGATATCGAGATTCTGGTACACCGCGTCGGCCGTGCCGCGGTACCAGGTATCCTCGTCCAGGCGTTGTTGTGCCGGCAGCAGGTCGATGAACTCGCCCATCTCGGAACGGAACATGCCCCACCCTCGCTGCAAATGGCGCAGCAAGGAGTGCGATTTATACTGGGTCACCACGCCTATGCGCCGAATGCCGGAATTGAGGCAGTTCGACAGGGCGAAATCGATGATGCGGAACTTGCCGCCGAAATACACCGCCGGTTTGGCGCGCGTGGCCGTCAGTTGCTTCAGGCGACTGCCACGCCCCCCAGCCAGGACCAGGGCGATACTGCGGCGCGGCAACTGGCGGGCAATGATCAGGTCATCCATCTCGTTTCCCCCCTTCGTTCGCCGGCGGCTGATCGCGAACCGCCCGGTCGGCCGGTGAGGTTCAGGTCACCACGTCGGCCTCGGTCCGTCCTGTATGCGTGGTAATGGCCGCCAGTTGGTCGGCGGCGGTCTTGACCCGCGCCAGCGCGGCCTGGGTCGCCTGCCCATGTTCGGCGGTATCGGCGCTGAAACGTTCCAGGTAAACCCTGAGCGTCGCGCCTTCGGTGCCGGTGCCGGACAAGCGGAAGACCGCCCGTGCGCCGCCTTCGAACTCCACCCGTACGCCCTGCCGCTCGCTCACCGCGCCATCCACTGGATCGGTATAGGCGAAATCGTCCGCCAATGTCACCGCCATGCCCGCCACGGCGGTCCCGCGCACGCCGCCCAGCTGTTCGCGCAGGCCGGCCATGACGGCTTCGCCGCCGGCCAGGCTGATGCCTTCGTAATCGTGGCGGGAGTAGAAGTGCCGGCCAAAACGTGCCCAGTGCGCGCGCACGATTTCACCCACCGATTCGCGGCGCACCGCCAGCAGGTTGAGCCAGGCCAGGGCAGCCCAGACGCCGTCCTTCTCGCGTACATGGTCGGCACCGGTGCCGTAGCTCTCTTCGCCGCATAGCTGGATGCGGCCGGCGTCGAGCAGGTTGCCGAAGAATTTCCAGCCGGTCGGCGTTTCATAGCAATCGAATTTCATGGCTGCCGCGACGGCATCGACCGCCCGCGAGGTGGGCATGGATCGCGCCACGCCGCCCAAGCCGTCCTTGAACTGCGGCAGCAGGCGGGCATTGGCGGCCAGCACCGCCAGGCTGTCGGACGGCGTCACCACGAAGTCGCGGCCCAGAATCATATTGCGATCGGCATCGCCATCGAAGGCGGCAGCGAAATCGGGGGCGCCGGCGCCTTGCATGGCGGCCACCAGTTCCGCCGCATAGACCGGATTGGGATCGGGATGGCCGCCGCCGAAATCGAGTTGCGGCGCGGCATTGCGCACACTCCCCAGGCGCGCGCCCAATAGATCCTCGAACAGGCGGATGGCGTAGGGTCCGCCCACCGCATGCATGGCATCCAGCCGCAGGCCATGGCCCGCCTTCAGCCAGTCGCGGATCGCATCGAAATCCACCAGGGTCTGCATCAGGCTGGCGTAGTCGGCCACCGAGTCGATCACCTCCACCCGCATCCCGGCCAGTTCGCACTCGCCCAGCCGCGCCAGATCGATATCGTCCACTTCGGCGATGTGGTATTCGCCGATTGCCAAGGTCGCGGCGTAGATCGCCGCCGTCAGCGCCTCGGGCGCCGGTCCGCCGTTGGCGGCGTTGAACTTGATGCCGAAATCGCCGTCCGGCCCGCCGGGATTGTGCGAGGCGGACAGGATGATGCCGCCCGCCGCCCGGTGCCGGCGGATCAGGTTGGACGCCGCCGGCGTGGACAGCAGGCCGTTTCGCCCAACCAGCACGCGAGCCACGCCGTTGGCGGCGGCCATTTTCAGGATGGTCTGGGTGGCGGCCTCATTGTGGAAGCGGCCGTCACCGCCCAACACCAGGGTGGCGCCGCGCAATTGCGGCACGGCATTGAAGGTGGCCTGGACGAAATTTTCCAGATAGCGGGGCGTCCTGAACACCGCCACTTTCTTGCGCAAGCCTGATGTACCGGGCTTTTGATCGGAAAATGCGGGACTGGCGATCGTAGTCATGGGAAGCGTGATCCTGGATAGATAGGGCCAAATGGTACCTGTGCAGCGGGCTTCCTCCGAGCAACAGTTGCCAATGCAAAAATAATTATTTGCTAATGTTCTAATTCTTCGGTAGGATGCACTACATCAGCTAATGCTTATGGAGGAACACCGAAATGAACGCCTTCTGCAAATCCCTCTCCCTGATTGCCGTCTCCGGTGCCTGCCTGAGCGTTTACGCTTACGAACCCATCGTGCGCTGCACCGAAACCAACTCGGACGGGAGCTGCAACAACAAGAGCGTGACCTACCCCGCCATTCCGCTGGACCGTTCCGTCGGCAAGCCCATCGTGCCCGCCACCGTCGGCATCGTGGTCAACACCAACGATCCGGAATCCGTCGCCCTGGGCAACCAGTACGCCAGCCGCCGCGGCATCCCCCTCGCCAATATCGTCCGGGTGGCCCTGCCGATCAGCAACAGCGTCTCGCGTGCCAACTTCGCCGCCGCCACCAGCGGCCTGGTCATCCCCGCCAATGTCCGCGCCTTGGCCCTGGCCTGGAACAAGCCTTACCGCGTCGAGAACCAATCCATCACCTCGGCGTTTACCGATGGCATGGAAAACAGCATCAACTGGGCACAATCCCTCTGCGTCCGTACCCTGCCGAACCCCGCTTACAACACCAAGCAAGGCGCGACCCTGAGCCGCCGCCTGTCCATGTTGCTGGTGAGCGGCAGCAGCTACGCCGACAGCAAGAATCTGGTCGCACGGGCCGGCAACGGCGATGGCCAGGCCTGGACCGGTACCGTGTCGTATCTGAAGACCACCGACCAGACCCGTACCCAGCCACGCGCCAACGACTATACGTTGTCGCAAACGCAAAACGGCGGCTTGGTGAATGTCAGCGTGACTTCGGCCAACTCGCTGGCCGGCGTCAATAATGTGCTGGGCTACCAGCTGGGCATCGCCACCGTCGCCAACCTGGGCCAGGTGCAATTCCGCGAAGGTGCGTTCGCCGATACGCTGACTTCCTTCAGCGGCATGCTGAACGAAAACGGCCAGACCAAGGCCACCGAACTGATCAAGGCCGGCGCCACCGGCAGCTTCGGCACCGTGCACGAACCTTGCGCCTACGCCGAGAAGTTCCCGAAGCCATCGATCATGCTTAACCGCTACCTGGCTGGCGACTCCTTGCTGGAGGCTTACTGGAAGAGCGTTGGCTGGACCACGGAAGGGCTGTTTATCGGCGAACCGCTGGCACGCCCCTACTACGTCGCCGATATCGTTCAGGAAAACGGCCAGCTGCACATTCGTACCAACAACCGTACCAAGGCCGCCACCTACGATGTCTACGAAGTTTCCAGCGGTACCCCGGTTCTTCTGCAAACCGGCATCTCGGTCCCGGCCGGCGTAGCAGCAGGCACCCTGGTGGGCAACCTGGCCACCCCAATGCGCAACGGCCTGCCCATTGGCTCCCCGATCTTCGCCCTGGTGCAAGCTGGTCTTTGATTCAAACCGATTTTCGGTACCCGACACCCGGCCTGGCCGGGTGTTTGCATTTTGAATGCGGCAGACGCTACCAGGTCACCCGCCCACCGCTATCGAGCACCAGCAAGCACACCGAATTGGCGCTCACTTCCACCGTATGCTGGAACAAGGCCTCGCCGGTTTGCGGCTCCGCACTGTCCAGCAGGCGCAGCCAACGGCCAGGCCGAACATGGAAAACCGTGGTGCCGGCCTCGGCATTGAACAGCAACAGGCAGCGCTCGCGCGTACCTTCGGGGCCCAGTTCCACCGCCAGGCTGAAATGCTCGCGGCCATCCCAGTCGGCCGGCGTCATCGCCCGCCCCTCGGCATTGCGCCAATCCACATCGCGCCGCTCATAGCCGCCATGCGCTTCGGCACTGAACCAGCGGGCGTGGCGCAGGGCGGGATAACGGCGGCGCAGCGCCAGCAGCTGGGCGATGTAGGCGGTTTGGACCTGGTCGGCGGCCGACCAGTCCAGCCAGCTGATGGGGGCATCCTGGCAATAGGCGTTGTTGTTGCCCTGTTGGGTATGGCCGATATCGTCGCCCGCCAGCAGCATGGGCACGCCTTGGCTGAATAGCAGGGTCGCCAGCAGCGCGCGCTTCATCCGGCCACGGATCAACTGTATATCCGCGTCCTCGGTCGGGCCTTCCACACCGCAATTCCAGCTGTGGTTGTTGCCGTGCCCGTCATGATTGTCTTCGCCGTTGGCTTCGTTGTGCTTGTGGCTATAGCTGACCAGGTCGAACAGATTGAAACCATCGTGCGCGGTAATGAAATTGATGCTGGACCAAGGCTGCCGGCCGCGTCGCTCGAACAGGTCGCTGGAGCCGGTCAGGCGGCGGGCGAATTCGCCGCGGGTCGGGCCGTGATGGAGCCAGAACGAGCGTATGCAATCGCGGTAGAGATCGTTCCACTCGGCCCAGCCGGGCGGAAAGCCGCCCAGGCGATAACCGTCCGGCCCCAGATCCCATGGTTCGGCGATCAACTTGAGCCGGCCCAGGCAGGGATCGGCCTGCACCGCAGCAAAAAAAGCCGACCACGCCTCGAATCCGCCACCGAAACCGCGCGCCAGAATGGGCGCCAGATCGAAGCGGAAGCCATCGACATGGCACTGCTGTACCCAAAAGCGCAAGCTATCCAGCACCAATTGCAGGCAGCGTGGATCCGCCACGTTCAAGCTATTGCCGCAGCCAGTCCAGTTTTCGTAGCGTCCATCCGGCGCCATGCGGTAGTAGCTGCGATTGTCCAAGCCGCGCAGGCTGAAGCTGGGACCGCCTGCCCCGCCTTCCGCCGTATGGTTGTACACCACGTCGAGCACGACCTCGATGCCGGCGGCGTGAAGGGCGCGCACGGCCGACCGGAACTCGTTGAGCGCATCGTCGCCGGCCGCATAACGGTCCTCTACCGCCATCAATGCAAGCGGGTTGTAGCCCCAGTAATTGACCAGCCCGCGTTCCAGCAGCCGGCCTTCGTCGGCGCAAGCGGCCACCGGCAACAATTCCACGGTGGTCACGCCCAGCTGCCTAAGCCATTCGATGCTGGCGGAATGGGCCAGGCCGGCATAGCTGCCGCGCAGTTCGGCCGGCACGGCGGGATTGCGCGCACTGAAGCCTTTTACATGCAGCTCGTAGATCACCGTATCTTCCCAAGCCACGCCCGGCGCTCGATCGTCGCCCCAATCGAAGCAAAAAGTGCCGTATTCATCGCTATCCACCACCGCCTTGACGGCATGGCCGGCATTGTCGTGCGGGTCTGAAAGGCTGGGATTGCCCTGCAGATGGTCGCGGAAATCGCTCTGCCCATCGTAGCGGCCGTGCAGGCGGCGGGCATACGGGTCCAGCAACAGCTTGGCCGGGTTGTAGCGGTAGCCACGGCTTGGCGCCCACAGGCCATGGGCGCGAAATCCATAGATCAGGCCGGGCTCGGCCTCCGCCAGATAGCCGTGCCAGACACCGGCATGAACGCCGGGCAAGGGCAGCCTGGCCAGCTCGCGCTGGCCGCTTGGATCGAACAGGCATAGTTCGACCATATCGGCATTGAGGGCATACACGGCGAAATTGACGCCGCCACCATCCCAATGGCTGCCAAGCCGGAAGGGATCGCCGGGACGGAGGCCAAGGGCCAAGGGCATGATGCGTGCTCCGCAAAATGAAAGTCCGTGAAACACCAGGAAATCACGGCGCCTGCCATGCAAAAACCTGGGTGGCCAAGGGCGCCAGGGTCAAGCTGAGCGAATGGGCGCGGCCATGCCAGCCGACCGGCTCGCTGCACGCATCGCCATGGCCGACATTGCTGCCGCCATAGTGGCTTGAGTCGGTATTCAGCACTTCGCGCCAATCACCCGCCGCCGGCACCCCCACGCGATAATTGCAACGCACCATGGGGGTGAAATTGCAGACCACCAGCACCAGCGCCCCCAAGCCGTCGCACCGTACGAAACCCAGCACCGAATTGTCCGCATCGTCGTGGCAGGTCCACTCGAAGCCGGCCGGGTCGCAATCGAGCCGATGCAATGCCGGTGTATCGCGATACAGGTGGTTGAGATCGCGCACCAAGGCCTGCACGCCGGCATGGCGGCTATCCGCCAAAAGATGCCAATCCAGGCTGGCGGCATGGTCCCATTCGGCCTGCTGGGCAAATTCGCCTCCCATGAACAACAGCTTCTTGCCGGGGTGCAGCCACATAAAACCGTAGTACGCGCGCAGATTGGCGAAGCGCTGCCAGTCGTCGCCCGGCATCTTGCCCAGCAAGGAGCCTTTGCCATGCACCACCTCGTCATGCGACAGCGGCAATACATAGTTTTCACCGTAGAGATAGCCGATGCCAAAAGTCAGCTGATCGTGGTGGTGACGGCGATGGATGGGATCGCGGCGCATATAGGACAGCGTGTCGTGCATCCAGCCCATATTCCACTTGTAATGGAAGCCCAGCCCGCCATGCTCGGGCGGACGAGTCACCTGCGGAAAAGCCGTCGATTCCTCCGCCACGCTGATCGCGCCCGGCCGCTCCACCCCTAGCCAATGATTGGTCTGGCGCAAAAAGCCGATGGCTTCCAGATTTTCGCGCCCACCATGGACATTCGGCAGCCACTCGCCCTCTTCGCGGCTGTAATCGCGGTATAGCATCGATGCCACCGCATCCACCCGCAGGCCGTCCAAGCCATACTGCTCCAGCCAGAACAGAGCATTGGCACTGAGGAAATTGGCGACTTCGCGCCGGCCGTAGTTGTAGATCAGCGTATGCCAGTCGCGGTGGAAACCCTCGCGCGGATCGGCATGCTCATAGAGGTGCGTGCCATCGAAGCGAGCCAAGCCATGCGGATCTTCGGGAAAGTGGCCAGGCACCCAATCGAGTATCACCCCCAGGCCGGCTGCCTGCGCCTGCTCGACGAAGTAACGGAAATCCGCCGGCGAGCCAAAACGGGCGGTGGGCGCGTATAAACCGATGGGTTGATAACCCCAGGAACCGTCAAAGGGAAATTCCGATATCGGCAGCAGCTCGATATGGGTGAATCCCATCTCCACCACGTAGGGAACCAGGCTGTGCGCCAATTCCCGGTAAGTCAGCCAACCAGTGGGTCCGTGCCGCCAGGAGCCGAGGTGAACCTCGTAGATGCTGATCGCCTGGTGCAGGCCGCCAACCGGCACGGCGGGACCGGCAGCGCTCGGCAAAACCGAGACCAGCGAGGCCGTGGCCGGCCGCAGCTCGGCGGCAAAGGCGAAGGGATCGGCCTTTTGCACCAGCTGGCCATCCCAATCGAGGATATCGAACTTGTAGGCCATGCCTACCGTCACACCCGGCAGAAAGATTTCCCACACGCCGCCCTCGCGCCGCAGGCGCATGGGATGACGGCGGTTGTCCCATAGATTGAAATCGCCCAATACGGCGACGCGCTTCGCATTCGGTGCCCATACCGCGAAGCGGGTTCCCGCCACGCCATCCAATTGGCCTGGATGAGCACCCAGGCAATGCCATAGCCGGCGATGGCTGCCTTCGCCGATATGCCAAAGCTCATCGGCGTTCAAAAGCGGTGGAAAGCGGTAAGGGTCGTCCAGATCGAGGCTGGCGTTCAGCCAATCGGCATGCAGGTAATAGGTGAACGGTGGACCGGCGGGCAACAGTGCTTCAAACAAACCCCGCTCATCGACGCAGGTCAAACCCGCCAAACACTCGCCGGCCGCCCCCGAACCTCCACCGCGATGGCTTCCGGCAACCAGGCGCGCAGACACCAGCGTCCATCCGCCAATTCATGCGGGCCCAACACGGCAAAGGCATCGCCATGTTCACCCCGGCATATCGCTTCAATCACCCAATGATCGAGCGTACAGCTCGCCATGCCCTCTCCTCGATGCACTGAGACAGTGCCTATGTGCGGTTTTTCAGCAGCTTCCTAATGCTAGGACGAAATGCCTACCTGGGCACACCGGAGAAGGAACAGGCAAAACAAATGCCCCCGAGCAACAGACTCGGGGGCAGGCGATTTGGTGCCCGGCACATCGGGCTCGTCCGGGCAGGAGCCACAACCGCTGTCCAGCAGCGGAAAGTGCCGGCAGTGTGCCCGGTGATTGTTGCAGGCGGGTTTCAGGTCAGTTCGAAAATGGCTCGGGTAGCCAGTCGGACATGATCGTTTCAAAGGGCCAGGGGCACGCTTTCGGGAAACCGTCCAATCCGGTTTCCCTGCCGGCCAGGTCGGTGGCATCACCCCAAACGTACTGCCACCATTCCGGGTCAGCCACGTCGTGTTTGAGGCTGGGCGTTTTGCGAAGGCGCCAAGCAATAGCCTCACGTTGCACGTTGATGGTGTTTTTCCAGCTTGCGCCGCGCCGCTCCGATTGGAACTGCCACTTTAGTAAATGCGCCAGCAAAATAGCCATCCGGTTGGCCAGTTCCCGCTGTTCACTCTTGCCCACGTCCTCGATCTCCTCGGCGATATGTTCAAGGTCGAGCTGCTCGAATTTACCGGCGCGTATCAACGCGGCCTGTTCGTTGGCCCACGCAACGACGTCCTGCTCATAACCGATACGGCTCATGGCTTTTTCTCCTTATGCTTGCGGCTGTGATTTTGCGCTTTTCCGCTTTTCCTGTCGTTCAGTCATGCGGGCTTGCGTGCACAAAAACAAAAAGACCGGGAAAAAATCCCGGTCCTTTTGCCAAAGCTACCCGTTTGCGGTTGCGGACATAGCCGCCACCCGGGCTTTTCCTGTCGCTGCTGTTAGCCGTATAAGTCTTATCGGCAGCTGCGCGGAAAAGTTGAATTCTCGCCACCGATCTTCATCGACCGATATCGATCAAGGTCTCGCTATGCCCATTGCACCGCAAGTACAGGGCGGCATGGTAGCGCAGCGATTGCGGCGACTCGGGATCGTGGATCAACTGGCGTGCATACGCGGGTGTCAGCGCCTGGCCATATAGGTAAAGCGACTGCCCATCCGTCGTGGGATCAGCCACGCCAAGCGAAGCCAGCGCCCGACGCAATTTGGCCGGATCGGGCCAGAGCAAATCAATATCGGGATCGTGCTTGCGTTGGATCGGAACATCGGGGTCGGAGGCAGGGTCGGGGAAGTCGCCGTGTTCGTCCGCTTCGAACAGGTCTTCAACCGCAGGGGCGTGCTGCCACAGGGCTTCGGATTGGTCCGAACCGGCAAGGGGGCGTCCGGTCAGGTGGGCCAACACATCCCCTGCCAGGCGCGCCAGATTCGTGGACGGCTCCAGCAAGGCCGCGCGCAGGGCATCGTCCTGGCTGTGCTGCTCCACCAGATCAAGTAAAACAGGCAGCCAACCCAAATCGCCGCTGTAGCGGATTGCGTTCAGCGCACTTCGCTGGTGCGAGGGTAAATGTAGAGCGGCGGACAGACTTTTCCTGAGTATTTCACGCGGCAAGCGCTGGGCAAGTACCGCCAGGGCATGCTGGGTCAGCGCACCGGTCGGGTTCTCGGACGTCCAGCGTCCCAGTGTCGCGATACCTTCGTTGCGACCCAGCAGGCAGAGCGAAATGGCGGCCCAATATCTGCAGACCGCATCTGTCTCGCGGGCAAGGTCGATTGCGCCTGGCAGCATATCGACCAGCGTATTGCGCCCCAGCTCGCCCACGGCGCGTAGCGCCCTGGCGCGTACCAGCGGATGGGCATCCACCAGATAGGATTGCAAATCTTCATCGCTCAACAAACCACCGCTCACGCCGGCAGCCAGCGCAGCACGCCGAAAAATGGGCTGCTCGGAAGCCAACCAGCGAGGTACCAGCCACTTCAAACCGGCTGCATCCAACTCGGTCGCGGCATGACCCAGTCCCTGGGCGATGTCGCGTTCCGCATCCTGGCCGAACTGTTCGCAGGCCAGTTGCTCCAGCGCCTCCAGCATGGTCAGCCTTGGTGATTTAGCAGTGGCCGCCTCAAGCGCCAATACGCCCGCCACGAATGCCTCGTCGGCGGTCTGCCACTGCTGCACGCGCGCCCACACAGCCTGCCAGCCCGCGCCGGAGATGCCATCCTGCGATGCGCTTTCGCGCTGGGCTACCCGTAAGCCTTCGAGGTTGGCATCCAATAAGTGACGGAAACGCCTACGGGATTGCGGGGTATGTTGGCTACTGAAGGTCGCCTCGCGACCATGCGCCCAGTAGAAGGCCGCATCTTCGGCATGGCGTGCCACAAGGGGAAGCAAAACAGTCAATTGGTGTACTTTCGTCTATCGGACGATCGCAGTGAGAACAGCGAAGTCCGTTTGCAGCACCGGCGCCCCGGCTTCGAGCCGGCTCGAAACGGCACGGTCGAAACCAGGACATCAACACCTAGCTAGTCTTCCAGATCGTGCCGGCTGAACAGGACTTCCCACTTTGTGCCGTCGAATAGGGCAGCGCCATCGGGGCCGGCTGTCAGCATCAAGGTCTTGTCCGGCGAGATATCGATTGCGCCGGATACCAGTTGAACATCCGCCGGCACTGGCGCCCGCACCAATTCCGTGCCGTGCCATTCCCACAGGCCGTAATCCGAACCGCACCAGAGTTTGCCGGCGAACCAGGCGATATCCTTCCAAGGCACGCTGTAATTACCGTCGGACAGCTTTTTCCAGCTATTCTCGCGCCCCACATAGAGCGATCCCATATTGCCGCCAATATAAACTTTGCCATCGTCGCCGCAGCAAACGTTATACAAGCGCTCATTGGAAGGGAAGCTGCATTGCGACCATTTCTTTCCGTCGAAATGCCACACATCTCCCGCGCCCCCGATGGCGTAGATATCGTTCTCGCTATATCCCGCCGCATCGTTCCAAATAAAGTCTCCCATATTCGCATTACCATTTGCGTAATCCGGCGGAATCGGCAAGCTGGCAGTAATATCGTGCCATTTATCTATTCCCAGCCGCTTATGCATGCGACGCGGCCCACCAACGGTGTAGATGCTACCGCCAATACGAACCACCTGGGAAATGACTGCGTTCAGTTCACTACCCTCAAGCGCCACGGGGTGCTTCTTCTCTTCTTCGCTATGAGGCGGGTTATAGCCATAGGTATTCCCCCCAGATCGACCGCCGTAAATTCGGTACTCGGACTTTCCCCATAGGCAATTCGTGCAAAATCAAAATGAGGCAACTGAATCCGATAGAATCTGTTTTCCATCGGACGCTCCATACGCGCCACGACCACCCGCATCTCCGGCATGGGGTCACGATGTGGGCTGTCGGTTATCTCATACATCAAGAATGCGTATCGGCGGTCAAAACCAATTGCACAATCATAACCTGAGAAGCCACTACCGAATCTACTCCACTTTTCACGGTCAAAAATAGGCACTGCCAACCTCCTCTCTTACACATAATTTAAATAGCGATTACAAATCACCGTCGGTCGACGTCGGCCCGCCATTTGGCATACCCGAATGCGGCACCACTTTGGCATCCTTGAGTTTCTTCTCGCAATCATCTCCTGGGTTACCGCAGGTGTACATCTTGCAATAAGATTCATCGAGCTGCGCTTCGAGGCACTTTACATCACAACCGTAAGCCACGCTGATTTCGTGGGCAAGCAGGCTCCGGGCTTTGGTGTAGTCCATTTCCGGCTTCGCCTGGAAAGGCTTCACCGCCTTTGCCGTCGCGGCATGCATGACTCCGTGCGAACCACTGGTATTGTCACTACCCTCCAGGCAGATAGTCGGTGCCGGACCTTCCTTGTACTTATCCCAACATTTTGCCGTCGGCTTTTTATCGCGCGGCATATCGGCAATTTTCAGATCCTCCAGCGGCTTCTCACCCTTATAGGAGGTCTTCCACTTATCGAAAGCGCTGTTCTGGACGGCCTTGTCGCCGTTACGGAACATGGCATCCGGCATAAGATGGTGTCCGGTCTGTCCAGGACAGCAACCTTTTCCTGCCCAGTTATTGGCTGCCGTGGTTTTGTTGTAAGGGATCAACGAGCATTTACGCGCGCGTAGACAAGGGTTGGCGGCACCGTAGGCACCCTGTACGCCGGCCATGACTTCGCGTGCGACTTCACCTTGGCGCTTCTTATCCAGATTGCCGTAGTTTTTGAGTTCGTCCTTGTACTTGTCCAGCACTTTGGTGACGTTCTGCGACTCCTTCTTCAGCTGCTCGACCGTTTTCTTCAGGTCGGCCAACTCGTCCTTCATCGTGCTCACGGTCGTCGCCACTTCATAGCCGGTTACCGCAACGTCCACGGCCGTCAGCACCCAGCCGACCACCGGAATCCAACCGGTCAAGCCTCGGCGAGCCGCCATCTTGACTACCGTCTTGGTGGCGTACTCGGTTACTTCCTTTTCCATCTTGGCGATGACTTCGTTCTTTAGCTGGCTGGCCGCTTGTTGCATCAACTTACCGGTATCGCCAAATTCCTTGTACCAATTCTCGAAGTCCTCGCCCGGCTTGGCCAATAGTGGCCCGCAATGATCGGTGACCCATTCATGGGCTTTGTCGGCCTTATCCTGTTTACCCGTGGGAACGCCCTTGCCCTTCATATTCTTCTTGGAATCGGCCGCGCAGCGCTTGGCAATGCGGTCTTGATCTTCCTTGCATTTCGTTTTGGTATCCTGGCTCGACATATAATAAGTCGGCGGCGTATTGGCGGGGCTATTGTGGTTGTGCGTCACCATATCGAGGTGGCGCGTGACCGCAAGCCCCTCGATAAACACATTCGGGCTCCAGCCGATAAAGCGGCACTTGCCTTGCACGCTGGTGGAAACGGTCCCGCGCTTAAGTCCCTTGGTGGCCGCTTCATCGCCATAGCTGGTGGAGAAATAGCTCTTGTCTTCCAGGCAGACTTCCATGCCCTTGATAAATACCGTACGCGAGCCCTTGGTAATATCGCCGGCTTTGCAGGTATTCATATAAGGCACCGGCACGCCCGGCATGGGGGCGCCCGGCGAAAAGCAGGTGTCTATCGCCAGGTTGGACGTGCCGCTGGCGCTCTTCGCGCAAATCTCATTGTTATTGGCAAATACATTGTGCGACATGGCCAGTCTTTCTATCCAGGGCAGGTTTATGCGGCGGTAAGCACCAGGGCTGCCCGTGGACTGCTATTGCTGCTCAGATGAATCAGGATATTTTCGCCCGCCGCCCATTGCTTGCGTACCTGGTCAAGCGCCAGCACCAAGGTGAGCGGCCCCATCGCGGCGCCGATATGGCCGACGCGATTCATGGGCGTCGTAAACAAATAGCCTTCGGGCGAACGTTGCCGCAATAGGCGTGTCCAGGCATAGCTGGCCTCTTCGAAGAAATAGCTCTCGGCGGTCGCATCGGACATCCGGTTATGGACATCGTGCGCCTGCAGCTCCGCCTCGCCAAGGGCTTGGGCGATGGCCGTGGCAAGACCGCGTCCGCGGCTGGGTTGCCGAGACGATAAGGTGGCGCTCTCTTGCGCCAGGCCGATCCCTCTCAGCCGCAATATCGCCGCGGCAGGCTCATCCTCCCGTCCATCGGCACGGCGGCGCGCCAAGGCGGCATCGGACCGAACCACCAGGATGCAGGCGCAGGCTTCGCCGGGAATGAAACCATCGGCATTGGCTGAAGTCAGGATTCGCCCTTCCTGCAAGGCCTGGCGAATATCGTTCCCGTTAAGCAGGCTATCGAGGCCGGCAATCAAAACAGCTTGCACACCGCTTTCCTGCGGTGCCGCAAGTAGCTCGCGGCTGTATTTGAGCATCACGGCCAAGCCGGGCGTACCTACTTGCGTGATCCGGCTGGCGGCATGGAAGGCCATGCCGGCGGTGGCCTGGCAGGTGTCGAAGACATGGCGGAGCAGCGCCTCGTCCACGCCAGGACGGCTGCCCTCGGGGCCTACCAGCAGCAGTGCCGTCTGTGCTGGGTCAATGCCGCCGGCCGCCTCGCTGCACTCGCGTACGGCGCGCACGAACATGGCTGCCAGCTTGTCCGGGCCGCCCTGTATCACCTCGTCGTCCTCGGTACCCGTGAGTACCGCCGTTGGGACCATGGCACCCAGTACGGGTTCGCCTTTGCTATCCACGAAGTGGGTTTCACGAAAATTATTCAAGCTGGCCCGTATCGCCGCACAAGTGCTGGCAGCGCTCAATCCGATCGAGCTGACGGCACCGGATGCAATAACGGACAGTTCCGTGCTGATACTCATGCCGCTTCGCTTTCGCTGTCGAGTTCATCATCGACCAAGGCCGTATCCACCGGCGCCAGATCCTTGTCATCCGTCTCGACGCCGTGGCAACCACAATCTTCCGCGCCATATACGCGGCTTTTCCACCAACGCTTACAGATACTGCCTGCCGCTACGGTATGGATCTCGTGCAGTCCCCGCGACAAAGGCAGGCTGGCGCGCCAAACCACGTCGATTGTCATCGTATCGGTGTCGATCACCAGGGTATCGACCACCGGGTGCAATACCACGGGATGGCGATTGGCGGGAAGGGCAACCATCGGCAAATCCAGGCTGGGCAAGGTGAACGGGGTCACCCCGCCACCGGGCGTCAGATTGAGCAGCACAAGCTGCTCACCGCCGCGGGGAAAGGGGATTTGCTGGTCCAGCGGCGCGCATTGGTAGAAGCGCTCGTCGAAGTCGGCCGGCAGCAAGGGGAATACCTCGTTGCGCCACTGCTCGTCGTAGGTGCCGGCCAATGCCAGGCGCGGCGCCCAATTCCTGGCGATCGGACCCAGCGATACCGGCGTATAGAGTGTTTCGGGAGAGTCGACACGCTCGTTATGCGCCTCGATATTCGGGCCAAGCTTGCCTTCGAGCAAGGACAGGAATTTTCCCTTGGCATAGCCGCGCCCAACCAGATTGGCAGGATGCGCCAGGAAGTCCTTCGGATCGTCCGATTGTATGTGTTCGGCAGTGTATAGGCCGCCAAAGGCATTGCCGTAGCTGACCGGCAGGCTGAGGAACGGCTCGGCGCTGCCAAGCGACCAGAAGCCGCCCAACCTACGTTGCCACTGCCGGTCGCCGAGGACGCGTACGATCTTTTGTATCGGTCCCAGCTTGATACCGGCTTCCAGTTCCCGCACCGGCCGGCCCTTGGGTGCATGCGCCGAACCCTTGAAAATGACGTCGCACGCCTGTTTCCTGAACACGAAGTCGGATTCGATATGGGCCGCCGACAAGCCCGGTTCCCCTTCGAACAGATCGCTGGCCAGGAAGCCGCGCTGTACTTCAGCCAGGCGCGGCGGCCCATCGTCCCGCGTTTCGATTTGCCAGCTGGCTTTGGCCATGACGACCAACCAGGGCCGCCCTTCCCCATCGAGGGCCTGGCTTGCATCCAGCAGATAGCGACTGCCATTGATGACTTCCATAGCTATCCCTGGCTCAATTGATTTGTACCGCCGCACCTTTGATGCGTTGCGTACCGGTGGAATGATTGGAGATATAGTCGCCGCGCAACAGTATCTGTCCGTCGGCCGTCAGCGTAATACTTGCCCGGCCGCATGACAGTTTGATGGACTGGCGCGCTTCGATATGCACCATATTGCCGTCCACGCTGGCTTCGAGCGGCTGCGGGGCCACGGCCTCCATAGCCGCGACCTGCGGCTGCCAGACTAAGCCCAGCACCACGCCCGGGCTGGCTGGACCGACCGGCATGCTGAATGCGACGGTCTTGCCGACATCCGCCACGGTGATCGGGACGAGGCTGGCCGCCATATCGACCAGGCCGACTCCGTCCACGTGCAGACGGGGCAAGCCGGCAGCATTGAGCGAAACGATCTCGCCCAGGATAAGCGCACCGGCCGGCGCCGGTTGCGCGGCATGCCCGGTGGCCTTTTGCAAAAGCAGTTGCAAGGGGTCGCTTGGCACTCGGTCCTGCTCGGTTTCGGCTTGATCGATTGTCTTGCTGGCCGGATGAAGTGACATGGTTAAGCTATCCGTTTTGCTTGATGTTCTTGCCCTGCATGGCGATATCGGATTTGGCCTGGACCTGGACTTCACCCTTGGCGATGACATTGATGTCCTTGCCGTTCAAGGTGATTGTCCCATCCGCCTTCATCGTGATCACACTTTTGCCGACCTTCAATGTGATCGAATCCTCGTCCATCTTGATCGAGCTGGCCCCACCCGCGGTGAGGAGGAAAGTCTCCCCTACCGTCACGGTCTTGCTGAGTCCCACCTGCTCCTTCTGCCAGGCCGCCACGACGGTATTCATAAAGGCACCCACGTTCAAGCTGTAGGCGGCGCCGACATTGGTCATCTTGGCCAGCCCGACATTCTCCACCGAGGCCAGGGCGACGGTTTCCATCTTGGCCTTGCCGACCGTGATGGTCCAATTGCTGCCGATATCGAGTGTCTTGTTGCTGCCGATCGTAATCGACTCGTTGTCGCCGATATTGATCGTCTCGTTCTTGCCCACCGTCAGGCTACGGTTGTCGCCGACCGTGATGGTCTCGTTCTTGCCCACGTCCTCGGTACGGTTGTCGCCGATCGAGATGGTCTCGTTATGGTCCACCCGCTCCTTGCGGTTGTTGTGCACCGTGATGGTTTCATCGTTGTCCACCGTCTCGGTCCGGTCGTGCTTCACCAGTACCGTTTCGTCGTGGTCCACCGTCTTCTTGCGGTCGTGCCCAACCCAGTGGCTTTCGTCGTTCTCGACTTCGATGCGCTGGTCCTTCTCCGCATGCAGCCACAGCTCTTCCGCGCCCTTCTTGTCTTCGAAGCGGATCGCATTGGCGTGGTCGTACGCGCCGCCCTGGGTCGAGCGGGTCAGGATGCCGGACTGGGTCTTGTTGGCCGGCAAGTCCCACGGCGGCATCTGGCCGGCGTTGTAGACCCGGCCGGTGATCAGCGGCTGGTCGGGATCCCCTTCCAGAAAGGACACCACCACCTCCTGGCCGATACGCGGCAGCGACATCGCCCCGAAATTCTGCCCGGCCCACGGTTGCGAGGAACGGACCCAGCAGGAGCTGTGCTGGTTGCGGCCGCCACGGCGGTCCCAGTGGAACTGCACTTTGACGCGGCCGTATTCGTCGCAGAAGATTTCTTCGCCCGCCGGACCCACCACCACCGCCGTCTGCGGACCCTGCACAAAGGGGCGCGGCGTGCTGCGGGCCGGCCGGAACGGCAGCGCGCTGGGCAGCGCATCGATCTGGCAGCTGGCGACCCATTCGCCTGCACCGGACTGGTAGGAAGCTTCCGCCCAGCTCAGATGCGCGCTGGTCACCAGGTATTCACGGTTCTGGTCGGCGCGCGGGTGGTCGAACAGGGTGAACAACGAACCGACCGGCAGGCCGCGCACGGTACCTTGGCCGGTGGCGGTTTCCTGGCGGGCCTGCGCTTCGTCCAGGCGAATGCGGGCGTAGTGCTCGCCCAGGCCCGGGTCGACGTATTCGCCCGGGTAGTCGAACACTTCGTGGTGCGCTTCGCCGTGGTTGCGGTCGATCTTGGACCGTACGGTCAGATCGGCGCGGGGCTTTTCGAAGTCGTAATCGGTCAGTACGAAGTTCACCGGCTGGACCGACTTGCTGTAATGCCAATGTTCCAGATGCTCGCGGTCGGTGGTCATGCCGCCATCGCCGCCGCCCTGCTCGAACGGCACCTTGGCATAGCCGGGCGCCGGCTTGTGGGCAGATAGCGCATCGGCCAGGATCAGCGTGTGCGCGCCTTCGGCGTGTTCGAACCAGAAGTAGATGCCTTCCTGCTCGCACAGCCGCGCCACGAAGTTGTAGTCCGACTCGCGGTACTGCACGCAGTAATCGACCGGGGCGTAACTATGGGTGGTACGCACGTCGAACTTGGCGATGGCGTGGTCGGCGAAGACCGTGCGGATGATATCGATGGGGTTCTGGTGCTGGAACACCCGGCAATCGACGGTGCGCGACAGGAACCACAGCCAGGGCCGCAAGGTGGCTTCGTAGCGGTAGTACTCGCCCTCGCGGCCGGTCAGGCTGATCTGGCTGACAAAGAGATTGAGGTGGCGGACCGCGCCCAGGGCGACATCGGTGCTGACGGTAATGGCCTGCCCGACCACCTTGTCCAGGGCCAGGTCGGCGCGGCGCGACAGCGCCACCAGCCGGTATTGGCCCAGCTGGCCCAGCGCTTCGAAGCCGTCCAGGCTACGGAAGATCAGGGCTTCGGGACCGAGCGGCGTGGTCAGTTGGATATTGCGATCATCGAACATGGGATGTCCCTGCTTGTCCGTTGTAGATGGCGCGCTCAAGCTGGCGCGGCGTTTAACTTATTCCCTGTCGGGGCATTACCCGTCCGCCAATTCGCGGCACGGTCGGGCTCAATTCATACGGCACCGGGTGCCATGCCCCTTAGCGAAGTACCCGCCAATAAGGGCGATCTTTATAAAAGGCGTAGGCGATGGTCGATACGGCCAGCGCCGAAAAAGCAGTGGTAAAAAGATAATTATCTCTGAAGATCGACAGGCCGACGGTGACCAGCAGGGAAAAGACGATCCAAAAGAATCCGGCCCGGAAATTCAGCAGCAAGAGCAGATAGGCCACCGCATCGGCAAGCCACCAAAGCGGGATCAGCTTCATCGCGTCGCTGCCGCCCTGCATCTTCATCACCATCGGCATGGCGATGGCCAGTCCCGCTGCCATCAGCAGATTGCAGACGATGCCGGCTTTGCAGATGGACCGGACCAGCTTATTCACACTTGCCTCCACAGAACTCCTCGGCAAAGTGGGCGATATTGCGATAGCGCTTGGCGATCATTTCACCGATTTGCAGGCCGAGTGCATTGGGCCGATGCGACAGGCCGGTGGTCGAGTCGCCGGTGAACAGGGAAATAGCCTTCTTGGCCGTGACCCAGGCGATAAAGCCCATCTTGGCGTCCATGCCCTGCTTGGTCAGCGCGTAGCCCACCTCGATATATTCGGTATCGACGTAGTAAGGCAGGCGCGGATCCTTGAACTCGGAGTTCTCGATACCTGGATCTTGTGGATCGCCACCGCCGGTTACCGGGTTATGGCTGATCACCAGCTCACCACGCACCAGTTTCTTGCGGTCGATGATCTCCTTCACGAACACCATCGTGCCCTTCTGGTTCTCGTAGGCCGCCAGTTCGAACAGGGCATGGCAAAGCGTCTTGCCGGTGGCGACACAGCCAGCCCCGATCGGCCGGTGGGCCGGCGCGGACGCAGCCACGCCGATACCGGCGGCGCGCGCCGGCGCGATACGCTGGCGTATGCCTTGATCATGCGAAAGCGGGGCAATATCCATGCCCTGCGGACCGGGGATGCGCTGTCCTGCCATTTCAGTTTTCCACCGTATCGAAACGAATCACCCGCGTGTCGAGCAAGGCATGCTCGCCCACATCGGAAGCGAATTCGCGTTGGCCCAGGCCAAACCAGGTGTCGCTATGCGGCTGCAGCCAGCGCGTGGCGCGGGCCATCGCCAGCGGCGCGCCAGCCGAGGTCGAGCCGGGATAGCGCACCGGCACCAGGGCGGGCGTCTGCTGGCCCCCGGCCAGATACAGTTCGGCCTTGAGCCAGACCAGATCGGCCAAGGACTCGGGCTTTTCCAGTTCGACGGCAATCAATCTTTCCATCGGCAGCCAGCGGTACTGGCCTTTGACGATGACTTCCAGGACCGGACCCAGCCGGCTATCGCCGTCGGCCAGCCAGGCAAAAGGCTGGTCATCGATATGGCCGGAATGGGCGGGCGCCTGCTCCAGCGCCTCGGCGCGCAAGCTGGCGGCGGCGGCGTGGTTGGCACCGGCGTCCAGGCGCAGGGCCTCGATCATCTGGGCCAGCCAGGGCGAGGGATCGCCTATCACCACCGGGCTTGCTTGCCCGGCGAAAACATCGGCACGTGCCCGCTCGGCGGTTAGCACATGCTGATAGAAATGGGTAAACGTGGCGAAGTCGCCATAGAGCTTGGATAGCGTATCCAGCTGTTGGCCGGCCCGCTGCCAATCGCCCAGGATGGCCAGCAACTGGAACAGGAATACGCGCGGCTCCGGCGCCGCGGGGGTGCGCCGCACTTCGGCCTGCAATGCCTCCAGCGCTTCGGTGGGACAACCCTGCTTGATCAGGGCTTCTGCATTGGACGGTACGGTCATGATTCCTAGCTCTCTTGCCATCTAAACAACTGCATACAGGTGCCCGGATGGGATGGCACATACGCGCCATCCCTCCGGAAACCATCACCGGATCAAGGCCGAAGCCTTCTACCGGGATGGATCACCAGCGTATTACACCTTCTTGTTGGCCTTGATGTCCCACTCGGACACCACGGCGCCGCCCTTGGGGCTGCCATCCGCGCCTTGAGGCTGGTACTCGACCTTGACCTTGGAGAAAGCCAGGCCCACGGAAGCCTTCAGGCCTTCGCCATCGCCATTGGTGCCGGCTGGGTTCACCGAGGTGACCAGCACGTCGGTCATGGTGATCTTCAGGTAGTCGAGAGGCTTTTCACCGGCCTTGCGAACGACCAACACAGCCTTGGGGATGTGCTTGCCGGACATACAGGCCTGGATCAGGATCGGGGTAGCCTTGTCCACGAAATGGATGAAGCTCAGATCGTCAACGGTGACGCGACCCTGACCGCCGCCCGAACCCGAGTGCATGCTGGAAGCTTGTGCCATGCCCCAGTTGAACGACAGGAGTTCGATCTCGTTCTTGTGCTTGTCATCGCCGGACTCGCCTTCGATGCCATCGATCTTGAGGAACATATCCTTTGCCATTTATTGCTCTCCTTACTCTTCAAAAGCGCGCACTAGGCGCAGAAAATCTCCTCGTCATCTATCCGACCGATGCCGATGGGAGTTGATTTGCCGGGGCCGGGTGATGCCCCTTGTACAACCATGCCACTGCGACGGAATCGCGCGGGATTCGACCCTGTACCCATTTACCCGCGCCTTGCTGCATCCCGTCTTTCGGTACGACTCCTGCGAGCGCCGCATTCAAGCGGAAAAAATCCGCCCAGCGCTTCCCTTACTTACACACCACCGCCACCACCTTCAAAACCTTGCCGGACGGCAACAATTGCTCGGTCAACTCGCAGCTCTTCAGCTCGGGCGGCAGCGCCCGCGTCGCCAGCAAGGCCGTGTTCCGGTAGGCGCAAGCCAGCCAGTACTGCTGCCCGCCGTTGCTTGGCAGCCGCCAGACCGATTTGCGCTCGCGGCTGGTCTGCCGTGTCTGGTCCGGCACCAAGGTCGCCATTTCCTGTGGCGGACCGGAATAAAACCGCACACCATCCAGGCCGTAGCCGCCGCGCCCCTGATCGGCCACGACTTCCCATGGTTTGTCCAGCGTCCCTGCCTGTTCGGTCACCGGTAGCGACTCGGGGCAGCTCATCGCCTGCGATTCCGCCGCCGATGCCCCGCCGGACAGGCCGAGCAACAGCGCGCCGATAAGGAAATGGGTTCGGTATGCCATGGCGGGCTCCGTCCTACTTGATAACGTAAAAGGTGCTGGCGTCATTGCTGCGCGACGTGCCCTTGGGCTTGTTGAAATGGATGACCCGTTCACGCACTTCACCCTGCGCGCGCCATTGATCCAGCACCCGGATGCCATGGGCGTCGTGGCTGAGATAAATAGCGGCGTGCTTACCCAAGGTATCGGTCGGATAACGGCCATTTGCATCGAAGGTGGCGATGGCGGTGCCGCGGGCCAATTTCCCCGGCGGCAGATCGCTGATCTTGTCGCCTCGATTCCAACCGATGGTCGAAGGCGCGCTGGTGGTCTGCACGACGAACTCGACACATTCGGTATTACCCTTGGCATTCACAAACTTTGCCTTACCGAAGACATCCTTCTCGGCAATTCCAAGCAAATAAGGCATTTAAAATATTCCCTTGTTTTAAATTGAAGCGGCGCTCGCCGCAGCCAAATATAAATGTGAATAAAACCAAAACCCGCCATTTGTACTCCCCGCTACGGACGCGCAGCACCCAGGGCCGGCTCGAAAAGCGTGGCGAGGGGTATAAGCCGCAATGGGAGGTACTACAAGCCTGGTTGGCCGTCCCGACGTCGCCGGAACGGCCGGATACATACTGCTTAGGCGCCGCCTTCCTTGGCGGATGGTAATTTCGATACCAGGCGCAAGGAAACGGTCAAACCCTCCAATTGGTAATGCGGACGCAAGAAGAACTTGGCTGCGTAATAACCTGGATTGCCTTCAATCTCCTCAAGTATCACTTCTGCCGCGGCAAGCGGTTTTTCCGCCTTGACCGCTTCGGACGAATTACCGGGATCCCCATCGACATAATTGAGAATCCATTCATTCAACCAGCGCTGCATTTCGTCGCGGCTGGTGAAGGAACCGATCTTGTCGCGCACGATGCACTTCAGGTAATGCGCGAAACGGCAAACCGCGAACAGGTACGGCAGGCGTGCGGCCAGCTGCGCATTGGCGCTGGCGTCGGCATCCATGTACTCGGTCGGCTTTTGCAGCGACTGGGCACCGATAAAGGCGGCCAGGTCGGAGTTCTTGCGGTGCAGTAGCGGCATAAAGCCGTTCTTGGCCAGCTCCGCTTCGCGCCGGTCGGAAATGGCGATTTCGGTCGGGCACTTGAGGTCCACGCCACCATCGTCGGTCGGGAAGGTGTGGCAAGGCAGATTGTCCACCGTGCCGCCCGACTCCACGCCGCGAATGCGGGTACACCAGCCATACTGCTTGAACGAGCGGTTGATATTCACCGCCATGGCATAGGCCGAGTTCGCCCAGCCGAAACGTTCGTGGGCGGCACCGGCGGTGTCTTCCTCGAAATCGAACTCATCGACCGGGTTGGTGTTGACGCCGTAGGGCAGGCGCGCCAGAAAGCGCGGCATGGCCAGGCCGATATAGCGGGCATCTTCCGATTCGCGCAGCGAACGCCAGGCCGCGTATTCCGGCGTCTGGAAGATCTTGGTCAGATCGCGCGGGTTGGCCAGTTCCTGCCACGATTCCATCTGCATCACCGACGGTGCGGCGCCCGAGATGAAAGGACAGTGCGAAGCCGCCGCCGTGCGGCCGATTTCACGCAGCAACTCGACATCGACCGGGCTGTGGTCGAAGAAATAGTCGCCCACCATGCAGCCGAAAGGCTCGCCGCCGAACTGGCCGTATTCCTCTTCGTAGACACGCTTGAAGAACGGGCTCTGGTCCCAATTGGTGCCTTTGAAGCGGCGCAAGGTGCGATGCAGATCGGCCTTGGTGACGTTGAAGACCTTGATCTTCAGCATCTCGTCGGTTTCGGTGTTGTTGATCAGGTATTGCAGACCGCGCCAGGACGATTCCAGTGCCTGGAAATCGGCGTGGTGGATCACCAGATTGACCTGTTCCGACAGCTTGCGGTCCAGCTCGCCGATAATGGCTTCGATGGACTTGAACGCATCGTCGCCGATCAGCGTGGTACCGGCCAGCACCTGCTGGGCCAAGGTATGTACGGCCTGCTCCACGGCATTGCGGGCCTCGTCCGACTTGGGACGGAACTCCTTCTGCAGCAGATTGTAGAAATCACTTTGTTCGCCTTGCGCGGTCGCGCCGGCTGGTGATCCGAAACCTTGCAACTCGGTGGTCATCTTGCGTCCTCTCGCACTAACTTATTCGGCCACCGGAGCGGTGTCATCCGCCACGGTCTTGGGGGCGGCGGAGAGCGCGGCCAACAGCGCCGGGTCCTGCAGCAGCTTACCGATCAACGACTCGGCACCGTTCTTGCCATCCATATAGGTCAGCAGGTTGGCCAATTGCTGACGTGCTTCCAGCAGCTTGCGCAGGGGCTCGATCTGGCGGGCAACGGCGGCAGGCGAGAAGTCGTCCATGCTTTCGAAGCTGACATCGATACTCAGGTTGCCTTCGCCGGTCAGGGCGTTGGGCACGTTGAAGACGGCGCGCGGACGAATCGACTTCATGCGCGAATCGAAGTTGTCGACGTCGATCTCCATGAACTTACGATCGGCCACCGAACCCTGGTCGACTTCCGACTTGCCGGACAGGTCCGAGAGCACGCCCATTACAAATGGGAGTTGAACCTTTTTCTCGGCGCCATAGACTTCGACGTCGTACTCGATCTGCACGCGGGGCGCGCGATTGCGCGCAATGAACTTTTGTCCGCTATCGCTTTTAGCCATGGTGGATCCTTACATAACTGGGTGATGTGAATAATGACAACGAGGCCTTTTGGCCCCTTAACGATTAAGTCCCGCGGCGGCTTCCACCTGGCCCATGCCTTCGGGTGCCAGCTCGCGGATGATTTCCAGGAAATCCATGGTCATCAGCCTCTGTCCACGGCGCAGCAACAGCGGCGCCGGGTGGCCGGGTTCATGGGTTTCGAAGTAGACACAGGCAAGCTCGACCAGGCGAGCCGCTTCTTGTCGGCTGTTCACTGCGCTCGGCCACTGAACCGCTACCTGAGCGGCACCGGACTGCGCCGCCACGGCGCCCCCAGCCGGCATGGCCGCGCCCGGCAAAGCTTCACCCGGCGTAGCGGCGGGCACCGCCGCTGTCGCGGTCTTGCCCAGCGGATGGCGCAGCAGCTCGATCAGGCGCAACAGCGCCGTGAAGTCCAGGCCATGGTAGGGCGTATGCTCGTCCAGCAATTCGGTAATCGTACCGGCCGCCGTACGGGCGCGTCCCAATTGCTCGGCCAGCCGCTCGGCCTGGACGGAATCGGCGACGACCAGGCGGTTGATATCCGCTTCGCTCAATTCGCCCGACTCCGCGCCGGAGCGTCCCGCCAGGGCCGCCTCGACGTCCTTGACCAGGCAACCCGCCAGCCCGCGCACTTCCATATAAGTAGATTGGCGCAGATCATTCAACACCGCATCGACGCTGGACAGCGCCGACAGGGCATTGATGCGCATGGTGGCATCGCCGTCTTCCAGCTCGGGGTGCAGATCGGACCAGTAGGAGGAGAGCAGGCCGGCAAGCAGTTCCAAACCGGACGCTAAGCCGGCCACGCCATCTTGATTGATGGCGGCGCGGGTACGCAGGGTGGCAAGGCGCAAGTCCTTGCTTTGACGCAGCAGGCCGTCGCTTTGCTTGGCCACGGCGGCCCAATCGGGCGCGACGGCGGCGATGACGGTGTCGCCGAACTGTTGTTCAGGCGTGCCGACCACCAGGGATTCCAAGGCAAGGAATTCCTGGCTGTATTCGAGGTTCTGGCCGCAAGGCGCCGACGCATCGACGGGCTCAAGCAGCGGCGCAATATCCATGTGCATCATTTCCCTCCCCTACACTAAAAAGTGTCGTGTAGTTTTTTGTTAACTGGTGATGCTATGGCAAATCACTGCACTAGACAAATGTCATTTTTCACCATTAACCATTAACCGTTCGCTAATTTTCATCGCAGTTGACCAGCTCGCACCGTTTGTGTCATTTTCCCCCTCCTGCTGGCTGTTTCCCGGTCCGCATCCGAATATAATCGTATTATTAATCAGCTGCTTGAGCACCCTTCGCGGTCCGGGCGGCCGCGCTGTTTGATATTATATATATCGCGCGCGAAGGTGCGTTATTGCGCCGCCCCCGATCCCCAAAAATACCGCCCGTCTTGAGGTGGGTCCAAGTGAGGAAAACCGTCATGAAACTCCCTCTTCCAAGGCTGGCACGCTGGGCCGCCGCCGCTCTGGGCGCACTGCTGCTCGTCGGCTGCGCCAGCAAGCCGGTCACCATGGACGGACTGATCTTTGCCTCGCCCAAGGTCAATCCCGACGCCAGCGGCCGTGCTTCGCCGGTGGTCGTCAAGCTGTTCCATCTGAAATCGCTGGCCAACTTCCAGACCAGCGACTTCTTCTCCTTATATGAGCGGCCGGCCCAGGCATTGGGCAGCGACTATGTCACGGTCGAAGAGATCGTCCTGACGCCTGGCATGAAGCAGCGCATCACCCGTCCGCTGGCGCCCGAGGTCCGCTACCTGGCGCTGATCGCCGCCTTCCGCGATCTGGAAAACGCGCAATGGCGCGGCACGCTGGATGTCAGCCAGGGTGACAAGGATCTGCCCCTGATCATCGAATTGTCAGACAACAAGGTCAGTATCCGCACTGCCGACGGTACCCGCGAGCTGGAAAAGCTGCAGGAGAAATTGGCGGAGAAGCGCGACGAAATGCTACGCAGCGCCGAGGAAGAGGCGAAGCAGGCCGCCAAGGAGCGTGCCCAGCAGGCCGTCACCAAACGCCTCAAGCGCCTGCCGCTGCCTTAACCATCCGGGGCCCCTGGCCGGTAAAACTTGCAACGGAATCCCACTATCGTGAAACACAATCGCGTCATCTGGAGCGAGGGGCTGTTCCTTCAGCCGCAACACTTCCAGCAACAGGAAAGACACGTGGAGCGGCTGGTAGCGGCTGCCACCATGAACGACTGGTTCTGGGGCTGCCAACAGTTGCGCCTGGACGGCGCGCGCCTGGTGATGGGCAAGCTTGGCCTGGAACGGGCCAGCGGCCGCTTCCGCGATGGCACGCCCTTCGATTGCGGCGGCGACGATCCGCTGCCCGCGCCGCTGGATGTGCCGGCCGACGTGCGCGACGAACTGGTCTTCCTGGCCCTGCCCCTGCCCAGCGACACCCACGCCAGCCACCAGCTCGATCCGGCCATGGCGGTGATGTCCCGCTATGTCGCACTGGCCAGCAAGGTGGATGACGTGACCGCGCCGGGCAAATCGGCCGACATGCTGCTGGGCCGCCTTAACTGCCGCCTTATGCTGGCGCGCGATATGCACGGCGGTTTCAGCGGCATCGCGGTGGCGCGGGTGCGGGAACGGCTGCCTAACGGCGAGCTAACCCTGGACGAAAATTTCCTGCCGCCGGCACTAAGCTATCAGGCACATGTGAGCCTGGAAAGTTTCCCGCGCGAGATCCTCGGCCTGGTGCGGCAGCGCGCCAACGCCCTGGCCGCCCGCATCGCCCAGCCGGGGCGCGGCAGCGTAGCCGAAGTGGCCGAATACCTGTTGCTGCAGACGCTGAACCGCTACTCGCCCGTTCTGGCGCAAGTGGTCGCCATGCCGGCCTCGCATCCGGCCGGTTTCTACCAGCTGGGATTGCAGCTGGCCGGCGACCTGGCGGTATTCGCCCGCGAAGACCGGCTGCCGCCCGAATTCCCCGCCTACGACGCCGACCGGCTCGATGCCAGCTTCGCGCCCTTGATGACGGAACTCCGGCGCGCCTTGGCGGTGGTCATCGACCAGAGCGCGGTGGCGATAGAGTTGCAGGACCGCAAGTACGGCGTGCGGGTGGCCATTACCCCCGACCTGGCCTTGTTCCGCGAAGCCAGCTTCGTCCTGGCCGCGCGCGGCCAGATGCCGGCCGAAGCATTGCGCCAGCGCCTGCCCAGCCAGATCAAGATCGGTCCGATCGACAAGATCCGCGACCTGGTCAATCTGCAGCTGCCCGGCATCGGCCTGCAGTCCCTGCCGGTGGCGCCTCGCCAGGTGCCTTATCACGCCGGCTACCATTACTTCGAGCTGGATCGCGGTCACGAGCTTTGGGCGCAGCTGGAGCGCTCCGGTGGCATCGCCCTGCACCTGGGCGGTGAATTCCCGGGTCTGGAACTGGCGCTCTGGGCCATTCGGCGCTGAAGCCCCCTTCCGCCCTATCGTACTTACTGGACACATGCATCATGGAAGCCGACTTCAATCTGCTCAAGCCCACGCCAGGCGGCTATACGCCCCAGGCACCCACGGCCAATTCCCAGGCCAGCATCGCCGACAGCTTCGACGATGAGCGCAAGGAACCGGTCAACACCGGCGTCAACCCGCTGGTGGCCTGCGCCAACCCCTTGCTGTATCTCGCCGGCCAGTTGCGCGCGACGCCGCAGCATGCCAACCCGGCCGCCCTGCGCGAATACCTGGCGGAGCGGATCCGCGCCTTCGAAGACGCGGCGCGCACCGCCGGCGTGCGGCATGAGCATGTGATCGCCGGCCGCTATGTCCTGTGCACGCTACTGGACGAGGTGGCCGCTTCAACGCCCTGGGGCGGCTCCGGCATCTGGGCCAAGCACAGCCTGCTGGTGATGTTCCATAACGAAACCTGGGGCGGCGAGAAGTTCTACCAATTGCTGTCCAAGCTGGGCGAGAACCCGGTCGGCAACCGCGACCTGCTGGAACTGATGTACCTGTGCCTGTGCCTGGGCTTCGAAGGCCGCTACCGGGTGTTGAACGACGGGGCCGCCCAACTGGAGCTATTGCGCCGCCGGCTGGTGGAAATGCTGCGGCAACAGCGCCCGGTCGGCGAGCGCGAACTGTCGCCCCATTGGCAGGGAGAAGTCGCCGTGCTCAAGCGCAGCGGCCTACGTATCCCGCTGTGGGTGACCGCGTCCGCCACCGCCTTGCTGCTGACGCTGGTGTATATGGGCCTGTCGCTGACCCTGAACCGCGATTCCGACCCGGTATTCGGCGATATCCAAAGCCTGCGCGCCCGCGTACCCACCCATGCACTGGACAAACCGGCGGCCGTACCGCGCCTGGCCGGCCTGCTGCAACGCGAGATCAGCGAGGGACTGGTATCGGTGGCCGACCACGAGAACCGCTCCGTCATCACCATTCGTGGCGACGGCCTGTTCGAATCGGGCAGCGCCGATGTCACCAGCGCTTATATGCCGGTATTGGCGCGCATCAGCGCGGAACTGGGCAAGGTCAACGGCCAGATCCTGATCAGCGGCCATACCGACAACCAGCCGCTGCGCTCCATGCGCTTCCCCTCCAACTGGCATCTGTCGCGCGCCCGCGCCGAAGCGGTCCGCGACCTGCTGGCCGAGTCGCTGCCGGCCAACCGCCTGCTGGTGGACGGCCGCTCCGATAGCGAGCCGGTGGTAGTCAATGACACGCCCGCCAATCGTGCGCGCAATCGCCGCGTTGAGATCACGCTGTTCGTCAGCAAATAGGCCCGACTGCACTCATCATGAAAAGACTGTTCCGCTTACTGTTCAACCGTTGGGTCCTGGTCGCGCTGGGCTTTCTCTGCCTGGCCGGCGTCATCTGGTTCGTCGGCCCCCTGGTCGCCATCGCCGAATGGCGCCCGCTCGCGCCGGTATGGGCACGCCTGGCGCTGCTGGGTGGATTGATCCTGGCCTATCTGCTCTACCTGGGCATAGGCTGGTGGCGCCGCTGGCGTGCCGGCCGTGCCCTGGAAAGCGGCCTGGTCGCCCAAGGCAAGCAGGTTCCCGCCGGCCAGGACAGCGAAGAAAACCAGCTACTGCAACAACGGTTCAGCGAAGCCCTGGGCATCTTGCGGCAGGCCCGCGCCCAGGAGCAGGGCAACACCAGCGGCTGGCGCAAGCTGCTGGGCCGCTTCGACAGCGAAGCCCATCTGTACCAACTGCCCTGGTATGTCATCGTCGGCGCCCCGGGCACCGGCAAGACCACCGCCCTGGTCAATTCCGGCCTGCGTTTCCCGCTGGCCGAGCACTTCCCCAGCGAAAGCGTGCGGGGCGTGGGCGGCACGCGTAATTGCAGCTGGCTGTTCACCGACCGTGCCGTCCTGCTCGATACCGCCGGCCGCTATAGCACCCAGGCCAGCGACAAGGTGGCCGACAGCAAGGAATGGGGCAGCTTCCTGCGCCTGCTGACCAAGCACCGGCCCCGCCAGCCCATCAACGGCGTGATGCTGACCATCAGCGCCGCCGATCTGCTGCAGAGCAGCAGCTTCGAGATCGAATTGCAGGCCTCGGCCCTGCGCAGCCGTATCAATGAATTGCGCGACGATCTGCAGATCGACTTCCCGATCTACGTGCTGGTCACCAAGGTCGATCTGATCGCCGGCTTCGGCGAGTATTTCGATGAACTGAGCGCCGAAGAACGCACCCAGGTATGGGGCATGACCCTGCCGCGCGGCCAGACCACTGCTCCGCGCGAACAGGCGGCGGTGGAGTTCGACAGCCTGATCGAGCGCCTGCACGGCCGTCTGGTGGAACGCCTGGAACGCGAGCGCGATGTGCAGCGGCGCACCCAGCTCTGCCATTTCCCGCAGCGTTTCGGCGTCTTGCGCGAGCCCTTGCTGGAATTCCTCAACCTGGTCTTCGCGCCTACGCCCTACCAGGCCACTTCCATGCTGCGCGGGGTGTATTTCACCAGCGGCACGCAAGAAGGCCAGCCGCTCGACCCGCTGTTCGGCCAATACAGCCGTGGCCAGCTGGATAGGCCGGCGGGCGGCAGCCAGGGCAGCGCCGGCCGGGGATTCTTTATCTCGCGCCTGCTGAACGATGTGATCTTCGCCGAGGCCCACCTGGCCGGCACCAACCGCAGCTGGCGCCGCCGCCGCGCCCTGTTGACCGGCGGCGGTTATGCCGGGCTGGCGGTGGCCGCCTGCGTGGCCGTGGCGGCCTGGGGCACCAGCTATGTCCGCAATAGCCATTATGTCGAACAGGTAGGTGGGCAACTGCCGGCCGCCCGCACCAAGGTCGAAGGCCTGGTGGTGGGTCAGGACGGCAAGCTGGCGGAATTGATTCCGGTATTGCACGCGGTACGCGATGTGACCGAGACCAGCGGGGTACGGCGCGACGCCGTACCGCTGTCGCTGCGCTTCGGCCTGTACCAGGGCGACAAGCTGGACGCCGCCGCCAAGAATGCCTACGAACGCCTGCTGCAGGATGCCCTGCTGCCGCGCATCGTCTATCGCCTGGAAGGGGTGCTGCGCGAAAGCCAGCACGATACCGACCTGCTGTACGAGGCCCTCAAGGCCTACATCATGCTGAAGGACAGCAAGCATTTCGATGCCGAAGCCTTCAAGGCCTGGGTCATGGTCGATTGGGAATCCAACCTGGCGCGGGAAGTCACCGCCGCCCAGCGCAACGAGCTGGAAGCGCATCTGGACGCCTTGTTGTCGCGCGGGACCCTCAACAGTCCGGTGGCGATGGACGAAAAGCTGATCGCCGATGCCCGCGATATCCTGCTGCGCAAGAGCCTGCCCGAGCGGGTCTATGGCCGGCTCAAGCGCATCGGTGTCAACGGTGTGGCCACCGACTTCAAGATTTCCGAGGTAGCCGGCCCGTCCGCCATGCTGGTGTTTACCCGTGCCAGCGGCCAATCACTGAGCAAGGGCGTACCCGGCTTCTTTACGGTGCGCGGCTACTATCACGGCTTCCTGAAGGAAATCGCCCCGGTGGCCACGGCCATGGTGTCGGAAGAACGCTGGGTGCTGGGCAACCAGCAGAGCGACGCCCAGGGCAAACCGCTCCCCGCCGCCGAACTGAGCAAGGTCAGTGACGCAGTACGGCGCATCTACCTGGAAGAGTACGCCAATACCTGGGACCAGTTCGTCAAGGACGTCCGGCTGGTGCATTTCGGCAATCTGTCGCAGAGCGTACAGGCGGCCCGCGTGCTGTCCGCCACCGATTCGCCGCTGCTGGCCCTGCTACGCGGGGTGGTGCGCGAGACCTCGCTGGCCCAGTACGCCGAAACCGCGAAGAACACCGTGGACAAGGCATCCGATAGCTTGCGCGAGAAGAAGGACGGCCTGCTCAAGCTGATCGGCCAGAGCAATACCCAGCAAGGTCCGGGCGTGGACTACAAGATGGAGCGGGTGGTGGACGACCGCTTCGAAGGCCTGCGCCGCATGGTGCAGCCGACCACGCCGAACGGCCCGGCGCCGATCGATGCCTCCATCGCCTTGCTGAACGAGTTCTACACCTTCCTGACGGCCACCGAGACCGCCGTGCAGGGCGGCGTGGCGGCGCCGCAGAGCGATCTGCCGACGCGCTTGAAGGCCGAGGCGGCGCGCATGCCGGAGCCGCTGCATGGCGTGCTGGATTCCTTGTCCAGCACGGGCGTGTCGCAGGCGCTGGGCGTGACCCGGCAGAATCTATCCGCCAACCTGGGCGCCTCGGTCGGCGAGTTCTGCAGCCGTGCCGTGGTCGGCCGCTATCCCTTCAACCGCAATGCCGCGGCGGAAGTACGGCCGGAGGATTTCGGCCGGCTGTTCACCACCGGCGGGGTACTGGATGACTTCTTCCAGAAGAATCTGGCCCAGTATGTCGATACCAGCCGCCGTCCGTGGACCTTCCGCCAGGTGGGCGAAGGCAATATGGGCGACGCCTCGGGCGCGCTGATCCAGTTCCAGCGCGCCGCCACCATCCGCGATGTGTTCTTCCAGAACGGCAGCCGCGTACCGGCCCTGCGGCTGGACTTCAAGCCGGTGGAGATGGACGCCAACGTGATCCAGGCCATCCTGGACGTGGACGGACAACTGATCCGCTACAACCATGGTCCACAGGTCCCGGTCACCATCAACTGGCCCGGCCCGCGCGGTGGCCATCAGGTCCGCCTGCAGTTCACCGGCCCCGGCGGCGCCGAAATCGGCGGCATGAGCTTTGAAGGCGGCTGGGCGCTGTTCCGTGCGCTGGATAAGGCGCAGATCACCCCATCCAATCAACCCGAACGTTTCCGGGTCAGTTTTGATATTGGCGGCAAGTCGATCCAGTACGAGGTAACCGCCTCCAGCGTACAGAATCCCTTCCGCATGGCCGAGCTGACGCAGTTCTCCTGCCCAGCCAAATTGTGAGCCAAGCATGAGTCAGGATCTTCCCATCGCCGGCTGGTACGGCAAGCTGCCTTCCCTCTCCGACTTCGCCTCGCGCCGGCTGGATAGCGGCTTTATCGATGCCTGGGACGGCTGGCTGCGGACCTCGCTGATGGCCAGCCGGGAAAAGCTCGGCCAGGCCTGGCTGGACCGCTATCTGACGGCACGCGTGTGGCGCTTTCTGCTGGCGCCGGGCGTGTGCGGCCAACCCGCCTACGCCGGCGTGATGATGCCCAGCGTCGATGCCGTCGGCCGCTATTACCCGCTCACCCTGTGCGCCGCCATCTCCGCCCCCTGGGCCGCCCGTTTCGCCCGGGCCGAGTCGCAATGCTGGTTCGACCAGATCGAGACGATCGCCCTGGCCGCCCTGTCGCGCAACCTCAGCCCGGAGCAGCTGGATGAAGCATTGGCGCGCGTCCCCATGCCGCGCGCCCGGCCGGAGGATGCCCAGCTCGATGCCGCTGCGCTGCAATTGGCCGAGGCCTGGCGCATGCAAGGCGGCCAACCCAGCCATGTCACCCTGACCGGCGGCCGGGCCCTGGCGGACCTGTTCAATAGCCTGGGCCGCCACACGTTTGCCCGCCTGAGCGACGGCAAATCGATCTGGTGGACCGGCAGCCGCGACTTCGAACCGATCAGCCTGGTACGCTTCGACGGCATGCCGCCGCCTTACGCTTATGCCCAGTTCCTCGCGGCCGGCAATGGCGAGGTCAGCACCGCACGCGCATGACGCGCCCAGCTTTGTTTTTCCACCCCTATCAGCACGGAATCCGCCGCCGCGGGCTATACCCATTCGCATGAGCTCGACCGCCGATCGCCTTCATCCCTCCCTGCTCGATCGACTGACCGATGACGAGCCCGACCGGACGTCCGAGGCGAGCGATTCGCGCAGTGCCCGGCGTAACCAGCTCAAGCAGGGCGTCCTGCGCGATCTGGTGTGGCTGCTCAACACCGTCAGGCCCGACCAGGCCCTGTTCGAGGGCCTGGACCAGGCGCGCGACTCGGTACTCAACTTTGGTTTGCCGGCCTTGTCGGGGCAGTCCATCGCCTCGCTGGACGGGCGCGATATGGAACGCGCCATCCACGCCGCCATCATCCGCTTCGAGCCGCGCATCGACCCGAGCTCGCTCAGCGTGCAATTGCTGCAGGCCATCGACGTCACCCATCACCACCAGGTCGGTTTCGAAATACGCGGCCGCCTCTGGTCCCACCCGCACCCGGTGGACCTCTTACTGAAAACCCAATTGGATGTCGAATGCGGCGAATTCCGCTTGGACGCGGATAGCTAAACCATGACCATCATCGATCCCCGTTTTCTTGAGCTGTACAACCAGGAACTGCGCCACGTCCGTGAAATGGGCGGCGAGTTCGCCCAGGCCTTTCCCAAGATCGCCGGGCGGCTGGGGCTGGGCAGCGTGGATGTGGAAGACCCCTATGTAGAACGCTTGCTGGAAGGCTTCGCCTTTCTGGCGGCACGGGTGCAGCTCAAGCAGGAAGCCGCCTTCCCCAGCTTTACCAGCCATCTGCTGGAAATGGTCTATCCGCACTACGGCATGCCGGTCCCGTCCATCGCCATCGCCCGCTTCATGCCTTCGCCGGCGGCCAACAGCCTGACCAATGGCTACACCATCCCGCGCGGCGCGCGCTTGCGCGGGCGCTTGCCGGCAGGCGAGCAGACCGCCTGCGAATTCAGTACCGCGCACACCCTGCAGCTCTGGCCGATCGACCTGGTGTCGGCCCAGTACCAGACCCACGCCGCCGATTTGCCGCTGGTCGGCCGGCTGCCTGGCGGCACCCAGCCCAAAGGCGTATTGCGCATCAAGCTCAAGGCCCGCAGCGGCCAGAGTTTCAGCAAGTTGGCCATGGATGACCTGCCGGTCTTCCTGGCCGGTGCGGAAGATATCGCCAGCCGGCTGGCCGAATTGATCCTGGGCACCGCCACCGCCGTGGCCATCTACGACCCGGCCCGCCCGGCCGATTGCAGCATCCTGAACGGCAACAGCATCCTGCCGATGGGCTTCGACGAAGAAGAAGCCTTGCTGCCGTATCAGAACCGGACCTTCGACGGTTACCGGCTGCTGCACGAATATTTCGCCTTCCCGCAGCGCTACCTGTTCTTCCGGCTGACCGGCTTGCGCCAAGCCATCAACCGCATCGCGGGCGACACCCTGGAAATCGCCCTGCTGTTCGGCCGCGCCGACGACGGCTTGTCCAAGCTGGTGGACGAACAATGCTTCGCGCTGTTTTGCACGCCCGTGATCAATGCCTTTACCAAGCGGCTGGACCGTATCCAGGTCGATACGATGCAGAGCGAATACCACGCCGTGGTGGATAAGCGCCGCCCTACCGATTTCGAAGTCCTGCGGGTGCACAGCCTGGAAGGCTACGGGCCCGACCAGCAGGAGGAAACCCGCTTCCTGCCGTTTTATGCCAGCTATGACCAGGATCGCGCCCACAGCCGCGCCTTCTTTACCACCCGGCGGGAACCCCGCCTCGCCTCGAACCGGCAACGCCGGGTCGGCGGGCGCTCGACCTATCTGGGCAGCGAACTGTTCGTCAGCCTGGTCGATGCCGACCAGGCGCCCTTCTCGGAACGCATCGTGCAGTTGGGGGGCGAGGTCCTGGTCAGCAACCGTGATCTGCCCCTGCTGATGCCCGTCGGCGGCGACAGCGACTTTGCCTTGCTGGAATCCGCCCCGGTGGAAGCCATCCGCTGCCTGCGCGGCCCCAGCCGGCCGGTGCCGGCCGTGGTGGAAGGCGATGTCGCCTGGCGCTTGATCAGCCATCTATCGCTCAACTATTTGTCGCTGACCGATCTGGACGGCAAGGCCGCTGCCCGCGCCTTGCGCGATATGCTGACGCTGTACGCGGAACGGGGCGATATCGCCAATATGCGCCAGGTGGAAAGCCTGGAACAGGTGTCGGCCAGCCCCATCACCCGCCGGCTGCCTGGTCCCGGCCCGCTTATCTTCGGTCGCGGCGTGGAAATCTCCTTGACCGTGAATGAAGCGGCCTTCGCCGGCGCCAGCCCCTTCCTGCTGGGCCTGGTGCTGGAACGTTTCCTGGCCCGCCATGCCACCCTCAATGCCTTTACCGAAACGGTGCTGCTGTCGAGCAGCCGTGGCGAGTTGAAGCGTTGGCCGGCCCGCGCCGGCAGCAAGCCGCTGCTATGAACTTCTGGTACCGGATCGCGGAACGGCCGCAAGGCGTAGGCTTATTCGACTTGCTGCGGCGAATCGAAGCCAGCCAGCCGCAACGGCCACGCCTGGGCCGGGCAGCACGCCCACAGGAAGAAGCGGTCAGGCTGGGCCAGGCCCCATCGCTGAGCTTTGCCCCAAGCGAACTGGACAATGTCGAGCTGGGTGGCGCGGTCCCCAAGGTCCAGGTGCGCTCGCTGGGCCTGTTCGGTCCGAATGGCGCCCTGCCCCTGCCCATGACCGAATATGTCTGGGACCGGCTGCACAACTACCGCGACCCCACCTGGGCCAACTTCGCCGACATCTTCCATCACCGCATGCTGGCGCTGTTCTACCGCGCCTGGGCGGAAGTACAGCCTGCCGTCGGCTACGACCGGCCGCAGGAAGATCGCTTTGCCGGCTATCTGGGCGCGATGAGCGGCTACGGCCAAGCCGGACTGCGCGACCGCGACCTGGTGGAAGACGAAGCCAAACTGCACTTTACCGGCCTCTTGGCGCGCAACTGCCGCGATATGGATAGCCTGCGCCATATCCTGCAGGATTATTTCCAGGTACCGGTACAGATTGAGCCGTTTGCCCTGCATTGGCTGACCCTGCCGCCCTCGGAGCAGACCAGCCTGGGTGGCAGCGACGCCGCCGCCCAACTGGGTGTCGGCAGCGTGCTGGGCGCACGGGTGCCGGACCGCCAGTACTGCTTTGGCCTGACCCTCGGCCCCATGGATTTCGAACAGTACCAGCGCTTTTTGCCGGATGGCGGTTCGCTACCCAAATTGCGCGACTGGATCAGGAATTACCTCGGATTGGCCTATGAATGGCATCTGCATCTGCTGGTCAAGCCGCACACCCTGCCCAAGCCGCAGCTAAACGGTAGCCTGCAACTTGGCCGCGATGCCTGGTTGAGCCGGCGCGAGCCGGTCGAAGCCGTGACCGGGTGGCAGAAGGCATGAAACGCCACTCGCCCCCGGCAATCGGCCTGGCACGGCTGGCCTCTATAAGACATTCTGATTTCCTGCACCCACGAGCGTCAGCGAGGCTCCCTCGCGGCGGCGAGGGCGGGGGAGTCGGGCTAAATCAAGCGAGGGACGGTTCAATTGCCACGGACCGTGAACACACGGCTCTGCCGGGTGGTGAGCTGCGGTGTGAGTACGCGTAATACTTCGATGCGCCCCTACGGTTTGCCGAGGCCGAACAGATCGTCCAGCGAGTCTTCCTTGGGGACGGGCTTGATCGGCACGGCGGGCTCCTCCTCGGACTGGATTACCGGCTGGGCCACGGGCGCAGCGATTTCGACCGGCGGAGAAACCGCGGCCGGCTGGCTGCTCAGCCCGCCGGACATGGACATCGACATACTGCTGTTGAGCGCGGCGCGTGATCGCCCCAGGTGGAAGGCGCCGAGACCGGCGGGGGTGCCAAACCCATCATATCGGCTTGCGGCACGACCGGACGATCGAAGATACCGCCCGGCGCCAATGGATCGGCACCGCTGCCGGCCTGCAAGCCGAACAGGCTATCGAGGCTATCGGCCTGGCCGACCGGGTGAAGCGAAGCGGTACTGGTGCCGCCGCCGAGCAGGCTGCCCAGGCTGCCGCCGCCATCGTTATGCGCTGCCGGCGTGGCGCTGTTGCGATTACCGGCCTGCAAGCTTTCGAACGGATCGGCAGCACTCGGCTGGAAGGGATCGTGATGGGTGCGCTGCAGCGCTTCGCGCAAAGGCGCGGCGGTATCCTGCCGGACGGGCGCCAGATCGGCGAAATTGAAAGGGTCGGTGGCGTGTTGGCTCTGCGCGGCGGGCGGCTGGGCCGGCACGTTCGGCACCGGCTTGGCGAAGTCGGCGAAAGGGTCGGTGGACACCGGCACGGCCTGCGCGGGTCGCGCGGCAACCGGCGCCAAATCGGCGAAATCGAAGGGGTCCACCACGGAAGCGGCCGGTGGCGGAGGCGGAATTTCCACGGCTTGCGCCACGGGCGCGACGACCGGCTTGCTGGCAGGGCCAGGAAGGTCGCCGAAAGAGAAGGGATCGTCATCGAGCCGAATGGGCTGCGATGCTTGCGGCCTGTCGCCGAGTGGGACGGCCGGGGGAAACAGCGGCGGCTGGCTGACCGCTTGCGGCGGAGCCGGGATAGGTTCGCTCCGCGCAGGCCTGAGCGCATGCAATTCGGTCTTCAACTCGAAGTTGCCGATACGCAGTTGATCCCCGTCGGCCAGGTCGGCCCGCACGCCGTAGCCGAGGGGACGGCCATTATGGAAAACCGGCAGCAGATCGCCCAGATCCTTCAGCACCCAATTGCCGTTGACCGACTCGATTGCCAAATGGACCTGCGAGATATTGGCATCGCCGGCCAAGACCAGGGTGTTGGCCGGCGCACGCCCCAGGGTGCCGCCTTCCTCGTCGAAGTAGGCGGCCGCGCCCGGTTGGCCTTCAGGGGTAAGCAGAGTCAGTTTCATCATTGCGATCCGGATGGTTCGATTGTCGGAAGGATTTCTTGTAAAAACGCATTACCCCAATTTTATCGCTATCTGTCTGTCATTACGTTTCAAATTCGCCGTCCGGGAAGCCATGGACCAGCCGACGGCGCCGCCACAGGGGCGGAACGACGCTTCCCCACTTTGCGCTACCCGCTATCGACCAGGCTGCGCCAGGCCGCGTGCCGCATCGATCGTCCGCCGAGGCTTGGTCCCCGCCGGATGAATCGGCTGCACGCCTTTACTCAATCCTATCCATAGCAGACCGACATCATGTCCGAAATCAGCCGCGCCGCTTTGTTCGGCAAACTCGATCCCATTCTCTACAAGGCGCTGGAAGGCGCCACGGTGCTGGCAAAGCTGCGCGGCCACCCAGAAGTAGGCCTGGCCCACTGGTTCACCCAGATACTGCTGGCGCAAGATACCGATCTGCACCATATCGCCCGCCATTTCAACCTGGATGCGGCGCGTCTGGCGGCGGATCTGACCGCCAACCTGGAACGCCTGCCCACCCACGCCGACGCGGTGGACCTTTCCCCCGACCTGGAACTGTCGACGGAACGCGCCTGGATCTACGCCACGCTCAAATACGGCGAAGGACGTGTGCGTGGCGGCTGCCTGTTGCTGGCCTTGTTGCGCACCCCTACCCTCAAGAGCAAGCTGTTTGCCATGAGCGGCGAATTCCGCAAGATCGCAGACGACCGCCTGGCCGATGAGTTGCCGCGGATTGTCGCCAGTTCGCCCGAACAGGCGCAGCGCACCGCCGACGGCATGACCGGCGCGGCACCCGGCGAAGCCAGCGGCGCCCTGGCGCCCGCCGCGCTGGGCAAGCAGGATGCCTTGAAGCGCTATGCCGTGGATCTGACCGAACGGGCCCGCAGCGGCGCCCTGGACCCGGTCAGCGGCCGCGACACCGAGATCCGGCAGATGATCGATATCCTGATGCGTCGCCGCCAGAACAATCCCCTGCTGACCGGTGAAGCCGGCGTCGGCAAGACGGCCGTGGTCGAAGGCCTGGCCTTGCGTATCGCCCAGGGCGATGTGCCGCCGCTGCTGCAGAACGTCAGCATCCTGACCCTGGATATCGGCATGATGCAGGCCGGCGCCAGCATGAAGGGCGAGTTCGAGAATCGGCTCAAGCAGGTCATCGAAGAAGTACGCGGTTCCGAGCGCCCTATCGTGCTGTTCATCGATGAAGCACACACCCTGATCGGCGCCGGCGGCGCGGCCGGTACCGGCGATGCCGCCAATCTGCTCAAGCCCGCCCTGGCCCGCGGCGAGCTGCGCACCATCGCCGCCACCACCTGGAGCGAATACAAGCGCCATATCGAAAAGGACCCGGCCCTCACCCGCCGCTTCCAGGTGGTACAGATCCACGAGCCGGACGAAGATGCCGCGCTGATCATGATGCGCGGCATCGTCAGCCAGCTGGAGCGCCACCACCATGTCCAGGTACTGGACGAAGCGGTCGAAGCCTCGGTACGCCTGTCGCATCGCTATATCCCGGCCCGCCAGTTGCCGGATAAATCGGTCAGCCTGCTCGATACCGCCTGCGCCCGCGTGGCGGTCAGCCAGCACGCCACGCCGGCCGCACTGGAAAACTGCACGCGCGAAATTGCCGCGCTCGATATCGAAAAAGGCATCCTGGACGGCGAAGCCGCCATCGGCCTCGACCGGCAGGTCCGCCTCGGCGAGATCGCCGAGCGGCTGCTGGCCCTGCATGCGCAACAGGAAGAATTGAACCAGCGCTGGCAGACCGAGCGTGAAATGGCCGAGCGGGTGCTGGCCTTGCGCAGCAGCCTGCGCGAGCAGGCACTGAACCCGGATGCCGAAGGCGAGGGCGAGGCGCCGACCGACGAGTCGCGCCAAGAACAACTGGCCGAACTAAAGGCCGCCCAGGCCGAACTGGCGCAGTTGCAGGGCGAATCGCCGCTGGTGCTGCCCTCGGTGGACGAGCAGGCGGTTGCCGCCGTGGTCGCCGACTGGACCGGCATTCCGGTCGGGCGCATGGTCCGCAACGAGATCAAGGCGGTACTGCAATTGGCCACCACGCTGGAACAGCGGGTAGTCGGCCAGAATCACGCCCTGCAGGCCATTGCCCGCCGCATCCAGGTTTCACGGGCACGGCTGGACGATCCGGCCAAGCCTATCGGCGTCTTTATGCTGGTCGGCCCCTCCGGCGTGGGCAAGACCGAAACCGCGCTGGCCCTGGCCGAGACCCTCTATGGCGGCGAACAGAACCTGATCTCCATCAATATGAGCGAGTTCCAGGAATCGCATACCGTCTCCACCCTGAAGGGCGCCCCGCCCGGCTACGTCGGCTACGGCGAAGGCGGCGTACTGACCGAGGCGGTTCGCCGCCGTCCCTATAGCGTGGTCTTGCTGGACGAGATCGAAAAAGCCCACCCGGACGTGCATGAGATGTTCTTCCAGGTGTTCGACAAGGGCTGGATGGAAGACGGTGAAGGCCGCTATATCGACTTCCGCAACACCGTCATCCTGCTGACCTCCAATGTCGGCAGCGAACTGAGCATGAAGCTATGCCAGGACCCGGACCTGATGCCCGAACCGGAAGGCCTGGCCCAGTCGCTGCGCGCCGAATTGCTGGCCGCCTTCCCGGCTGCCCTGTTGGGCCGCATGACGGTGGTGCCCTACTACCCCTTGTCGGACAAGGTCATGTCCAACCTGATCCGCATGCGCCTCAAGCGCATCGCCGATCGCCTGTCGGCCAACCACGCGGTACAGCTGAGCTACGACGATACCGTGGTGCAACTGGTAGCCGATCGCTGCAGCGAAGTGGAATCCGGCGGACGCATGATAGATGCCATCCTCGGCCGCACCGTGCTGCCGCGCTGCAGCCAGGAAATCCTGCAACGCATGGGCGAGGAGACCCCGCTTAGCCAGGCCGTACTATCGGTCGAGCATGGCGAGCTGGCCTACCAGTTCAGCTGATAAGGGTATAGACGGAAGGGGGCACGCCGCCCCCTTTCCGACCCTTCAGTCGCGCCGGATATACTCGATATCGTCCACGGCACAGCCTCGGATCGTGTCGTTGCCGACCATCACCCGGCCCGCCAGGAAACCGGCCCGTTCCAGCACACGGGTGGAAGCGATATTGCCCACCGTCACCGCCGCCCGTTGTTCGACGATGCCTTGGCGCGCCAGGTGGTCGGACAAGGCCGCTACCGCCTCGCTGGCATAGCCCTGCCCCCAGAACGGCGGAAAGAAGACATAGCCGACATTGCTGGCGATCTCGCCCTTAGCGACCACATCCAAGGTCCCCAGCCAAGCGCCATCGCTCACACGCTGGGCAGCCCAGACGAAGCAGCGCTCATCTTTCGCGTTGCGCAGGCGCTCAACGAGCCTGCCCCAGCCCGCCGCCTGCTCCGCCTCCGTCTCGGGTGGCTCGGAGGATATCCATTGATAGATAGCGGGGTCCTGCATCGCGCTGAACATCAGGGGCGCGTGGTGCGCACCGATCGGTTCCAGGATGAGACGCTTGCTTGCGAAAGCCACGTTGACGGCTTCCGCCCTTGGACGATCCATGCATCGCTCCCTTCCTTGATTGAGGGGCGAATATCCCATGAATGGCGCGTATAGAAGAAAGAAAAAAACGGCCACCCCGAAGGGCGGCCAGAGGAGGAGGAAGGCTGTATTATCTCGCCCACGCAAAATAAGTAAAGTCTAATTTTGCTTATCCGATATACGGTAAGTCGGTCTTGGCGCAAAATATCGGCAATGCACAGATGTACTGGCTTCAGGAGGTTTCGATGCGCTCAAGGAATAAGCTGGCAGGCATGATCGCGCTCGTATTCGCCGCGTTTGCCTTACCGGCCCACGCGGAATACCTGCGCTGCAAAGGCGATCTCGCCGAGATCGGCGACGGCAAGGCTTCGGTGCTGCAAAAATGCGGCGAACCCGTCTACAAGGATACGTACTGCAAAGCCAGCCAGGTCGTGAGCAACACGGGCAACGCACCAGGTTCCACCACCGTGAATGTGCTGCCATGCGAACAAGTCGATGAGTGGACCTACAACCCCGGCCCGGGCCAGTTCCTGACCATATTGCGTTTCGAGCGCGGGGAACTGCGGTCGATCAAGTATGGGGACCGGGTCAAATAGTGTCTGCGTTCCGGTCCTGATTGAACAATGCATTCCATACCCGGTCGCTTCTATTCTTCGCGCCCCGTCCATTTAGCGAACTTATGGGCCTTCCAGGCGTTGTATGTGGTGAGTTTCCGCTGCGCCGCATTCTGGCCGGACAAATCCAGTCCAGACTCCCATGGTCGGACGTTTTTCTTGGAAGCATGCGAGTTATAGATTTTCTTGAGCGATTTATCGTAGTGATCGAACACCTCAACGGCATTGTTAAAGCCACGTATTCTTTTCGCACCGCCCTTCCCGGCACCAAAATAGCCGACGTCCGGATCGGAGAACTGGTCCGTGTCGATTGCGTCATGTTTGAGCATATACAAAGCGGTCGACGCACCGGTCAGGGCCACCGTACTGCCGCGCGCATATTCGGACACCCCAATCTCGCCGGCCAATTCGACCGCCGCCTTCCGTTTCTCGGCTGACGAACCGATCAGACCCTTGGTCAAATGGGTCCCACGCAATACGCGCATCGCATCGGTGGCACCCTTGCGCCCCTTTGTGAAGGTACCCATCATATCCGGATACGACCTCGCCTTCGTATCGATCAGGCCTGTGGAAATATTATTTTTCGGAATTTCAAACTCGCCGGGCGCCGGTTCCTTCACTTTGATAGGAAAATCTCCATGCTTATAAGCCAGGGTCACGTCCTCTTTCTGGGACATGTCATTGGCTAGCCGGTATTGATGACGATAAACCGCCCCGCGACTATCGATGACGTTTTGCGCGAGCGATTGCCATGAGTCGTTCTTGACCACTTTCACCTCAGGCTTGAAAGCGCTCAGCTCAACCGACTTTCTGCCACGCGCGCCTATCATGTCGCTTAGCGTCGTGGCGGGTGTGGCGAGTCTTGGCTTCTTGGAGGTGTTGGCCTTGCTGACCGACGGGGCGGACGTCTTGCGTTTCATGGCGGCTCCGGGCGCGATATTGAATCGCCTTCAATATAGAAGCTGAAACGTGCACTTGCGTCCCGCAGAAAGCCCCCGATGGCGTTGCGCCCTTCTCTTGCAAAATCACCAAAAATGATTCAGAATGTCATCATAAATGATGCAGAAAGATGGCAATGAGAACGACTGTCACTATTGACGATGCGCTATATGAAAGGGCCCTGGAAGTTGCCGATCCGACGATGGATAAGGCAGATCTGTTCCGCGAGGCCATCAAGACATTTGTGCGAGTTCAAGCAGCCAAGCGTCTTGCCGCCCTTGGCGCAACCATGCCAGACATGCAGGAGATTCCTCGCCGTCGTGAGGATGCCTGACGATGAGAGGCGTCCTCGTTGATACCTCGGTGTGGGTTGATCATTTTCGGTTACGCAACGATATATTGGCCAACTTGCTTGAGCTTGACTTGGTGATGGCGCATCCGTTGATTGTTGGCGAGGTCGCCTGTGGAACACCCCCCAATCGGACTCAAGTTGTGTCGGACCTCGCTGGGCTACAGCAGACCCACCTGGCCAGTATCCGAGAAGTTGTGGACTTTATCGAACGCGAACGCCTTTTCGGGTTGGGATGTGGCCTGGTAGACATGATGTTGCTTGCATCCACTTTAATGACGCCTGGGGTAAAGTTGTGGACGCTGGATAAGCGGCTAAAGGCGTTGGCAGAGCGCTTTGGTGTAATGCACCGCCCCACCTTGCATTGAGAGCGGCGACGGGGAGAGGTTTTTTGCGGAACCCGTGAGCCGAGTTAACGCTAACCCAGGCGGATTTCAGGTGTAAGCACCGTCGTGGACATACCCAACTGTATGAAACGCTTCTCGGCAGGCCAACCTATTGCTGGCTAGTAAGGGCAACGGCCAGGCCCGCCCAGAACGAAAAAACCCGCAGAGCTTTTCAGCCTTGCGGGTTTTTGCTGTCCACCTACAAGCATGGACGAATACGTGGTGCCGACAACCGGAATCGAACTGGTGACCTACTGATTACAAGGCAGTTGCTCTACCAACTGAGCTATGTCGGCACAGGGTCCGCATTATACCCAGATGTCAGTTTTTGCCTAGGTCCTTGGCAAGAAAAAACGCATCCGAGAAGAACTCGTCGGAAGGCAGGCCGCGGCCGGTAAAGCTGCCGTGGGCGGCTTCCACCATCATCGGCGCGCCACAGGCGTAGACCTGGTAGCCCGAGAGATCGGCGAAATCATGCAGCACCGCTTCGTGGACAAAGCCGCTACGACCATGCCAGGCATCCTCCGGCCGTGCTTCGGACAGCACCGGGATAAAGGTGAAGTTGGGATACTCGGCCTGCCATTGGCTGGGCAGTTCGGGCATATAGAGATCGTCCAGGGTACGGGCGCCCCAGTAGAGAATCATTTCACGCTGTACGCCCTTGCGTATCGCATGCTCGACGATGCTCTTGATCGGCGCGAAACCGGTACCGCTGGCCAGGAAGATGATGGGCTTGTCCGATTCTTCGCGCAGGAAGAACGATCCCAGCGGGCCGGTGAAGCGCAGGATCTCGCGCTCGCGCATGGAGTTGTGCACATACTCCGAGAATTCGCCGCCCGGCACCAGCCGCACGTGCAGCTGCAGATACTCTTCACTATGCGGTGGATTGGCCAGGGAAAAGCTGCGCTTCTTGCCGTCCTTGGTGTGGATATCGATGTACTGGCCGGCCAGGAATTGCAGCCGTTCCTTGGTGGGCAACTTGAGCGCCAGGACCGCCACGTCGTTGGAGACCCGGTCGATCTTTTCGACCCGGCACGGCAGGGTGCGGATCTGGATATCCTTGGTGGCCTGGATTTCGCGGCACTCGATCACCACGTCGCCTTGCGGCTCGGCGCAGCAGAACAGGGCCAGGCCCTGGGCTTCTTCCGTCTTGTTGAGGACCGAGCCGGAATGCTCGCGATGGCTGACCTCCCCCGCCAATACCCGGCCCTTGCAGGCACCGCAAGCACCGTTGCGGCAGCCGTAGGGCATATTGAAACCGGCGCGCATGGCGGCGTCCAGTATGGTTTCGCCTTCTTCGACGAGAAGCTGTTGTTTGCTCGGTTCGATAATGAGCTGGCTGGACATCGGTGATTCCTGCAAATGCATGAGGCGCGGTTACAATCGGCCCATGCGAAAAAGAAGACTGTTGATCATCGGCTGCGGCGATGTGGCGCGGCGTGCGCTACCTTGGCTGGCGCGGCGTTTCCATATCTATGCATTGTGCCGCAATCGCGAACAGGCGGCTGAGCTACGGGCCCTGGGAGTTATACCGGTGCCCGGCGATCTGGACGAGCCGGCAACGCTGCAGCGGCTGGCCGGCCTGGCCGAGTACGTTCTGCATAGCGCGCCCCCTCCCAACCAGGGCGACGACGATGCACGCAGCAAACGGCTGGCGGCAGTGCTCGCCCAAAACGCGATTCTAGCACGCGGGTTTTGCTACATCAGTACCAGCGGGGTGTACGGCGACTGTGCCGGGGCGCTGCTGGAAGAGAGCCAGCCCGCCAAGCCGCAATCGGCTCGGGCGCTTCGCCGCGTCGTGGCGGAACAGCTGCTGCGCCGGTTCGGTCGCCGTACCGGTTGCCGGGTCAGCTTGCTGCGGGCGCCCGGCATCTATGCCGCCGAGCGCCTGCCCACCGAGCGCCTGCGTAGCGGCACGCCGGCCTTGCTGCCGGAGCAGGATGGCTACAGCAATCATATCCATGCCGACGACCTGGCCCATGCCTGCTGCCTGGCCTTGTTTCGCGGCCGCTCCGGCCGGGTCTACCATGTCTGCGACGATAGCCAGTGGAAGATGGGGGATTGGTTTGACCGCGTGGCCGACGCAAGCGGCCTGCCACGGCCGCAGCGACTGGAACGCACGGATTTGCAGGCGCGGGTTTCGCCAGCCCTGTGGTCGTTTATGCGGGAGTCTCGCCGGCTGAGCAATCGGCGCTTGAAGGAAGAGCTGAAACTGCGGCTACGCTACCCCACACCCCAGACGCTGCTGGATGGCCTGCGCCCGATGGGGTGACTTCGGCGCTTCAGTTGCGGAGCAACTGGTGCCGCTCCCGCTCCAACTGGGCGATATAGCGCTGCAACAAATTCTCGGTCTGGCGCGGGAGATCGACGAAGCGGGTGCCCAGCATGGTCTGGACCGTCCCGTCGCGCTTGGTCACCTGCCGCTTGCTGCGGATTTCCAGCGTCAATTCGACCATGCCGAAGGTGCCCAGATCGATACGGCAGCCGGGGAACACGTCCAGCTGCTCCACCTCGACCTGGCCTTGCATCCATAAACCCATGCCGCCGATGGAAATATCATGCAGCGGCAGATCCAGCACCTTGCCGTTGGGATGGCGCAATTTACAGATCAGCGGCCGCCCGATGGGGGTATCGAGACGGAAGTATTCGCGCCGCTGCAGCTTGATCAAATCGTCCGGGAAATGCGCTTCGAAGGCGGGCCGCTCATCGTAAGCGACCTCGGTCACCCCACCATGCAGCACGAATTGGATGCGCACCCCTTCCGGCGCGACCGCGAACACGGCATGGGTACTACGCAGGAAGGCGCGGTTGATGGCATCCACGCCGCTGATATCGAACCAGAAGCGCTGGGTTTTTGGATCGCATTCCAGGATGGTGGACAGGAAGGCGAACTGGCCATGATCGAAATAGATCGAAACCAGATCGCTCTTTTGCGCCAGGGAACGCAGCACAAAGCCGATCTCCATGGGCGTACGCAGCAGGTAGCTGCTGACATCGACGCCCTCCGGGATCAGGGCGACAGGCGACTTGGCATCCTGAGAGGGGTTGTTTTCCTGTTCCGCCACGGCCGTTGGGGATCCGCTTATTAGAAGATTGATAGATTCTGCCACACAAGGGCAATACGTATGCCCAAATTTATATATTCTATTTCAGTGCATGCTCACCCGGAAATCAGTCCGCCAGCAGTAGGCCCAGATCGTGGCTAAACACCTCGGCACCCGCACCGTAGCTGACGAACAAGCGCAATTTACCGGCCTTGTCGAAAATATAGCTGCCGGCACTGTGATCGACGGTGTAATTTGTTTTATCCGTCACATTCTTCTGATAAACCACCTTGAACTGATCCGCCACGGCGCGGGTTTCGGCAGGACTACCCCGTAATCCGATAAACGCGGGATGGAAGGACGGCACGTATTGGTTCAGCAGCGCCTGGGTATCGCGCTCCGGATCCACCGTCACGAATAGCACCTGCACATCCTTGGCCCGCTCCCCCAATTGCTTCATGGCACCCGCCAATTCACTCATGGTGGTGGGGCAGACATCCGGACAATGGGTGTACCCAAAAAACAGCACGACCGCCTTGCCGCGAAAATCGGCCAGCGCATGCGGCTTGCCGTCGTGCCCGGTCAGCCTGAACTCGCCTCCGAACGGCGCCCCGGTGATATCGGTGGACTTGAATGCCGGACCGCTCTTTTGTCCGCAAGCCGCCAGGCCCAGCACGATCAGCGTCAGCGCCAATGAAAGAAAACGTCGCATGCTTATCCCAACTTGAACGGCAGATAGTGGTCCACCAGCAGCGCCGCGAACAATAGCGACAGGTACAGGATGGAGTAACGAAATGCGCTACGAGCCAGGGCATCCGAATAGGCGCGCCAAATACGCCAAGCATAGGCGAGGAAAACGGCATCGAGCAGCACGGCGGCAATCAGGTAGATCCAGCCAGCCATCCCGGTCGCCACCGGCAGCAAGGTCACCGCGGTGAGGATCAGGGTATAGAGCAGCACATGCAGGCGGGTAAAGGCTTCGCCATGGGTCACCGGCAGCATGGGCAGCCCGGCCCGCGCGTATTCCTCGCGCCGATACAAGGCCAAGGCCCAGAAGTGCGGCGGGGTCCAGGCAAAAATGATCAGGAACAGGATCATCGCATCGTGGCTGACCGAACCGGTAACGGCCGCCCAGCCCAGGATGGGCGGCATGGCGCCCGAAGCGCCGCCGATCACGATATTCTGCGGCGTGCTGGGCTTGAGCACGATGGTATAGATGATGGCGTAGCCGACGAAGGTGGCCAGCGTCAGCCACATGGTCAAGGCATTCACCCAGACATGCAGCAGCCACAGCCCCACGCCGCCCACCGCCAGCGCGAAGACCAGGGTCTGGGCACTGGTGATCTGGCCGCGCGGGAGCGGCCGGGCGCGGGTGCGCGCCATCACGGCGTCGATCTTCTGTTCGACCAGGCAATTGATGGCAGCCGCGGCCCCCGCCACCAGGGCGATACCCACGGTAGCGGCCAGCACCGGCACCAGGTCGGGTACGCCGGGCGTGGCCAGGAACATGCCGATCACCGCGCAGAACACGATCAGCGTCACCACGCGCGGTTTGGTCAGCGCCAGGAACTCGCGCAGGCGGGCTTGCACGCCCAGGCCGGGTTTACCCATTGTGGTGGCGGTCATTATTGTCTCCTCGGTTTCGCCACGCGGCTAGCGACGATGCGCCAGCCGGAAATTCAATACCACCAGCAGTACCAACAACATGGCGGCTCCCGCATTGTGCAGCACAGCGACGGGCAGGGGCAGCTGCAATACCACATTGCCTATGCCAAGCCCGACCTGCAACACCAGCATCGTGCCGATGGCGATCGCAAGGCTACGCAAAACCCCTTGTGCAAACAAGCGATAAGCCAGCCAGCCGATGTAGCAGAAGGTCACCAGGGCCCCCAAACGGTGCAGCCAGTGGATCGCGGTCAAGTTGGCCATAGACAACAGTCCGCCGCTTGGCGTCTGTCCCAGTTCGCGCAATACATGGAAGGCATCGCGGAAATCCATGGCGGGCACCAGCGCCCCTTGGCAGGTCGGGAAGTCGGTACAGACGACGGCGGCATAGTTGGTGCTGACCCAGCCACCCAGGATGATCTGGCATGCCACGACCAAAAGCCCCAGCATCGCCAGCGGCCGGAAAGCGCCGGCGGTGCGGTCCACATTGGCCCACTCGCGCTGGCGCAGGACCAGCCAGACCAGCAAGGCCAGCGTGGTCATGCCGCCAATCAGATGACTGGTCACGATGGCCGGCTTAAGCAGCATGGTTACCGTCCAGGCGCCCAGCGCGCCCTGGAAACAGACCACGAAAAAAGTCAGGATGATCAGCAGCGGCGACTGCTGCAAACGGTCGCGCTGACGCACGGCCAATACCGCCAGGATCAGCACCAACAAGCCCAGGGCGCTGGCGAGATAGCGGTGCACCATCTCCTTCCAGGCCTTGTCCAGGCTTACCGGTCCGTGCGGCTGGTCGGCCTGGGCGGTGCGGATCTCTTCCATGGCATGGTGCGGCGTCACCTTGCCATAACAACCTGGCCAGTCCGGACAACCGAGGCCGGCATCGGACAGGCGGACGTAGGCACCCAGTACGACCACACAAAAGGTCCAGACTGCAGCCAGCAGGGCTAGTTTGCGGAACATGGTCTCAACCCAGGTTTTCGTTGTTCTTCAGGAACTTGCCCAGTTCCTTGATGACCTTGACCGGCTCGGCTTCACGCCCGTAGCGGATCACCTGGTTGCCCAAGGGGTCGATCAGGTAGACGGCGCCGGCCTGGTCGCCGGGCAGCGGCACGGGTGCCAGCGCGCGATGCACACGCGCCCCTTCGGCGGCAGCAATGGCTTGGGCGGAGGGTACGGCGGCATCGTTGACCAGCCAAAGCCGCTCGACCTTGCCCATATACTTGCCCTGCGCCACCCGGTATTGCCGCAAGGCATGCAAAGTGGCCTGGCAAGCAGCGGCGCAGTCGCCGCCGGCAACCGTCACCAGCACCCATTTGCCCTTCAGCTCGGCCAGGCTGGCCGGCTCGCCCGACAATTTGCGCTGGCTGAACTCCGCCACCGGATGGATTTCCAGCAGCTGCCCATAGGTCTTGCCACCGGCCGGGCGCCAGAAGTAATACGTCAGATACGAGGCCAGCACCGGGGCAATGGTGATGGCGATCATGATCAGCAGGATTCGCCGGCCTTGGCTGGGAGCGGGAGAAGTAACGGTAACGGTCATGTGTCGCGGCGCTTCCAATGCAAGATGACAAACAGTACGACCGCCAGGGCCGCGAAAAGAAACCATTGGCCGGCATAGCCGAAATTCTTGTCCGCCCCCAGGTCGGGCACGGGCCAGTTGCGCGATAGCTTATCGCTGCCGTCCAACTGGAAGGCCAGCACGTCCACCACCGGCGCACCGGCCAGCTTGCGGTAGCGCGGCCAGTCCAGGTTCTGCCAGACCGGCCCGGCATCGGTGGTCTTGGCCAGCTCCAGATAGCGCTGGGTGGGATTGTTCATGCGTACGGTCAATTCGACCCGGCCGAGCGGCAGCGGCACTTCAGGCTGCTGGCCGACGGTCTTGGGCAGCCAGCCGCGATTGACCAGGAGCCAGCGGCCGTCGGCCAGTTCCAGCGGCGCCAGCACATGAAAGCCGGCGCGTCCCTGCTCGATGCGGTTGTCCAGGTAGATCTGGCCTTGCGGCCGCCATTGGCCGCTGACCTTGAAACTTTGCAACCAGACCGTGGGGCCGAGTTCGCCCTGCCAAGGCAGCGGCGCTTGCTTGTCCAACGAAGCCATTCGTTCCGCCTGCGCGCGTTTGTGCTGGGCCTTGCCCAGCTGCCATAGGCCCAGCCGTAGCGTAAGTGCCACGAACAGAACGGTCACGAGCAGGATCAGTAGACGGGGACGGCGCAGGGGCATCGAGAACAGCTGGCGGAAAAATGGGAGAGACTACTACACTCGTGGCTTTCGCTACGGCTAGTGGACCTATATGAAAATCATCGTTGTCGTACTGATCCTCGGCATCCTGGTGGCACTGGGTAGTGCCATGCTGGCGCTGATTCGTCACAAAGGCCCATCGGACCGCATCGTCAAGGCACTGACCGTCCGGGTGGGCCTATCGGTCGCCCTGTTCGCCATGTTGATGCTGGCGCAAAAGTTCGGCCTGATACAACCGCACGGCGTGTATTAAAGCCTGAAAGCAAATGGTGCGGCCAGCAGCCGCACCATTTGCTGTCCGCGAACCGTTTTACAGCCAGTACACGAAGACGAACAGGATCAGCCAGACCACGTCCACGAAGTGCCAGTACCAGGCGGCGGCTTCAAAGGCGAAGTGGTGCTCGGCGCTGAAGTGACCCTTGTTGGAACGCAACAGCATCACGGCCAGCATCAGGGCGCCGATGAATACATGCATGCCGTGGAAGCCGGTCATCATATAGAACGACGCGCCATAGACGCCGGACGCCATCGTCAGGCCCATATGGCCCCAGGCATGGGCGTATTCGTAGACTTGCAGGCCCAGGAACAGCGCACCCAGGAGCACGGTAACCAGCAGGCCCAGCTTCAGCTGGGTGCGGTTGTTCTTCATCATGCCCCAGTGTGCATAAGTCAAGGTCACGCCCGAGGTCAGCAGGATCAGCGTATTCCAGGCCGGCAGCCCCCATGGCGCCATGACTTCATACGGCGCCGTGCCATTCGGCGCCACCGAGGTGGGCCAGACCGCCGTGAAATCGGGCCAGAGCAGCTTGTGCTCCATATTGCCCAGCTCGGGCACCGAAATGGTCCGTAGATAGAACAGGGTGCCGAAGAAGGCGGCGAAGAACATGACCTCGGAGAAGATAAACCAGCCCATGCCCCAGCGGAACGACAGATCCACCCGCTTGGAGTACACGCCGCCCTCGGATTCGCGGATCACATCGCCGAACCAGCCGAACAGCATATACAGCAGGATGCCGAACCCCAACGCCAGCGAGTAGCCGCCCAGGCCCACCGAGTTGACGGCCAGCGCCGCACCCAAGCCGATAAAGAACAGCGCGAAAGACCCGACGAGCGGCCACTTCGACGGGTGAGGCACGAAGTAATCCGGTTGATGCGTTGCCATATTGTCTACTCCCTATTATTAGCCGACATCGCGCGGGGGCTCCCCGTGGATGAAAAATGCTTTACGACGGATTAGTGGCTCGTGATGCTGCGTACCAGGGTCAACAGACCGAATATCAACAATCCCGCGCACAGCAGGGCGGCCAGGATGATCTGCACCGGCCGCAACCTGGTCAGGGCTTCCTTCGAATCCTTGCCACGGCGTATCCCGATAAAAGCCGACAGCACGGTGCCCACTGCGCGCAGGGGGTTGAGACTGCCCTTTTCCTGCTCGCCCATGATCGCTATGCCCCCGGTTTGGCTGTGCCGGCAACTTCAAAGAAGCTGTAGGACAGCGTGATGACTTCCACCTCGTTCGGCAGGCCCGCGTCCACGACGAAGCTCACCGGCATCCGGCGCTTTTCGCCGGGCTTGAAGGTCTGCTGGGTAAAACAGAAACATTCCAGTTTCTTGAAATACTGTGCCGCGACGGAGGGGCCGTAACTCGGTACGGCCTGCCCGACGATGGTACGTCCGCTGGTGTTTTCCACGTCGTACACCACGTTGGCCATCTGGCCGGGATGCAGCTTGATGCGGGTCTGCTCCGGCTTGAACCGCCAAGGCAGGTCGCCACGCAGATTGGCGTCGAACTCGACGGTGATCCAGCGCGCGCTATCCACCTGGGTATTGACCGCCACGTCCGGCTTGAGCAGGTTATTGATGCCGGTCACCTTGCAGATCTGCTCGTAGAACGGCACCAGGGCATAACCGAAGGCGAACATGCCCACCGCGATCACGGCCAGCTTGCTTAACAGGCGCCGGTTTTCGGCGCGAACGCTTGCATGCATACCGGCCTCAGCGCCCCAGCAACAGATGACGGGCGATATAGCCCAGCGCGAACACCAGGGCCACGCTGGACAAGATCAGGACGGTACGCGTGCGTTGCATGGGAGCGGTCTGCCTAAGCCGGTTCAATGCAGCATCTGCTTGGCGGCAAGTTCATCGACCAGCTCCTTGCTGGGAGGCGCTTCCCAGGTGTGGAACGGCGCCGGCGACGGCACTTCCCACTCCAGGGTATGCGCACCTTCCCATGGCCGCTGAGGCGCCGCACCGGCACCGCCACGCAGGGTGGGCAGCAGCACGAAGAACAGGAAGTAGATCTGCGCCAGGCCGAAGGCGAAGGCACCGACCGAGGCCATCGAGTTGAACTCGGTGAATTGCACGCCATAGTCCGGAATACGGCGCGGCATACCGGCCAGGCCCAGGAAGTGCATGGGGAAGAAGGTCACGTTGAAGGCGATCATGGACCACCAGAAATGCACCTTGCCGCGGGTTTCGTTGTACATGAACCCGCACCACTTCGGCAGCCAGTAGTAGACCGCCGAGAACAGCGAGAACAGGGCGCCGGCCACCAGCACATAGTGGAAGTGAGCCACCACGTAATAGGTATCCTGCAGCTGGATATCCACCGCGGCCACCGACAGCACCACGCCGGACATGCCGCCGAAGGTGAACAGGCAGACGAAGCCGATGGCAAACAGCATGGGCGTCTCGAACGTCATCGAGCCCTGCCACATCGTGGCGATCCAGTTGAACACCTTCACGCCGGTCGGCACCGCGATCAGCATGGTGGCGAACATAAAGAAGATCTGGGCGGTCGCCGGCATGCCGGTCGTATACATATGGTGCGCCCACACCATGAAGGACAGGATGGCGATCGAGGACGTGGCGTAGACCATCGAGTGGTAGCCGAACAGCGGCTTGCGCGCGAAGGCCGGGATCACCTGGCTGACCACGCCGAAAGCCGGCAGCGCCATGATGTAGACCTCGGGGTGGCCGAAGAACCAGAATACGTGCTGGTAGAGCACTGGGTCACCGCCACCGGCGGCATTGAAGAAGTTGGTACCGAAATGGCGGTCGGTCAGCACCATGGTCACCGCGCCCGCCAGCACCGGCATCACGGCAATCAGCAGATAGGCGGTGATCAGCGAGGTCCAGCAGAACATCGGCATCTTCATCAGCGTCATGCCGGGCGCGCGCATATTGAGGATGGTGGTGACGATATTGATGGCGCCCATGATGGACGAGATGCCCATGATATGGATGGCGAAGATGGTCAGGTCCATGCCCATGCCCATCTGCGTCGCCAGCGGGGCATACAGGGTCCAGCCCGCGGCAGCCGCACCGCCGGGCACGACAAAGCTGATCATCAGCAACAGGGCGGCCGGCGGCAACAGCCAGAACGACCAGTTGTTCATCCGGGCGAACGCCATGTCGGGCGCGCCTATCATCAGCGGGATCTGCCAGTTCATCAGGCCGGTGAAGGCCGGCATGATGGCGCCGAACACCATGATGATGCCGTGCAGGGTGGTGAACTGATTGAACAATTCCGGCTTGAAGAACTGCAGGCCCGGATGGAACAGCTCCAGCCGGATGCACAGCGCCATGACGCCGCCGGTCAGGAACATGATGAAGGAGAACCACAGGTACAGCGTACCGATGTCCTTGTGGTTGGTCGCCGTCAGCCAACGCGCCAGGCCGGTGGGGTGATCGTGCGCATGATCGTGGTCATGGGCGTGATCGGGGGAGTGGATGGTAGTGGTCATTATTCTTCCTCGCTATCCGGCAATCACTTGCGGGCGGCCTTGATTTCGGCCGGTTGCAGAAGGTCGCCGGTCTTGTTGCCCCAGGCATTGCGCTCATAGGTGATCACCGCAGCCAGTTCGGTGTCCGAGAGCGTCTTGGACCAGCTAGGCATGGCGTTCTTGCCAACCAATACCATGGCGATATGGTCGGCCTTTTGCGCCTTGTCGCTCGCCATCTTGGAACCATCCAGCGCAGGGAAGGCGCCCTGCCCCTTGCCGTCCGACTTGTGGCAGACCGCGCAATTGGCTTCATACACCTTCTGACCGCGCGCCATCATGTCCGGCATGGTCCAAACCTTGTTGGGATCGTCCTGGTTGGCGGCCATCTTCTTTTTCTGCTCGTCCACCCAGACCTTGTATTTCTCGTCCGACACCACATGCACGACGATAGGCATGAAGCCGTGGTCCTTGCCGCACAGCTCCACGCACTGGCCACGATAGACGCCTTCCTTGTCGGCCTTGAACCAGGTGTCGCGGATAAAGCCGGGAATCGCATCCTGCTTGACGCTGAAGGCCGGTACCCACCAGGCGTGGATCACATCGTTCGCGGTCAGCAACAGGCGTACCCGCTTGCCTACCGGCACCACCACGGGGTTGTCCACTTCCAGCAAATAGTTCTCGTTGCGGACGGGTTTCTCGCCGCCGAAATTTTCGTACTGCACTTGCGGCGTCACCAGGCGGCTATGGAAGCTTACGCCTTCATCGAGGTAATCGTAGCCCCATTTCCATTGATAGCCGGTGACCTTGATGGTCATGTCCGCGCCGCTGGTATCCTTTTGCTCCAGGACCACGCGGGTCGCGGGCCAGGCCATGGCGACCAGGATCAGTGCGGGGATGATGGTCCAGATCAGTTCGACCGTGGTGCTTTCGTGGAAGTTGACCGCTTTATGGCCAGCTGCCTTGCGATGCTTGAAGATGGAGTAGAACATCACCCCGAAGACCACGACGAAGATGCCGCCGCAGATATAGAGCAGCAAAGTGTGCAGGTCGTACACATCCTGCGCTACCTTGGTAACCGGAGTTTGCAGATTAAGCTGATAGTCGGCGAAAGCCGAGAGGCTGACCGCGGCGGATAAGCCGGCAAGCGATCTGGATACGCGGTTCTTCATTAATGTCCCCATGACGGCACGCCCGCGGACGCGAGCGTCGTTTCCCTCCGCACCGGTGAGCCCCGGCGTCGTCGTTTCGACGCGGTACTTGACGCGAATCAAGACCTGCGGCAAAAAGTCGCATGAATGCTATCAGAGGAACTGGGTAGGCTCAACGACCCAATCTGGCCGAAGTCCTTATTTGATAAGCGTTTTGGGTATGAAATCGAGCATTTGCTCTTGATTCGACTCGGCTTTTTGTTCGCCGCCGAGGTGAGGAACCAGTCCAAGCAGGGGCGCAGGCAACTGTTGCTTCAAATACGCAAGATTGTCGGCTGGCGACAACATATCCGGATCGACGCAATTCGCCACCCAGCCGGCCAGTTCCACGCCGGCGGCGCGGATGGCCTGAGCGGTCAGCATGGCATGGTTGAGGCAACCGAGCCGCAGACCTACCACCAGGATGACCGGCAGGCCGAGATCGATGGCCAGATCGGCCATGCTGCGGCTATCGTCCAGCGGCGCCAGCCAGCCGCCCGCCCCTTCCACCAGCACCAGATCGGCTTGTCCGGCCAGTTCATCATAGCAGCGCCGGATCAGCGGAAAATCGATATCCACCCCGGCCGCGCGGGCAGCCAAGTGCGGCGAGATAGGCGGGTAGAAGGCATAGGGATTGACCAGCTCGCGCCCCACCGCCACATTGCCGGCCGCGGCATGCGCCAGTACATCCTCGTTATCCAGCCAACCCATGGGATTGAGCGCGCAACCGGCCGCCAGCGGCTTCATGCCGACCGCGCGGTAGCCTGCCGATACCGCCGCGCGCAACATCGCGCAGGTGGCAACGGTCTTGCCAACTTCGGTATCGGTGCCAGTGATGAAATAGCCGTTCACAGTTTAGGGCGAGGACGAAATTCTATGATTTGGCGGCCATCCGCCAGTTGCTGCGGCTGGGGTTGCGGTTTCCAAGCATGACCATAGACCACCTCGTAGGTGGCCGGCAACTTGCCGTCGCGGCGCAAGTGCTCATAGGCGTCGCAGGCACGTGCGAAGGCCGCCTTGCCGAACAGGCCACGGCCGCGCCCCACCGCCACATTGTGGGCGCCGATCGCTTTCAGATCGCGCATCACCGCCTTCACGTCGGCGTAGGTCAGCACGATCTTTTCCATATCCATGACCGGCGCCGAAAAACCCGCGTGCGACAGGGCATCGCCCAGGTCGTGCATATCGATAAAGCGGTTCACGTGCGGCCGTTGATCGGCCTGGCCGAACGACTGCTTGAGTTCCAGCAGCGTATCGGGCCCGAAGGTACTGAACATCAACAGCCCTTCCGGCTGCAGCACCCGGTGGAACTCACGGAAGGCGCGGTCAGGCTCGTTCAGCCACTGGATGGCCAGGCTGGACCAGACCAGCTCGACCGAAGCATCGGCCAGCGGCAGCGTCTCCAGGTCGGCGCATACCTGCCAATTGGCCTTGCCGAACACCCGGCCCAGCAAACCGACCTTGCCGGCGGCGACGCGCAGCATGGAGAGGGCAAGATCCAGCTCCAGCAAGCGCGCATCCTTGAAGCGGCTACGCAGGTGGGGCCGGCATAACCGGTGCCGCTACCGGCATCCAGCATGCGCCGGGGCGCAAGCTTGACCAGGTCCAGCCGCTCCAGCATGCGATCGGCGACTTCCCGTTGCAGCACGGCGGCGCCATCGTAAGAGACGGCCGAGCGCTCGAACGCGCGTTTGACCTGCGACTTGTCGGTGTAGAAGACTTCTTCCGCCATGACTCAATTAGCCCGCCGCATCGAGCGCAGGTATTGGCTGAGCATGCCCAGCACGGCCGGGATCACCGCCGCCGACAAGCCGATGATGGCGATCAGCGACAAATTCTTGCGAATGAATTCCACCTGGCCGAACTGATAGCCCACCGTGACCAGCGAACCCACCCAGACGATCGAGCCGACCACGCTGAAGGTAAGGAACTTGCGGTAAGGCATTTCGGCCATCCCCGCCACGAAGGGCGCGAAGGTACGGACGATCGGTACAAAGCGCGCCAGGGCCACCGTCTTGCCGCCGTGGCGGGCATAGAAAGCCTGGGTACGTTCCAGGTAGTCGCGGCGGATAAAGCGCGATTCCTTGCGGAACAAGGCGCTACCCGCGCGCCGGCCGACCAGGTAGTTGGTGCTATCGCCCAGAATGGCGGCCGACATCAGGCACACCGCCAGCAGATAGGGATTCATATCGCCCTGGGCCGCTACCGCGCCCGCCACGAACAGCAGCGAATCACCCGGCAGGAAAGGCAAGACCAGCACGCCGGTTTCGCAGAACACCACCAGGAAGAGGATCAGGTAGATCCAGACGCCATACTGGCTGACCAGGATGGCCAGGAACTGATCGAGATGCAGCAGGATATTGATGAAAGAGTAGTCCACGACAGTCCAGTGTAAAACGGCCGGCACTATGGCCGGCCGGTGAATCAGACGACGGCTTCTTCCTTGGACTTGACCGTCTTGATCATGTTCTCGCGCGTCACGCCGAATAGCAATAGCAGCGGAGATGCGACCAGCACGGAAGAGTAGATGCCGAATACGATGCCGATGGTCAACGCCATGGCAAAACCATGCAGTGCTGGACCGCCGATGAACAGCATGGACAGCACCATCATTTCGGTACAGCCGTGGGTGATCACGGTACGGCTCATGGTGGTGGTGATGGCGTTGTCGATAACTTCGGGCACGGACTTACCGCGCAGGCTGGCCTTGCGGAAGTTTTCGCGGATCCGGTCGAACACCACCACCGACTCATTGACCGAGTAACCGAGTACCGCCAGGCACGCGGCCAGCACGGTCAGCGAAAACTCCCACTGGAAGAAGGCGAACACGCCCAGGATGATCACCACGTCATGCAGGTTGGCCAGGATGGCCGATACCGCGAAACGCCATTCGAAGCGGATGGCCAGGTAGATGATGATGCCGACGCAGACCATGACCAGGGCGAGCAGGCCATTGCTGACCAGCTCCTCGCCCACCTGCGGACCGATGAACTCGACCTTGCGCCGCTCGACCTGGGGATCGCGCTTTTTCAAGGCCGTCATCACCTGCTCGGACACCTGCGCGCTGGTGGTGCCCTTGACGCTGGGCAGACGGATCATCACATCGCGCGGGGTATCGAGCGCCTGGACCTGGACTTCCTTGTGCAGGCCGCCGATATTCAGCGCTTCGACTTCCTCGCGAACCTTTTCGAGCTGGGCCGCCTGGCTGTAGCGGACTTCCAGCACGGTACCGCCGGTGAATTCCACGCTCAGGTTGAGGGGCCGCCAGAACAGGCAGAACACCGCCAGCAAAAAGGTCACGAGCGAGAAGATCGTGGTCAACTTCCCGTAACTCATGAACGGGACGTCTTTTTTGAAGTGGAACATTTCCAGCATGTTGTACTTCCTGCTTAAACGGCGAGTTTTCCGACCTTGCGGCGATAGCCGTAGATCAGGTTGACCAGGGCGCGCGACACCACCACGGAAGAGAACATCGAGGTCACGATACCGAGACAATGCACCACGGCAAAGCCGCGTACCGCGCCCGAACCGAAGATCAGCAGCGAGATACCGGCGATAAAGGTGGTGATATTGGAGTCGAGAATCGTATCCCAGGCGTGCTCATAGCCAGCCTTGATGGCGGTCTGCGGCGGCGCGCCGTTGCGGATTTCCTCGCGGATACGCTCGTTGATCAGCACGTTCGAGTCGATTGCCATACCCAGCGCCAGGGCAATGGCGGCAATGCCGGGCAGGGTCAGCGTAGCGTGCAGCGAACCGAGCAAGGCCATCAGGAACAGCAGGTTGGCGCCCAGCGCGAAGGCGGCGGTAAAGCCGAACATGCGGTAGTAGACCAGCATGAACACGACGATGGCGGTAAAACCGTACAGGGTGGATTTGAAGCCCTTTTCGATATTCTCCTTGCCCAGGCTAGGACCGATGGTGCGTTCCTCGACAAAGGTCATCGGCGCCGCCAGCGAACCGGCGCCCAGCAGCAGGGCCGTATCGTTGGCATCCGCCGAAGTCATGGCGCCGGTGATCTGCACGCGGCCGCCACCGATTTCGCCACGGATGACCGGCGCGGTCACCACCATGCCCTTGCCCTTTTCCACCAGGATCATGGCCATGCGCTTACCGATATTGTCGTGGGTCAATTGGCGGAAGATATTCGCGCCCATCGAATCCAGGAAGATCAGCACGGCCGGCTGGTTCTGCTCGTCGAAGTCCACCTGTGCGCCGTTGATGTTATCGCCGGTCAGTTCCACTTCGTTACGGACCAGGATGGGCCGGTTGCCGCGGCTATCCACTTCTTCCATCAACTCATAACCGGTAGGCACGTTGCCGGCTTCCGCTTCGGCCAGCTTGGCGGGGTCTTCTTCCACCATGCGGACTTCCAGGGTGGCCTGGCGGCCCAGGATATCCTTGGCGCGAGCGGTGTCCTGCACGCCCGGCAACTGCACCACGATACGGTCGGCGCCTTGCTGCTGGATGATGGGCTCGGCCGTACCCAGCTCGTTGACCCGCTTGTTCAGGGTCGCGATATTCTGTTTGACTGCATCGGTCTGGATGCGCTGCCGCTCGGTGTCGCTCAGGTCCAGCCTGAGCTTGTTGCCGCTGTCCTGGCGGATCAGCACCTGCGGCATGCTGCGCTCGATGGCGCTGCGGGCTTCCTTGGCGGTCGCTTCATCGCGCAGCTGCACTTCCACGCTTTCGCCCAGCCGGCGGACCGTGCCGGCGCGGATCTTCTTGTCCTTCAGCTCACGCCGCACATCGCCGGCCAGACGCTCGAACGCCTTGTCGGTAGCCGCCTTCATATCCACCTGCAGGGTGAAATGCACACCGCCGCGCAAGTCCAGACCCAGATTCATCGGCTTGGCGCCCAAGCTGGCCATGAAGGCCGGCGTGGTCGACACCATATTGAGCGCTACCACATAGTTGTCGCCCAGTTTTTCCTGGATCAGGGCGCGCGCGTGCAGCTGCGTCTCCGCATCCTTGAACTTCACCTTCAGGCTGTTGCCTTCGAGGAAGCCCCCGGTGGTGGGCATGCCCGCTGCAGCCAGGGTCTTTTCGACCTGCTGCAAGGTGTCCAGATCGACCTTGACGGACGAACGGGCACCGGCAACCTGCACCGCCGGACTGTCCGCGTAATAGTTGGGCAGCGTATAGAACAAGCCTGCCGCCAGGGCGATCAGGACAAGCGCATACTTCCAGATAGGATAACGATTCATGGCAGGGGAACCCGTACGGCACGATGCCGGATAGAGAACGGGCGACCGACTGGCCGCCCGTGACAAATCTTATCGCTGCGCTTTCAGCGTACCTTTTTCCAGCTTGGCGGCAATCGCGCCGCGCTGAACGACCAATTCAACGCCATTGGCCACTTCCAGGGTCAGGTACTCATCGCCGGCCTTGGCCACGCGGGCCAGCATGCCGCCGGTGGTCACCACCTCATCGCCCTTGGCGATGGCATCGATCATGGCGCGTTGTTCCTTCAGCTTCTTTTGCTGCGGACGGATCAGCAGGAAATAGAACAGCACGAAGATCACGACCATCGGCGCGAAAGACATTAGATCGAAGCCTGCCGGCTGGGCGGGGCCTGCGGCGTAAGCGGGGGTAATCAGCATGGGGTAAATCCCGGTAAGCATTGGAAAAACGAGCCGCGCATTCTAGCCCTGCCCGGCCGCAAAATCTACCGCCGGCTATTTCGTGCCGGCGCGAATTCTTATGGGACCCAGCTGCTTACTCAGGCAATACCGCGAGCTCGCTCGGCATGGAAACGCACTACGAACTGGTCGAACTGGTCCGCTTCAATAGCGGTCCGCATCTCGGCCATCAACCACTGGTAGTAAAAGAGGTTGTGGATAGTATTGAGGCGAGCACCCAGAATTTCACCAGTGCGGAACAAATGATGTAGATAGGCGCGGCTGAAATTACTGCAGGCATAGCAGCCGCAACTTTCGTCCAGCGGCCGTACATCGTCCTTGTAGCGGGCATTCTTGACCTTGGCATCGCCCCAGCGGGTGAACAGCCAGCCGTTGCGGGCATTGCGGGTGGGCATGACGCAATCGAACATATCGATCCCCTGCGACACGCCGTACACCAGGTCTTCGGGCGTACCCACGCCCATCAGATAGCGCGGCTTGTCCACCGGCAGGCGCGGGGCGGTATGGGCCAGGATGCGGGTGAATTCCTCCTTGGGTTCGCCCACGCTCAATCCGCCGATGGCATAGCCATGAAAACCGATCTCTTCCAATCCGGCCAGGCTCTCTTCGCGCAAGCGCTCATGCATGCCGCCCTGGACGATGCCGAACAGCGCGTTGGGATTTTGCTGCCGGTCGAACTCGTCGCGCGAACGCCGCGCCCAGCGCGCCGACAGCCGCATGGAGATGGCGGCAGTCTGCTCGTCGGCCGGATACGGGGTGCATTCGTCGAAGATCATCACGATGTCGGAGTTGAGCACCGTCTGGATGCGCATAGACTCCTCCGGCGTCAGGAACAGCCTGTCGCCATTGACGGGCGACTGGAACTTCACGCCCTCCTCGGTGATCTTGCGCAATGCACCCAGGCTAAATACCTGGAAACCGCCCGAGTCGGTCAGGATGGGCTTGTCCCAGCCCATGAAGCGGTGCAGCCCCTCATGCTTAGCCACCACCTCCAAACCCGGCCGCAGCCAGAGATGGAAGGTATTGCCCAGCACGATCTGCGCACCCATTTCATTCAATTCGTTCGGCGCCATCGCCTTGACGGTGCCGTAGGTACCCACCGGCATAAAGACCGGCGTTTCCACCGTGCCGTGGTTCAGCTCGACGCTACCGCGCCGCGCACCATGGCTGGTGGTCTTGAGGGTGAATTTCAAGCCGTTATCCGGCATAGCTGGAACTCCTTGCGCGAACGGAAACACAGTCCGAGGCGCGGTTACGGGATATTCACGGACCCAGGTCCGCGATAATTGAAACTGCCGGGTATATAAGTAGATCGGCGAGCACGGCCGGACGAATCGACTCGGCCCGCCGTATTCTATCGGGTATAGAAGATCGGGTCGCCGCCATGGTGCTCGGCCAGGGTCAGCCGCATGGGCACACCGCTATCGACCCGGTTGACGTCCACATTGCCCTCGTAACCCGCACCGGTATCGATATGGCAATGCGATTCGAAGATGATGGGAAACGGGACGGGATTATGGCCGCAATAGGTCAGCGACAGCCCTTCCCGCCAAGTCGAGCCGCGCTGCGCCACGGCGGCAATGGCGGCCGCCTCCGCCAGCGACCGGCTCCAGATCAGGCGCTCGCAGGCTTTTTCGTCGGCATGCAGCAGACGGGCATCCAGATCGGCATCGCGGTAGAGCGCCATATCCGCCGGCGATTGCAGCAGCGCCGCATGCACCAGGTTGAATCGCTCCGGCGTGCCCGGCCCCACCACCAGCACGTGCGGCAGCCGCTCCACCACCTTGGTGGCCGCCTGCAGCGCGGGGTCGTGGCTGAGTATGCCGCCCAGCGCCCAGCCGCCGCCATTGGCCACCGACAGCGCGATGGCGGCGTCGTCGCCGCCCATGGCATTGAGCAGCATCTGTTCGTGATTGCCCAATACGCTGTAGAACCAGGGCTGCGTCAGCAGCTTGAGGCAGCCCATGGCGTCCGGCCCGCGATCCACCAGGTCGCCGGTCGCGAACAAGCGATCCCCGCCCGGCGGATTGAAGCCGGCCGCGACCAGCAGGACTTCCAGGTCCCGCCGGCAGCCGTGCAGATCCCCCACGACAAAATCGCGGCCCTTTTCATTGCGCGGCAGAAAAGCCACGCGCGGCGGGTTGGCTACAGCGGACATGGAAGGATTATGGCAGGTGATTCACGTTTTTTTACGGCCAGGCATAGCGAATAAGTAGGCCGCCTGGCGCCATTCCGACAAATGCGCGCCAAAAATGCCGTATTTCCGGCTTTCTCGGCCGACATGGCGATCTTGATCAGCGCCGCTCCAGCAGCATCGCATCGCCATAACTAAAGAAACGATACTCGTGCTCGACCGCATGGCGATACGCCGCCTGAATCCGCTCGTAGCCGGCAAAAGCCGACACCAGCATCAGCAGGGTGGACTTGGGCAGGTGGAAATTGGTCAGCAGGGCATCCACCGCGCGAAACGCATAGCCCGGCGTGATAAAGATATCGGTATCGCCCTCCGGCGCAGCGAAATCGCCGTCCTGGCAGGCCGCCTCCATGGCGCGCAGGCTGGTGGTACCCACGGCAATCACCCTGCCGCCGCGCTCGCGCGTCGCCCGGATGGCGGCCAGGGTCTCGGCCGGAATCTGGTAGCGCTCGTGGTGCATGCGATGCTCAGCCAAGTTATCGACCCGCACCGGCTGGAAAGTACCGGCACCCACGTGCAAGGTCAGCCTGGCATGGGCAATGCCGCGTTCCGCCAAGGCCGCGAACATCGCCTCGGTAAAATGCAGGCCCGCGGTGGGCGCGGCAACCGCGCCCGGCTCGCGGGAAAAAACCGTCTGATAGCGCTCGTCATCGGAAGCGTCGGGACGATGCTCGATATAAGGTGGCAAGGGTAAGGCGCCTGCCGCCTCCAGCACATCCAACACCGGCGCTTCGAAACGCAGGCGGAAGAACTCCCCTTCGCGCGCCAGCATATGCGCCCGCCAACGCCCGCCGAATATCAGCACGCTACCGGGCTTGGGCGACTTGCTGGCCCGGACCTGGGCCAGGGCTTCGAATTCATCGCTCACCCGCTCGATCAGCGCTTCGACCTGCCCGCCGCTCGCCTTTTGCCCCAGCAAGCGCGCCTTGATCACGCGCGTATCGTTCAAGACCAGCAGATCACCGGCCCGCAGCAGATCCGGCAGATCGGCGAAGTGACGGTCGAACGTCCCGCCCTGGGCCGGCAGATGCAGCAATCGGCTCCCGCCGCGCACGGCCGGCGGAAACTGGGCGATCAGGTGCTCGGGCAGGGCGTAATCGAAATCGGATAATTGCATGCGAGAGAAACGGCTTGGACGGGGGAAGCGCGGCATTATAACAGCCGGCTCGCCACATCCTTTGGCTCACTGTGCGAATTCCATTCAGGCGGCAAGCTAAGGGGAAACCCTGATAAAATCTCGGTTTCGCTTGCATTTTCGCAACATGCCATAGAAATATTCAAGCGGACGCTTGACCGAACTTTCGCCGATCGGTAGACAACGTGCTGCTATCTGCGGCAAACTCGCCGCCATGACACAGCCGACACCGCACAATTTGGCTGGACAGCACCAAGATATTCTGGTACTGCACGGCCCCAATCTGAATATGCTGGGTCGCCGCGAGCCACAATACTACGGCGCGGACACCCTTGCCAGCATCGACACCCGCCTCGCCCAGCGAGCGGGTGCGGCTGGGCTGCGCTGCCATAGCTTTCAGAGCAATAGCGAAGCTGCCTTGATCGAACGCGTTCACGCGGCTTTCGACGATGGCACCGGCTTCGTGATCATCAATCCCGCCGCCTTCACCCACACCAGCGTTGCGCTGCGCGATGCGTTGGCGGCGGTCAAACTGCCATTTATCGAAGTCCATCTCTCCAACGTCCATGCGCGCGAGCCATTTCGGCACCACTCCTTTTTTTCGGACCTCGCGCAGGGTGTTATCTGTGGTCTAGGCGCCGCCGGTTACGGCTATGCGCTCGACCACGCCATTGACTTTCTGAATCGCCAGACCCCGGCCTGAAGCACGGCGGCCGGCAATCAACAAAGACTAAAACCTAAAAAGGGAACGGGCATGGATCTACGTAAGCTCAAAAAGCTGATCGACCTCGTAGAGGAATCCGGCATTGCCGAGATCGAGGTGACGGAAGGGGAAGAACGGGTACGCATTACCCGCGTGTCGCAAAATGCACCGATCATGTATGCGCAGCCTCCCATGCAGCATTACAGCATGGGCGCGGCGCCTGCCGCGGCCCCCGCTTCGGTTGCGGGCGCCGCCGAAGCCGCGCCGGCCGGCAACGGCCTGCCCGAAGGCACCGTTCTGAAGTCGCCCATGGTCGGCACCTTCTATCGCGCCGCCAGCCCTGGCGCAAAGAACTTCGTGGAAGTGGGCCAGCAGGTCAACGTGGGCGATACCCTTTGCATTATCGAGGCCATGAAGCTGCTGAACGAGATCGAAGCCGAGACGTCTGGCGTAGTGAAAGCCATCCTGGTCGAAAATGGCTCGCCGGTGGAATATGGCGAACCCTTGTTCGTGATCGGCTGAATTCTGTGAGGTGTCCAGCGGGCCCATTCCGGCGCGCCATGCGCGCCTGCCCGCCGTCTCCCTCACCCCTCACGGAGTTGATCCATGTTTGAAAAAATTCTGATCGCCAATCGCGGCGAAATCGCGTTGCGCATTCAACGCGCCTGCCGCGAAATGGGCATCAAGACTGTCGTGGTCCACTCTGAAGTCGACCGCGAGGCCAAGTATGTGAAACTGGCCGATGAGTCGGTCTGCATCGGACCGGCGCCCAGCCCGCTGTCCTACCTGAATATTCCGGCGATCATCGCCGCCGCCGAGGTCACCGACGCCCAGGCCATCCACCCCGGTTATGGCTTCCTCAGCGAGAACGCCGATTTCGCCGAACGGGTCGAGCAGAGCGGCTTTGTCTTTATCGGCCCCCGGCCCGAATCGATCCGGCTGATGGGCGACAAGGTCAGCGCCAAGGATGCCATGAAGGCGTCCGGCGTCCCCTGCGTGCCGGGCTCGGACGGCGCGCTGCCGGATGATCCGGAAGAGATGCTGAAGATCGGCCGCAAGGTCGGCTATCCGGTCATCATCAAGGCCGCCGGCGGTGGCGGTGGTCGCGGCATGCGGGTGGTGCGCAGCGAAGATGAGCTGATCAAGTCCGTAGACATGACCCGCAACGAAGCGGGGGCGGCTTTCGGCAACCCGACCGTGTATATGGAGAAGTTCCTGGAGAACCCGCGCCATATCGAAATCCAGATCCTGGCCGACGAGTATGGCCATGCGATCTACCTGGGCGAACGCGATTGCTCCATGCAACGCCGCCACCAGAAGGTGATCGAGGAAGCGCCCGCCCCGGGTATAACCGATAAACAGCGCAAACGCGTAGGCGAAGCCTGCGCCGAAGCCTGCCGCCGCATCAATTACCGCGGCGCCGGCACCTTCGAATTCCTGTTCGAGAATGGCGAGTTCTACTTTATCGAAATGAACACCCGGGTCCAGGTGGAGCATCCCGTCACCGAGCAGATCACCGGCATCGATATCGTGCAGGAGCAGATCCGCATCGCCGCCGGCGAGCAATTGCGCTTCGCCCAGAAGGATATCGTGCTCAAGGGCCATGCCATGGAGTGCCGGATCAACGCCGAGGACCCCTTCAAGTTCATCCCCAGCCCCGGCAAGATCACCACCTACCATCCACCCGGCGGCCCCGGCATCCGGGTCGATTCGCATATCTACCAAGGCTACACCGTACCGCCCAATTACGATTCCATGGTCGGCAAGGTGATTGCTTTCGGCGATAGCCGCGAGCAGGCCATGGCGCGGATGCGTATCGCCCTCTCGGAAATGGCCGTGGAAGGCATCAAGACCAATATTCCACTGCACCAGGTCCTGTTCAACGACAAGGGTTTTATCAAGGGCGCCACGTCCATTCACTACCTGGAACACCTGCTGGCGGAGTCTAAAGACCAATAGGTGTTAAAATCGACCGCGGCCGGGCTTAACCCCCGGCCGCAGTCATTTCCACGTTCCGGAGTCCGCCATGCCCTGGCAAGAATTACGCATTGAAGCCAATTCCACCCACGCCGAAGCCCTGTCCGACGCCTTGTTCGAGCTGGGCGCACTGAGCGTCAGCATCGAGGATGCCGCCGCCGGCACGGCTGCGGAGAAACCCATTTTCGGCGAGCCCGGCATGCCGCTGGAACAATTGTGGGATGAAAGCGTCGTGGTGGTATTGCTGGAGGAAGATAGCGATGCCACGCTGATGGTGAGCGCGGCCGCCCAAGCGGTCGGTATCGCCCTGCCGCGCCACAGCGTAACGAGGGTAGAGGAACAGGATTGGGTGCGCCTGACCCAATCGCAGTTCGACCCTATCCAGGTATCTGGGCGGCTATGGATCACCCCGACCTGGCATGCCGCGACGCCGGACGCGATCAATATCGCCCTGGACCCGGGCCTCGCGTTCGGCACAGGCAGCCATCCCACCACCTGGTTGTGCCTGCAATGGCTGGATAGCGAAACGCGGGCGGGCGAAAGCGTACTCGATTACGGCTGCGGCTCCGGCATCCTGGCCATTGCCGCCAAACTATTGGGCGCCGGCGAGACACATGGTGTGGATATCGACGCACAAGCCATGACCGCCAGCCGCCAGAACGCGGAACAGAACCATGTCGCCGCCGATTTCTTCCTGCCGGACGATGCCCCGCGCGCACTTACGACCTGGTGGTGGCCAATATCCTCACCAACCCCTTGAAAATGCTGATGCCTTTGCTGGCCAGCCGCTGCCGCCCCGGCGGCCGGCTGGTGCTGTCCGGCATCCTGGCCGAGCAGGCGGACGAGATCATCAGCCTCTACGCGCCCTGCTTCGCCTTGGCGGTTTCGGCCGAAAAAGAGGGATGGGTGCGTATCGCCGGCACCCGTCTATAACCGTACCGCTTGCGTGTTAAGCGCCGCCCGTTAGAATCCGAGCCATGTATCACATAACGCGCTGCCCCAACTGCCGCACCAGCTTCCGCGTGACCGACGCCCACCTGAGCGCCTTCGACGGCAAGGTGCGCTGCGGTCGCTGCGCGTTCGTGTTCGACGCGGTCAACCACCTGCAAGGCGAAGGGCGGCAAGCGGCGCCGACGCCGGCACCCGCTCCAACGCCGGCCCCGACGCCGGTCGAGCCGCCCGCACCGGTCCCGGCCCCCGCACCGATAATCGCACCGGTACCGGCACCGCCCCCCACGCCTGCCAGGACATTGGCGCAACGCGAGGACGACGCCTATGGCCTGGACAGCGTGGCCAGCCAACTGGGCGCGGCAGCGGCAGCGGAAAAAGGGGATAGCGCGAGCAGCCTGGCCAGCCAAAGCCTGCAGCAGCTTGCCAGCGAGCTGGCGGCCAGCGAACCCGTCGCCGAGGTACCGGCCCCGCGCCCCGCGCCCGAGCCAAGACGGAACCCCGAACCCGTACGGGAACCCGATCCGGAACCTCGCATGGAGCCCGTCCTGGTCGCGGTCGGACACCATCAGGCGGAACACGAGGATGATTTTCCGCATGCCCCGGTCAGCAATGGCATCGAGGTCATCGAGATCGCCCCCGCCGAGGCCGGCGAGGAATTCTCGGCCGAGCATTTCCAGGCCTGGGCCAATAGTACCGCCACCCTGCCCGCCTTCAACCCGGCTACCGCTGCGATCCACTCCGAACATAGCGGCTACCGCCCCATCCGCACCGCCGAGGATGACGCCCTGCTGCGCGTCCCCGGCGGTCCTTCGCCCTGGCGCTGGCTGTGGAGTATTCCCGCCCTGCTGGCCTTGTTTGCCCTGGCGGCGCAACTGGCCTTTCACCACCGCACCGAACTGGCCGTCCAGTTACCCGGCATCGCCCCCAAGCTGCAGCGCTTTTGCGCCATGACCGGTTGCACGCTTGCGCTGCCGGCCCGCAAGAATATGCTGCGCAACGAATGGAATGAGCTGGTATCGCTGCCGGAACGACCCAGCCTGATCCAACTCAATGCGACGCTGCGCAATATGGCGCCGTATGACCAGGCCCTGCCCTTGCTGCAACTGACCCTGACCGACGACAGCGAGCGGGTGGTGGCGCGCAAGGTCTTCACGGCCCGAGAATACCTGGCACCACTGGCCGACGGCAGCACCTCGCCCTTGCCGACCAGCCTGCCCGCCAGTGGCGATCTGCGCGTCTTCCTGCAACTCGATCTGGGTGAAATGCGTTCCAGCGGTTATTCGCTGGAGTGGTTCTACCCGGTGGAGAACTAGTCGAACACTGCTTGCCGGGGCGCATGAACTTGCATTCGGTTGGGGCGCTGTCGATACTGATGGCGCGGGAGCCGCTTCTTAAACTTTCATGTCAAGCCGGAGGAAACATCACATGGCCACAGTGCTTCTCAACGGCGAGCCGATTGGCGTGGGCGGCCGTTTCCCGCGCGTTGGCGATACCGCGCACAGCTTTATGCTGGTCGATGTCAATCTGGGCGATGTGCCGCTGTCCAAGTTCATGGGCAAGCGCAAGATCATCGCGGTGATTCCCAGTATCGATGCGGAAATCGGCCTCAAGATCACCCGCCGGCTGGAAGCGATCGCCGACGGTTTTCCCAATACCCGCAGCTTCGTCGTGTCGGTCGATACCCCTTATGCCATGGCGCGGGTGATCGCCACCGAGGGCATTCGCAAGGTACAACTGCTGTCCACGTTGCGCGGCCGGGATTTCCACAAGGATTATGGCGTCATGATCACCGACGTGCCCTTGTCTGGCATGATGTGCACGGCCCTGTTCGGGCTGGATGAAAACGATACCATCGTGTTCGCCGAGCTGGTGCAGGACGTGAACGCCGAACCGAACTACGAAAAACTGGCCGAAGACATGCTGGCCGGCCCGGCCTGACAATCCGCCGCAGCGCACGCATCCCATCCACACCATTCCCGCCCCGGCGGGAATGGTGTTTTAACGCCCCTGACATTTCCATCCACATATTAGGAAAGCAACCATGTCCACGGTAACACTGCGCGGCAACCCCATTCCCGTCAACGGCAACTTCCCCGCGGTCGGCGACAAGGCGCCCGCCTTCAAGCTGGTCGGCGCCGACCTGGCTGACGTCTCGCTGGAAGGCTATGCCGGCAAGCGCAAGGTATTGAACATTTTTCCAAGCATCGACACCCCCACCTGCGCCACCTCGACCCGCAAGTTCAATGCGGCCGCCGACCAACTGGCAAACACCGTGGTGCTGTGCATTTCCGCCGACCTGCCCTTTGCCCAGAAGCGCTTCTGCGGCGCCGAAGGCCTGCAGAACGTGGTGACGCTTTCCACCATGCGTGGCCGTGAATTCATTCTCGATTACGGCGTGGAAATCGGTGCCGGCCCGCTGGCTGGCGTGACCGCCCGTGCCGTCGTGGTATTGGACGAAAGCGACAAGGTGATCCACGCCCAGCTGGTGGGCGAAATCGCCGACGAACCCGACTACGAAGCCGTCCTGGCACTGCTGAAGTAAAGCACGCCAAGGACTTGCCCGGCCGCCTCGCTTACGCCAGGCGGCCCGCCAGATCGTAGCCCAGGACAAAGTCCAACAGCGCCGACAGGGCCGCCGTGGGATGGCTGCGGCTGGGGTAGACCGCATAATAGTCATTGGGTGGTGGCGGATAGCCGGTCAGCACCCGCAGCAGTTGCCCAGCGGCCATTTCCTCGCGGCAGAGAAAGGCTGGCAGCATGGCGATTCCGCCTCCCAGCAAAGCCGCCTGCAAGAGGTAGAGCAAGCTATTGCTCCCCTGTCCGCCCGAGGGCAAGGTAATCGTCTCTTCCCCCAGCCGCCATTGCGGTGCCGAGTGATGGCGCAGACAAGCATGGCGCAGTAAATCCTGGGGCGCATGCGGCTCGCCCCGCGCCGCCAGATATGGTGGCGACGCCACCAATACCCTTCCTACCGAACCGATCCGCCGCGATACAAAGCTGGAATCTTCCAGGCGCCCGGTCCTGAATGCCAGATCGATGCGCTCGCCCACCAGGTCGAGATGGGCATCGGTCACCTGGCAATGCACTTCCACCAGGGGATGCGCCTGCCGGAACGCTGCCAGCATGGCCGGCAGCAGCTTGATGCCGGAAGCTTCGGGCGCGGTCAGCCTCAATACGCCGGCCGGCGCATCGCGCAGGCGCGACACGGCTGCATCCGCTGCCTGCGCCGCCAGCAACATGGCCTGGCAATGCGACAGATAGGTCTGCCCCGCCTCGGTCAGGTTCAATTTGCGCGTCGTTCGCTGCAACAGGCGTAGGCCCAGCATCGCCTCCAGCTCGGCCACTCGCTGGCTGACGGTGGATTTGGGCAGTTCCAGCAAGCGGGCTGCGGCGGTAAAGCTGCCGCTATCCGCCACTTGGGCAAAGATGGCCATCAAGTCCAGCTTAAGCATGATTGTTCGCACATACGGATACTGATTCCAGATTATATGGGCTAATCAAGGCAATCCACCTTGCCTACACTGGCGTCACTCCAATCGAATCAAGGAAGCAACCCATGCAAGCCCTTATCGTCGTCGCCACCATTGTCGCCAAAGCAGGTGCCGAACAGCAGGTGGAGCACGCCTTGCAAAAGCTGATCGCGCCGACCCGGATGGAAGCCGGCTGCATCCAGTACGTCCTGCATCGGGACCTCGACCAGCCTGGCGTCTTTGTCTTTATCGAAACCTGGCAGAGCCGCGAGCTGCACGCACAGCATATGCAATCGGCACACCTGGCCGAATACGGCCGTAGCGTCAGCGGCCTGGTGGAAAGCTGGGATGTGAAGCTACTGAATAGCCTCGCGTAAGGCCATTTCTCTCACGCCAATCAAGGAATCCGCAAAATGAAAGCCGTCGCCCTCACCCGCTATCTCCCTATCAGCCATCCGGAAGCATTGCTCGATCTCGAACTGCCCAAGCCGGCAGCACCGGCCGCGCATGACCTGTTGGTGCGCGTCGAAGCCATCGCCGTGAATCCGGTGGATTACAAGGTCCGCGCGCCAAAGGACACCGTGGAAACCACCCCGCGCATCCTGGGCTGGGACGCCGCCGGCGTGGTGGAGGCAGTGGGTGAGGCCGTCAGCGGTTTCAAGGCCGGCGACCGGGTCTATTACGCGGGTGATATCACTCGCCCCGGCAGCAATGCGCAGTATCAGCTGGTGGACGAACGCCTGGTCGCGACCATGCCCAAGAGCCTGGACTTTGCCGCCGCCGCCGCCCTGCCGCTGACGTCCATCACCGCCTGGGAAGCGCTCTTCGAGCGCCTTGGCCTGGACCGGCATGGCCGCCACAGCGGCAAGACGCTATTGGTAATCGGCGGTGCCGGCGGGGTCGGTTCGATCGCCATCCAACTGGCCAAGCTGGCCGGCCTGACCGTGGTCGCCACCGCCAGCCGGGACAATTCGCGGCAGTGGTGCCGGGAGCTAGGGGCCGACCATGTGATCGCGCATGGCGAGCCATTGCACGCCGCCAGCCGGGCGGCTGGTTTCGAGACCTACGACTACATTTTCTGCACCCACGATACCGACAACTACTTCGACGCCATGGCCGAGCTGATCGCGCCGCAAGGCGGCATCGTCACCATCGTCGAGACCACGCGCCCCCATGATCTGGCTGCCCTCAAGGCCAAAAGCGCCTTCTTTGCCTGGGAATCCATGTTTACCCGCTCCAAGTACCGCACCGCCGATATGATCGAGCAACAGCGGCTGCTGACCGAAGTCGCCGCCTTGATCGATGCCGGCCGGCTGAAAACCACCCTGGGAGAAACCCTGGGCAATATCAACGCCGACAACCTCAAGCGTGCGCATGCCTTGCTGGAGGAAGGCCGGGTTATCGGGAAGCTGGTGCTGGTTGGGTTTTGAGGCTTAGGGACAGCATGGATGCGAGGCCTCGGAGGGCAGAGAAGCTTTCTCGGGCAATGCCAGTTAAGCTCATATGCCTCCTTTCTGCCTTGAACCCATGCAACCCTGGCCCTCCGCGCACCTTGCCGATTCTCCCTGGCTACGTTCCCTGCAACCGATACTGCAACAACTGGCCTGGACTCATTTTCCTGCCGAGTCCGATTGGCTGGACCTGCCGTCGCCTCTACGGCCCTTTAACAATAACGGCAACGCCATCCATTTCGTCGCGCCCGACCAGCTGGCCGACGAGGGCTACGAAGCCCGTATCGCCGGCAGCGGCCAGGTCGCTACCCGTCCCGACAATTGGCACGATGCATTCAACGCCCTGTGCTGGCTGGCCTGGCCTCGTAGCAAGGCAGCCTTGAATGCCCTGCATATGCGCGAGTTGGCTGCGCAAACGGATTCCCGCCGCAATCGCTGCCGCGACGCAGCCACCTTGTTCGATGAGTCCGGCCTGGTGCTGGCCGTGGCGGATGCGTCCCTGGCACAAGCCCTGCTCGATCACGACTGGCACACACTATTCCAGGCCCGCCGTGCCGACTGGGGCGGACTCCTGGAACCGTTTTGCTTCGGCCATGCCTTGATGGAAAAGAGCCTGGCGCCGTTCAAGGGCATCGTCGCCAAGGTCATGCTGCTACCGGTCGAGCGCGATTGGTTCGTCCAACCGCTGGCTGACAAGCTGGCACAGCTGGACGGACGTCTTGCCGAGCGGATCGCGCAAGGCGAGCTGCGCGATCCACGCGCTTTGCCGCCCCTACCGGTACTGGGCATCCCTGGCTGGTGGCCGGCGCAGGGCCCGGACTTCTATGCCGACCGCCAGCATTTTCGCCCTCGTGCCGCCGTCGTTCATCCACGCTGACCGCATTCCAGCCCTTCGCCCTGCATTTCGTCGCACGCCGCTGCAACTCTCCGGCTTGACCGGTTAGATTGCGAGCCGTAGACCGATAAGCCCGGTCACTTGGGGAGAAGAAAAAATGTTTAGTCCGTTTACGCTGGGCCGGCGTGCACCTGCCCAACCCGTCAATACGCAAGGCAAGGTCATTCCTTTGCGGATTCCGCAGCCACCTTTGCCGGCGCGTGAGCAGGCGGCCTAAATGGCGTAAGCTCCATTCCATGAATACCGCTACGCTACCGCCCGCCCCCGCCGGCCAGGTTCGCCGCACGCTGTGGCGCAATCTGCTGGTCACGCTGGTGGTCAGCACCCTGGCGGCCTTGTTCGTGGCACTGAGCGGCGACTCGCCGCTCTGGCGGGTCATGGTGACGACGCAGACCATCGGTTTATCGGTCTTTGTCGCCAACACCCTCACCTTTACCGTGATCAAGCCGGCCCCCCGGCGGGAACCGCTGTACTTCATGGGCGCCATCACGGTCGGCGCCTTGCTGGGCTTGGCCATCAATTGGCTGCAACGCCTGGACGAACTGGAAAAGATCGTCGGCAAGTTTCCCCATTACCTGTTGGGTAGCCTGCTATTGATGATGCTGGCCGCCGCGGTCATCGCCAGTATCCTGTGGAGCCGCGAAAAAGCCGAACGGCTGGAAGCCGCCTACCATGCCGAACGCGCCCGGCATGGCGAGCAGGACAAGCAGCTGATGCAATCCCAGTTGCGGCTATTGCAGGCACAGATCGAACCGCATTTCCTGTTCAACACACTGGCCAGCGTGCAAAGCCTGATCGACGTTTCACCGGATCAGGCCAAGCAGATGCTGGGCATGTTCAATGATTACCTGCGCGCTTCCCTGGCCCGCACCCGCAACGAGCCCAGTACCGTGCGGCAGGAACTGGAGCTATTGCGGGCTTACCTCGGCATTCTGCAGATTCGCATGGCCGACCGCCTGCATTTCCGGATCGACTGCCCGGAGCCTTTGCTGGACCTGCCGCTGCCGCCCATGCTGTTGCAGCCGCTGGTGGAGAACGCGGTGCGGCATGGCCTGGAACCCAAGGTCGACGGCGGCACGATCAGTATTTCCCTGGTGGCGGCCGACCGGCGCCTGGTCGCCACCGTCGAGGATGATGGCCTGGGCCTGCCCGCCGAGGTGCATGGCCAGGGGGTGGGACTGGCGAACGTCCGCGCCAGGTTGGCAACGCTATACGGTAGTACGCACGGCGGCCTGGAATTGCGGGCCAACCGTTCGGGCGGTGTCATTGCCACGCTCAGCCTACCCATGAATGACGAGAAATAATGCAAGCGACCGCCCTGATCGCCGACGATGAACCCTTGTTGGCCGACTACCTGAAAACCAAGCTGGCCCAGTTGTGGCCCGAGCTGGAAATCGTCGCCCTGGCCCGCAATGGCCTGGAAGCGGTGGCCGCCTTGCGTGAATTCGAGCCGGATGTCGCCTTCCTGGATATCAAAATGCCCGGCCTGACCGGATTGGAAGTGGCGCGCCATGCCGAGGATTGCCATTGCGTCTTCGTCACCGCCTACGACCAGTATGCGGTGGAAGCATTCGATCGAGACGCCATCGACTATCTGCTGAAGCCATTCAGCGACGAACGGCTGCAACGCGCGGTGAGCAAACTGCGGGACAAGCTCGCCACCCGCCAGCCGGCCGGCAACGGCGCCCTGCTGGACAGTCTGCGGGCCGCCCTGGGCGGCGGGATGCCGGCACTGTCGGGCAACCACCGGCTGTCATGGATACGGGCAGGCCAGGGCAACGAGGTCAAGCTGATCGCGGTGGATGACGTGTGCTACTTCCACGCCGCCGATAAATACACCACGGTACTGACCCGCGACGGCGAGTATCTGATCCGCACCTCGCTCAAGGAATTGCTGGAGCAGCTCGATAGCGAGCAGTTCTGGCAGGTCCACCGCGCCACGCTGGTCAATGTGCGCGATATCGCCGAAGCCAGCCGCGACTTTACCGGCAAGGTCACGCTCAGCCTCAAATCACGGCCGGAAAAGATCGCGGTCAGCCGCGCCTATGCCTATCTGTTCAAGCAGATGTAGGCGCCGAGCTTACCCTGCCGACTTGGGCGGGCTGCGTGCCGTGGGCTTGGTGCAAGCCGGCCAGGCGTTCGTCCTTCTCCTGCCACAAGGCATGGACCCAAGCCTGCACCTTGGCGCGGAATTCGGCATCGGCGCCGTAATCGCCACGCGTCAGTTCCGGCGGGATCGCCTGCTGCTTGACCTGCACCACCACCCGTCCAACCCGCCCCGCCAGTAGATCCCAGAAAGTGGGTGCGCCGTCGGGATAGAAAATGGTCACATCGATCAGCGATTGGAATTTCTCGCCCATGGCGTTCATGGCCAAGGCGATACCACCGGCCTTAGGCCGCAGCAGATAGCGATAGGGGGATTGCTGGCGGTCGTGCTTGGCCGGGGTAAATCGGGTACCTTCGAGAAAATTGATCACCGAGGTGGGCACCAGCGAGAATTTCTCGCAGGCGCGCCGGGTGGTTGCCTGGTCCTGGCCGCGCTTGTGCGGGTGCTTGCGCAGATAGGCCTCGGTGTAGCGTTTCATAAAGGGAAAATCCAGCGCCCACCAGACCAGGCCGATCACCGGCACCAGGATCAATTGCCGCTTCAGAAAGAACTTGAGAAAGGGCACCTTGCCCTCCAGGACTCGCTGCAGCACAAAGATGTCCACCCAGCTCTGGTGATTGGAACAGACCAGATACCAACCACGCGGATTCAACTGCTCCAGCCCCTCCACCTGCCAGCCGATCCGCTGCGCCAGGGCGATCCAGACGCCGTTGACGCGCACCCAGGTCTGGGCGATAGCGTTCAGTACGGAATCGAGCGGACGCCGTACGGCACTGAAGGGCAGCAGCAGCTTGAAGGTGGCCAGCAGTAGGATCACGCTGGCGAACAACAGCGTATTGAGTACCAGCAAGAGTAGTGAAAGCAGGCCGCGCAGCGGCGAAGGCAGGAAATTCAGCATATTGTTTTATGTATCAATCCATCCGGTGGGCCCGCATCAGCCGGACGTAGTGTTGGGCGGAGTAGTCGAAATGGGCGATCTCCGCCTCGCTCAGGGGGCGGATTTCCTTGACCGGCCGCCCCAGATAAAGATAACCGGAGCGCAGCACCTTACCCGGCGGCACCAGCGAACCGGCCCCCACCATCACGCGCGACTCGATCACCGCCCGGTCCAGCACGATGGTACCGATGCCGATCAGACACTCGTCGCCGATTGTGCAGCCGTGCAGCGTGACCTGGTGGGCAATGGTGACCCGTTCGCCGATAATCAGCGGCGCGCCCAGCGGATCTTCCGGCCGTTTGTGACTGACATGCAGACAGGCCAGGTCCTGCACATTGGAATCCGCACCGATATGGATATGATTCACATCGCCGCGCACGATGGCGCCCGGCCAGACCGAGGCGTTTTCGCCCAGCACCACTTCACCGACCACCACGGCGGCTTCGTCCACATAGGCAGACGCCGGTACGACAGGCACGATCCCTTTGAAGGCACGGACAGACATAGGGGCAAACTCCGAAAAAACAGGCGGTCGAGTATAGCCCAGGCGCGGGTAAACCCGCAGCGCACAACAACGGGCAGCTTGCTTTGCCAGGTATTGCCCCAATCAATCAGCAATCGATACACCGCCAACCCTCACCGCGAGACCTCTTCAATGAGCAACCCCCTTCTCGATTTCTCCACCCTGCCCCGCTTTGACGAAATTCGTCCCGAGCATATCGATCCCGCCATCGACCAATTGCTGGCGAACGCCCGGGCAGCCATTTCGGCGGCGGAAACCGTCGCACCGGTCAGCTGGGATAATTTCGTGCGGCCGGTGGATGATGCCACCGAGCAGCTCGGCCGCGCCTGGGGCCAGGTCAGCCACCTGAACGCGGTGGTCAATACCCCCGCCCTGCGCGATGCCTACAACAGCAACCTGCCCAAGCTGAGCCAGTTCGGCGCCGAACTGGGCCAGAACCTGGCGCTGTTCTCGCAATACCGGCGCCTGGCGGCCGCACCGGCATACGCCGGCTACAGCGCCGCACAGCAGCGCATCGTCGAAAACGCCCTGCGCGATTTCCGCCTGGGCGGCGCCGAGCTGGACGAGACGCAAAAGCCGCGCTTCAGCGCGATCAAGGAAGAATTGGCGCAGCTATCGGCCAAGTTCGAACAAAACCTGCTGGATGCCACCGACGCATTCAGCCTGCACATCGCCGACGAAGCCGAACTGGCCGGCCTGCCGGACGATATCAAGGCCATGTGCCGTGCGGCAGCCGAACAAGACGGACTGGCCGGCTTCAAGCTCAGCCTGCATATGCCGGTCTACTTGCCGGTGCAGAGCTATTGCGACAACCGTGCGCTACGCGAACAGCTCTACCGTGCCTATTCCACCCGTGCGGCCGAATCCGGCCCCGCCGAGTTGGACAATACCGGCGCCATCAACCGCATCCTTGCCCTGCGGGCGGAGCTGGCCGGTATGCTGGGCTTCGCCAACTATGGCGAATACTCGGTCGCGACCAAGATGGCCGAGACACCCGACGAGGTACTGCACTTCCTGCGTGACCTGGCCACCCGCGCCATGCCTTATGCCCGCCGCGATCGCCAGGAGCTGGAGGATTTCGCGCGCGAACATTTGGGCCTGGACGCGCTGGAAATGTGGGACCTGGCCTATGCCAGCGAGAAGCTCAAGGAAGCCCGCTATAGCTTCTCGGAGCAGGCGGTCAAACAGTACTTCACCGAACCGAAAGTGATCGCCGGCCTGTTCGGCGTGATCGAAACCCTGTTCGGCCTGCGCGCCGAGCCGGACCAGGCGCCGGTCTGGCACAAGGATGTGCGCTTTTACCGCCTGCTGGATGGCGCGGGCAAACTGGTCGGGCAGTTCTATTTCGACCTGTACGCCCGCGAAGGCAAGCGCGGCGGCGCCTGGATGGACGACTGCCGCAATCGCCGCGACAAGGCGGAAGGCATCCAGACGCCCGTCACCTACCTGACCTGCAACTTCGGTGGCGGGGTGGACGGCAAGCCCGCCACCTTTAGCCACGATGAAGTGATTACCCTGTTCCACGAAATGGGCCATGGCCTGCATCTGCTGCTGACCGAGGTGGGCGAGCTGGGTGTGGCCGGCCTGAACGGGGTGGAATGGGATGCGGTCGAGCTGCCCAGCCAGTTCATGGAAAACTTCTGCTGGGAATGGGAACGGGTGGTCGCCATGACCAGCCATGCCGATAGCGGCGAGCCGCTACCGCGCGCGCTGTTCGACAAGATGCTGGCGGCCAAGAACTTCCAGAGTGGCATGGCCACCGCGCGCCAGTTGGAGTTCGGCCTGTTCGACATGGAATTGCATAGCCGCTACGCCGCCGAGCGCGAAAGCGTGTTGCAGCTGCTGGAACGGATACGCGACGAAGTAGCGGTCAACCGGCCGCCGGCGTGGAGCCGTTTTCCCAACCTGTTCAGCCATATCTTCGCCGGCGGTTATGGCGCGGGCTACTACAGCTATAAGTGGGCCGAAGTATTGAGCGCGGACGCCTATGCCGCATTCGAAGAGGCCCCGGCGCAGATCGCCGCGACCGGCCAGCGCTTCCGCCGGGAAGTCCTGGCGGTGGGCGGCAGCCGGCCGGCCCTGGACAGCTTCAAGGCTTTCCGCGGCCGGGCGCCGCAGATCGATGCCTTGTTGCGGCATAGTGGCATGAGCAGTTAAGGCGGGATGGGGCGCGACGTACTACCGTTCGCGCCCCTATACCGGCTATCGTAAACGCGAACAAATCCACTAAGCCTCTATGCACAAGACTCAATTCGGTCTATAAATGGTCCTGTCTATCAGGGGGCCAGATCATGAAATTCTCCACTCAAGTCAAGCCTATCAGCTACCTCAAGAGCAACGCAGCAGAGATCGCCAAGTCGCTTACGGAAACACGTGAACCCATGCTGATCACCCAGAATGGTGAAGCCAAACTGGTCGTTATGGATGTGCGTTCATACGAAGAAAATGAAGAAACGCTCGCCTTGCTCAAGTTGCTGGCGCTCGGTAAGCGCGAGATCGAGCTAGGTAATTTCCGCTCAGCCGACGAAGTCTTTGCCGAGCTGGACAAGGAGGGCGTTTGATGGCTTTTCGAGTCGTCTTACTGGCTGCGGCGGAACAGGATTTAAGAAAGCTTAAAAACTATCTCGTTAAAAATTTCGGGAGACATGCTTGGGAAGCAAGCTATGGAAAAATAAAAGACGCGACAAACTCACTCAAAGCCTTTCCACTCAAGGGCGCCATTCCAGACGAACTTGAGCGACTGAACCTTATGCAATACCGTCAACTTATCGCGGGAATGAACAGAATTATCTATGAAATCGACAAGGAAACCATATTCATTCATCTGATCTGCGACACTCGGAAGGACCTGAAGTCCCTACTACTGGAAAGAATACTACGGGTTATCTAAAGATGCACCGGAATATTGCACATACTCAAATCACTGCTCACCACCAGGAAATACCCTTAGCCACAGGGAGATAGGCATCTCCCGTGCACACGTCCCATCCTCGCGTCGGCGCGACATGCTGCAAAAAAGTAAATGCTTCCGATTTCCTAAAGAATGGCCGCACTGGGCGTGATACCATTTTTAAAATCTAAGATGCGATAAGGTGCATTGTTTGTCGCTACGGTTTTTTAACAGGAATTGGATGCACGCATGAACTCTGCACTCAGGAATTTTACGACCAATATGCATATCAGCCCAAGTAGGCAGATTAAAATCGATCTAGGCATAAAAGCAGCCACTGCCGATTTATCCGCCCAGAATGTGTGGGGAAAAGAAGCACATAGTTTAATAACAAACACCTCCGCAAATTTGACCATAGAGGGTTGGTTTACCACTTTACGCTACCGCCTCACCAAGCACTTCGGAATAGATTCTGAATTCCGAGATAAACTAGATAAAAAGCATCGTGAAATAAGCGAGAGCGTAAAGGGCAGCATCAATGAGTCCATTAATAAATCAAAGAATGTTATTGACACCAGCAAAGCAAGGCTAGAGAGTATAATCAACACCCTAGATCAAGGCACCGGCGATCCGGCATCAAAAATAGTCGAGATCAGGGATTGCTTGGCGAATACCAAAAAAGAGCTGCACGACATAATAAAACATGAATTCTACCTTAAGCTACTGAGCACCCAAGATGAAGGAGGCACGTCTAAATATGTCATTTACATTTCGCACACTGGTCATTCGGAAAATTACATTAACATAGAGCTGAAACGTACGGCCGCAAAGGAGGGCGAGCAGAGCAATATCCCGCCTTCGCTGCTCCCAATACATGCCATGCCTGGTAGCTCCATTGAGATTTCCCCTAGCCTACCACCACAGGTATTGCATGCCTATCTGAACAAGATGAGCACGAATTTTCAAAAGATAACGGAAAAGGATCATCCAAATCCTTGGCGTAAACCTGGTGTACGGGACATTTTGGTGTCTTACTCCAAGAACAATGGAACAACGACAAAATATCTGACGGTGTTGCGTTTGAATTGCGCTTGCAGCGATGAAATATTATCGCAATTTACAAAGAATGACCCCACTGCAACTTCTTGCAAGGACTACGATTATCAGGAAATAGCCATGCACGAAGGAGAGGACTATGACTTAGTAGTGAAGAAAGGATCAGAATCCACGGTGCTTTTTAAGCAAAACAAAGACGCCGTAAATGCGATCATGGAAATCATCGGTGGAGAACCTCCTACGAAACCGCATGATAATTCGCTGATTCTTCTCAGCGACATTCACCGCCCCCCCTCCTTCCCCCCATATGTTTAGTCCGCATACACAAAAACGCCCGCAAAAAACCATGCGGGCGTCAGTCCAAACAATCAGCGCCGTACTTAGAACGTCCCCTGCACCCCCACCGAAATAGCATCGCGCTTCTCGTCGCGGGCACCCTGGGTACGGGTGTAGCTGGCGTAGGCGCTCATGGCATTGCCCAACTTGGCGCGCGCACCCAGGCTCAACACGGCGTAGCTGCTGTCCGGGGTAAAGACCGCCGTTTCGAAGGTGCTTGCCTGGCCGACCTGGCCGGCGCCGACATGCCTATCCTTATCCTTGCTGTCCTTGTAGAACATCACCGAAGCAAACGGCTGCACCTTGCCCAGGTCGGCGTTCAGCTTGGCGCCCAGGCCCAGCAGCAGGGAATCGACCCTTTGCTTCTCATAGCGCATCGAGGTACTGCAGCTGCTGGAACCGGTGATGTCCGCGCAATTTTCCGCGTAGCCGCCCACCACGTTCTCGCCGAAGGCCAGGCTCACGGTCGGCGCCACGCTGATCTTGCCCATGGACAGTAGATAGCTGCCGGCTGCCCGCAGACCCACCTGGGTACCATGGGTATCGCCGCTTTCGATCCGGTTCAGCGCGCCCAGCTGGATGCGGCGGTTGATATCGCTGAAGCGGGTGGAACCGAAATAGACGTCGCCGGAGACACTGATCGAACCGGATTCATAGCGGCCGAACACCGACATCAGCGTATTGTTTGCCTTGAAGCTACCGACATTGTTGGCGAAGTCGGTCTTGTTCCTGGATTGGGTAAACGCTACGCCGGCCGAGATATTCGCCGCTACCTGGTAGTCGGCGCCGACGGTGACGGCGGTGTTGCTGCCATCGCTCTTCAGCGCGCCATGGTTGGCCGACTGGTCGTTGTTCAAACGGCTGATACGGGCGAAACCGTCCAGCGCGCCCACCGAGCGGGCTTGGCCGGACCGCTCGTCCAAGGCCGTTTGCGTGGCGTTGACGGCGATGGCCTGGTTGTTCGGCAATTGCGCGGCGTAGTACGGCGCATCCATGATGGAGGCGATAAACGCCGCGACCGCCTTATGCGCTTCGGGCGTGGGATGGAAAGGGTCGGCGAAGAAGAATGACTTGCTGGCGTCGAAGCTGGCGTCCTTGTCGCTACAGACATTGGCGGCGCTACCGCAAGCGCTGCCGGTGACATTGCCGAATCCGAACTTGGCCGGGCTGGCCAGGGCTTCCTTCATCAGCCGATTGATATCGACCTGAATCACGGTACCGCCGGAGATCTGGGCGATGCCCGCATTCAGGGCCGGGTTGTAGATGCTGTCGACCAAGCTGGTCGCGCTGCTGGAAAGTTGCGCATAGCCGCTGCTGATACCAGCGCTGATGGCGGGGGCCTGGGCGGCGACCTGGGCGCTGAGATTGCCGCTGACGCCGGCGATCACGGCATTGTAGGTAGCCAGGGCCACGGCGCCGCTGCTTGGGTTGGCAAGTACGCCTGCACCGACCAGGGTATCGGCGACCGCTTTGGCGGCAGCGGCGGGGTAGCCGGTGACGATGGCATTGGTCGCGGCAGTCACCGCATTGGCGATGGCGGTCTGCTGGGCGGCGCTATCGGCGCCGCCGGCATTCAGGGCGCTGTGGATGCTGCCGGCCAGGGTCGCCGAGCTGGCGTTTTTCAGGGCATTGGCGGTGGCGGCGATCAGGGTGGCGGCGGCCGGATTGGCCGGATTGGTCAGCGCAGGATTGATGCCGGTCAGGATAAGCGTGGCATTGGCGCTGGTGCCCACGGTGGCGCTGACGTTGCCGGCGGCCTGGCTGGCGACCGTGCTGAACAATAGCGGCGTCCGACCCACGTCGGGTGCATTCAATACCAGGATATGCTTGGCGCCGGCCGCCTTGAGGGTGGCGATCTGGCTGAGCGTGGTCTGCACGGCGGTGGCCATGACAGCCTGGGCGGCGGCGGTACCACCGGCCTGGCCGGCGGTCAGGGCGGGCGTGACATCGTTGCCGCCGATCCAGATCGAATACAGCGCGTTCGGATCGGCCTTGCCGCCTCGGCTGGCCAGGTAGCTGCCCAACTGCGTCACCAGGTCGGACGATTTGGCGGCGCCCTGCGCCCAGCCATTGCCGCCTGCCGGCAGGAGCGGGTTGGCCGGATTGGCCGGGCTCAGGCTGATGCCGTACTTGCGCGCCAGGATATCGGCATAGATATCCGATTTCTTGCCATTGGTATCGTAAGTCCAGCGATTTCCCACCGGGTAGCCGGGGAGGCCGCCAAAGGCGCCTACGTCGCTCAGGCTGTCGCCGAATACAACCACATTGGCGTAACTACCGGCGGCTTGAGCCAGCGGCGAGAAGGCGGCGGCGACCAAGGCGGTGGTGACGACGGTGCGGGCAAGACCAAAGCGTTTCATTGATGTCTCTCTTGGGAGGGGGTTCAGGGCTTAGAATTCGGGGAGTGCCGTGGCGGCATGCGGAACAAGCGCTTAGGGAAACACTGAATTAATGCGCTAACGAGCGCCAGCGAGGCTCCCTCGCGGCGGCGAGGGCGGGGGGAGTGGGATAAATCAGCGAGGAAACGTTGAGTTATCACGGTCCGTGAACACCCGGCTCCGCCGGGTGGTGAGCCGCAGGTTGAGTACGCGCAATATTCTGTACGTCCGTGCTGCCAGGCAATGTTGCCACTATATGACAAATTCGAGTTATTACACTAGATGCCCGTTCAAGACAAAGTGCAGGACATAGACGTTATCGTGATCGGTGCGGGCGCGGCCGGCATGATGGCCGCCGCCAGTGCAAGCCAACGCGGGCGCGGGGTGGCCCTGATCGACCATAGCGAACGATTGGCCGAGAAAATCCGGATTTCCGGTGGCGGGCGCTGCAATTTCACCAATCTGCACTGCACCGCCGAGCGTTACGTGTCGCGTAATCCGCACTACTGCAAGTCGGCCTTGGCGCAGTACAGCCAGCACGACTTTATCGAACTGGTGAACCGCCACGGCATTGCCTGGCATGAAAAGAAGCTGGGCCAGCTGTTCTGCGACGAATCCGCCCAGGACATCATCGATATGCTGAAAGCGGAATGCGACCAGGGCGGCACGGTCTGGCGCATGGCGACCTCGGTGGAAGGCATCGAGCGGCTGGACAGTGGTTTTATCGTCCGTACCAGCCGCGAGCATTGGCGTTGCCAGAGCCTGATCATCGCCAGCGGCGGGCTGTCCATCCCGCCTATCGGCGCCACCGGCTTCGGCTACGAGGTGGCCAAGCAATTCGGCCTGCCGCTGACACCGCTGGCAGCCGGCCTGGTGCCCCTCACCTTCGAGCCGAAGGACCTGTATGGCGAGCTGGCCGGCGTATCGCTCGACTGCGATGCCCATGCGGGCGCCGGTCCGCATTTCCGCGAGAATGTGCTGTTTACCCATCGCGGCGTATCGGGACCCGCCATCCTGCAGATCTCCTCATATTGGACGCCCGGCCAGGAGATCGCACTGGATCTGCTGCCCGGTCGCGATGCCGCTCAGCTATTCGAAGAGGCCAAGCGCTCCGATATGCTGTTGCCGAATGTGTTGGCCGATTGGCTGCCCAAACGCTTCGCCCAGGCTTTTTGTGCGGCGCATATCGCCATCAAGCCCATGAAGCAGTACAGCGCGGCGGAGCTGGCGCAGATCAGCGGGCATTTGCACGACTGGCGGGTCAAACCCAGCGGCAGCGAAGGCTACAAGAAGGCGGAAGTGACGCGGGGCGGCGTGGACACCGATGCCTTGTCGTCCAAGACCATGATGGCGCGCAAGGTGCCTGGACTCTTCTTCGTCGGCGAGGTGGTCGATGTCACGGGCTGGCTGGGGGGATACAACTTCCAGTGGGCTTGGGCGTCGGGCTGGGTGGCAGGGAGCGTGGCCTAGCCCTGCAGTCAGTCCGCTTCGTCCCCCTCGGCCTCGGGAGCTTCGGCCTCTGGGGCAGGACCGGCCAATAGCGCACGTAGACGCTGGGTCAGCAGCTCATCCACCGGCACCATAAAGGCCAGACAGGTTTCCGCCTGCTGTTTGAATGCCGGTTCGTGAAAGGACTGAAAACATTTGGCGGCGGCATTGGCGGCGGCGGCCAGCAGGCGGTTGTTGCGGGTGCGTTGGGCTTCCGGGATCAGGATCTCGGCGGCCGCGCGGAAATCGTTATCCACCAGCAGTTTGGCGGCTTGATTGGTGATCTCCGAGACGAACACGCCGGCTTGGCCAACCACCTCCACCAATCTGGCCCGCCTGGACAGCGGCTGGATCAGGAGCTCCTCCGCCTGCCTGCCGGTGTTGAAGCGGAGGGCCAACGACTGCAGCCATTCGACCAGGGTCCCGGCGATATCGTCGGCATAGAGCCGGTCGATCACGGTGAAATAGTCGAGCGCGAACTCGAAATTGAAATCCGGCGCATCCCAATGCCCGGCCAGGCTGCGCAACAGATCGATGGCGGCCAGGGGCTCGCGCCGGGCAATGGATTCGGTCGCCAGTGCCAGGTCGCCATACCACTCGCCGCGGCGGCCGTCCTCGCTCAGCATATCGTTCTTCTGCTTGGCGGCGATCTGTTTGACCAGGCTGGCGGCATCGGGCGCCTGGCCGCCGTCGAACTGCATCAAAGCCAGGTGAAAGATGCTGCGATAGTCCAGATCGACCGCCTTGCCGTTCACCTTGACCGCCCGCCCCAGATACTCGGCGGCCTTGGTCGCGTCACCCAGGCTATAGGCTAGCTGGCCGGCCTTTTGCAGGCGCTTGAGATTGTTCGGCGTGATCTTGATCGCCTGCTCGGTGATATCGAGCGCATCGGCGAAACGTTCCTCCGACAGATAGAGCTCCACCAGTTGGTTGTATACCGGCAAATAGCGGTAGTACTGGTTGATGATGTCCAGCATGGCCGTTTCGGCGGTCGCCTTGTCGCCCTGCCGCAGCGCCACCCTCGCCAGGCCCAGCTTGGCCCAGGCGGGATTGCGGGTTTCCAGGATGCGCTTGTACATGGCGGCCGATTCGTCCAGGCGGCCCAAGCGGTAGAAGATATTGGCGGCCAGCTTGATGATGTCGGCGAGATAGGGCGTTTTCAAGGCCATCATCTGTTGCGCGGCCTTCAGCGCCTTGGTGTAGTGCTTGCCGTTCAGCGCCTCGTAGATTTCCATCAAGGCCTGCCGGCGGGCGAAGGCCTTCTCGAGCCGCTCCGACAACTCGCCAGCCTGGACCGGCTTGAGCATATAGTCGTCCGGCGTTTCTTCCGCTACCCCAGCGACACGGGCATAGGCGGCCTCGCCGGTCACCATGATAAAGAGCGTGGAAAGCGGCAGGGTTTTTTTCTCCCGCAACTCTTCCAGCAGATCCTGGCCGGATTCATCGCCTTCGAAATGGTATTCGCACAGCACCACGTCGTATTTGCAATCGATCAGCTTGCGGCGCGCTTCGGCGATGGTGGAGGCGGTATCGATACGGCCGATATCGCAGCCCTGCAGAATGGCGCGCAAGGAGAGGCGCACCGTGTTGGATGGATCGGCGATCAAGGCGGAGGGCGTGGCATTCGACATCTATCGGTGCCTCTCTGAACAGTACGGGGAGAGAGGCCCGAGATCCCGGCACTGCCTAGGGACAGTGCCGGGAGGATTCCGACCTCAGCGTTTTACCTGCAGCACCCGCGCATCCAGCGCGCGGCCCAGGGAGAATTCCAGCTTCCCGCCAGCCGGCAGTCCGGCCATGGGCAGCCGGGCGCTACCGCCGGTCAGTCCGGCCGCCAGCACCTGGCGCTCGCTGCCGACATGGGTCACCGACAGGCGGGGATAGGCCGTGGCATTCCAGCTCAGCAGCAGTTCGCCGCCCACCTCGCGCCAATCCACCTTGGCCGGTCCGGCCGCACCTTGCAGCTGCGCTACCTTGGCGGCCGGCTGTTGCAACAGCTTGCCGTCCTTCACGATATCGAGCCGGCTCAGCGGGCCTGGATAAGGCATCGCCAGGCGGAAGGCGATCGAATGGCCATCGGGCACCGGCACGGTACGCAGGCTATGCTCGCGCACCGAACCGTCCGCCAAGGTCAAACGCAGCACATGGCTACCGCCTGCGTACAGCTGCGGCTGACCGCGCCGGGCCTGCAAGGGCGAGAAGTGCACGCCCTTCGCATCAATATAGCCGCTGACCAGCAATAGCTCGCTTTCCACCGTACCGCCGGCAACGCGCGGATAACCATTGCCTTCCAGCCAGGTCTGTACGGCCCGGTAGTTATAGTCGGAGAACCAGCTGCCGTCACAGTAGCCCATCACATCGGTCTGGCCGGCCGGGTCGCTCAGGGCACCGGTATTGATGTCATACAGCGGCGTGCCGCTGAGGGCGCCGTTCGCGTAGGGGTAGCTGCCATCCACGCCGTCGGGGTTGCCGCATGGCGCATGCGGACGGGTGAAGTTATGCCCCATCTCGTGGACGAAGGTGTCTTGCCAGCCGGCATAGGTGCTGTCCAGGCCGATGGCCGAGTCCGAGCGGCTGAAACCCGGGCCGTTCTGGAATCCCAGACCCACCGTTTGCGAACGATTCAAGTTGGGGTTGGGGACGAAACCGAAATAGTGCCGGTTGTCCGCTTCGTTGCTGCGCAGGGTTTCCAGCTCGTCCAGCATGCTGTTCCAGTCCGCGCTGCCCTGCGGTGGCGCATTCACCGAAGTGAGCTGGTAAGTACCGCGCGTCGTTATCTGCACGGCCGTGTCGGCCAAGGGCATGGTCCGCAGCAAGGTTTGGCGCACCGCGCCCAGGCTGGGCAGCACACCGGTGGAAAGACCGGCTTGCAGCGGCACCAGCACCAGCTTGAGGTTGGTCGAGGCTCCCATTGACGGCGTGGCGCTCAAGCTGCCAGTCGCCGTTTGGCTCAATTGCACGGTCACATTCAAGCCGCTGGCCACCTGGCTGGCGGTCAAGGTGGCGTTGAATGTCTGCGCCAGGCTATAAGGCAGCTGGCTGGACGGCAGCACCGACGGACCGCTCATGGGCAGGCTGGCCACCACCGTACTGCCGTTTTTCACCACCAGGGTGACACCCGGGCTGGCGGCGCCGCTTTGGCCGACCACATAGGCGCGCACCACCGCCGGCTTGCCGGGCAAGAGTCGCTGGTAGGTGGCATTGGCCTGTTGCGAGTAGGTCTGCACAAAATCGATCCGTCCCACGGTAGCCGGTGCCACGCTGGTCACCACGAAGGCGCCGGCGCTGACATCGTTCTGCGATTTGGGCGCAGCGGCTGCCAGCAGGACTTCGCCGCTCACCGCACCGGCCGGCACAGTGAACTGCAGCTGCGTATCGCTCTGGCTGCCCAGGGTGACGGCGACACCGCCAAGGCTGGCACTCTTCACTTCGCTGAAACCGCTACCGCTGACGGTCACCACTTGGCCAGCCAGGCCGAAATTGGGTGTCATGCCGGTCACCGCGATACGGGGCGCCACCCGGAAAGTCTGGGGGGTAATCAACTGCTCGGTGTCGGTCACCAGTCGCAAGGTCGCGGCCGTGGTGGCGCTGGGGACCGCACCGGCCGGCACCACGACGCTCAACTGATTGTTCTGCTTGCTGGCGGGAACCGCCGCCACCGCACCGAAGAACACCTGGTTGACCCGGTCCAGGCCATTACCGCTCAGGGTCACCGTGCTGCCGACAATACCGGCGGCTGGACTGATGGCACTGACCGACAGCCCCTGCACCACGGCCACCGAAATGACACTGGTCCATTCGCCGCCGCTCTGGCCGACCAGCACCAGGGCGCCGCTGAAGGCGTTGGCCGGCACGTCCAGCACCAGCTGGTCGGCGGATTTGCTGACGATGGGCAGGGTCACCGTACCGAGGCGCACGCTGGCGACCTGGTCCAGGTAAACGCCCTGGACGGTGATCCGGCCGCCCGCATTGACGATGGTCGGGGTGATGGCCGTCACGGCGGGCACCTGTACGACCACCAGCTGGGACGATTGCACGGTCGAGCTGCCGGACGCCAACTGCAAACCGCCGGTTACCGCGCTGACCGGGACGATCACGGTCAGACTGGTGTCGGAATGGACGGTGAACGTGGCGGCCACGCCGCCCAGCCTTACCGCGGTGACCGTGTTGAACCCGGTACCGGTCACGCTCAGGGAGCTACCCGGCGCCGCCAAGGTCGGCGTCAGCGAGGTAATCGTCAGCGATACCGTCGGGGTCGGATTGGTCGTGGTCCCGCCATCGCTGTCACCGCCGCCGCCACCGCAGGCGGCCAGCACGGCGACGAGGCCGAGGAGGGTAAGGAAGATTCTGAATAAGCGACGCATGGTCTGATTCCAATATGTAAATAGTCTGGCCTTGCGGGTGCACCGAACCCATCGCGTTGCCGCCGAGGGTGTGAATACCCGGCACCCTGCCTGGACAAAGGCGGGGCTGCGGTCATGCGGGTTGGCCGGTGCCTTTCTCAAGCCACAGGTTCAACTGCGATCACCATACCGTCCTCATCCACATACAGCCAGTGGCCTGGGGTAAACCCTAATCCAGCGAAATGCACCGGGATATCGCGGCTTCCCTCGCCCTTCTTGACACTTTTGCGCGGATGGGTCGCCAGCGCGCGTATACCTACTTCTTGCGCATCCAGTTCGGCCGAGTCACGCACGCAGCCCCATACCACGATGCCGGCCCAGCCGTTGCGGACCGCCAATTCGCCCAGCTGACCGCCGACCAGTGCGCAACGCATGCTACCGCCGCCGTCCACCACCAGGATCCGGCCCTGACCGGCGGTTTCCAGCTCCGCCCGCACCAGGCTGTTGTCCTCGAATACCTTGAGGGTGGCGATGGGTCCGGCAAAGCGCCGGCGTGCGCCGAAATGCCGGAACACGGGGTCGCCGACCTGGACGCGGTCGCCATACTGGTCGCTGATATCGGTGGTATGAAAAGTCATGCTGCACAAACTCCGCTTGATCTATCTAGGAATGGAATCATTCGAGACTAGCAAAACGGGGCGCAGATATCTTCTCGTTTTCTAAACTTGCCGATGAAAAGCAGAAGCGTAGCCGTCTAGCTGGGTAACAAGAGGCTTGCCTTGATATGATATCGTCATTCTTAAGGGTGGCGCACGGTTTGTCATTCCGGCGCTTGCCGGAATGAACGAAAACCATGTTTTTTTTGCGCTATCGCAGCGCCAGCACATCCTGCATATCGTACAAACCGGCCGGCCGGTCGGCCAGCCAGCAGGCGGCGCGCAGGGCGCCCTGGGCAAAAGTGGCGCGCGAACTGGCCTTGTGGCTGATTTCCACCCGCTCGCCGTCGGCCATGAACATTACCGTATGGTCGCCGACCACATCGCCGCCCCGCACCGTGGCAAAGCCGATGCTGGATGGATCGCGCGCGCCGGTCACGCCTTCGCGGCCGTAGATGGCACAACTGGCCAGATCTCGGCCAAGCGCGTCGGCCACCACTTCGCCCATGCGCAGCGCCGTGCCGGAAGGCGCATCGACCTTATGGCGATGGTGCGCTTCGACGATTTCGATGTCGTAGCCGGTGGCCAGTACCTTGGCGGCGATTTCCAGCAGCTTGAAGCTCAGGTTCACCCCCACGCTCATATTCGGTGCCGAAACGATGCCGATCTCGCCGCCGGCTTCCTTCAAGGCGGCTTTGCCCGCCTCATCGAAGCCGGTGGTGCCGACGACCAGCTTGACGCCCAGTTGCCGACAGATGGCCAGATGGGCCAGCGTGGCTTCCGGACGGGTAAAGTCGACCAGGACATCGACATTGCGCAGGGCGGCTTCGACATCGCTGCGCACGACCACGCCGGTGTGCAGGCCGAACGGCTGTCCGGCATCCTGGCCCAGGCTGGCCGAACCGGCTCGGCCCAGGACGGCGCTCAAACTGCAATCGTCATGGGCCAGCACCGCTTCGATCAGCACCCGGCCCATGCGCCCGGATCCGCCGGCGATCGCTACCCGTAGCGACTTGCTCATTGGCCGGCTTCCGCCGGGTTGGCCGCCTTCGCCGCCGCACGGGGATCGTCCGGCGCCTTGGTGGCCACATCGGCCTTGGCCGGCAGGGTTTCACCACCCATGCCGATCACGCGGTCACCGTCGAACAGCACGTTGTAGCGCTTGTTGTGCTCCAATTTGCCGCCTTTGCTCTCGTAATAGAGATAGTCCCAGCGATTGGGGTGGAAAGCATCGACCAGCAAGGGCGTGCCCAGTACGAAACGGACCTGGGCACGGGTCATGCCGAGCTTGAGCTTGGCTACCTGGTCGGCCGTCACGGCATTGCCCTGCGGAATATCCAGCTTGTAGGGAGTGAGGTAGCTGCAGGCAGGCAAGCCGGCAAGCAGAATGGCGATCAGCAGTGTACGCATGGAGGGCACGAGGGCAGGAAGGAGAAGATATGGGCGGAGAGAGGTTCTATAGTCATGAATCCGTGACAGGCTAGCCGTGCGGAAGTGCCGTATCATAGCCCATTTATTCTATCCGTCGGCCCGGCGCTGCCATGCCATCGCCCAAGCTGCGGAATTCATCCAACTCAATTCAAATGTGGACGCGAACATGAGTAAAGCAAGCGACCTCAAGGATGCCGGACTGAAAGCCACAGGGCCGCGCCTTAAGATTCTCAATCTGTTTGAAACCAGTGAACAACGCCACCTCAGCGCGGAAGAAGTCTATCGCCTGCTGCTGGACGAACAGGACGATGTCGGCCTGGCCACGGTCTATCGGGTGCTGACCCAGTTCGAGCAGGCCGGCCTGTTGGTCCGGCACCACTTCGAATCGGGCAAGGCGGTCTTCGAACTCAACCAGGGCGGCCACCACGACCATCTGGTCTGCGTGAAATGCGGCAAGGTCGAAGAGTTCTACGATATCGAAATCGAGAAGCGGCAGGACGCCATCGCCGCCGAGCATGGCTTCCTGATCCAGGACCACGCCATGTATCTGTATGGCGTCTGCTCGGATTGCCAGAGCCGACTGGCCGGTAAATTCAAAACGCGATGATCCCCTGGCTGGGCGATACCCTCGTCTTTCCACCATTGGAGACGGCGCTGGCCGAACCCAACGGCTTGCTGGCGGCGGGCGGCGACCTCAGCCCGGCACGGCTGCTGCTGGCCTATCGGCAGGGGATCTTCCCCTGGTTCTCGCTGGGCGAACCCATCCTGTGGTGGAGCCCCGATCCGCGCATGGTGCTGTTCCCGGCCGAATTGAAGGTAGCGCGATCGCTGGCCAAGACCCTGCGCCACAAACCTTATGAAATCCGCTTCGACAGCGCGTTTCGCGCGGTCATCGAAGCCTGCGCGCAATGCCCGCGGCCAGGCCAGGACGGCACCTGGATTGTGCGCGACGTGATAGAAGCATATTGTCGCTTGCATGAGCTGGGCTGGGCCCACTCGGCGGAATGCTGGATGGAGGGCGAACTGGTGGGCGGCTTGTATGGCGTGGCGATAGGCGGCATGTTCTACGGCGAATCCATGTTCGCCAATCGGCCGGATGCGTCCAAACTGGCCTTCGTCCACCTGGTGCGCTGGCTACAAACGCAAGGCTTCGGCATGCTCGATTGCCAGATGCGGACGGCCCACCTGGCACGCTTCGGCGCCCGCGAGTTGCCGCGCCCCGCCTTTTTGGCCGAACTGGCGCGCCTGACCAGCCAGGCCGGCGGCGCGGCGAAATGGCACTACCGTCGGAACAATGCCACGCCATTGGAGCACGCGCATGAGCCATCCCAACGATAGCCGACTGATACGCCTGCAGTTCTACGCCACGGCGCCCTACCCATGCAGCTACCTCGACAAGCGCATGGCGCGCTCGCAGGTCGCCATACCCGCCGAACTGATCGATACCCATATCTACAGCCAGCTGGTACGTAACGGTTTTCGTCGCAGCGGCCTGTTTACCTATCGCCCCTGGTGCGACCAATGCCGCGCTTGCGTGCCGGTGCGCCTGCGCGCGTTCGACTTCAAGGCCGACCGTACCCAGCGCCGCATTCTCAAGCGCCACGGCAATCTGCAGCTGATTACCATGCCGCTTGTCTACCAGGACGAGCATTACCAGCTTTACCACCGCTACCAGCAGAGCCGCCATAGCGGCGGCGGGATGGATGAGGACAACCGCGAGCAGTACGAAAACTTCATCCTGAAAAGCCAGGTGGATAGTTTCCTGGCCGAATTCAGATTGGACGGCGAATTGAAGATGGTCAGCCTGATCGATCGCCTGGACGATGGCCTGTCTTCGGTCTACACCTTCTTCGACCCGGACGATGTCCAAGCCAGTTTCGGCACCTATAACGTGCTGTGGCAGGTGGCACTGGCGCAAAGCATGCAACTGCCCTATGTCTACCTGGGCTACTGGATCGCCGAATGCCGCAAGATGGCCTACAAGACCCGCTTCAAGCCTATCGAAGGCTTTGTCGACGGCAGTTGGCGCGTGCTGCAGGAAGTTTGGTAAAGCACCAGGCGAATGGGCAATAAGCTACTTTTCCAGCCTGCCGCAGCCCGCCATCTCCATCTCGCCCTTGCCGATGCGGCTTCCGGTACGCCAAGACAATGGTGGCACCTGGAAATCGCCGCCCGCCTGCCGGCCGGCCCTGCCTCCCCTCCGATACGACTGTTTTGCCGTTTACTCAATAGCCGTCTTGCCGGTGCTTTAATACCCACCCTGTCCGGCTTGGGCCTGCCCGGCCTAAGCCCCTACCGACTGCCCTACCAGGCGCCATGGGCGCAGCGGGCCGTTCTGGCCGCGCTGCTGACGCTATGCGTGGTGGAAGGCCTGCTTGGCATGGACAGCCGCAATGCCAGCCGCCAACTGGCGGTGATCCTGCTGGCCTTGTTCGGTGGCGCCCTGTCCGCCTGGCAAGCCGGCCGAGCGGCCGGCCGGGAGAGAAATCGACTCCGCGAAACCAGCCGGCAAACGGCGCAAAACCTGCCCGCCAGCGAAGCAGCCTTGGGATTGGCGGGCTTGCTGAGCGCGGCCGGCATGGATTACCCGGCGGCGCAGTCTCACGCCGAGCAGCTCGCGCTCGCCCCCGACAGCATCGCCCCGGATCGACAAGCGATGCTGGGATTGCATGCCCCGGCCGCCGGCCATATCGCCTTGGCCGCGGCCGCGACCGCCACGGCCTGGCTGGCCGGTGTCGCCGCGGTGGCCTGGTCCTGCTGGCTTGCCGCGCCAGCACCATGGCAAGCCATGCCACCCTTCCTGGGTCTCCTGCTGGTCCACTTCGTCGCCCACGGCCAGCGGCCTCGCTGGTGGGGCAAGGCTTTGCTGCATGGCCTCGCGGGAATGGGCTGCTGGTTCCTGCCGAAACTACTGGAGAGACTCGCGACGGTGGGTTGATACGCCATGGTGCACACTTCAGCATTGATAACCATTTTCATTACCGCTAGCATTGCCTGATATTAAATTCGCCTTATCCAGGCCAAGGACGCCCGTCATGTCGCTGTTCCGTCGCTCCCTGCTTGTCGTCGCTCTCAGCGGCAGCCTGTTCGCCCACGCAGCCGAACCGGCGACGCCGACGACGGTCGCCGCGCAGTACGCGCTGATCGTGCATGCCAGCTATGAAGATGCCTTGGCCGGCGCCAAGCAGTTGCAACAAAGTATCGATACCTTCCTGGCGGCGCCCTCGGCCGAAACCCTGAAGGCGGCCCGCGATACCTGGCTGGCCTCGCGCGAGTGGTATGGCCAGACCGAGGCCTATCGCTTCGCCAGCGGCCCCATCGACAGCGAAGATGGACCCGAAGGACAGATCAACAGCTGGCCCATGGACGAAGTCTATGTGGACTACGTCAAGGGCAAGCCCAAGGCCGGGCTGATCAACAACCCCAAACTCAAGTTGAACCGCGAGCTGCTGCTGGCCGCCAATCAGAAGGGCGGCGAAGAGAACGTCAGTACAGGCTGGCATGCCATCGAATTCCTGCTGTGGGGCCAGGATCTCAACCAAAAAGGCCCCGGCGACCGCCAATTCACCGATTTCGTCGATGGCAAGGCGGCCAATGCCGATCGCCGCCGTACCTATCTGAAGCTGGTCACCGACCTGCTGGTGGACGATATGGCCAGCATGGTCAAGGCCTGGGCGCCCGATGCCGACAATTACCGCGCCAAGTTCGTCAAGGATGAGGATGCGCTGAAGAAAATGCTCACCGGCATCGGCGTGTTGTCGCGCGGCGAACTGGCCGGCCAGCGGATGGAAGTCGCCTTGGCGACCAAGTCGCAGGAAGACGAACACAGCTGCTTCTCGGACAATACCCATCGCGATATCGTGGTGGATGCGGTGGGCATCCAGAATGTCTGGGAAGGCCGCTATAAGCGCGCCGACGGTAGCGAACTGAGCGGTCCGTCACTGCGGGAGCTGGTCGCCGCCAAGGATGCCAAGATCGCCGCCAAGACCAGCGCCGATATGGCGCAATCGGTGAAGTTGGCCAACGAGATCCAGGCGCCGTTCGACCAGGAAATCATCGGCGGCAATAATGCCCCCGGCCGCAAGCGGGTGCGCGTCGTGATCGACGCGTTGAAGGCCCAGGCCAACGATCTGGTGCAAGCCGCCAAGGTGCTCGGCATCAAAAACCTCAACACTAAAGCGTAAGGCGCAAGCGGGTTCGGCGTTTATGCTAACCCCGCTTTCCCCTTATACTGCGGCATCCAGGGCATGGCTTTTATAAGGCCATGCCCTTTGTTGCATATTGAAGACCATGAAAATACTGCTACCGTTGCTCTTGCTGACGGGCGCCGCCGCGGCGACCCTCCAGTTCGTCCCTCCCTTCGATCCAGCCGAAAAACTGCCAGGTGGCGATACCACCGTCCACGAGACCGGCAAGAACGCTCTCTCGCTGGCCGCCGCCAATCTCACCGACGATCAGACCACGGCATTCGATATCGGCAATTCCTTCTTCAAGAAGAATTGGGTGGAGGCCCCCGCTTCCACCACCGCCCGCGATGGCCTCGGACCGCATTTTATCGCCCACTCCTGCGGTGCCTGCCATACCGAGGACGGGCGGGGCGCGCCGCCCGTCTTCAGCAACGGCTTGCAAAGCGAGCAGCCGGTGGCCCTGCTTTTCCGCTTGTCCATCCCTGGCCGGGCGCCGCATGGCAGTCCCAAGCCGGAGCCCCGCTATGGCGGCCAGTTCAATAACTCGGCCATCAGCGAGGTCAAGCCGGAAGGACAGGTACAGATCCGTTATGAGGAGATCGCCGGCCAGTTCGCCGACGGCAGTCACTATAGCCTGCTCAAGCCCAGCTACGCATTCACCGATCTGGGCTACGGTCCCATGCACCCCGCCACCTTGGTGTCGCCGCGCGTTGCGCCGCACATGACCGGACTGGGCTTGCTGGAAGCGATCCGGGAGCGGGATATCCTGGCCAATGCGCGCCGGCAAGCAGCCGACAAGGAAGGGATCCAGGGCCGCCCCAACCGCGTATGGGACGCCTATGCGAACAAGATGGTGATAGGTCGTTTCGGCTGGAAGGCCAACTCCGGCACTGTCGCGCACCAAAGCGCCGCGGCCTTCAATGGCGATCTCGGCATCACCTCCAGCCGCTTCCCGGCCGAGGAATGCATGCCCAGCCAGACCGACTGCCGCAAGGCGCCACGGGGCGGCCATCCGGAGATCCCCGATAAATTATTGGACCAGGTCATCCTCTATAGCCGCACCCAGGCGGTCCCGGCCGCCCGCGATCTGGACGACCCGGCCGCCCTGCGTGGCCGCACCCTGTTCCACCAGGCCCGCTGCGCCAGCTGCCATGTGCCGCGCTATGTCACCGGTGAGTTCAAAGCCATCCCGCAACTGGGCGGGCAGACCATCTACCCTTACACCGACCTGCTGCTGCACGATATGGGTGAAGGCTTGGCCGATCATCGGCCCGATCACCTGGCGGGTGGCCGCGATTGGAAAACCCCGCCATTATGGGGACTGGGCTTGGTGCCCGTGGTCAATGGCCACACCCGCTACCTGCACGACGGCCGCGCCCGCAACCTGCTGGAAGCCGTGCTTTGGCATGGCGGCGAAGCGGAAGCCAGCAAGCAATTCGTTTTGAATCTATCGCAACAGGATAGAGAGAACCTCGTCCGTTTTCTGACGTCTCTATAGATCGCACGCGGCGGGACCGCCCGCCGCGTCTTTGTCCGTATATCCGAGAGGAATCCGATGCCTTTGTACGGCCGTTCCGCCACCGTCAGCCTGCTTGTCCTCCTGCTGGGCGCCTGTGCCACCCAGGCACCTATCGCCAATCAGCCCACGGCACCCGTACCGGCCGCCGCACCGACGCCGGCGCCCATCGCGCCCCCGCCAGCAAGCCCCTGCCGCAACTCGATGCAGCTGCCGCCGTCGCCAATTGGCAAGCCCAGCAGCAGGTACGCATCCAGACGCTCAACGACAGCAGCAAGGCGCTGTACCGCGATATGGATACGCTGTGCCAGCGCAAGAGCCCGGCCACCATCGATGCCGCCCGGCTAGCCTGGCAGCAGACCTACCTCGCCTGGCGTGCGCTGGAAGCGCTGCCCATGGGGCCCATCATGAGCCGCCGTACCGCTTGGCAGATCGATGTCTGGCCCACCAAGCTGGAAAAGGTCGAGGAAGCGGTCAGGCTGGTACAGCCCGACGCAGCGATCGCCGACAGCGTGGGTGCCGCCGCGCAAGGCTTGCCGGCCCTGGAATATCTGCTGTGGGGCGACGATCGCGCCAAGGCCCAGATGGGCCGCCTGCAGTTTCGCAAGCGTTGCCAGTATGCCGAGGCCTTGGCGGCCGACATCGTTGCCGAGACCGACGGCCTGGTGAAGGACTGGCGCCTCTATGCCAAGACGCCACTGGACGCGGACAGCGGCCGACAGCAGTTCGAAGACGCGGTCAATCTGATTGCAGGCAGCATGGAAAACCTGCGCGACAAGAAGATGGCTCGCCTAGGCAGCAACAAGCTCGTCAAGAAGACCGGCCGGCAGGATTTCGACGCGTGGCGCAGCAAAAACACCCGCGCCGGCCTGGATGCCAGCCTGGACGCGCTGGAAAGCCTGTTCTTCAGCAGCCAGAACGGCCCCAGCTTTGCCGACCGCCTGGGCCAGGCCGGCAAACCCCTGCTGGTCCGCCATCTGAAGGACGAATTCGCCACCGCCGCCAAGCTGCTGGGCAAGTTGCCGGAAGATATGGCCACCTCCCTGGCCAACAATCCTGCCGCCGGCCAAGCCTTGCTCGATTCGCTCAAGCGGCTGCAGGGGCTGGTGGAGCTGCAGGTAGCCGATGCGGTTGGCGTCACCATAGGCTTCAAGGACAGCGACGGCGATTGATGGCGTGGACATGCCGCTGAGCCGCCGCCGGCTTTTGGCCGCCGGCCTGGGCCTGACCGTGCTGCCCTTGGCGGCACGGGCCGGCTCGGGGGCGGAAACGGTACTGTTGTCGGCCGGCTGGACCGGCAGCGAGGACTGGCGCGCCGGCACCACCGGGCGGGCCAGCATCGCATTGCCCGAGCGGGGCCATGTGCTGCTGCCCGACCCCCTTCGGCCGGGCGAGGCCATCGTGGTGGCACGAAGGCCCGGTTATTTCCTGGCCCGTATCGACTGGCGCGCCGGCAAGCTGCTCAAGCTGTTCCGGCTGGAGGACGAACGCAACCTGGTGGGACATGCCATCTTCAGCCAGGACGGCCGCCGTTTGATCAGCGCCGAAACCGATGAGCGCAGCGGCGAGGGGCGCCTGGCCATCCGCGATGCAGTCAGCTTCAAACGGCTGGAGGACCGCCCCAGCCATGGCGTGGGCCCCCACGAGCTGCTTTGGCTGGACCGGCATACCCTGGCCGTGGCCAACGGCGGCATCCTCACCCTGCCGGAAACCGGCCGCTACAAACGCAATCTCGACCGCATGGAACCCTCGCTGGCCTTGATCGACGCGCGCGACGGCGGCCTGCTGGCCAGCCACCGGCTGGCCGATCAACGCCTCTCCATCCGCCATCTGGCGCTGGCCGGCGATGGCGCCTTGGGCATCGCCCTGCAAAACCAAGGCAATGCCGCTGCCTCCCTATTGGCGATCCTGCGCGACGGCGAATTCCGCCTGGCCGACTGCCCGGCGGAATTGGCAGGCGCCATGCGAGGCTATGCGGCCAGCCTGGCCGCGCTTGGCCAGCGTTTTCTGATGCCCTGCCCCCATGGCGATCTGCTGACCGAATGGGACAGCCAGGGACGGCCGCTGGCGCAACGGTCCTTGCCCAAGGCGGTGGGCGCCGCCGCGCTGGCCGGCGACTGGTGGTGCAGCGGCGAAGGCGGCGGATTGTGGCGATTGGCGCCCGATGGCCTGGCCCTGCGCGAAAGCCGCCAGGTGGCGGGGATAAGCTGGGACAATCACTTGTCCGTGGCCCACCTTCCGGCTTAAGCAAAGACCCATGCATCCCATCCTGTTTCTCGACGACCACCTGGTCGCCATCCACAAGCCTACCGCCCTGCTGGTTCATCGCAGCGAGATCGATCGCCATGAGACCCGTTTCGCGCTACAGGAAGTGCGCGACCAATTGGGCCAACGCGTACATGCCATCCATCGCCTCGACAAAGGCACCTCGGGCATCCTGCTATTCGGACTGGACGCCGACAGCGCCCGCGCCGTATCGCGCCAGTTCGAAGCCGGCACGGTGGACAAGCGCTACCTCGCCATCGTGCGGGGCTGGCCGGCCGGCGAAGGTCTGATCGACCACCCGCTCAGCCGCCAGTACGACGACTACGAACGCAGCCCCGACAGCATCGCACCGGCACAGGAGGCGCAGACCCGCTTCACCCGCCTCGCCACGGTGGAATTGCCGCATACCGTGGATCGCTATCCCTCCAGCCGCTACGCCTTGCTGGCGCTGGAGCCGCTGACCGGCCGCAAGCATCAGTTGCGGCGCCATCTCAAGCATCTGTCCCACCCCATCATCGGCGATGCCACCTATGGCAAGGGCCGCCATAACCGGCTGTTCGCCGAGCATTACGGCAGTCAACGGCTGTTGCTGGCCTGCACCCGGCTGGCTTTCGATCATCCGGTGAGCGGTGCGCGCATCGTCATCGAGTCGCCGCTGGCCGATGAATTCGCTGGCTTGTGTGAAAGATTGGGCTGGGCAGTGCCGACATAGGCAAGGAAACTTGCAAGTGGATGGCCTATTTGTCAGCCTTGCAAGTTCAACCATACGCCCGCCCGGAAAGCCGATGGAAACCAAGCTCCCACTGATGCTGCTCGTACTGGCGCTGCCCATCCAGGCAGCCACCCTGAACGTCGCCGCCGCCAGCGATCTGCTGCATTGCCTGCCGCGCTTGAACGCCGACTTCGCCGCCCGTCATCCCGGCGTAGTGGTTCAGTTCACGGCTGGGGCATCCGGAAGCTTCTTCGCGCAGATCAAGGCCGGGGCGCCTTACGATGTCTTTCTGTCGGCCGATACCGACTACCCGCAGAAGCTGGTGGAGGCCGGCCTGGCCAGCCAGTTGAGCCCCTATGCACGCGGCCGTATCGCGCTATGGACCACGCGGCCCGAGCTGGACCCGGCCCAAGGCCTGCGCCGGCTGGCCGAAGACGGCCGGGTAAAGCGCTTCGCCATCGCCAATCCGGCCCTGGCTCCCTATGGCCGGGCGGCCCGGGCGGCGCTGGAACATGCCGGGGCGTGGCAAGCCATGCAGGCCAAGCTGGCTTTCGGCGAAAACATCGCGCAAACCGCCCAATATGTCCAAAGCGGCAATGCCGATGTGGGCATCGTGTCCTATTCCTTGCTCAAGGCGGCCGCCAACGCGCCGGGCGGCCGCTGGCGGCTGATTCCCACCGATGCGCATCCGCCCATCGTACAGGCCGGTGTCATCGTTCGCCGCAGCGGTGCCCACCCATTGGCCGGCGACTATCTGGCCGGTCTGGCAACGCCCAAAGGCCGGCAACTGCTGATCAGTTGCGGCTTCGACCTTCCTTAGCCGCCGACAATCCCACCATGCTCCTCAATCCCACCGCGCTGCAAGCGCTTTGGCTTACGCTCAAGCTGGCCGCAATGGCCACCCTGCTGCTGGTCGTCATCGGTTTGCCCCTGGCCGGCTGGCTGGCGGAAAGCCGCAGCCGTTTCGCGGCGGTATTGGAGGCGCTGGTGGGTTTGCCCATCGTGCTGCCGCCGACGGTGATCGGCTTCTATCTGCTGATCGCCCTGGCCCCCGGTAGCCCGCTGGGGGCGGGCTGGATCATGCTGTTCGGGCAACCGCTGGCTTTCAGTTTCGCCGGCCTGGTGGCCGGTTCGCTGCTGTACAGCTTGCCGTTTGCCGTGCAGCCCTTCACGGCGGCGCTGAAAAGCGTACCGGCCAACCTGCGGGAAGCCGCAGCCGCGCTGGGCGCCAGCCGTCGCCAACGTTTTTGGCGGGTGCTGGTACCCGCCGCCATGCCGGGACTGCTGGCCGGCGCCACCTTGGCCTTTGCCCATACCTTGGGCGAATTCGGCGTCGTCCTGATGCTGGGGGGCAATCTGGCCGGCGAGACCCGGGTGGCTTCGATCGCCCTGTACGATGAAGTACAGGCGCTGAACTACCCGGCCGCGCATGCGCTGGCGGCTACCTTGCTGTTGATCTCGTTCAGCCTACTGCTGACCATCGCCGTGCTGCAGCGACGCTTGCAAAGGCGCTGGGAGGGGCAAGCCTAGGAACACACTGAAATATTGCGGGTACTCGACCTGCGGCTCACCACCCGGCAAAGCCGGGTGCTCGCGGTCTGTGGCAAATCAACGGTCCCTCGCTTGATAAAGCCCACACCCCCCGCCCTCGCCGCCGCGAGGGAGCCTCGCTGACGCTCGTTGGCGCATTAAATCAGTGTTTCCCAAGCGAAACCGCAAGATGTCTATCCTCGTAAGGAACGCCAGGCAGCAAAGTATTCGGGTCGCGCGGCAAGACGGTTGCATCTCAGTAATGAATCAATGGAGATCTGCGCACCGCCGGCACTGATTCGATTGCCGCTCAGGTCAAGCCGAGTCAGGCAACCATTATCTTCCAGCGCCTTGGCCAATGCTTGCGCGCCACTGTCATCGATCTGATTGTCGCTCAGGTTGAGCTCGGCCAAACAGCGATTCTGCATCAGCGCCTCCGCCAGCTTCTGCGCGCCGCCGGCAGCGATCTCGTTGTGCCACAGGACGAGCTTGCTGAGGCTGTGACGCCGGGCCACCACCGTGGCTAGCGCCTGCGCGCCGCTGTCGCCGATCTCGTTGTCGCCCAGATTAAGCTCCTTCAGGCAGCTATTTTGCGCCAGCCCGTTGGCCAGCGCTTGCGCGCCACCATCGCCGATCTGGTTTTCCTTCAGGCTAAGCCAGTTCAGACAGCGATTCCGGGCCAGCGCCCAGGCCATCGCCTGCGCTCCGATGGCGTCGATCTGGTTGTTCCACAGGCAGAGCCTGGTAAGGCCGCGATTCAGCGCCAGCGCCCCAGCCAAGCCCTGCATCCCACTGGTGCCGATCTGGTTTCCGCCCAGGTTGAGCGATGTCAGGCAGCCATTCCACCGCAGCGCCCCGGCCAGCGCCTGTGCGCCACTGCTGTCAATCTGGTTGTAGCTCAGGTCGAGTTCGGCAAGGCAACGATTCTGGGCCAACGCGCCGGCCAAGGCCTGCGTGCCGATAGTGCCGATCTGGTTTTTGCACAGGTTGAGCCGGACCAGGTACTTGTTCCGCATCAGCGCTCCACCCAGCACCTGCGCGCCGCTGTCGCCGATCTGGTTGCGCCACAGGTCGAGCGAGATCAGGCAACGATTCTGCGCCAGCGCCTCGACCAAGGCCTGCGTGCCGCCGACGCCGATCTGGTTGTCACCCAGGCTGAGTTCCTTCAGGCAGACATTCTGCGCCAGCGCACCGGCCAACACTTGCGCGCCGCTTGCACCGATCCGGTTGCACCGCAGGTCGAGCGTGACCAGGCTGCGATTATGCGCCAGCACCTCGGCCAGCGCCCGCAGATCTCCATCGCCGACGCCTCTTTCGGTAAGGGATAGCGCCGTCAGCGTCGAATCACTGCCCGCCAGGCTACGAATAGCCTGGCGCAATTCGGCACCGACAATTGGCACCCGTCCGGCAGGCGAGCCAGGGGCTGATACTCGGCGTACGGTACTAGGTGTCGGCAGCATGGCTTTATCCATTTGGCGTCAAATGCGTGCGCACGGTAAACGCGACAGACCCAAGGATTAAAAGTAATTTCAGCGGCTTAAGTGGCGGCCTTTCGAAAAAATACAGAACTATGCTTTTAATTCGCCCCTTCAGGTAGGCTTCAAAAGCGTCGCACGGCCTCGCGCAATTCGCCGCCGCCGTCTTGCCCGCCATAGCGGGTGGCCAGGTAGGCCGTCAACACTGCTTCGATTGCGGCGGCCCGCTCCGGCAATGCCTGCTGCGCCCGCCGGGCAAAATCCCACGGGCCTTCGGAATCGGTCGGCGCCACCCCCAGGCGATTCAGTTTGTGCCCGAAGCGATCCCACTCCACGCGGGCCGGATCGCGCCGGGGCGGCCGCATACGCCAGAGCAACCAGGTCGCCATCACCGCCACCAAGCCGCCCAAACCGCCGAGAAACCAGCCGAAAAAAGCGCTGGAATCCAGCCTGTCTATGCCCAACCGCTGCAACACCTGGCGTTGCCGCTCCGGGGTGTAGCCGATTACCCATTGGTTCCAGCCATTGACGGCGCTATCGAGCGCCAATTGGATGCGCTTGACCAGATTGTTGTCCAGCCGCAGCAGATAAGGCAGTTCTTCCGCCCCCACCGCCGAGGCAAGACCTTCCTGAATGCGCGACGGTGCGACCGCGAAGGTCGGATCGACCCGTCGCCAGCCCTCCCCTTCCAACCATACCTCGGCCCAGGCATGGGCATCGGCCTGGCGCACGATCAGATAGTCGCCGTTCAGTTCGCCCCCCTGATAACCGCCCACCACCCTCGCCGGTACGCCGGCGGCACGCAGCATAAAGACAAAGGACCCGGCGAAGTGCTCGCAAAAACCCTGCTTGCCGTCGAACACGAAACCATCCACCGCATCCTGGCCATAGCGCGGCGGTGTCAGCGTATAGCTCAGCCCTTGCCGTCCGAAGAAACGCAAGGCTTCGTCCACCCGCGCAGCCGGCGCCAATTGCCGCCAGCTCGCGGCGACACTGCGCGCGCGCGGGTTACCCCATGCGGGCAGGGCCAAGGCCCGGCCGATGCGATGGGGCAGCTCGTCGCGGCCGGCCCGGTATTGCAGCGACGCGCTCATCTCCAGACGCAGGCGCTTCTCCAACGGTCGGCGACTGACCAGTTGCAGATACTCGGACAGGTGGCTGCCAGGCGGTACGACCAGCGGCATATCCAAGGCCAATAGCCAGGGCCGCTGATGCGGTTCGATGGTGATGGTGTAGTCGATGCGCTGACCCGTGGCCTCTTGCACCGTGGGTGCCGCCCCTGCACCGGGCAAGGCCTGGCGCCAGGTAATGCCGTCGTAATCGACGAAGACCGGACCGCGCCAGTACAGCATCTCCTGCGCTGGACGCGCGCCGGAGAAACCGACCCGGAACGCCACCTCGTCGCTTTTCGACATACTCGAAAAGCTGCCGGGCGACATACTGTCCGCCAGGCCCGAGCGGGCGCCGCCGCGATCCTGCGGCAAGCGCCAGAGCGGCCCTTCCACCCGTGGAAAGAACACGAACAGCACGGCCATCACCGGTAGCGACTGCAGCATCAGCAAACCGGCGAAGCGCGCCTGTTCGCGCGCCGCGCGCCAGCGTCCCGTCCAGCCGCCCAGGGTGTGCCAGCCGACCAGCAAGGTGCTGACGGCCAGCACCATCACACAGAGGTACACCGCCATGCCCATGCTCTGGTCGAACAGGAAATTGGTGACCACCAGGAAGTAGCCGAGGTAGACCAGCAGCAGGGCATCGCGACGCGCCCTGGTCTCCAGCAGCTTGGCGCCGATCAGCGCGGCGAACAGCGCAATCCCGCCGGTACGGCCCAGCAGCGTACGGTATTCGAAGAACACCGCCGCGATCAGGCCCAAGGTGATCGGCAGCAGTATCCAGCGGGAAGGCATGCGGCGCTGCTTGTGGACCAGCCATACCCGCCAGCCGAACAGCACCGCCAAGGCCCCGTCCAGCCAGTAGGGCAGATGCCCGGCATGGGGCAGCAACAGGCCGGCCAACACAGCCAGCAAAGCGAAAGTCTGGGTACGGTCCAGGCGTTCAGGATTCATGGCGCGCGGCCGTCCTTCTCGCCATACAAGGCCAGCGTCGCCAGGCACTCGTCACGTTGCGCCTCGCCGTTGGCCGGCTTCAGACTATGGCCAGGCAGGCTCAGGCCATAGCTCAGCCCCTCTGCTTCGGCGGCCAATACCCAGGCGGTCAGGCGCGACAGGCGCTGCTCCAGGGGCATGCCCGGCGGCAGCCCGTCCCAATCGAGCCAAAGCGAACGCGAAGCCTGGCCATGGAATTCCTTGACCATCAAGCTGTCATCGCGCGCCGCCGCTTTCCAGGCCACATGGCGCGGCGAATCGCCCCGGTGGAAGGGTCGCAGACCGGCAAAGTCGTCCTGACCGCGCGCGGTGACCATGCCTTCGCCGCTGCCCTCGGCCGCCGTCGGCAACGGCGGCGCATCGGCTTCCGGCTTGGGATAGATCAAGGCGCGCTGATCGAAAAACGCATAGGACCAGGCCCGGAACACGCCCAAGGGCCAGTGGGTTTCAATCCGCAGGCGCGGCGCCACCAACCAGCCGCGGCGACTGCTGGGCAAACTGAGCCAGGCTTGCGCGCGGTCGCCGGCGGCCACATCGACCGCATCCAGCGCACTATCGTAGCGAAGCTGCAGATTGTGGCGCGGCAGGCGCCCATGGTTCTCCAGCACGATCTCGAAGCGGGCCGCTTCGCCGGCGAAACATCCTTGCACACGGCCAGGCGCCAGTTCCAGCCCGAGCAGATTGCGGAAGGTATGGAACATCGAGGCCAGCGCCATCGACATCAGCATAAACACCAGCAGATAGGCCAGCGCCAGATCGAAGTTGATGGCCCCGCCCAGCATGGCCAACAGCATGATGCAGAACACCAGGCCACTGCGGCTGAGAAAGATATAGACGCGCTTTTGGTTCAGCAGCAGGGCGCGCGGTCCGCGCGGATGCCTTTTTTGCAGCCAGGCCAGATAGGCATCGTATAGCGGACTGAACAGCCGCTTGAGCGGCCCCGGCGCGGATGGAACGAAAGTCTTGGCCATGGTCTGCTCAGGGAATGGCGACTTCCGCCATCAACTTGGCCACCAGCTCGGGCTGCGGCCGGTTGCTGGCGCGGGCCAGCAATCGGTGGGTGGCGACCGGTCCGAAAACCGCCTGCACGTCCTCCGGAATCACCATATCGCGCCCGGCCAGCAAGGCCCAGGCCCGCGCGGCCGCCAGCAATCCCAAGGCGGCGCGCGGCGAGAGGCCATTGTGGAAATCGGCGCAATCGCGGGTGGCGCGGCTGAGCGACTGGACGTAATCGACCAGGGCCGGCGCCACGTGCACGCGGCGCACCGCCGCCTGGAATTCGGCCAAGGCCAGGGTATCGATGACCGGCTTGGCATCGCGCAGCATTTCCCGCCTATCTTCCCCCAACAGCATGGCCCGCTCGGCGGCGGCATCCGGATAGCCGAGCGTGATGCGCATCAAAAAGCGATCCAGCTGCGATTCCGGCAAGGGAAAGGTGCCGATCTGGTGGGAGGGATTCTGGGTAGCGATCACGAAGAACGGTTCAGGCAGCGGCCGGGTTTCGCCATCCAGCGTCACCTGCCGCTCCTCCATCGCCTCCAGCAGCGCCGATTGGGTCTTGGGGGTGGCGCGGTTGATCTCGTCGGCCAGCACCACCTGGCTGAACAGCGGACCGGCATGAAAACGGAAGACATGGTTGTCGCGGTCGTATATCGATACGCCTATCAGGTCGGCCGGCAACATATCGCTGGTGAACTGCACGCGCTGGAACGCCAGACCGATCGTGGCCGCCAAGGCGTGGGCCAGGGTGGTCTTGCCTACGCCCGGTACATCTTCGATCAGTAGATGGCCGCGCCCCAGCAGGCAGGCCAAAGCCAGACGGGTTTCCCGCGGCTTGCCCAGGATAAAGGCATCGAGCTGGGCCAGCACGGCATGCAAAGGGGCGAGAGAAAGGCGGTCGGACATGGTCGTGCTCATCTTCGTCAATTGGGCGGGTGATCCGGCCCTCACTTGGTTTATACCATTCCGCTGGTTAAACTGTGCGATACGGCGAGGCCGCTCATCCCCTTAACAACTTGACTGCCGGCGGCAGCCGAGGAGAACCAATTGCTCAGCTGGCTGGCCAAAAAAATCGTCGGCAGTGCGCCTACCGCCTACCTCAGCCACCCCGATTGCAGCTTGCACGATATGGGCAGCGGCCATCCGGAATCGCCCGATCGCCTGGCCGCCATCCAGGACCGGCTGATCGCGTCAGGGGTGTGGGACCACCTGCTGCACGAGACCGCCCCCTGTGCCAGCCACGAGCAGCTCGCGCTGGTCCATCCCTCGCAATATATCGAAGCGCTGGAGCGCTTGTCGCCGGCCGGCGGCACGGTGCATCTCGACCCCGATACGGCCATGAACCCGCACACCCTGCAAGCGGCGTTTCGCGCCGCCGGCGCGGTGGTGCGGGCGACCGATATGGTGCTGGACGGCGATGCCACCAACGCCTTCTGCGCCGTTCGCCCGCCCGGCCACCACGCCGAGTCGCGCCGCGCCATGGGCTTCTGTTTTTTCAATAACCTGGGGGTGGGGGTGGCGCATGCCCTGTCGCGCGGCATCGCCCGGGTCGCGGTGGCCGATTTCGACGTGCACCACGGCAATGGCACCGAGGAGCTGTTCCAGGACAATCCGCGCGTCATGATGGTGTCCATCTTCCAGCACCCCTTCTATCCCTACAGCGGCGAACGGCCACTGGGGCCGAACATGCACAATGTGCCGCTCAAGGCCGGCAGCCGCGGCGACGAATTGCGCAACGCCGTGCAAACGCACTGGCTACCCGCCTTGGCCGCCTTCCAGCCGGAGATGATCTTTATCTCGGCCGGTTTCGACGCCCATCGCGAGGACGAGATGGCCGGGCTGGGACTGGTCGAGGACGACTATGCCTGGGTCACCGAACGGCTGATGGATGTGGCCGCCGAACATGCGCAAGGTCGTATCGTCTCGGTCCTGGAAGGCGGCTACGCCTTGTCGGCGCTGGGTCGCAGCGCCACCGCCCATATCAGGGCGCTGGCGGGGCTCTAAGCGGGAGCATAGCCCGCATTCAATGCCCAAGAAGCATCCTGAGAAGGGAAATTGCCAGCCAAACCGAGCGTAATCAGGTATTCGCCCGATAGCCGATTGAAGCCGCCCCTCGGAAAATAGCCGGCAATCCCAACAATAGGGAAATTGGCCAATCGGACGTCAAGCGTCGGTGAATGTGCTGCCAACCTCCGTCGCGCCACCCTCCCGCCTACCGCCACCATGAGCATCCCGACACCCCACGATGCGCTGTTCAAGCAATTCATGAGTGTTCCCGACACCGCAAAGGATTTTTTGGAAGCGCATTTGCCGCCAGTCCTGCGCAATCTATGTAATTTGAATACGCTGCGTTACGAAAGTGCCTCGTTTGTCGAGGAAGACTTGCGTGCGTGCTTTTCGGATATCTTGTTTTCGGTAGAGGCCGCAGGTCAAGCGGGCTACATTTACGTGCTGGTCGAACACCAGTCGACCGCCGACGAGCATATGGCGTTCCGGTTGATGCGCTATTGCATTGCCGCCATGAACGCCCACCTGCTCAAGGGTCATAAGCGCTTGCCCCCGGTGCTGCCGCTACTGTTCTACCACGGCAGCATCAGCCCCTACCCCTACAGCAATGATTGGCTCACGCTGTTCGAGAATCCGGCGCTCGCAGCCCAGCTCTATACCAGCCCGTTCCCACTGGTTGATGTCACGGTGATACCGGATGAGGAAATCTACCGGCATAAAAGGGCCGCACCGCTGGAATTCATCCAGAAGAACATTCGCCTGCGCAATGCGCAGCAGTTGTGCAAAGTGTTGGCGGATTTGATAAATTTGTACGCATACCTCCCCGAGCAGATAGAGAGCTTGACGCGATACGTTCTGCAAGTGGGAGAGACCGACCAGCCCCCTGGGGTGTTATTGGAAATCCTGGCGCGGGGTGCGCCGCAGTACAAGGAGATTGTGATGACCGCTGCCCAACAGCTCCGACAAGAAGGTCGAGAAGAAGGTCGAGAAGAAGGCCGGGAAGAAGGCCGACAAGAAGGCCGACAAGAAGGCGAACAAACCGGTGTTCTCAAAGTCGCCCGCGCCATGCTGGCGAAAGGCATGGATAAAGACACCATCATGCAGATGACCGGGCTTGACCCGTCCAGGCTCGACCACGCGAGCCATGGCGCGCCTTCGTTGCAAGGCTGAGAAGCTGGCGGGTCAAGCGACCCGCCCCCTGGGGCGCTATTGGAAATCCTGGCGCGGGGTGCGCCGCAGTACAAGGAGATTGTGATGACTGCCGCCGAACAGCTTCGTGAAGAAGGTCGAAAAGAAGGTCGAGAAGAAGTTTTCCTCAACATCGCCCGCGCCATGCTGGCGAAAGGCATGGACAAAGACACCATCATGCAGTTGACCGGGCTTGACGCGTCCAGGATCGACCACGCGAGCCACGGCGCGCCTGCCTTACAAGGCTGAGGCGCTACGAGGGATGGCTTAGGGATGCACTGAAAGATTGCGGGCACCCGTGTCATGCAAGCCCCCCTCCCGCCCACTCAACGCACTACCGCGTTCCAGATACTGACATTGCCCTTGGGCGTGGTCACCGTCACGCCTATCGTGCCCGGCGTGGTCTGGCAGCCGGTCGCATTGCCGCTGGCATCGACAATGGTGGTGAAGGCACCGATCACATTGAAGCTGATCGTCGGCGCACCCAGCGCGGCGCTGTTGGTATTGGGCACCGTGTAGCCGTCGAAGTCCAGGTTGCCGGCATCGAGCGCCAGCGCCACCGTGGTGGCAGCCGGCATGGACTGGTCATTCAGGTCGGCCACCCGCAAGGTCAGCGCCCTGGGAGCGCCCTCCACGCAGGTGCCGCTGACCAGGGTCGGTGCCGGCAGGATGATGGTGCCGCCGTTGGCGACGGCCACGCCGGCATTTCTCACCACGATATTGGCCGCACTGCCGGACCAGACCACCACCGAGCGATCGAATGTATAGCGCGTATTGCGCGCCGAACAGAGGGTGGCATGGCTGCAGGATAGGCCGTGGTAGGTGAACAGGCCGCCCTCCTGGCCATCGTTGTAAACCCCGTCGCCATCGAAATCGAGGAACTCCTCGTCGATATCGCGCACGCCGCTTTCATTGCCGTCGATATAGGGCTCGCCATAGCGGTAACTGCCTGCCGGCGGGAAAGTGTCGCCGTCGGAGAAGCGGCCGTCGCCGTTATTGTCGGCAAAGCTATCCTCGCCGCGGGCAAAGGCGATCAGGGTCATGCGCCCGTGCAGGCCGGCCGGGCTCTGATCCAGCAGGCTGCGATTGCCGGCGCTGGTCAGGGTGACCGTGCAGCTGCTATTGCGTATCACGCAGCTCCCTACCGGCGAGGTGGTGTTCAGGGCATCGCGTACCACGCCGATACCGCCTTCGGTCTTGAAGCTGACCACCATGCCATCCGGTACCGGATTGCCGTAGCGGTCGGAGGCGGTGAGGGTTGCGTTGACGACCACCCCGTCGTAGTCGTGGAACTCCGGGTTGCCGATATCGACCGATAACGAAAATCCGTTCTGGTGGGGAATGCGGGTGGACACCAGCAACTGGCTCGATTGCGCCGACAAGGCGGTATTGCCGGCCAGGGTCGCCACCACGGCCACCGGTCCGCCCACGGTACCCGCGGCAACCGCCGCGCCGGCCAATCCCTGGCCATCGGTGACGGCTGACGCGGTATTGAGCGAAGCGATGCTGGCAAGCTGCTCCTGCAGGGTGAAATTCAAGGTCTGGTTGGCCACCGGCTGGGCATTGGCATCCACCACCCGGAAGCGCACCACGGCCGTTTCGCTGCCGCCGCTGCCACGGATCTGCAAACTGGTGGGTGTGGCGTCGACGAATTGCACGGCAGCCGGCACGCCGGGGGAGCTTTGCGGCACCGGCGACAACTGGATGGTCTGGCTGGCGCCGACGGCCGAGGTGATATCCGGTATCGCGCTCAGCACATCGTTATGGCCGCAGCCCAGGTCGCGATAGGTCACCACCGCCACCCCTTGCAGATCGGTAGTGGGGTTGGCGTCGTCGAAATCGGCCAGGCCCTTGCCCTGGCAAATGGAGGTCAGTTTGACCACAACGGACTGAGCCAGCGCCGGCCGGTTAACCCGGCTGGTATCGATCACCTGGATGGTCACCGTGGTGCTGCCCCTATAGCTCAGCGGCTGCGCCGCCACCGCGATGGAACCGATGCCGGGCACCGGCGGCAGATAGCTGAGCGGCAGATCCAGGGACAGGGTCTGGCCGCGATACACCGTACTGGCGCTGACGCTGAACGCGCCGGCCAGAAAACCGCCCGATAGCGCCGACAATTGCACCTGGGCCCGGCCCTGCGCATTGGTGGTGGCGGTGCCGGAATTGAGCGAGGCCAGCGGACTGCTGCTTTGCAGGATAAAACGTATCTTCTGGTTGGCGACCGGCAAGCCGTTATCCAGCAACACGGCGGTCAAGGTCAGCATATCGCCGGGCGCCACCACATTATCGCCCTGGCCGGCGCTATCGGTGGCCGCCAGACTCAGCAGTGGCGGCGTGGTGCCGGGGCTGCCATTGCTCACCACCTGATAGTTGAGGACAGCATTGACGGTGGTCGGCACCACACCGCCGCCGGGCAATTCCGCCACGGCCTTGAGCTGATCCGCGCCGAGCTTGGCGGTGGCAATCAGGCCGAGACTGGCGATCCCTTCGGCATTGGTCAGGACCGTGCCCGATTCGGGGCTGAAAGTGGCAAAGCTGCTGTCGTTTTCAAAATTGACTATGGTATTGCTGACCGGCCGGCCGCTTGCATCCAACAATTGCGCCGTCACGCTGCCCTGGGTGCCGCTGAGCAATTGGCTGCCGCCGGCCAGTGCCAGGGTGAGCGAGCCGCTGCTTGGCGGCGTGGTGGTGGGCACCACTTCGTACAGCAGGCTGACATTCACGCTCTGGGCAGCGCCGCCGGCATCGGTGTATTCGGCCGTCGCCACCAGGGTGTCCACGCCCTGGGCCAGTCCGGTCAAGGTGGTCGTGGCCGTCCCGGTGGCATCAGTCAAGGTCTGGCCGGAGGGCAGGCCCAAGCGGGCCAGTTCGGCATTGAAGGCAAACGTTACCCGCGCATTGGCGATAGGTTTGGCGGCATTGCCTTCGCGGTAAAGTGTCAGCCTGACATTGGCGGCCGTGCCCACCACGATCCGGTTGCCAGGGCTGCCGTCGGCCAGGCTCAATTGGATGCGCAGGGTATCGCCCGCCGGGGTGGTGGTGGTCGAACCACCGGCTCCGCCACCACAGGCGGTCAAGAGCAGCGTGGTGGCAAAAAACAGAAAACAAGCAGCAAAAAATCGACGGAGGTAAGCGAATCGCATGGCATAGCCTGTCTAGTTGAATCCAGCCTCGGAGCGGGCGCTCGCCCAGCCCCGGTATAGCACAAGCCTAATAGGAGCAACGCATGAATGATCTGACGCACCCGGACGCCGCCCCTTTCCAACCCAAAACAAGCTTCACCCGACGCGAGTTCGTGGTGAGTTCCCTGGCGGTCGGTTTTGCCCTGGCCGTACAGCCGGATGCCAACGCGGAGGTGGTCGTCACTTCGACCGACGGTTTGACGGCCGGCGAGATCAAGATCCCAGTCGCGGGGGGCGATATGCCCGGCTACCGCGCCATGCCCGAGGGCGCCGGTCCCTTTCCCACCGTATTGGTGGTGCAGGAGATATTCGGCGTGCACGAACATATCCGCGATGTCTGCCGCCGCTTCGCCAAGGCCGGCTATTTCGCGGTCGCCCCCGAGCTCTATGCCCGCCAGGGCGATGTCTCCAAGCTGGCCAGCACCGACGAGATCGTCAAGAACGTCGTTTCCAAGGTGCCCGATGCACAGGTGATGGCGGACCTGGACAGCGCCGTGGCTTGGGCCAAGTCTTCCGGCAAGGCCAACACCGACAAGCTGGGCATCACCGGCTTTTGCTGGGGCGGGCGCATCACCTGGCTCTATGCCGCCCACAATCCCCGCCTCAAGGCGGCTGCCGCCTGGTACGGCCGGCTGGTGGGCGAAGCCAAGCCGCCCATCAATCCGCGCCACCCCATCGATGTGGCCGGCGAATTGAAGGCACCGGTACTGGGGCTGTATGGCGGTGCGGACAATGGCATTCCGCTCGATACGGTGGACAAGATGCGGGCCGCCCTCAAGGAAGCCGGCAAGGCGAGTGAGTTGGTGGTCTACCCGGATATGCCGCACGGTTTCCATGCCGACTACCGCCCCAGCTACCGCAAAGCCGCCGCCGACGATGGCTGGAAGCGGCTGCTGGCCTGGTTCAAGGCGAACGGGGTAGCGTAAAATCCACGGCCCGGCGCACGCCGGGCTGCCGGAATGCCGGCCCACCGCCCTAACCGAGTGCACCATGACCCCCAGCTTTTTCTGGCACGACTACGAAACCTTCGGCATCAAGCCACAAATCGACCGGCCGGCGCAGTTCGCGGGGGTGCGGACCGACCTGGACCTGAATATCATCGGCGAGGCGGTCGAGTACTTCTGCCAGCCCAGCGACGACTTCCTCCCCGATCCCGTTTCGGTACTGATCACCGGTATTACCCCACAGATGGCCGCACAACGCGGCATGCCGGAATACCAGTTCGTCGCCCGCATCCACGCCGAACTATCGGCGCCGGGTACCTGCGGGGTGGGTTACAACACCTTGCGTTTCGACGATGAGCTAAGCCGCCATCTGTTCTGGCGCAATCTCTACGATCCTTATGGCCGCGAGTGGCAAAACGGCGGTTCGCGCTGGGACCTGCTCGACTGCGCCCGCGCCGCCTTCGCCTTCCGCCCGGAAGGCATCAACTGGCCCAGCCACGAAGACGGCAGGGTTTCCTTCAAGCTGGAGCAGCTGACCCAAGCGAACGGACTGGCGCACGCCGCCGCCCACGATGCCTTGAGCGATGTCCACGCTACCATCGCCTTCGCCAGATTGATCAAGACCCTCCAACCGCGCTTGTTCGACTTCTGCTTCAAGCTGCGCAAGAAAGACGCCGTGGCTGCCGAAATCGGTCCGCTGGACGGCCATGCCTTTCTGCACGTATCGGGCATGTATCCCACCGCGCAGGGCTGCCTGGCGGCGGTGGCGGCGATAGGCGCGCATCCCGTCAACAAGAACGAGCTACCGGTATGGGACCTGCAACACGATCCCGCCGAATTGTTCGACTTGAGCGCCGATCAGATCCGCACGCGGCTGTTTGCCCGCAGCGCCGATCTGGCCGACGGGGTGACCCGCTTACCGGTCAAGTCCATTCACCTGAACAAATCGCCGGTGGTGGTAGGCGTGCTGAAGGCCCTGACGGCGGAGCGAGCAGAGCAGCTGCAGTTCGATCTGGATCTCGCCCGCCGGCATGCCCGGCAATTGGCCGGCCTGCTGGTCCAGCATGGCAAGCAATTGGCCGATACCCTCAAGCAGGTCTATCAGCGCGATGCCGCCCTACCGGCACGCGACGTGGATGCCGCGCTGTATGACGGATTTCTCGGCGACGCCGACCGCCGCCGGCTGGACCCGCTACGCGCACTCAAAGCCAGCGAGTTGGCGGGCATGGCGGTGAGTTTCGACGACAAGCGCCTGCACGAGCTGCTGTTCCGCTACCGTGCCCGCAATTGGCCGGAGACGCTCAGCCCGGCCGAACAGGCGCGCTGGCGGATCCATCGTGCCGAACGCCTGATCGATGGCGCGCACGGCGGCCTGACGCTTGCGGCGCTAAGCGAGAGCATCGCCGGATTAAGGCAGGAACGTGCAGACGACACGGCCGCGCTGGCGCTACTGGAACAGGTCGAGCGCTTCGCCAGCATGCAATGCGCCGGGCTGGACGAGCAAAACAAAATGACATCTGAATAATAAAGCGTCCCTGCCCCTTCAAATTCCGCCTACCTGCCATTAAGCTCGGCGCTTCGCCGAATTTATCCCGGCCCCGTTTCCCAGCCAATCAGGAAATACCATGCACAATATCCTTCTCACCGGCGTCAACGGCCAGGTCGGTTTCGAACTGCGCCGCAGCCTGCAGGGCTTGGGCCATGTCCATGCCACCGACCGGGAACAGCTCGACCTCTGCGATCCGGCCGCGATACGCGATATGGTCCGGGCACTCAAGCCCACCCTGATCGTCAACCCGGCGGCCTATACCGCCGTGGACAAAGCCGAAACCGACCAGGCCGCCGCCGATGCCATCAATGCCACCGCACCGGCCATCCTGGCGGAAGAAGCCAAGCGGCTGGGGATTCCGCTGATCCATTACTCGACCGACTATGTCTATTCCGGCGAAGGCAGCGCGCCTTGGCGCGAAACCGATCCGGTGGCGCCAACCAATGTCTATGGCGCAAGCAAACTAGCCGGCGAAGAGGCCATCCGCGCCAGCGGCTGCCAGCACCTGATCCTGCGCACCAGTTGGGTCTATGGCGCGCACGGCAAGAATTTTCTGCTGACCATGCTCAAACTGGGCCGCGAACGGGATGCGCTCAATATCGTGGCCGACCAGATCGGCGCACCGACCTGGAGCCGCAGCATTGCCGATATCACCGCCCATATCGTTGCCGCCCGCCCAGACTGGCAGGCCGTCAGCGGCATATACCACCTGGTCAATGGCGGTGAAACCAGCTGGCACGGTTTTGCAGAGGCCATTTTCAAGCTGGCGGCCGCGCGTGGCGAGAAAGTCCCAGCCAGCCTGAGCGGTATCGCCACCGAGGCCTACCCCACACCGGCCAAGCGGCCGAAGAACTCGCGGCTGACGCTGGACAAGCTGCGCGACACCTTCGGCCTGGTGCCGCCTAGCTGGGATACCGCCTTGGAACTATGTCTCGATGAAGTGCCGCCGGTCATTCAGGGCCAATAGCACGAGAAAGCCGAACACCCTGTCCGTATTGGCGTTCGCCGGCGCGGATGGGGAACCCGTCGATTGATGCTTCGTCGACATGTTAGAAAATCTAAAATCTTCGCACTTTTTCAACAACGCGATAGATTCTGCAAGAGCAGAAATCAGATAGTGGAGCTACAATTTTATCAATCCTCATAAAGAGGAAATCTGAATCATGCCCGCACCAGATAATATTAATCGCGTCCGCTTTATAGGCACTGCAGCCTCCCTGCCGACGCTTGCCGAATTAAAGAAAACCGTTACCGCAAAGATTGGTGACTATACATATGAAATTAGCATTCCAGAAAACTTCGGCTTTAGTAATTTAGCCGCAAAAGTAAAAAGTCGTTATGGCATCATGAAGGAAATGTGCCATCAATTCACCGCAAGCATCGGCGGCTGCCGCTACCGGAATAACTTTCTGCGCTTCCTTTGCGCCATACGAAATTGGTGCTTCCCGGCGTTTGTCAGGATGGACCAGAAAGTCGACAGTTCCAACTTGAATTCCATTCGCCATTATTTATTCGAAGCATACGCGGCGCAAGCCCAGATCCGCTGACACTTCGAAAATCAGCCTTGGCGCTATTAACCCTTTTATTACCATGACTTGCTCCATAAATTGTGGCTACCCCCGCAGGGGCAGGTAGCCACAATTTACATCCAGATGCTTTCAACGCAATGGCTGGAATTTACCAAACGCCCAGATAAGCCAACATGCCTTCCGCCGCCTGGCGTCCCTCGAACACGGCCCGCACCACCAGATCGGCGCCCCGGGTCTGGTCACCGCCGGCGAAGACCTTAGGATTGCTGGTCTGGTGCTTGTACAGTTGCCGCTCGGCGGCCAGCGTGCGGCCACGCTCGTCGGTGCGGATGCCGTGCTGCTCGAACCAATCCTCCGGCTTGACCTGAAAACCGAAGGCGATGATCACATGGTCGCATTCGATTATCTCCTCCGAACCCTCGACCACGATGGGTGCGCGCCGGCCCTTGTCGTCGGCGTCCCCTAGCGTGGTGGTGACCAGCTTGACGCCCAAGCCACCTGCCAACTGGACGATCTCGACCGGCTGGCGATTCCACAGGAACTCGACCCCTTCTTCGCGGGCATTGCCTACTTCGCGCTTGGATCCGGGCATATTGGCTTCATCGCGGCGATAGGCGCAGATCACCTTGGCGGCACCCTGGCGGATGCTGGTGCGATTGCAATCCATGGCGGTATCGCCGCCCCCCAGCACCACTACCCGCTTGCCGGCCATGCTCTGGTGTGGCTCGCTTTCCGGCAGGGTGTCCAGGCGCTGGCGGATATTATTGACCAGATAAGGCAAGGCTTCGACTACGCCCGGCAGTTGCTCGCCGGGGAAACCGCCGCGCAGATATTGGTAGGCGCCCATGCCCATGAATACCGCGTCGTAATCGGCCAGCAGCTCGTCGAAAGCGATATCGCGGCCGATATCGGTGTTCAGACGGAATTCCACCCCCATCTCTTCCAGGATGGCACGGCGGCGCCGAACGATATCCTTTTCCAGCTTGAATTCGGGGATACCGAAGGTCAGCAGGCCGCCGATCTCCTCATAGCGGTCATACACCACCGGTTTGACGCCGTTGCGCACCAGTACGTCGGCCGCCGCCAAACCGGCCGGTCCCGCGCCGATGATGGCGGCCTGCTTGCCGGACGGGATGACCTGCGACATATCGGGCCGCCAGCCCAGCCGGTAGGCTTCATCGGTGATGTATTTCTCCACCGAGCCGATGCTGACCGCGCCGAAGCCGCCTTGGTTCAGGGTACACGCGCCTTCGCACAGCCTATCCTGCGGGCAGACCCGGCCGCAGATTTCCGGCAGGGAATTGGTCTTGTGGCTCATTTCGGCCGCTTCGAACAACTTGCCCTCTTCCACCAGCTTGAGCCAGTTGGGGATAAAGTTGTGCACCGGGCATTCCCACTCGCAATAGGGATTGCCACAGCTGAGACAGCGTCCGGCCTGCTCGGCGGCTTCGTTCTTGCCCAAGGGGGCGTAGATCTCGATAAACCTGCTACGGCGGAAATCGGCATCGAATTTCTGGCCAGGATCGCGCGGCAGGTTCATGAACTGGAATACATCAGCCATCGTCGTTTCCTTAATCTTTTAGCAAGCTATCGAGCTTGGCGGCCTTGGGTTTCACCAACCAGAAGTAATCGACGTAGTCGTCGAAGTCCTCCAGGATGCGCCCGCCGATAACGGAACCGCTCAGCGCCACATGCTGTTCGATCTTTTCGCGCAGGAAGGCGCGGTACTGGCCCATGGCCTCGCCATTGATCAGATGGATATCGATCAGCTCGTTGTTGTAGCGGTAGGCGAATTTCTCGTCGCGGTCATAGACAAAGGCAAAGCCGCCGGTCATGCCGGCACCGAAGTTCAAGCCGGTCTGGCCCAGCACGATGACGCAACCGCCGGTCATATACTCGCAGCCATGGTTGCCTATGCCTTCCACCACTGCCAGGGCGCCGGAATTGCGCACGGCGAAGCGCTCGCCGGCGGTGCCGGCGGCAAACAGCACCCCGCCGGTAGCGCCGTAAAGACAGGTATTGCCGATAATGGCGCCATCCTGCGGCTCGTACATCACCTCCGCCGGGGGATAGACCACCAGCCGGCCGCCGCTCATGCCTTTGCCGACGTAGTCGTTGGCATCGCCTTCCAGGGTCATATTCAGACCGTGGGCGTTCCACACGCCAAAGCTCTGCCCCGCGCTGCCCTTCAAGCGAATATCCAGGCAATCTTCCGGCAGTCCTTCGGCACCGTGCCGGCGGGCGATTTCGCCGGACAAGCGTGCGCCCAGGGAGCGGTTGATATTGCGCACCGCGTATTCGAGCGTGATCGGGGTCCGGTCGATAATGGCGCCCAGGGCATCGCGCAGCATCCGCTCGGCCAGCTCGCCCTTATCGAAGCTGGGGTTGCCGGCGCTGACGCAATAGCGCGGCTCGTCGTCGGGAATGCTGCCATGGCTCAACAGCACACCCAACTTGAGCTTGCCTTGCCGCTCGGTTTCGCCGGGCAGCAGTTGCAGCAGATCGTCGCGGCCAATCAATTCGGCCATGGAGCGGACGCCCAGTCGGGCCATCCATTCGCGCGTCTCGGTAGCGACAAAGGTGAAGTAATTCACCACCATCTCCGGCAAACCGGTGAAATACTTGGCGCGCAGCTTGATCTCCTGCGTCGCCACGCCGGTAGCGCAGTTGTTCAGATGGCAGATACGCAGGAACTTGCAGCCCAGCGCCACCATGGGGCCGGTGCCGAAGCCGAAACTCTCGGCACCCAGGATGGCGGCCTTGATCACATCCAGGCCGGTCTTCAGACCGCCATCGGTCTGCACCCGCACGCGGCCGCGCAAACCGTTGGCACGCAGCACCTGCTGGGCTTCGGTCAAGCCCAGCTCCCAGGGCGAGCCCGCATATTTCACCGAGGAAAGCGGCGACGCGCCGGTTCCGCCGTCATAGCCGGAAATGGTGATCAGGTCGGCATAGGCCTTGGCCACGCCGGCAGCCACCGTACCCACGCCGGGTTCCGCCACCAGCTTGACCGATACCAGGGCGGTCGGATTAACCTGTTTGAGATCGAAGATCAGCTGGGCCAGGTCTTCGATCGAATAGATATCGTGGTGCGGCGGGGGTGAAATCAGGCTGATGCCCGGCTTGGAACAGCGCAGCCGCGCGATCAGGGTAGAGACCTTGTCGCCCGGCAACTGGCCGCCTTCACCCGGCTTGGCCCCCTGCGCCACCTTGATCTGCAATACCTCGGCATTGACCAGGTAGTGCGGCGTCACGCCGAAACGTCCGGATGCCACCTGCTTGATCTTGGACATCCTGACGGTGCCGTAACGGGCCGGGTCTTCGCCGCCTTCACCGCTGTTGGAACGGCCCCCCAGCAGGTTCATGCCTTCCGCCAGCGCTTCGTGCGCTTCCGGCGACAAGGCGCCTAGCGACATGCCGGCCGAATCGAAGCGGCTGAGAATGGCCGATAAAGGCTCCACCTCGTCCACCGCAATGGCGCGGGCAGGATCGATCTTGAGGGCCAGCAGATCGCGCAGCATGGCAACCGGGCGGGTGTTCACCAGCTCGGCATAGCGCCGATAGGCAGGATAGTCGCCGTTCTGCACCGCCTTTTGCAGCTGCATCACCACATCGGGGTTATAGGCGTGGTATTCCTCGCCGTGGACATACTTGAGCAGACCGCCCTGGGTAATGGGCCGCATGGGGTTGTAGGCCAGCTTGGCCAGCTGCCGCATATCCGCTTCGAAGTCGGCGAAGTCCGCCCCGCCCAGCCGCGACACGGTGAAGGGCATGCAGGTGGCGACAATTTCATCCGCCAACCCCACCGCCTCGAACAACTGCGCGCCGCGATAGGAAGCCACCGTCGAGATGCCCATCTTGGACAGGACCTTGAGCAGGCCCTTGTTGATGCCCTTACGGTACTTGCTCATGGCTTCGGACGGCTTGTCGGTCACCGAGCCGATCTTGATCAGGTCGGCGATCACCTCATAAGCCAGGTACGGGTGGACCGCCGTGGCGCCATAGCCGATCAGGCAGGCGAAATGGTGCGGGTCGCGTGCTGTGGCGGTATCCACCAGCAGATTGGTCTTGCAGCGCAAGCCACTGTTGACCAGGGCGGTATGCACGGCCCCGGTGGCGAACAGGGCATGGATAGGCAGGCGGCCAGGGGCGATATGGCGGTCGCTGAGCACCGCGATGGCCACGCCGGCCCGGGATGCCGCCAGTACTTGCTCGCACAGTGCCGCCAAGGCCGATTTCAGGTCGGTACCGGCGGGGTCGTAGCACAGATCGAAATGCTGGGCCCGGAACTGCGGATCTTCATGGCTGGTGAGGATCTTGAACTTCTCATAGCTGAGCAGGGGGCTGCGTACCTCGATGCGCTTGGCGTGATCGGCGGTTTCCTCGAAGATATTCTTCTCCGAACCGAACACGGTATTGAGCGACATCACCACCGCTTCGCGGATAGGGTCGATGGGCGGGTTGGTCACCTGGGCGAATTGCTGCCGCAGGAAGTCATACGGCGAACGGACCTGCCGGCTCAATACAGCCATGGGAGTATCGTCGCCCATGGAGCCGACCGCTTCCTGCGCGTCTTCGGCCAGCACCCGGATCACCGCGTCGCGCTCCTCGAACGACACCTGGAACTGCTTCTGGAACACATTCAATTGTTCGCTGGACAGTTCGGGCCGGCCCGAATCCTCGTCCATGCTTAATTCCAGATGCGAAGCGTATTGCTTGATCCAACGCCGGTACGGGTGCGCTGCCTTGAGCTTGGCGTCGATCTCGTGCGGCAGCAGCAACTGCCCCGACTGCAGGTCGACCGCCAGGATTTCGCCCGGCCGTACCCGGCCCTTCTTCACCACATCCTCGGGCTTGTAAGGCCACACGCCGATTTCGGACGAAATGGTCAGATGGCGGTCGCGCGTCAGCACATAGCGGGCCGGTCGAAGGCCGTTGCGATCCAGCATGCAGCCGGCGTAGCGGCCGTTGGTCAGCACGATGCCGGCCGGGCCGTCCCACGGCTCCATATGCATGGAGTTGTATTCGTAGAAGGCGCGCAGTTCCTTATCGGTGCTATCCACGTTCTGCCAGGCCGGCGGCACCAGCAGGCGCAGGGCACGGAAGAAATCGATGCCGCCCATCAGCAAGCCTTCGAGCATATTGTCCAGGCTCATCGAGTCGGAGCCGTCGGTCTGGACGATGGGGCGGATGGCATCCATATCGGGAATCAGCGGCGAGGCCATGATGGCCTCGCGGGCACGCGCCCAGGAGCGGTTGCCGGAGATGGTGTTGATTTCGCCGTTGTGCGCCACGTAGCGGAACGGCTGGGCCAGCTTCCACTGCGGCCAGGTATTGGTCGAGAAACGTTGATGGAAGACCGCCAGCGAAGCGGTGAAGCGCTCATCCTGCAGGTCCGGGAAGAACACCGGCAGATTGTCCGGCGTGACCAGGCCCTTGTAGGAGATCGTATGGGCCGACAGGGTGGGAATATAGAAACTGGCGTCGTCCAGATTGGCCTTCTCCGCCAGCCGACGACCGATATACAGGCGCCGCTCGAAGCTGGCCGCATCCATATTGGACGGACAGTTGACGAATACCTGCACGATGGCCGGCAGGGTCTTCAGGGCGTAGTCGCCGCAAGCCCGGGTATCGACCGGCACGGTACGGAAACCGGCCACTTCCAGGCCCTGGTCTTCCAGCCGGCTTTTCAGGCTGGCCAAGGACTGCTTGCCCAGCTCCAGGTCGGCGCTGTGGAAGACCAGCCCGGCTGCGTAGTGGGCGGCGATTTCCAAGCCTTTTTCCCGCGCCACCGTGCGCAGGAAACTATCCGGCTTGCGGAACAATAGTCCGCAGCCGTCCCCCGATTTGCCGTCGGCCGCCACCGCCCCGCGATGGGTCAAATTGGCGAGCGAGGCAATTGCCGTCGAAACAAGCCAGTGCGATGGCTTGTCGTCCATATTCGCTATCAGCCCGAAACCGCAGGAATCCTGCTCGAAGCTCGGGCGGTAAAGCGTGCCTTCAAGGCGGCGCTGTCTGTCATCCATGTGCGTGGTACCCGTGTGTACGTGTGAGACGGCATTCGGCTGCGAGCGCTTGTGGCGACGACAGATCGATGCGGCCCCTTTTTATGGGAGCGGCGCCTGGTTCCGGCCGGCGTGGAATCACGCGGGGGAGGTGCGTTGCTGCCGCCGTGGCGAGGTTCGCTCGGTGTGACGGCAAACACCACGCGGGTGTCGTGGTGCGGGTGGGGCAACAGCAAGGGGTCGGCAAACACGACCGGCCAGGCGCATCGAAAACAAAGCCTGCCGAACCGCATAAGGTTCCGACAGGCTTGAACGATTCTAGCGGAGCGAGGCAGGCTGGCGCAATGCTTTTGTGCGCTGCACGAACCATTTAAAATCAATGCTTTACAGGCACTATACTGTCAAATATTTTCAACAGGTGGACGGAATATTATAAAAACGCGACATACGGCCCGCGTAGCGCCTTGCCCGGCACTACACGTCCGCAATTCGGGATTACCACAATGCCGGGCCGGCGGGCCGCGCGAGGCCGGGCAGCTTTCGCGCAAACCGGTTTTCAGGCACCCAGCCAATCGCGTCCCGTCAGGAAATCGCTTTGCAACGCCGCCTCGGCCGTGCCCGCCGGCGGCTGGTAATCATAGCGCCAGTTCACCACCGGCGGCATGGACATCAGGATGGACTCGGTACGGCCGCCCGATTGCAGGCCGAACAAAGTGCCGCGGTCCCACACCAGGTTGAACTCCACGTAGCGCCCGCGCCGGTAGGCTTGCCAGTCGCGCTGCTCGGCCGTGTAGGCCATGTCGCGGCGGCGTTCGACGATGGGCAGGTAGGCTGCCAGGAATGCATCGCCGACCGCGCGGGTCATGGCAAAGCTATCCGCCTGGCCCAGCTCGCTGAAATCGTCGAAGAACACCCCGCCGATACCGCGCGGTTCCTGCCGATGCTTGAGGTAGAAGTACTCGTCGCACCACTGCTTGAAGCGGGGATACTTATCGGCGCCGTAGGGGTGCAGCGCATCGTGGCAGACCTGGTGGAAATGGACGGCATCCTCTTCGAAGCCATAATAGGGCGTCAGGTCCATGCCGCCGCCGAACCAGAACACATCATCGGCCTCGCTGGCGCCGTGGGCGCGGAACATGCGCACATTCATATGAACGGTGGGCACATAGGGGTTGCGCGGATGGAAGACCAGCGACACGCCCATGGCCTCCCAGGCGCGGCCGGCCAGTTCCGGACGATGGGCGCTGGCCGATGCCGGCAGCTTATCGCCCATCACATGCGAAAAACCCACGCCCCCCCGTTCCAGCAACTGGCCGTTCTCCAATATGCGGCTGATACCGCCGCCGCCGGCCTGGCGTTGCCATTCGTCGCGCAGAAATTGCGCGCCGTCGGCCGCTTCCATGGCCGACACGATGCGCTGCTGCAAATCGAGGAAATACTGCTTGATGGTTGTATTGGTCATCGGCTTCAACTCAGGATGGTTCAGTGTTCAGCAGGGCCAGCAGCGGGCCGGGATCGAAGCCCAGGATCTGCCGCTGGCGTTCGCGTTCCGCCTCGTCTAGCCCTTGCCACCAGCGGGCAGCCGCGCGGGCTGGCTCGGCAATATCTTTCGCGTCGGGCGGCGGCAACTCGCCCATGGCCAGGTATTGGGTTTTCCAGTTACTGGTGTAGGCCACGCTGGCAACGGGCAGGTGGGCAATGCGCAAGCCCTTCGCCTGCAGCGCCTGCCAGATGATGCGATCGCCGAAGACATGAAAGGCCGCGGGCATGCGTCCCCATAGCGGGGTGATGTCCAACGCCGCGCCGGCAAGAAACAGACAATTGGTATCGGCCGCCAGCCACGGCCCATCGGCGTCGGATAGCGGCATGGCGCGGCCATCCGGATAGATGAAAAAGCGGCCGCTGGTCAGCACATCCCATTGCCGGCCGTCCGCCTCCCAGGCGGCCACCAGATCGGCTAAATGGGTGGGCAGGAAATAGTTATCGGCATCGAGATAGGCGATGGCCTCGTAGCCTTCGTTGATCGCCAGCAGCGAGCCAATGGCGCGCGGGGTATCGCCATAGTCGCCATGCTCGATACCCAGCTGGATATGGCGAACAGCCCTCGCTGCCACCTCGGCACTGGCATGGCCGTCCGACACCAGGAAATGGGTGCACACCTGGGTTTGCGCCGCGACGCTGTCCAGACAGCGCCGCAGCATCGCCGCGCTTTCGCGGTGATAGGCGGTTACCACCGCGATTCGGGGAGACGAAATACCGGGCATGCACGCCTAGCTGTCCCGCTTGCTTGAGCGGGCGCTTAAAGATTGACTTCCAGATTATCGATCAAACGCGGCTTGCCCAGCCTGGCGGCAGCGAGGATCACCACCTCGCGATCGCCCGGGCGAGCATGTTCCAGACGCTGCTGATCGCGGATTTCCACATAGTCCACCCGCCAGCCATGGTTCTCCAGATCGGCGCGGGCGGTTTCGGTGAGCTTCACGAAATCGGTCGCCCCGGCTTCCAGGGCAGCCTTGATGGCGATCAGATTGCGATACAGGCGCGGTGCCTCGGCCCGCTCCGCCTCGGTCAGAAAACCATTGCGCGAGGAGAGCGCCAATCCGTCCGCCGCCCGTCCGGTATCCACCGGGACGATTTCGATCGGCATATCCAGATCGGCCACCATGCCCTCGATCACCTTGAGCTGCTGGTAGTCCTTCTTGCCGAACATGGCCGCATCCGGCTGGACGATATTGAACAGCTTGGTCACCACCGTGGCCACGCCACGGAAATGACCGGGGCGGAACTGGCCGCATAGCTCGTTCTGGATGGCCGGTGGTTCGACCTTGTACTGCTGCTCGGTACGGGGATAGAGCTGCTCGACGGTAGGATGGAAAACCGCATCCACGCCAACGGCGGCCAGCTTGGCGCAATCGTCCTCGAATGTACGCGGATAGGTATTGAAGTCCTCGCCCTGCCCGAATTGCAGCGGGTTGACGAAGATGGACACCACCACCTTGCCGCCGCGCGCCTTGGCGGCATCGCACAGTGAAAGATGGCCTTCGTGCAGATTCCCCATTGTAGGAACAAAGGCGACAAAACCGGCCTGTTTACGCCAGGCGCGGAAATCGGCCACGGTGGTGAAGATTTGCATGTGATTCCTTATCTATTGCTTGGCCGTTTGATCAAAAGCTATGTTCCGGCGCAGGGAAATTCTTGCCCTTCACCGCCTGCACATAGGCTTCGATAGCCCCATGAATGCTGGTGCTGCCCTGCATGAAATTCTTGACGAAACGGGCCTTCTTGCCCGGATAGACACCGAGCATGTCATATACCACCAGCACCTGGCCGTCCACGTCCAGTCCGGCGCCGATGCCGATCGTGGGGATGGCCAGGCTATCGGCGATCTCCTTGGCCACCGCCGCCGGCACCATCTCCATCAAAACCATGGAAGCGCCGGCCGCTTCCAGGGCCTTGGCGTCGCTCTTGAGCTGCTCGGCGGAGGCATCCGTCTTGCCCTGCACCTTGTAGCCGCCGAAGGCGTGCACCGATTGCGGAGTCAATCCGATATGGGCGCAAACCGGAATCCCGCGCTGCACCAGGAAAGCCGTCGTTTCGGCCATATAGGCGCCACCTTCCAGCTTCACCATCTCGGCGCCCGCCGCCATCAGGCGGGCAGCGGCGTCGAACGCCTGCTGCGGGCTTTGCTGGTAAGCGCCGAAAGGCAGGTCGGCCAACACCATGGCCTGCTTGGCATGCTTGGCCACGCAACGGGTGTGGTAGACCATCTGGTCCATCGTCACCGGCAAGGTACTGCTCTCACCCTGAATCACCATGCCGAGCGAGTCGCCGACCAGCAGCACCTCCACACCGGCTTCCGCCATCAAGCTGGCGAAACTGGCGTCATAGCAGGTCAGCATCACGATCTTCTGGGCTTCATGCTTGAGCTTCTGCAGGGTGGAAACGGTGATCTTCATGGGGAATCCAGTCGGTTTTTTAGTCAAGCGCTTGCTCTAGCGGCAAGCCGATTGCGGCGGGCCTAGAGCGCCCCGCCAGTAGAAAGGCCAGCGCCTTTTTTCACACCTTTTCGATGCGGTGCAACAATAGCGAAAGTGCAGCGGGGACTCAACCAGTTTACGGCCGCCATACCCCTCAATTCCAAGGATGGGCAGACGTGCCTTGACTATGCCTTGTTGAAATACTCGCGTGCGCCGCGCATCCCTTCGATGCTGCGAAGCAATAAGCGAAAGTCGTCGGCGTTGTCGGCCAGGTTCAGGTTATCGGTATTGACGATCAGCACCGGAGCTTCGGCGTAATCATGGAAGAAACGGCTGTAGCGCTCGGCCAAGCGGCGCAGGTAGCCGTCGGCGATCTTGGCTTCGTACTCGCGTGCGCGCGTGGACACGCGGGCAATCAGGGTCTCGATATCGGCTTGCAGATAGATGACCAGGTCGGGCGTGGGTGCGCGTACACGCAGGTGGCGGTAGATATCGGCATAAAGGTGGAATTCATCGTCGCTGAGGATCTGCTCGGCGAACAGCGGGTCCTTATCGAACATGAAATCGGCGACCGTCTGCCCGCCGAACAGGTCCATCTGGGTAAGGCTTTCGACCTGCTCGACCCGCTGGAACAGGAAGGACAGCTGAGTGGGCAGGGCGTAGCGCTGCATATCCCGATAGAACTTTGGCAGGAAGGGAATCGCGTCTGGGTCCTCCAGCAGCGATCTGGCGCCCAGATGTTCGGCCAGCTTCTTCGCCAGCGTGGTCTTGCCCACGCCGATCGGACCTTCGACGACGATATAACGATACCGCTCCAAGCCCATTGCCGATTCCCTTGTCCGCTCGGGCCAGTCATCCGCCCGTGAAAAAAAATGGTGCCCGGTGCCGGCTACAAGCGCTTGATTCCCGTCCACTCGCCGGCCGCGACCAGCTCGCTCAGCCGGCGTCCATCCGGCAGGCGCAGCTCGGCGGCGATCTCGGCCAGCGGCAAGAGCACGAAGGCGCGCTCCAGCATGCGAGGATGCGGCAGGGTCAAACGCTCGTCATGGCATTGCAACACCCCGAACAGCAGCAAGTCCATGTCCAGCGTACGCGGGGCATTGCGAAAACTGCGCAGGCGACCGAAATGCTGCTCGATCGCCAGCAAACCGTCCAGTAGCGCGTGCGGCTCAAGCCCGGTTTCCACTGCCGCCACCGCATTGATGAAATCCGGCTGATCGAGATAACCGACCGGCGCGCTGCCATACAGCGAGGACGAGGCCAGCAGGCGGGTGGCCGGCAGCTGGTCCAGCCGCAGCATGGCCGCCGCCACCGTCTCGGCCGCCTCCCCCAGATTGGCCCCCAAGCCGATATAAGCGATGGTACTCACTGGCCCTCGTCCGCAGCGCCGTCGCCGTCACCACGCGCACCGCCGCGCCGACGGCGCCGCTTCTTGCCGCCCTCGCTGGCAGGGGCGCGCAGCAGCATGGCTTCCCGCCGCTGGTTGTCGGCATTCTGGAATTCCGTCCACCAATCCGCCATTTCTTGCTCGACTTCTCCCACCGAGGCACGCAGGCAGAGAAAGTCGTAACCGGCCCGAAAACGCGGCGATTCCAATAGCCGGAAGGGTTTGATGCCGGCACGCTGCTCGAAACGCGGTTGCAGGGTCCAGATTTCCTTCATGGCCGTGCCGTAGCGACGCGGAATGGCCAACTTCTGCTCCTGGACCGCCTCCACTTCGTCGATGGCGGCGAACAACGCCAACATGCCCTTCTCGCCCGCCTTCTTGCGCGCTTCCCAGTTATCCAGGACTTCCAGCCACAGCAGGGCAGCGAAGACGTAGCCGGCCGAAACCGGCTTGTCCTCGCTGATGCGCTTGTCCGTATTCTGCAAGGCAGTCTTGAGGAAGGCTTCGCCCTGGGGCATCTTCATCATCTTGTCCAACAGCGGGAAGAAGCCATGGTGCAGGCCTTCGTCGCGCAGCTGCATCAGGCACGCCCAACTCTGGCCGCTGAACAGCAGCTTGAGCATTTCGTCGAACAGGCGCGACGAGGGCACGTTTTCGAGCAGATTCGCCAGCTCGCGGATGGGTTTGCGGGTAGTGGCGTCGATGCTCAGCCCCAGCTTGGCCGCCAGGCGCACGGCGCGCAGCATGCGGACCGGATCTTCGCGGTAGCGCACGGCCGGCGGACCGATCATGGTCATGCATTTCTTTTCGATATCCGCCACACCGCCGTGGTAATCGATGATTTCCTCGCGGTTTGGATCGTAGAACAGCGCATTGACGGTGAAGTCGCGCCGCTTGGCATCGTCTTCCTGGCTACCCCAGGTGTTGTCGCGAATGATGCGGCCGGCCGCATCGGTCAGCGACTCACCGCTGCCCCGGAAAGTGGACACTTCCACTGTTTCGTCACCATACAGTACATGTACCAGCCGGAAACGCCGACCGATGATGCGCGAACGGCGAAAGAGCTTGTGTACCTCTTCGGGGGTGGCGCTGGTGGCCACATCGAAGTCCTTTGGATCCTTGCCGAGCAGCAGATCGCGCACCGCACCGCCGACGACAAAGGCTTCGAAGCCGGCCGCCTGCAGCGTATCGGTGGTTTTCAGCGCGAAGGACGGCAGTCTGTTGCGGTGGATGCCATGGCGCTTGAGGGGGATGACAACCCGGCCGCCGCCATGGTGCTTCTTCAGCCGGAGAACGCGACCGATCAGTTTTCGAATCATTGTTTTATATGTGTAAGTCCCTACGGAAGTTCCGATTATAGCGGCATGGCACGCCCCCCGCGTGCAATGCCACAATTGCCACCCGGAGATCGTCTTGCCGCACCTTCAATACCGTTTGCTCAATGTCTTCGCCGAAACCCCCTTCGGCGGCAATCCACTGGCCGTTATCGAGGATGGCAGCGCCTTATCCGACACGGAAATGCAGCTGGTCGCGCGCCAGTTTAATTTGTCGGAGACGACTTTCCTGCTGCCCTCGGACAACGCCACTGCGCGGGTACGCATCTTTACCCCCGGCTACGAAATGCCGTTCGCCGGCCACCCCACCCTGGGGTCCGCCCAGGTTGTCCGGCATCTATATGACTGCGGCGACCAGTTGACGCTGGAAATGAAGGCCGGGGTGATCCCGGTACGGGCCGACGGGAATTATTGGACCCTGCAATCGGTCAACGCGCCGACCATCCGCCCGATGGAAATCGACTCGGCCCGGCTGGCTGCGATGCTGGGCCTGCCCGAAGAAGCGATTGCCAGCCAGGGCTTGTGGGTGAGCGTGGGCAACGAGCAGGCGCTGATCGAACTACGCTCGGTCGAGCACATCCACGCCTGCAAGCCGGTGGCCGAGTTGATGCGGCGCTATAGCGTGAACAGCGCCGGCCAACCCAAGGCCTATGTGTTCGCCCGTACCCGGGAGGGATTCGAATCGCGCTTCTTCTGGTCGCCCGATAGCAATGTCAGCGAAGACCCCGGCACCGGCTCGGCTGCCGCGAATCTGGGCGGCTGGTGGCTGGCCAGGCATGGCGACAGTCCGTTGGACGCCACCATTCGCCAAGGCACGGCCATGGGCCGCCCCAATGTGCTGCGGCTGCAAGTGGCGGACAACAAGATCCAGGTGGGTGGAAGCGTCGTCGAGTTGGGTCGGGGCGAATTGCGCTGGTAATCTAGCTGGCGCCGGTCCGACCCAGCAGGAAGTCCGGCGTAATAAAGGGATTCCCATCCAGCCGGAGCATAAAACCCGGCCTGGAGGCTAGTTCGCGTAGCAGGTAAGTGGCGGCGTCATATTCGATGCGGTTGTCGCGCAAATCCAGCGCGGCAAGCGCCTCATTGCCGCTCAAGGTCGCTAGCAGCGCCAGGGCGCCACTATCGCCGATACCGTTTTGGCCTAGATCGAGCGCCTGCATGCCAACATTGCGTGCCAGCCCGCCCGCCAGCCAATGCACGCCGGCATCGCCCAGGTGATTGGATGCCAACTCCAGGCGCCTCAACCGGCGATTGCGATCCAAGGCTTCGCCGAGGCTACGCGCGCCTTCCGCGCCAATATGGTTGCCGCCCAGGCGCAATACGCCGATCCGGACATTTTCGGCGAGGGCTTGGGCCAGCGATTGCGCCGCCGCATCGCCCAGGTAGGTGGCACGCAGATCCAGTTCAAGCGCACCTTCCGGGCCGGCGAGATCGCCGATCTTGAAGCCACTAGCCAGTTGCGCGGCACCTTGGTCGCCCAGCCAATTGCCGGCCAATCCAAGCCGGGCCGACCCGCCATTGCGGGCGAAGACGCTTGCCAGCATAAGGGCGCCGGTCGCACTGATCTGGTTATTGGCCAGATCCAGTTCCACCAAGCCTACATATTGCTCCAGCGCATCCGCCAATTGCTTGGCCGCCCAATTGTCGATCTGGTTGGCGCCTAGCTTGAGGGTGGCCAGGCTGCCGTTGCTGAGCAGGGTACAGGCCAGCATCTGCACGCCACCTGCACCGATAAAATTGTGGCTCAGGTCCAGTTCCGTCACCACCGTGTTGCAGAACAGCGCATCGGCCAAGGCGGTTGCGCCGGCGGCGCCGATCTTGTTGCGGGCAAGATTCAGGGTGGTGACATAGCCGTTCTGCGCCAATGCGGCGGAGAGCGCCGATACGTCGCCGTCGCTCAACTGCTGGTTGTGCAGATCGAGCTCGGTAAAGTCCGGGTGGTTCTCCCACAGACGTGCAATTGCCTCGCGCACCACCGGATTACGCACCGTGTCGCCGCGATTGGGCGTACGCGGTTTGAATTGCCACATTGGGGTTGCCATGCTGGGTTGCATGCCACGCCTCCTTTCTTATCGTTTGCCGCCGGTGGCTGGCGTCTACCAGCCACCGGCAATTTCTTAGAAAAGGAGATTATGTGGAGGGGAGCCGTGTTGTATTTCTGCAAAACGGCAGAAGCTATCGAATAACGCCTGTTAACAATTCACAAGCGCATCGGCGCGTAGTAGGTCGGAGGCGAGCGCCTCAGCCTCCCGCAGGCGCCATGCCACCAGATCGGCGATGGTCGCCACCGGCAAGCCATGCCGCTCGGCATACGCGATCACTGCTTCGCCGCGCATCATGCTGCCGTCCTCGTGCATCAGCTCGCACAGCACCCCGGCCGGCGCCAGGCCGGCCAGCCGCGCCAGATCGATGGTGCCCTCGGTGTGGCCGCGCCGGGCCAGCACGCCTCCGGTCTCCGCCCGCAGCGGGAACATATGCCCCGGACTGATGATGGCGGCGGGGTCGCCGCTGAGCGCGGCCCGCACCGTGGTGAGCCGGTCGGCGGCGGAAACCCCGGTCGACACCCCTTCGCGTGCTTCTATCGAAACCGTGAAGGCCGTACCGTAGCGGCTCTGATTATTGGAAACCATGGCCGGCAAGCGGAGTTGGCTGATGGCTGCCTCGGTCAGGCAGAGGCAAACGATGCCGCTGCCGTCACGAATCAGCTGGGCCATGCCGGCCACCGTCAGCCGTTCGGCGGCAACGATCAGATCCGCTTCGTTTTCGCGGTCTTCGTCATCGAGCAGGGCCACCGGCAGGCCGCTGCGCATGGCTTCGAGCGCCGCAAGAATGCGGCTATGCGGAGTAGTGCTGGAAAAATACCGTTGAAACGAGTTCATGCAAACGCTCCTATTTGAATAGAGCGTTCAGGGCGTGACGCGGCCCTGCTTGCGCACGGCCGGCCATATGGGATGCACGCGGGTCTGCCTGGACAGGCCCGCGAACCATCTCGTCTTCTTTCATCCGGACTATCACCGTCGGCTTCGGCATTGAACCGAATCTGCTGACCTTGCACTCACGCGCAAGCGCTCGCGGGCTCGGTGCGCTGTATTGCACCCTACCGCCGGTGGGGAGTTTCACCCCGCCCTGAAGACGCACCACCCAGGCGGGTGGTGCGCGCATGGTAGCAAGGGCGCAAGGCGGGATGCAATGCGGCGATTACGGCCTCAGCGGCCTTGCCCGCGGCGGCGCGCAAGCAGGCCGACCATGGCGAACCCCAGACCCAGCATGGCATAACCCTCTGGCTCCGGCACGGCGGTTACCTTCACATTGTCCAGCGCCGGTCCCCACACGACATTGCCGTCATCGGTCAGACTGGCAAACGTCAGGACAGTGGTGTCGCCCTGGGCGATAAAACTGATCTGATGGGTCTGCCAACCCATATTGCTCCGGTCTCGCCCCGTGGTGTCGAACTGGAAGACACCGGCGTAATTGCCGACCCCTACAGCCATGGTCTTGAGCGTGGCCACGTCCGGATTGCCGGCCAGATCGAAGCTTACCTGGTAGGTCTGCCCGGCGACGGTATCGAAAAACTGCTGCACGCCACCATAGCCCGAACCATTCAGATCGAGCGAGCGGCTGCCGCTGGAAGGCGACCAATACTGATGGATCCAGTCCACGCTGCCGATGATGCTCCAGCCCGTGAGGGCGTTGCTGCCGGCGGTCAAGGTCGTGAAACTACCGCTTTCCAGATTGCCGAATTCAAAATCGCCGTTCTGGAAAGCCGCGGCCTGTGCCTGCCCGGCCAAGGCGAACGCAAATAGCAACGGAATCAACAAGCGCTTGTTTTTCATGGAACCGCTCCTTCTTCTGTTATCCCCGATATATCGGTCCAGCAGCGAAATAGGCGTTCACACGGTCGTCAGCTGACGCCTGAAAACCAGCCGGTCCGGCTCGCTATGTTGCGCGCAATAGCGATATCCGTCGAGGTCGAAAGCCTGCAATTGCTCGACATGTTCCAAGCGGTTGAGCAAGGCAAAACGCGCCATCAGGCCACGCGCCCGCTTGGCATGGAAACTGATGATCTTGTAGCCACCGGATTTGAAATCCTCGAATACGCACTCCACCAGGCGGGCCTGCAATTTCTTGCGCTTCACCGCCTTGAAGTACTCCTCGCTGGCCAGGTTGACCAGCACCGGCTGCGATTGGCTCGCCAGCTCGGCATTGAGCGCCTCGGTCAGGCTGTCGCCCCAGAAGTCATACAGATTGCGGCCGTCCGGGTTGACCAGCCGGGTGCCCATCTCCAGCCGATAGGGCTGCATCCTGTCCAGCGGCCGCAGCACGCCGTACAGACCCGACAGGATGCGCAAGCGCTGCTGGGCGAAGTCGAGATCGGCGGCGTTGAAACTGGCGGCCTGCAAACCTTCGTAGACATCGCCCATAAAGGCCAGCACGGCCTGCTTGCTGTTGTGCGGGGTGAATTCGGCCGACCAGCTCTGATAGCGCGCCACGTTCAACGCCGCCAAGGGATCGGACAGCGTCATCAACTGGCTGATTTCCGCCGGCGTCTTGCCGCGCAATACTTCTATCAGCGCAGCCGAGCGGTCGATAAAGGCAGGCAGGCTGGCACGATCGGTATGGGCGGGTGTTTCGAAATCGAGCGTCTTGGCAGGCGAGAGAACAAATAGCATCTTGGGCGGGTACGGTTTTGCAAGTACGCGATTCTAACGGACATGGCGCGCCACGGGTTTTGAGCTTGTCCAGCAAGGTGCAGAGATGGAACCAGGGCAATTGTGCAGCAGTCTGCTGCACGATTGCCGCATCCGACCAGTCCTCCGCAAAAGCACGCATGTACCTGAGATTGCGAGGCGACTGATGGGACTATCGCTCACGCCTTCCTCCTACTTGTTGCCTTCTTGGGCGCGGCATGGATTATTTGACGGTAGCCCGCGCAGCACGCGCCTTGCGCTCGCCGGCCTCTTCCGGCTCCAGCGACCAGCCTCCCAGATGGGGCGCGGCGATCTTGCCCAGCGCGGCAATCCAATCCGGCTCGGCATTCAGGGCCGGAATATAGCGGTACTCGCCACCCCCGGCCGTCATGAACTCGGCCTTGCCTTCGATGGCGATCTCTTCCAACGTTTCCAGACAGTCCGACACAAAACCGGGGCAGATCACATCCAGCTTGCCGGTCTTTTTGCGGCCCAGTTCGGTCAGCACCACGCTGGTGTATGGCTTGAGCCATTCGGTCTTGCCGAAGCGCGACTGAAAACTCACCGTGTACTTCCCCGCCGCAAGTCCCAGCCGCTCGGCCAGCAGGCGGGCGGTCTTGTGGCACTCGCAATGGTAGGGGTCGCCCTTGTCCAGGCTGAAGCGCGGGATGCCGTGGAAGCTCATCAGCAGATGGTCGCCCCTGCCCTGCTTGATCCAATGCGCCTCCACCCGGCGGGCCAGGGTGCCGATATAGTCCGGTGCGTCATGGAAGTGCTTGACGATGCGTAACTCCGGCGGATTACGCAGGGTCTTGATCGCATCGGCCACCGCGTCCATCACGCTGCCGGTGCTGCTCGCCGCATATTGCGGGTAGAGCGGCAATACCAGCACCCGGTCGCAACCGGCCGCTTTCAGCGCCATCATCTTGTCGGCCACGCTGGGCTGACCATAGCGCATGGCCCAATCCACCACCACGTTCTGGCCCATATTGCCCAGGAAACCCTGCAGCAGCTTGGCTTGGGCGCGGGTATGCACGGCCAGCGGCGAACCGTCGCGGCTCCAGATACTGGCGTACTTGGCGGCGGACTTCTTGGGGCGGGTATTGAGGATGATCCCATTGAGGATGAACCACCAAACCAGGCGAGGAATCTCCACCACGCGTGGATCGGACAGGAACTGCTTGAGGTAGGGTCTGACCGCAGCCGCTGTCGGTGCCTCGGGCGTGCCCAGATTGACCAGCAACAAGCCGACGCGGCTTGCTTGGTCGTGGCGGAAATCGGGTTCGGTCTGATAGGGCATGGTGTCAACTGAGAAGTGAAGGGGCGCAGGCGAGGCGAATCATAGCGTCCTTCATGCCGCCACTTAATAACAAACCCGTGCTGGCTTGATCTTCGCTGCTGGTGCGCGCTTACCTTTCGTGCTACGGTGTGTATAAAATTAGACGGAAATACACATCATGCGTACCAACATTGTGATTGACGACAAGCTTATGAGCGATGCACTTCGCGCCACAGGACTCAAAACCAAGCGTGAGGCGGTGGAGCAAGGCTTACGGATATTGGTACGCATTACGCGACAGCAACAAATTCGATCGTTGCGCGGCGCTGTTCAATGGCAAGGCGACCTTGACGCAATGAGGTCGGACAATTGAGATGACCTTTGTAGACTCTAGCGTCTGGATTGATTACTTACGTGGTGTCAAATCCCCACAAACAGAATGTCTAGACCGCCTACTGGGTGAAGAGCTGCTCGTTATCGGTGATGTTGTGCTGGCTGAGGTCTTACAAGGCTGCGTTAGCGACCGGGAGTTTAACCACGTTCGCCAAATTTTAACTGAGCTCGATGTTGTTACAGTTGGCGGCGAAAAGCTCGCCATTCAAGCTGCAATGAACTTCCGATCTTTGCGTGCATTGGGCGTTACGGTTCGAAAAACAATTGATGTGTTAATTGCTACCTGTTGTATCGAGCACGGTTACACTTTATTGCACTCCGACCGCGATTTCGTCCCGTTTGAAACTCATCTTGGCCTACGGTGCATTAACTTTCCTGGATAGTGTTTGGTTGTACTTCGTCACTCACCTGCCGGCGAGAAGTAAATGCTTGCTGGGCCCGCATCTCACACATAACGCGACTCGATTCCGCAGCATCCAAAATGGATTCGGCGCAAACAGGACAAAAGTCGCCGGTCACTGCCCTAATGACGCCGGTTTCGCCCTTGTAGGCATACGGGAGATCGCGAGTGTCATGGATCAATTCCGCTGCGCCGCAGTTGGGACATTTCATACTCATTGCTCCGTGAAGACATGGATTTAGCGCCTAAGTCATACACCACGTAAGCCATCCGATCTATCGCATACGAGCACCGTGCCGCCAATCATGTGCCGAGTACACATCGGCTCCACGTCGACTAGCGCGGTCTTGGCTATAAAGAACCCCATGGTCACCATCGCCTTTACCGCCCATCTGCGTCCCCACGCGCCCGCCCCCAAGCAATTGCAGGCAGGCACCGCACGAGAAGCACTGGAACAGGTATTCACCGACCATCCGGCCTTGCGCGGCTATGTGCTCGATGAGCACGGCGCCTTGCGCAAACATGTCGCCCTATTCATCGACGGCGCACTGCGCCGCGATGCCCTGGATGCGCCCTTGCCGGCTACCGCCAGCATTTATCTGATGCAGGCACTTTCTGGAGGATGACCATGCAGGACACCATTCTGGTCGGTAGCCGCAAGGGGCTGCTGGTGTATCGGCGGCAGGCTGATGGTTGGTCGTTGGCCTCGCAGCACTTTACCGGCATCGTCGTGACGGCGGTGCTGAGCAGCGGCGGGCGTTGGTATGCCGCGCTGCGCAATGGCCATTTCGGCCCCAAGCTGCATGTCAGCGACGATGGCGGCGAGAATTGGCAGGAGCTGGCCGCACCGGCCTTTCCCGCCGGCCTGGACGGCGAGCCGGTATTGGACCAGGTCTGGACCTTGGCGGCCGGACAGGATGGCGTGCTATGGGCCGGCGGCATCCCCGCAGGCTTGTTCCGCTCGGGCGACTCGGGTCAAACCTGGACGCTGCTGGAAAACTTCTGGAACCGCCCTGAACGCGCGCAGTGGTTTGGCGGCGGCTTCGACCACCCTGGCATCCATTCCATCCTGACCGACCCGCGCGACGGCAGGCGCATCACCCTCGGCGTGTCCTGCGGGGGTGTCTGGCAAAGCGAGGATGGCGGCGAAAATTGGGAAAATCACAGCAATGGCCTGTGGGCGGCCTATATGCCGCCGGAGCAGAAGGAAAATCCCAACGTCCAGGATCCGCATCGCCTGGCGCGCTGCCAATCCGTTCCCGAGGTTTTCTGGTGCCAGCACCATAACGGCCAGTTCCGCAGCGTGGATGACCTGGAAAGCTGGCAGGAGATCTGGCCGGCCCCGCCGCTTTCCAATTTCGGCTTTGCCGTCGCCGCCCACCCGCACGATCCGCTTACCGCCTGGTTCGTCCCGGCCGAAGGCGATGAAAGGCGCGCGCCCCTGGCAGGCGATTTCCATGTGCTGCGTACCCGCGACGGCGGCCAGCATTTCGACAAGCTCAATATCGGCCTTCCCCTGCCGCCGGCCTTTCACCTGGTTTATCGCCACGCACTGGAGGTGGATGCCAGCGGCCGGCAACTGGCCATGGCTTCCACCACCGGTTCCTTATGGCTCAGCGGCGACGGCGGCGACAATTGGAGCCGGTTATCGGCCGAGCTGCCGCCGATTTATTGTGTGGCGTTCGCCGATTAGCCATGGCTGGCCTTGGCGGCGCAGCCCATTAGCTGCGCCGCCTGCACCGCGACGAATGAGGATAAATACAAAAGTCCAGACAGGAATTCGACATCACTTCCCCATCTAAATGAGCATGATAAATAAATCAAATTTTTTAATAAAACATCAAAAAATGATCTCCACCCATGCAAATTTAAATAGGAATACATAATGCCCGGCAAATTAGCAGCCCTGCTGCTTGCAAGCAGCATAATGACCCTATCCACCGCCCAGGCGGATATCCCTGCCATAGCAACCGGCACCGCCGCCGTCAATAAATCAAACTGCAGTCAAATAGCCGATACCACCCAAGCATTCGTCCTGGTACTCGACAGCGGCGATGCCCTCATCGAAAGCATCACGCAGTGCGCGAAGGATGCAAAACTGCCAGGCGCCGCCATCAGCGGGCTCGGCCAACTGCACGACCCTACCCTCGCCTATTTCAGCAGCGACCCCGCCGCGAAGCCTGTCTTGACCACGTTCAAGGGTTTTTACGAACTCGCCAGCCTTACCGGCAACATTAGCAATAACGACGGCGATTATTACTCGCATATTCATGTCGTCATGGGCGACAAAAAATTCCACGCTATTGCAGGGCATATCGCCGCAGCCAAAACCGGCATGACGATTGAAGTCACCATCAAGCCATTTTCCGCCGGCTTGCAAAGGGTGGTCGATCCCAACACCGGATTTGGCCCCATCGTCCATTAATTGCTTATCGCCCCATCCTCACCAGCAGAAACAGAAAGAACGGCCCCCCTACCACGCTCAGCACGGCACCAATAGGCAACTCGGATGGGACGATGGCGGTACGGGCCAGCCAGTCGGCAGCCAGCAGGCAGGCTGCGCCGACCAGGGCCGAGGCCGGCAGCAGCGCGCGATGTCCCGGTCCCAGCAGGCGCCGGGCGAGATGAGGGGCGATCAGGCCGACAAAGCCCAGGGCACCGCAGGCGGAAACGGTCAGCGCCACCACCAGCGCGGTCAGCGCCACCAGCCGGCGGCGCAGGGCCACCAGGTCGAATCCGAGATGCCAGGTTTCGCGCTCCCCCAGCAACAAGGCGTCCAGTGCCCTTACTTCACGCCATAGCAGTCCCACGCAAAGCAGCAAGGCCGGCACCAGCCAGGCCAGCATGGTCCAGCCGGCGCCGGCCAGACTGCCCAAGGCCCACAGGCTACTGCCGCGCAGGGCGCTGTCGTCCGCCAGGTACGAAAGCAAGGCCAGCCCGCCGCCGGCCAGGGCATTGATGGCCACGCCGGCCAGCAACAGGCGGGCGGCATCCTGGCCACGCCCGATGGACCAGGCCAGCCAGGTAGCCGTCAGGCTGCCGACGAAGGCCGCCGGCGCAATCGCAAGCGTTGGCAGCCATACCCGCGCCACCGATACCGCCAGCGCGGCGCCGGCCGAGGCGCCTATCAGTCCCGGTTCTGCCAAGGGGTTGCGGAATACCGCCTGCAGCACGCTGCCGGCCAAGGCCAGCGCCGCGCCGGCCACCAAGGCCAGCACGATGCGCGGCAAGCGTACGTCGAGCAAGACGCTACGCCACATCTGGCCGGTTTCATCCTCAGGCCGGGCCAGCAACAGGTCCGGGATACGCCAGGCGGGAATCGCCACCGCCCCGCTGGCCGCCGACAGCACGGTCAGCACGCCCAGCACCAGCAAGCCGGCGAACAGGGCATTGGGAAGATGGCGGGCGGCGAGCGGCAGAGGGCGCAAGGGGTTTCCTAAGACGGGTGGATCAGGGTGAAATGTTATTCGTTTTCATGACGTTTTTTCCGCACCATACCTGACACGACGCCGGCAGCCTATAATCCACGGTTTTGCAACATTTCCGAGCCCAATATCATGGAACTGGCCAAAAGCTTCGAACCCGGCGACATCGAGCGCCGCTGGTACCAACACTGGGAACAGGCCGGCTATTTCAAGCCCAGCCTGGACGCCGCCGCCCCGGCCTTCAGCATCCAGCTGCCGCCGCCCAATGTCACCGGCACGCTGCATATGGGTCATGCCTTCAACCAGACCATCATGGACGGTCTGACCCGCTATTACCGCATGAAAGGCCACAACACGGCCTGGGTACCGGGCACCGACCATGCCGGCATCGCCACCCAGATCGTGGTGGAACGGCAGCTGGCCGAGCAAGGCGTCAGCCGCCATGACCTGGGCCGTGAAGCCTTCAATGACAAAGTCTGGGAATGGAAGGCCAAGTCGGGCGGCATCATTACCGACCAGATGCGCCGCATGGGCTGCTCGGTCGACTGGGAACGCGAATATTTCACCATGGACGAAGTCCGTTCGGACGTGGTGGCCGAAGTCTTTGTCCGCTTGTTCGAGCAGGGCCTGATCTACCGTGGCAAGCGCCTGGTGAATTGGGACCCCAAGCTGGGCACCGCCGTTTCCGACCTGGAAGTGGTGAGCGAGGAAGAAGACGGCCATATGTGGCATATCCGCTATCCCGTGGTGGATAGCGATGAATTCCTGGTGGTGGCCACCACCCGGCCGGAAACCCTGCTGGGCGACGTGGCCGTGGCGGTTCACCCGGACGATGCCCGCTACACCCATCTGCATGGTAAGCAGCTGAGCCTGCCGCTGACCGGCCGGCGGATCCCGGTGATCGCCGACGACTATGTCGATGCCGCCTTCGGCACCGGCTGCGTCAAGATCACCCCGGCGCATGATCTGAACGACTACCAGGTCGGCAAGCGCCACGACACCCGCCTGATCAATGTGATGTCCTTGCAGGCCACCATCCTGGCCAAGGCCGAAGTGTTCGGCTACGACGGCCAGGCTGGCGATGGCATCGCCCTGCCCGCCGCCTATGCCGGCCTGGACACCCGCGCCGCCCGCAAGGCGGTGGTGGCCGATCTGGACGCGCAAGGCCTGCTGCAGGAAGTAAAGCCCCACAAGCTGATGGTGCCGCGCGGCGACCGCACCGGTTCGGTGATCGAACCGATGTTGACCGACCAGTGGTTCATGGCCATGCGCAAACCGGACGCCGACGGCAAGAGCATCACCGACAAGGCGATCGCCGCGGTGGAATCGGGCCAGGTGCGCTTTATCCCGGAAAACTGGGTCAATACCTACAACCAGTGGATGAACAATATCCAGGACTGGTGTATCAGCCGCCAACTTTGGTGGGGGCATCAAATCCCGGCCTGGTACGACGAGGACGGCCGTATCTATGTCGCCCGTAGCGAAAGCGAAGCCCAGGCGCAGGCGCCGGGCAAGCAGCTGCGCCGCGATGCCGATGTGCTGGATACCTGGTTCAGCTCGGCGCTGGTGCCGTTCAGCACCATGGGCTGGCCGAACGAAACGCCGGAACTGAAGATGTTCATGCCGTCCAGCGTGCTGGTCACCGGCTACGAGATCATCTTCTTCTGGGTGGCCCGCATGATCATGATGACCACCCATTTCACCGGCCAGGTCCCTTTCCGCGACGTGTATATCCACGGCATGGTGCGCGATAGCGACGGCAAGAAGATGTCGAAATCGGAAGGCAATGTGATCGACCCGGTCGATTTGATCGACGGCATCGCGCTGGACCCGCTGCTGGCCAAGCGCACCACCGGCCTGCGCCGGCCCGAGACCGCGCCCAAGGTGGAAAAGAAGACCCGCGCCGACTTTCCGGACGGTATCCCCCCCTACGGCACCGACGCGCTGCGTTTCACCATGGCCAGCTATGCCACGCTGGGCCGCAATGTGAACTTCGACTTCAAGCGCGCCGAAGGCTATCGCAATTTCTGCAACAAGCTGTGGAACGCCAGCCGCTTCGTGCTGATGAACCTGGAAGGCCATGACTGCGGCCAGGACGAGAGCCTGCCGCTGGAATTCTCCTTCATCGATAAATGGATCATCGGCCGCTTGCAGCAGGCCGAGCTGGACGTCACCGAAGCACTCGATACCTATCGCTTCGACCTGGCCGCGCAAGCCATCTATGAATTCGTCTGGAACGAATACTGCGACTGGTACGTGGAACTGGCCAAGGTGCAGATCCAGGGCGGCAACGAGGCCCAGCAACGCGCCACCCGCCGTACCCTGGTGCGGGTGCTGGAAGTGGCGCTGCGCCTGGCCCACCCCATCACCCCGTTTATCACCGAGGAACTGTGGCAAACCGTGGCGCCGCTGGCCAACGCCAAGCGGACCGAGTCGGTGATGGTAGCCAAATGGCCGGTCGCCCAGCCGGAAAAGATCGACGCGGCCGCCAATGCCCGCATGGAGAGTTTCCGCGCCCTGACCATGGCCGCCCGTACCCTGCGCAGCGAAATGAACCGGGGCCCGTCGCAACGGGTACCGCTGTTCCTGGAGGGGACGGCCGCCGAGCTGGCCGAATTCGGTCCTTACCTGGCGCTGCTCTGCCGCTTGTCCGAAGTGCAGGTAGTGCCGCAGCTGCCGGCCGACGACGCCCCGGTGCAAGTGGTCGGCGCGACCCGCCTGATGCTCAAGGTTGAAATCGACAAGGCGGCGGAAACGATACGGGTGAGCAAGGAAGTGGCCCGCCTGGAAGGCGAGATTGTCAAAGCCACCGCCAAGCTGGCCAACCCGTCCTTCGCCGACAAGGCGCCTGCCGCGGTGGTGGAGCAGGAGCGCATCCGCCTGGCCGGTTTCAGCGAGACTGTGGAAAAGCTGAAGACGCAGTTGGTCAAGCTGGCCAGTTAAGTCGGTTAGCGATGGAAAAGGGCGCGCCAGGCCGGCGCGCCCTTTTTTATGGGAGCAGGTGCTCCGGAATCGGATCAGGGACAACAATATGAAAAATCTCTACGAACGACTCGGGCCGGATTCCGGCCGGGCCTTTGAGACCCGCTCGGCCAACGAACGCGACTATGCCCGCATCGTCCACTCGGCAGCCTTCCGGCGCCTACAGGGCAAGACCCAGACCCTGGGTGTGGGCGAAAGCGATTTTCCCCGTACCCGCCTGACCCATTCGCTGGAAGTCTCGCGGGTGGGGGTTGGCATCGTCCACTCGCTCAAGAAGCGCCTGGGCAAGGGCGACGATGGGCTGGGCCTGCCGGCGGTCAAGCATGCCGAGGTCACCGAGCTGATGCCCAGCGATCAGCTGATGCAGAGCATCTGCCTGGCCCACGATATCGGCCATCCGCCCTTCGGCCATGGCGGCGAGGTCGCCTTGAACTTCCATATGCGCCACTTCGGCGGATTCGAGGGCAATGGCCAGACCCTGCGCATCCTCAGCCGGCTGGAAGCGTATACGCCCCAGCACGGCATGAACCTCACCCGCCGCGCCCTGCTGGGCGTGCTGAAGTATCCCTTGCCCTTCAGCGCGGTGGTCAACAGCAGCTTGTGGCCCGAGGGCGGCAACCTGGCCGACCATCCCATCGAACGCATGAAGCCGCCCAAGTGCTATCTGGATAGCGAGCAGGATGTCGTGAACTGGCTGCTGGAACCGTTCAGCGAGCAGGACCGCGGCTATCTGCAGGCCAGCCAGCCGATCAGCGAATTCGGCCATGGCAAGCCCCTGTGCAAGGCTTTCGATACCTCCATCATGGAATTGGCCGACGATATCTCCTACGGCGTGCATGACCTCGAGGATGCCGTCTCGCTCGGCCTGGTGCGCCGTGACGATTGGCGCCACACCTTCGATGTCCAGGCGCAGGCGGCGGAACTGCCTGGCTGGTTCGATGAGCCGCGTCTATTCGGCCTGTTCTTCGGCCAGCCTTACGAACGCAAGGAAGCCATCGGCGAAATCGTCCACCGCCTGATGCTGGGCATCCAGCTGAGCGCGGACGAACGATTCGAACATGTCCTGCTGGCCCACCAAGCGGTACTGCCGGCGCCGGAACGGCACCTGCTGCGTTGCCTGCACGGCATGGTGGTCAGGCATGTGATCGGCCTCCCGGCGGTGCAGATGCTGGAATACAAGGGACAGCAGATGGTAAGCGAACTGTTCCGTGTGTTTGCCGGCGATCCTCGCCGCTTCCTGCCGGAAGCCCTGGTGCGCCGCCATGGCGAAGCCGCCTCCAAGACCGACGCGCTGCGCGTGGTATGCGATCATGTCGCCAGCCTGTCGGATGATCACGCCGCGCGCCTGTACCAGAAATTATTCCTGCCCAAGATGGGCTCGGCCTTCGACGTGATGTAAGGGAATCGTGCCGGTATTGTGGCGTCCTAGCCGCACCCGCCAAAGCGGGCATGCCGGCGGCGACAGCACCGAAAGCCGCCTCTCCGTCCGCTTTCGCGACAGCGATCGGATGGTCGGGCCAGCGACGGTAGCAACGGAACCATCGCCGCGAACGGTTGCTACGGTTATCATCGCCGCGGGCCTTTTGGCGTAGCTGCTACGTCACCGCAATCATTCACTGGCCGAAGCGGAAGCCCGCGCTTTCGCCGGCCGCCTTCGAGGGAATACCATGTTCTACAAAGATGTCGTCCCGCTGGACGCAAAGAAGCACGCCGACCTGAAGCTGAGCCTGGCCCAGAACTATGTCTTCGCTCGCAATGTGCATGCCGTGCCCCTGGTGGGCGGCGAATTCACCAGCGCCATGCGCGAATACGCCATCGTGTTCGCCCAGACCGGCGAGAACACCTACGCGTCCACCGTGATGCTGGGCCTGAAGTCGGAAGACAATCTGTTCGTCGATGCCGACGGCAAGTGGAATGCCCAATACGTTCCCTTCTTTGTCCGCCGCTTCCCCTTCGTTACCGTGGAAGTCGAAAACAACGACGCCATCCTGTGCATCGAGGAAACCGCCGCCAAGGCCATCCAGCGCCAGGAAGACGTGGCCATGTTCGAGAACGGTGAAGCCAGCGAGCAGATGAAGCAGTTCGCCAGCCTGATGTTCCAGTCGCGCGACGATGCCAACCGCTCCACCGAATTCGCCAAGCAACTGGGCGACGCTGGTCTGTTGCGCCAGGTATCGGCCAGCGCCGAGCTGCCGGACGGCGAGAAGGTCAGCATGGACGGCATGTGGGTGGTGGACGAGGAGAAGCTCCGCGCCCTGCCGGCCGCCAAGGCCGACGAATGGTTGAAGAACGGCATGATGTCGCTGATCTACGCGCATCTGTTCTCGCTGCCGAACCTGGAAGGCCTGGTTGAGCGCATGCAAAAGCGCACAGCCAGCTGATCTATCGTTTTTAGCGGTACCACAACGGCGCGATACTCGCGCCGTTGTCGTTTCTGCCTGCCGGAGCTTGCCGTGCCCGTACTGCCCATCCTTGCCGAAGACCCGCGCTTTATCCTGATCAACAAGCCAGCCGGCCTGAGCTTCCACACCGAAGCGGACTGCCCCGGCGTACTGGCCGTACTGCGGGCCCAAACCGGCTTGAGCGATTTGCACGCCGTCCATCGGCTCGACCAGCTTACTTCCGGACTGCTGCTGTTCGCCCGCGGCCCCGAGGCCGCCGCGCAATTCGGCGCGCTTTTCGCCGAGCGGCGCATCAGCAAGCACTATCTGGCGCTTTCCGACCGTAGCCCCAAGAAAAAACAGGGCCTGATCAGCGGCGATATGCAAAAAGGCCGCAATGGCAGCTGGCGATTGCTGCCCAGCCGGCAAGACCCGGCCACCACCCGCTTCTACAGCAGCGGGCTCGGCAATGGCTTGCGCCTGTTCCTGCTAAGGCCGTTGACCGGCCGCACGCACCAGCTCCGCGTCGCGCTCAAATCGCTGGGCAGCCCCATCCTCGGCGATAGCCGCTATGCCGGCAGCCCGGCGGACCGTGCTTATTTACATGCCTACACCCTTGAATTCGGCCTGGGTGACGATATCTTTCGCTTTGTCTGCCCGCCCGAGCAAGGCGAACATTGGCAGACCGAGGCCTGCCGGCAATCCGTGCATGGCTTCGCCGAACCATGGGCGCTGGCTCGGGCTTGAGCCGGACCGGGATTCATCCCGGCCGGACAGCGCCGAGAGGCGGATTTTTCGCTGCATCCCTAGGCGGCGAGGCTGGGCAGGTCTATCTTGTAAGCCTTCAGCGCAGTAATCCACAGGAGTAGGAAATGGGTCTCTGGAACAAACTGACCAACGAATTGATCGACATCGTCGAATGGACCGAGGATCGCCCGGAAGTCATGGCTCACCGGTTCGAACGCTACCAGAACGAACTCAAGAACGGCGCCAAGCTGACCGTGCGCGAGGGACAGCTGGCCGTCGTGGTCAATGAGGGGCAGTTGGGCAAGGGCCAGGTCGCCGATGTGTTCACGCCCGGCATGTATGAACTGAATACGCAGAATCTGCCGATACTGGCCACCCTCAAGGGCTGGAAGTACGGCTTCAATTCGCCGTTCAAGGCCGAGGTGTATTTCTTCAATACCCGCAAATTCACCGATATGAAATGGGGCACGGCCGGCCCGGCCACCATGCGCGACCCCGAGTTCGGCGCGGTACGGGTAACCGCCTTCGGGCTGTATGTGATCCGCATCACCGATCCCAAGACTTTCCTGGTGGACCTGATGGGCACCAAGGCCGAGTTCACCACCGAGGACATCGAAGCCAATCTGCGCGGCAAGGTCGGCTTGCGCATCAAGGAAGTCATGCCGGAAATCGGCGTGCCGGTGATCGACCTCGAAGGCAAGGTCACCCTGGTCGGTGAAAAGATCAAGGAACGCATAGCCGCCGATTTCACCAGCATGGGCCTGGAGCTGTGCGAAATCCAGGTACAGGATATCGGCCTGCCCGAGGAAGTCGAGAAGGCCATCGACCAGCAGGGCGCCATGCGCGCCATCGGCAATATGCAGCAGTTCGGCCAGTACCAGGCTGCGCAGGCCATGCGCGATGCCGCACAGAACCCCGGCATGGCCGGGACCATGATGGGCGTGGGCGTGGGTGGCATGCTGAGCCAGGGCATGGGCAATCTGTTCCAGGCAGGCGCCCAGACCGGCGGCGGCATTGCCGGCACGGCGCCCGCCGCCGCGCCGCCACCGCTGCCTACGGCGATCAGCTTCCATGTCGCCATCAATGGCCAGCAGGCCGGTCCGTTCGATCTGGCTGCCTTGCAGGCCCAAATGGCAGCGGGTAATTTCAACGCCGACTCGCTGGTCTGGAAAGCCGGCATGAGCGGCTGGGCCAAAGCCTCCGAGCAGGCCGAGCTGACCATGCTGTTTGCCAATACGCCTCCCCCACTACCGGTGTAACCATCATGCGACTACGCCACTTCCTGGTATTGCTGTTATCCCTTGCCACCGTCGCCGTCCAGGCGACGGATCTCATGCCGGTACGTATCGCGGCGGTGGAAAATGATGAAGGAACCGAGCGATATTACGAAGTGGTCGTCCGCGAGGCCTACCGCCGCATCGGACAGCCGGTGGAGTTGACTTACATGCCGGCGGCACGCGGCCTGGTGGCCGCCAATACCGGCAAGTCCGATGCCTTGCTGGCCCGCCTGCCGGTGATCGAGGATACCTACACCAATATGCGGCGCATCCCCACCTCGATCGGGCCGATGAGCTTTCTGGCGGTCAGCATGAAGCCTTCGCTGGAAGTCCGAAATTGGGAAGATATGCGGGCCTTGAGCATAGGCGTGCGGCGCGGCTACAAGATCGCCGTGGACAAGACGGCCGGCATGAATGTCAGCCTGGTGGACTCGTATGAAAACATGTTCCGGATGATGGCCCAGGGGCGGGTGGATGTCGTGGTGATACGCGAGCCTGGCGTGGCGCCCACCCTGCGGGCCCTCAAGTCCGCCGGCGTACTCAATGGCACGGAAACGTTTCGCTCTTCCGTGCTGGAATATCTTTCGGCCTATCACTACATCAACGTGGAGCGAGGCAATCTTATCGGCCCCCTGGACCAGGCGCTCAAGGCCATGACCAAGGACGGCTTCCTGGAAAAGGCGATGCGTGAGGCCCGTGGCGGCAATTGAGTACGCATGAAAAAAGGGGGCGCGCCCCCTTTTTTCATATCCGTCGTACCGATCTATCCTTGTACCTTGATGGAATCCCTGACTTCCTTCACGCCAGGCATCTGCCTGGCCAGCGCCAGCGCGCGGGTCTTGGCGGTGGCGCTGGCATTACCGGACAAATGCACCACGGCGAACTGGGTTTCCACCTTGATCTGGCTGGCGGCCAACTCGGGATCGCCGCTGAAGGCGGTCTGGATGGCATCGGTCAGGGTACGGTCATCGACAATGACCACCTGGCCGGCTTCCGGCGCCGGGCTGGCGGTCGATTCGGCCAGACCTGGCTGGGCGGCGATCAACAGCGCGAGTGCGGAGAGGATGGAAAATCCTAGGCTGGATTTCATGACATCACCTTTCTGGTTTGATTCAAGCTTGGCATGATTGACTACAGTGGAAATCCTTGCGCAGGCACGGGCCACAAGCGGCTCGCGTGCTTGGCACCTTCCCTTCTATGCAAAAGCCATGCCTGGCATAAATAACCTGACAAAACAATGACTTGGGAAATCACCGCTACAAGCACAGCAACCCATCGCGTCGTGACAACCCGACAAGCAAATCCGCTGACTCGCTAACCACTTGAAAACAAAATGCTTTTCCTGTCTCCTGCCGGCGACAGCAAGCAACGCCTCAACCGGGACCCTGCATGAGCACGACCACTTACCCCTGCCAACAGTGCGGCGCCAAACTGGAATTCGCCCCGGGCCAGCACGCCCTCAAATGCCCCTATTGCGGGGGCGAGAACGAAATCGCCGTTGCCGACAGCCAGACAACGGCCTTGGCGGTGGAAGAATTGGACTACGCCGGCTACCTGGCCAAGGCGGCCGGCAACGAGGCCCAGATCACACGCCAGACGGTGAAATGCACGGGCTGCGGCGCGCAATCGCAATTACCCGCCAATATGGTGGCCGACCGCTGTCCCTTCTGCGCCGTGCCCTTGATCGCCAGCCAGGCCTATGCACTCCGCACCATCCAACCCCGCGCGGTGGCGCCGTTCGATATCAAGGAAAGCGATGCCAGGGATCGGTTCAAGCGTTGGATCCACGGCCTGTGGTTCGCCCCGAATGCGCTCAAGCAAGCCTATCGGGCGGCAAGCGGACTGAAGGGTATCTACCTGCCTTATTGGACCTACGACGCCAACACCGACACGCCCTACCGGGGCGAGCGCGGCGACCACTACTACGTCAGCGAGAGCTATACCGAAAACGGCCAGACCAAGACGCGCCAAGTGCAAAGGACCCGCTGGTCATCCGCGTCGGGCGAAGTACAGGTGAGCTTCGACGACATCACGGTCCCGGCCAGCGTTTCGCTGCCGCGCGACTATCTGGACAATCTGGAGCCCTGGCAATTGGGCAAGCTGCAACCCTACCGCGAAGACTTCCTGGCCGGTTTCAGCGTGGAAGCTTATCAGGTGGGATTGGAGCCCGGATTCAAGACCGCCTGCACCCGCATGGAAAGCGATATACGCCGGGCCATCGAAAGCGATATCGGCGGCGATGTGCAGCGCATCCACAGTATGTCGCCGCATTATTACGACATCCGCTTCAAGCATATCCTGCTGCCGATCTGGCTATCGAGCTACCAATACGGCGGCAAGACCTGGCGCTTCCTGGTCAACGGCCAGACCGGCGAGGTACAGGGCGAGCGCCCGTGGTCGGTGTGGAAAATCGCCTTCGCCGTGCTGGCCGCCTTGCTGGTGCTGCTGGTCATTTACACACTGTCACAACGATAGCCAAATACCGTATAGCGCAATTATCTCATTCAATTTAACAAGCTCGGTGGATGGGCGTAGCCTGATTTCAGACGGCTCGCAATGGACCAAGCCGCCAAGGCAAGGAGAAAGCCATGAACCCCGCCACCGAAGCCACCGTCATCGAAACACTGGCATGCAGCGTCTGCCTGCAGGAAATCCCCAGTTCCGAAGCAAGCAGCAGCGAGGCGCGCGACTATGTCGCCGGCTTCTGCGGCCTGGACTGCTATGTGCAATGGCAAGCCCAGGGCGATGCTGAGCAAACAGCCCAGGCACCGACACGCCCAACCGAAGTCACACCGCCCTAGGATTGGTACCGGGCATTCAGCGGGGCGGCTCCTCCAAGCGAGCCAACTCCGCCGGCAGCACATAATCCGGCCAGCGTTCGCGCAAGGTCTTCAGCAGTCGTTTCGCCTCCGCTTCCCGTCCCGTCTCCAGCAGGTTGAGGATGGCGGCTTGCATGGCTTGTGGAGACTCATCGAGCTTGCTCGCCGGGGGCGGCACCTCGTTCATCCTCTTTTGCAAGGCAGGGGCGGCAGCCTTGGCACGCGGCTCGGCCTTGGGTGCGGCGGACTCCCCGGCAATAGCTGACTCGTACGGTACAGCCGGTGCTACCGCCTTGTTGAGCGGGGGACTGGCCACGCCGGCAGCCGGCAAAGGTGGTGCAACGATGGCCGATGGCGGGACAGGCGACAGCCAGACCGGTGCGGCCGCCGCCGACGTGGTTTGCGGGAATAAGCGGCCGGTCACCTGCAAAGTCGGCTCAGCCAGATCAGCGCGCATTTCCTTGCGCTTTTCCATCTGCTGGTCGGCAGCGGGAGCAGCCCCTACCGAGGCGCTCCGTTCCGCAGCGAGCGGCGGCGGTGCCATGGGTTTCGGCAGGGCCACGACCGCTTCAGGTGCGGCCGATGGAGTCTCCGCAGCCGGCGCGGGTATCGATACCGGTGCCGTGATCGGCACCGAGTCCATCATGTCGGTCGATGCAGAAGGGGGAATAGGCAGCGCCTCCTCCAGCTTGGCTTGACCGGAATCGCGCAATTGCAGGCTGACACCCACGGCCAGCACCACGGAAGCGGCCAAGCCCAAGGGCATCCGCCAGTTGTGGCGCGGACGGGGCGGTGCTGCGTCAGCATTGGCTGCCGCAGCACCGGCTGCCGGGAATTTCAACACCTGCGCACTTGGCCGCACGGCCTCGCACGCGGCGGCCAGGATGGCGGCATCCAGTGCCAGCGGCGGCACGGCGGGCTCAAGTGCCGCAAAGGCAGCACTCACATCGGCGTTTTCAAGTTCATCATCAGGTAGATTCGGATTCATCATGGCAGCTCTCCTGCCAGCGCCAGTTTCAATTTGGCCATGGCGTAGCGCAAACGGCTCTTGGCGGTTTCCATCGGCACGCCTACCAGGCTCGCGATGTCCTCCAGGCTCATCTCGGCCTGCTCCCGCAGCAGGAAAACCTCTCGCTGTACCGCCGGCAAGCCCCTCAAGGCGGCATCCAAGGCCATGCCCGTGCGCTTATCGAGCAAGATGCGGGCCGGATCGCTCCGGGCCGGGGCGGCAAAGCGCTCGTAAGGATCGCCCGCCTCTTCCGAAACAAAGTCGCCCAGCAGGGCCGGCTCATGCAAGCGAATCCGGTCGATCAGCTTGTTGCGGGCGATACCATACAGCCAGGTGCGAAAAGCAGCGGTTGGGCTGTAATCCGCCCGCGCCTTGACCACCGCCAGCCAGCTATCCTGAAAAAGATCATCCACCCAGGCCGTGCGCGGCGACTGGCGCTGGATAAAACCATACAGCCCTTGTTTATGGCGCAGGTAAAGCTGCTCGAATGCCGCGGCATCGCCCTGGGCGTATGCGAGCATCAACACGGTGTCGTCGGTAATGGGCAACATGGGTAACTAGTGTAGCGGAAGCCAAGCATCCCCAGCGGGGATGCATTGGCTTTTTCGCTACACTTTAAGCACTCGCTTACTGCTGTACCCGCATACTCAGATCCACCAATCTCAGGAACTCGCCACGATAACCAAAGCGGTCCTCGCCCCTGGCATTGGCCGCCAGCGCGCGAATCTGCGACAGGTCGAACTTACCCAGATACTTGCCGTCGTCACCCAGCCGCTGGCCGAACGCAGCCACTGCGGCGGCAAAGCGGAAATCCTCGCTGGCCTCCGCCTTGACGGCATCGCGCCGAACCGGAAACTCCATCAGCTGGCTGGCCTCGCCATGCGCGGCCTTGTAGCGCAGCCGCAAAAAGCCCAGCTCCTGCGCCATGCCGCTCTGCAAGGGCTTATCGCTACCGTAACGCAGCGGTTCGATCTGGCCGGGTTTGCCTGCCAGCCGGATCTCGTACAGCGCCGTGACGCGATGGCCGGCGCCGATCTCGCCGGCATCCACCTTGTCGTTGCTGAAGTCCTCGCGCTTGAGGGCGCGGTTCTCGAAGCCGATCTGGCGATACTCCAGCACATTTGCCGGATTGAACTCCAGCTGGATCTTCACATCGCGGGCCACCGTTGCCAGGGTCGAGGTGAACTCGTCGGCCAGTACCTTCTGCGCTTCGTTCAGATTGTCGATATAGCTATATGCGCCATCGCCGGCATCGGCCAACTGTTCCATCAGTTGCTCGTTGTAGTTGCCGTCGCCAAACCCAAGCGTGGAGAGCGACACCCCGGACCGGCGCTTTTCCGCCACTCTGTCCTTGAGTGTCTCGAAGCGGCTGATACCGACATTGAAGTCGCCGTCGGTCGCCAGCAGGATGCGGTTGATACCCTGCTTTTCAAACCCCTGCTCGGCCATCTGGTACGCCAGCTCGATCCCCGCCGCGCCGGCCGTGGAACCACCGGCCCGCAATTGTTCGATGGCGGCATGGATAACGGCCTTGCGGTCGCCGGCGGTCGGTTCCAGCACCACCGCGGTACCGCTGGCGTAGGTGACCAGCGATACGTGATCCTGCGGCCGCAACTGGTTGACGAACATCTTGAGCGACTGCTTGAGCAGCGGCAGTTTGTTCGGCTGTTCCATCGAACCCGATACATCGACCAGAAACACCAGATTGGCGGGCGGCAGGCTGGATTTGGCCGGGTCGGCGGCCTGGATGCCTATGCGGAGTAAAAGACTGTCCGGATTCCACGGCGTGGGTGCCAATTCGGTGGTCACGGCGAAAGGCGCGGCCCGCTGCGGCAAGGGATAGGCATAGGGGAAGTAGTTGACCAGTTCTTCCACCCTGACCGCATCGCGCGGCGGCAATTGGCCAGCATTGAGCATGCGGCGGATATTGCTGTAGCTGCCGGTATCCACATCGATGCTGAAGGTGGAAACCGGCGTCTCGGCCACCCTCACCACGCCGTGCCGCTCGGTATGCTGATAGCGCTCCCGGTTTTCCGGTTCAGCGTAGGGCGCCGGCGTACCGGCGACATAGGCCATCGATGCCCCCGACTGGGGAGAGTTGGGCGCCACGCCAACCCGCTTGTGCAGGATGGCGCTACCCGTCACGGCCAGGGTAGCCGGCTGCGAAACGGGCGCCATCACGCGATCCGCCGCCATCTCCTTGGCTTTGCCATCCGGTTTTGCCGGGTAGTAAGGCGGAGGAGGCGGTTTTGGCGCATCGACCGGCGCGACGCTGGCGGCCTCATCCTTCCTCTGCGATGGCGCGGGCGACGCCACCGCTTCATTGACACTGGCAACCCCGGCCGGCGCGGCTGCCGGCGCCACTTCCGAGCGGGTGGAGCAGGCCGCCAACCACACTGCGGCCAACAAGACGGGAAGTACGCGGCAGGCCGGCAGCATGGCCTGGGACAAGGGGGCGGGACGCTTCATTTTCTTGACTCCTCGGGTTGGGATGAAGCTTGAACGGCCCGGGGTCGTCATTCGGGTTGATTGGCGACGAATATTTTTCCATTTATGAAAATCACCCGCTGGAAACGCAAGCTAGCGAGCCACCAGTCCTGCCAATTTCCAGAGGCATATGGGGGCATCGGTATCCAGAGCCGGGAGGAAGCCATGACGGGAACGCGCTTGCCGGGACCACTGGGTCTCGAACGCAATGCAATGGCAATGGAGCGTGGTACCCGGCCGTTGGCCGTGATGCCCAGACCCGGTCCTCTGGGCATCGAAGCGGCGACATCGGCTGAAACCGCCGCCATCGATATCGACAAGGCGGTGAAGCTGTTGAATGCCCGCGCCCATCCAAGCAGCCACAAACGCTGTGCGCACTATATCGGGCGGGCATTGGAAGCCGGCGGTGCCATCATCGCCAAACCCCGATATGCCAAGGATTATGGGCCGGCCCTGCTGTCCATCGGCTTTCGAGCCGTGCCAAAGACCGGCTATCTCCCCCAAAAAGGCGATGTGATCGTCCTCGATCCCCCGCAGGGGAAAATCGCCGGGCACATCCAGATGTTCAATGGCGATATCTGGGTGTCGGATTTCAACCAGCACGCCGAGATCTATCCCGGCGGGGCCTATCGACGAGAGCAAGTGGATTACCGCATCTATCGGCCATGATCGCTCATTTGCGCTTCTCCGCCGGCGGCGCCGGTGCAAACCAGCCTACCGCCACCAGTAGCAAGCCCACCCCGATAAACGAGACGATACGCGCCAAGCCGCCAGCCGCGGACAGATCGATGACAAATAGCTTGAGCACGGTCAGCGCGACCAGACCGGCCCCCAGCAGCCACAGCATTCGCCAGCCCTGGCGGGTGGCGCGCCACATGGCGGCCAGGGCCGTGGTGGTCCAGAGCAGCGACAAGGCCGCCTGGTAGCCGTGGTCGGACCAAAGCGCGTCCCTTGTAAAGGCCACGCCGTCCCAATGATGGAAACCATGTGCCAGCAGCGAGTTCAACCAGGCGAAGGCAAGGATGGCCAGGCCGGCCATCAGCGTGCCGCGCTCGGCTGCCAGCTTGGCACCGGGGTAGGGACTTCGCAGCCAGGCCAGCAAACCTGCGGCTGCCAGCAGCCAACCGACGTCCAGCGGATTGAGCAGCGGCAGCCAGGACATTGGCCGGCTGTCGCCGCTACTGGCCCACGGTGCGATCAACAGCGCCAAGGCGGTCGCGCCCGCCATAGGCAGGGGCGCCAACCAGCGATACTCGCGTCGATAGCGGCGCGCTGGCCATTTACTCAATAGTGCAGGCATCGCCAGGCTACCCAGCACCCCGCCGGCCGTGGCCAAGCCACCCAGCCATGGCCAGGCCGAACCCAGACCCAAGCGATCGGTGGCATCGGCCAAGATCCAGCAAAACAGCAAGGCAAGCAGCCATATGCTGGTGATATGGGCCAGGCGACGACCTGGACGGGGCAGCGTTGTTTCGTCGAAGCGCAGGCTGGCCGCGCCGACCAGCAGCGCCACGGGCCAGGCCAGCCAGCCACCGTCCTGCAAGGGCGTGGCCAGCCTATCCACGGCTACCAGCACCACCACCAGCAAGGCCGGGCTCAGGGCCAGGGCCGGCAAACGGGCGGCCGGCCAGCGCAGGGCAGGCGCAAGTGCGGTCGTCAGCGCGCCCATGCCGGCCAACAAGCCGACGGTTGCGGCGATCTGCCATTGGTCGGCAACAAAGTATGAGATGGTCAGACCGCCTGTGGCGGACGCCAACAATAGCCCCCACAGCAACAAGGCGATATGTGGCCCGCCCGGGTTGCGCCTGCCACTGGCGGCGCCAGCCAACCATGCCGCGGCGGCCACCATGACACCGCCCAGCAAGGGACCATTCAGCCAGCTGGCCTCGCGCGCCAGCGAGTCCAACTGCGCCAGCGCGATCAAACCGCCGGCGAATATCAACAGGTAGCCACTGTAGCGGCTAAACCTGCGTTCCTGCCGACAACCCAGCCAGACCAGGCCCGCGCCTTCCAGTGCCCAGCCGGCGCTGGTCCATTCGGCATCGCAGGCCAGGGGCAAGGTCAGGGTGGCAAAGCCTACCGCCAGCGTGCAAAAAGCCTCGGCCAGCAAGCTCATGCCGGGCCGCTGGCGCAAAACTCGCCACAGTACGCCATAGACCAGCGCCATTACCGCGGCCGACCAGGCACTGCCATACGGAAAGCCATGGACCAAGGCCGCCTGCAGGCCAAAGCCCACCAGCGGGACACCGAACACCAAGGTGGCATCGACCGGATCGCGCGCCAATTGGCCCATGCCCGCCTCCTCGCTGCGGCGCCGGGCAAAGGCCACCGCCAGCAGTACATAAAGGAGCCAAAAGCCGATCAGGAAAGGCTCGGTGCTCGGGAACTGATCGGACCGGTAGCGCAATACGCCCCAGGCGGTGCCGATGACGAAGGTGAACAGGAAACCCAGCAGATTCAGTCCACGCCAGGCACGCGCCCGGGCCACCGCGGCGATGCCCAAATTCAGCAGCGCGTAATAGCCGAACAGCACCACATGGCTCCCCTGGCCGGTGCTGGCCAGGATGGGCGCCAGAAAGCCGCCCGCCAGCCCGATGATCGCCAGCGCCTGGGCCGATTGGGCCAGGGCCAGCGCGGCGGAGAAACTGGCCATCCCGGCCAGCAAGGCAAAGGCGGCTCCGGCCGGCAGCAGCCCATGCAGGCGGAAAGCAGCGAATATGGCCAAAAAGGCGATACCCAGGCCACCGCCTTGCAGCGCATGGGCGAATACCGGTTTGTGCTCACGTTGCCGCCAGCCGAAAGTGATCGCCCCCGCAGCGCCGGCCAGCACGGCCAAATAACGCATCTCGACGGGAAAACGTACATATTGCGCGGCATACTTCAACAGGAAGGCTACCCCCATCAAGAGCAGCAGCACGCCGACCTTGACGGCGGGATTGCCCTCCACCAGCCAGCGCGGCAGCCGTTCGAGCAGGCTGGGCGAAGGCTCGGCAGGCAGGATGACCGCCACCGGCTCGCGGGACACCCGCGCGGGGGCGCTTGAACCACTTCGGCAGCCGCTGCAACGGTGGCTATCGGCTCGGGTAAGGGCGGGGCCGGCACGCTCACCGGCATATCGGTAGCAGTCACATCGGTACCGGCGATAAGCGATCGGTCGCGCATGGCCGGCTGCGGAACGGCCGGCGGCCGCGGCTCGCCGACCGGTGGCTGGAATCCATCCAGCCTGGCGCTCAGGCGATCCAGCAGCACCGTACGCTCCCGGTCGCGGGCCAGCAAAAAGCCCAGCACGGCGCCCCATAACCAGCCGCCTTCCAGCCCGCTCCAGCCGCCCAGCGCCATGCCTATCAATATCCCCAGCCACGCCATTGTTGTTCTCGCTTTGTGTCGTCCTGCCAACTAGCTTGGCCGAGTGGCCGGCACTGCGCAAGCTGCGTAGCGGACTGGCGGCCACACGCATAGAATCGGGCCTTCCATCCAGCCTGCCCCCCGATCCCGCCGACCAACCGGCATAGAAGAACAAGCCGCCATGAAACTTTTTCTCGCCGAAGACGACGCCGTATTGGCTGATGCCCTGTTGACCAGCCTGAAACGGTTGGGCTTCGAGATCGAGCACGCCGGCAATGGATTGCAAGCACAACAACGCCTATTGGCGGCCCACTTCGATGCGGTGATTCTCGATATCGGCCTGCCCGGCCAGAGCGGCCTGGCGGTGTTGCGCCAGGTCAGGCCACACAAGCCTGCCCTGCCCATCCTGATCCTGACGGCGCTGGACGGCCTGGAAGACCGGGTGGCCGGCCTGGATGCGGGTGCCGACGATTACTTGGCCAAGCCTTTCGAATTCGTCGAACTGGAAGCCCGCCTGCGCGCACTCCTGCGCCGCAGCAAGGCCGCCTATACACCACGCGGCGAAGCACGCTTCGGCCGCCTGCGGCTGGATCGAGCCGGGCAACGCGCCTGGGCAGGGGATACGCCACTGGATCTATCGGCGCGCGAGCTGGCCGTATTGGATGTACTGCTGAGCCATGCCGACCGGGTGGTCACCAAGGAACAGATTGCTGCCGAGCTGAGCGGCGACGAATTGGGCGCCAACGCCATCGAGGTCTATGTGCATCGCCTGCGCAAGAAGATAGAACCGGCCGGTGTAGGTGTGCGGGCGGTACGCGGGCTGGGATATCTGCTGGAAGCACGGTCCGAATAAGGCACGCCCGTGCTGCGCCGCAATATCGATGATTGGGCACCGGGGCTTACGTATTGCTTACAATCCGCCTGGCCCGTGGCATGCATTCTGCCGGGCAGATTGTTTACCCGGAGTCCCATCAGATGAACTTGCCCGATTTCCGCAGCCCCGGTTTTCTCCTGGACCACATCCGTCATACCTTGGGCTTCTACCAGCCGCGAGCCAGGGACGACAGCGGTGGATTCCATCATTTCTTCAAGGATGACGGCACGGTGTATGACCGCCACACCCGTCATCTGGTCAGCAGCACCCGCTTTGTCTTCAACCATGCGATGGCCTACCGCCGTTTCGGCGAACCGGACGACCTGGCCGCACTGAAGCATGGCCTGCGTTTTCTGCGCGAAGTACACCGCGATCCGCACAGCGGCGGCTATGCCTGGCTGCTCGACTGGCGCGACGGCGGCAAGACGGTGCTGGACGACACCAACCACTGCTACGGCCTGGCCTTTGTCCTGCTGGCCTACGCCCATGCCTTGCTGGCGGGCGTGGCGGAAGCCGACGATTGGTTGCGGGAAACCTACGATTTGATGGAAAAGCGCTTCTGGCAAACCGGGCATGGCCTCTATGCCGACGAGGCGGGGCCGGATTGGCAGCTTCGCCCCTATCGCGGCCAGAACGCCAATATGCATGCCTGCGAAGCCCTGCTGGCCGCCTTCGAAGCCAGTGGCGACAAGCGCTATCTGGACCGCGCCGAGCTGTTGGCACAACATATCTGCCAACGCCAGGCTGCCTTGGCGGACGGCATGATCTGGGAACACTATCATGCCGACTGGACGGTGGACTGGACGTACAACCGGCATGACAGCCGCAATATCTTCCGCCCCTGGGGCTTCCAACCCGGTCATTTGAGCGAGTGGGCCAAGCTGCTGCTGATATTGGAGCGCCACCGGCCGGCTCCCTGGCTGTTACCGCGCGCCGAAGCGCTATTCATCGCCGCCATGGAGCATGCCTGGGATGCGGTGAACGGCGGCTTGGCTTACGGCTTCGCACCGGACCGCAGTATTTGCGACGCCGACAAATACTTCTGGGTGCAGGCCGAGAGCCTGGCCGCCGCGGCACTGCTGGGCACGCGCACCGGCAATGCCGAATACTGGCATTGGTACGACAAACTGTGGGCCTATGCATGGCAGCACTTCGTCGATCACGAGCACGGCGCCTGGTACCGCATCCTGGCGCCGGACAACCGCAAGCTGACCGATGAGAAAAGCCCGGCCGGCAAGACCGACTATCACACCATGGGTGCCTGCTACGAAGTGCTGGGAGTGGTGGAGACATGTTGAATACCCTGCCTGAATTCATTGCGCCGGGCGAAGCGCTGACCGACCTGATACGTACCGGTCCGGACAGCTGGCATAGCCGGGTCGGCGGCGCCACCTGGAATGTGGCGCGCGTCATGGCCGGGCTGGGTGTGCCTAGCGCCTTCGCCGGCGCCATCAGCCGCGACTGTTTTGGCGACGCCTTGTGGCAGGCCAGTGCGGACGCCGGGCTCGACTTGCGCTTTTTGCAGCGCCCGGATAAGTCTCCGCTTTTGGCCGTGGTGCACGAGACCCGCCCACCCCGTTACTTTTTTGTCGGCGACGATGCCGCCGATCTGCACTTCCAGCCCGCATTGCTGCCGGAAGGTTGGATGGCGGCGGCAGGCTGGGCGCATTTCGGCGGCATCAGCCTGGCACGCGAGCCCCTGGCGGCGCGCTTGCTGGACTTGGCCACCGAATTGAAACACGCCGGTGTGCGCATCAGCTATGACCCGAATTTCCGGGCGCTGATGGATAGCCGCTACGACGTGACGCTTGAGCGGATGACCGCGTTGGCCGACGTGGTGAAGGTTTCCGACGAGGATTTGTGCGGCCTATTCCGTTGCGACGATGCCGAGGACGCTTTCGTCCGGCTTCGCGCCTATCATCCCGATGCGCTCTATCTCTACACCCGAGGCGCTGAAGGCGCGTCGCTGCACCAGGGCGGGCAGGCATGGACTTGCAGACCGCCCAGCATAGCGGTAGTCGATAGCGTGGGTGCCGGCGATGCCAGCATGGGCGGTTTACTGTACAGCCTGATGCGTAGGCCCGAACACCCGGGCGAAAGCCATCTACGCTTCGCGGTGGCTGCCGGTGCGGCGGCCTGCCTAGCGGTAGGCGCGACCCCGCCCAGCCTGACCGCCATTCACGCCCTGCTCGACCCCGCTCAGGCAGGAGCCTGAGTTGGCGGCGCCGCGCAAATTATCGCTACGCCGCCAGTTGTTGATCTGGCTGCTACTGCCGCAACTGGTGCTATGGCTGGCGGCCGCCTTCGTGTCCTACTCGGTGGCGCTGCGCTACGCCAACGAGGTGATAGACCGTAGCCTGGCCGAATCGAGCCGAGCCCTCGCCCGCCAGGTCAAGCCGCTGGGCGATGGGCTCTATATCGACTTCCCCCGGGCCGCGCGCGAGATCCTGGAAGAAGACCCGAGCGACCGCCTCTACTATATGGTGAGCACCCCGCCGGGCGCCTTTATCCTGGGCGAGAAGGACCTGCCGGCTACTCCGAGCGATCTGGCGCGGCAATTCGGCCACCCTTATTTCTACGACGGCATCCTGCGCGGCAAATCGGTCAGGCTGGCCGCGCTCTACCTGCGGGTGGGGACGGATGAACGACCGCAGACCATGTTGGTGCAGGTGGCCAAGAGCACCGCCCTGCGCACCCAGCTGGCACGCGATATCTTTATCGATACCGTCCTGCCCCTGTCGATGCTGATGATTTTGACCAGCGTATTGGTCTGGGCCGGCATCAGCCGAGGCCTATCTCCCCTTCGGCACCTGCGCCGGCTGGTGGAAAACCGCTCGCCGCGCGATCTGGCGCCGCTAAAGGTGGAGAATGCGCCGGCCGAGGTCAGGGCGCTGACATCGGCCATCAACACCCTGCTGGGCGAGGTCAACACCCAGGTGGCGGGTCAGCGGCGTTTTATCGCCGATGCCGCCCATCAGTTGCGCACGCCGCTGGCCGGCCTGAAGTCGCAGACCGAGCTGACCCGAGCGGAACTGAGCGAAGCCGTGCCAGACCGCGGTGCGTTGACGCAGCGACTGGTCCAGATCGAAACCAGCGTGGCGCGGGCGATCCGCCTGGTCAACCAACTGCTGGCACTGGCCCGAGCCGAACCCGATGCCGCCTTGGCATTGGCGCCGGTCGATCTGGTCCGGCTGGCGCGCGAAGTCAGCATGGACGCCGTACCGCGCGCCCTGGCCAGCGGTATCGACCTGGGCCTGGACGAAGCGCCGCCGCAATTGCTGATCGCCGGTCACGACGCGCTGCTGCGCGAGCTGCTGGGCAATCTGATCGATAATGCAATCCAGTATTGCCCGGCCGGCAGCGAGATCGGCATACGCATCCTGGATAGCGGCGACAGCGCCGTGATCGAAGTGCGCGACAATGGTCCGGGTATTCCGGCCGAAGAAGCCCAGCGCGTGTTCGAGCGCTTCTATCGCGGCCGCATGGAAGGCCAAGGCAAGGGCTGCGGCCTGGGCCTGGCCATCGTGCAGGAAATCGCCCGCCATCATCAGGCGCAGGTCGTGCTGACCGACACCTCCCCGCATGGGCTGACGGTTACCGTGCGTTTTCGGCTGAGCCCTTAGGTCCGGCAGGGTTTAGCAGGGTTTCCGCAGCACATTTTGAATGCGCGCTACTGTCTTGACGTTCACCCCCGGCCCAGTTCCAGCACGAGACAGACTTCCTTATTTTGATCCAGCCAAGCGGCGATGTTCTCGAAGCCTTCCCGGCCGATACGGTTGCCCCCCAGGTTCAGGTAGGAAAACCAAGGGTTTATGGCCGTGGCTTCGACCAGCATCAGGGCGCCACCGTCATCGATGCGGTTGTCGGACAAATCCAGTATGACGAGACTGTGCTTGCCGCGATTGCCCACTGCGGCGGCAAAGGCGGCGGCGGCCGGGGAATCGATCTCGTTCTTGGAAAGATCGAGGCTGCAAAGGTGCTCATTTTTGGCCAGCGCCTCGGCCAAGGCGAGCGCCCCGTCGCCGCCGATTCGATTATTGCTGGCGATGAATGTATCCAGCGGACTGTCCTGCGCGATCATGTCGGACAGCGCTCGTGCGCCGGCGCTGCCGATAAAGTTACGCGATAAATTGAGCCTATGCAGGCAGAAGTGTCCTTTCAGCTGGGAGACCAATTCGAACGTCCCTTGGTCGCCCAACTCGTTGTCGCTCAAATCCAGGTCGAACAGCATCTTCATGCTCGCCAGCGCCGGCGCCAAGCATTGCACACCGCTGGGACCAATCTTGTTGCAGGAGAGGTCAAGCCTGGTCACATATCGATTGCCCGCCAGCACGACGGCCAGTTCCCGCGCTTCCTGGTAGCCGAGGTACAGATCGGTCAGAACAACTTGGCGGAAGGTCGGATCATGCGCCCTCAGCCGCGCGATCGATTGCCAAACGCCCTGCAATTTCGTTGAATCGATTATCGCATGGGGCGTGCTGCGGGTAAGCGTATAGGCATTCGAGCGCATCATGGTTCATCTCTCCAAACAGTGCATAGGCCGCACGCCACGGGTATCTGCAAACCGTCTTGCAAGAAAGTCGGCCCATCTTTCGCGTTCTCCACGCCCTTGCTGGTTTTGTGCGCCCGCACATACTCCCGGCGAACGACGCCGATACCGATACTGGCGTGATTTGCCCTTTGCTCCTGCTGCTTTGCAACATCGAAACTTACTGAAAACTTACAGAAAACCTTCACAAAACTTACACACGTGTTTATATTCCGCCCAGCCGCATAGCTGAGCTTGGTGGCGATTATTCCAACTAGGAGCGAGACAGATGCAATCGAGTCGCCTGACCCTGGCGCTGGCAGTCGCCTGCGTTTTTTCCCTGAATGCCGTAGCCGGTGAAGTAGAAGTACTGCACTGGTGGACCTCCGGCGGCGAAGCCAAATCGGTCGCCGAGCTGAAGAAGATGATGTCGGCCAAGGGCCATACCTGGAAGGATTTCGCGGTGGCCGGCGGGGCAGGCGACAATGCCATGACCGTGCTGAAGACCCGCGTGGTGTCCGGTAATCCGCCGACGGCGGCGCAGGTCAAGGGCCCATCCATTCAAGAGTGGGGCGGCGAAGGCGTGCTGGCTACGCTCGATGCGGTCGCCACGGCGGAAAAGTGGGACAGCATCCTGCCGCCGGTAGTGGCCAGCACCATGAAGTACAAGAATCATTACGTGGCCGTGCCGGTCAATGTGCATCGCGTGAACTGGATGTGGGTCAATCCGGAAGTATTCAAGAAGGCCGGCGCCAAGGTACCGACCAGCTGGGCCGAGTTCGACGAAGCCGCCACCAAGATCGAGAAGGCCGGCATGATCGCCGTGGCCCATGGCGGCCAGCCTTGGCAGGATGCCACCGTGTTCGAATCGGTGGCCCTGGGCATAGGCGGCGCCGACTTCTACAAGAAGGCCTTCGTGCAACTGGATGCGGCGGCGCTGAACAGCCCCACCACCCTGAAGACCTTCGAGACGCTGCGCATGGTGCGCAAGCATATGGACAAGGACATGCCGGGCCGCGACTGGAACCTGGCTACCGCCATGGTGATCAACGGCAAGGCCGGCATGCAGTTCATGGGCGACTGGGCCAAGGGCGAATTCACCGCCGCCGGCAAGACCCCGGGCAAGGATTACCTGTGCGTGGCCGCGCCCGGTACCGACAAGGCCTACACCTTCAATATCGATTCCTTTATCGTCTTCGCCCAGAAGAACAAGGATCTGAAGGCCACCAACGATTTCGCTTCGACCGTGCTGTCGCCGGCCTTCCAGCAGGTGTTCAACCTGAACAAGGGCTCCATCCCGGTGCGCCTGGGCGCGGACATGAGCAAGTTCGACGACTGCGCCAAGAAGTCGTCGGCCGATTTCGTCGCCACCAACAAGGCCGGCAGCCTGCTGCCCTCCTTCGCCCATGGCATGGCCATGCCGTCGGCTGCCCAGGGCGCGGTGCAGGATCTGATCTCCAGCTTTATGAACTCGAACATGAGCAGCCAGGACGCCGTCGCCAAGCTATTGGTCGCCGCCAAGAAAAAGTAGTTAAAAAAGCAGTAAAAAACGCTCGCGCCCGCGAGGAGTGAACCTCCGGTACGCCAATATGGGTACCGGAGCCTAAGTTTGTGTTCCCCTTTCTCATAAGGAGTCGCCATGACAGCTTCCCGTCAAGGCGCGCCAGGTCTTACTTTCAGCCGTCTGGCCGATATCATCCTGCCCCGCCTGGTTATCGCCCCCACGGCGCTCGCCTGCCTGATCGGCTTCTACGGATTTATCGCGTGGACCGCCTGGCTATCGTTCACCGAATCGCGGCTGATGCCCCGCTACGAGTGGGCCGGTGTGGTGCAGTACATCGAACTGTTCGGCAATGACCGCTGGTGGCAGTCCATGCAGAACCTCGCGGTTTTCGGCGGCCTGTTTATCTTTGTCAGCCTGGCCATCGGCCTGGTGATGGCGGTATTCCTCGACCAGAAGATCCGTGGCGAAGGCTTTCTGCGCACGCTCTATCTCTATCCGATGGCGCTGAGCTTTATCGTGACCGGCACCGCCTGGAAATGGATACTCAACCCCGGCCTGGGCATCGAGAAGATGCTGCATGACTGGGGCTATACCCAGCTGACCTTCGACTGGATCATCAATCCCGATTTCGCCATCTACACCGTCGTGATCGCCGGGGTGTGGCAATCGTCCGGCTTCGTCATGGCCTTGTTCCTGGCCGGGCTGCGCGGCATCGACGACAGCATCATCAAGGCGGCCCAGATGGATGGCGCCTCGCTGCCCACCATCTATACCCGCATCATCATTCCCAGCCTACGGCCGGTCTTCCTCAGCGTATTCATGATCCTGGCCCATATCGCGGTGAAGAGTTTCGACCTGGTCATGGCGCTGACCGGCGGCGGACCGGGCTTCGCCACCGACTTGCCGTCCATCTTCATGTACCAGCACGGCTTTACCCGCGGCCAATTGGGCCTGGGCGCTGCCAGCGCCATGATGATGCTGTTCACCGCGACGGCCGTGGTGATGCCGCTGCTGTATTCCGAACTGCGGAGAGAACGTCGTGGCTAAACTCGCCTATCAACAAAGCCCGGGCGCCAAGGCAGCCCGCTATGCGATTTACACCATCCTGGTACTGATGGCGGTGTGGTACCTGGCACCGCTGTACGTGATGCTCAGCACCAGCCTCAAGACCCTGGACGAGATCCGTGCCGGCAATCTGATGTCGCTCCCCGGCTCGCTCAACTTCGACGCTTGGCGAACGGCCTGGGGCAGCGCCTGTACCGGCGTGGAATGCGGCGGCATGAAGGGCTACTTCGTCAATAGCTTGAAGATGATGATCCCGGCGGTGCTGATCTCGACCCTGCTGGGCGCCCTGAACGGCTATATCCTGTCGATGTGGCGCTTCAAGGGTTCGGACGCGTTCTTCATGGCCCTGCTGATCGGCACCTTCCTGCCCTTCCAGGTGGTGATCCTGCCGATGGCGCAAGTGCTGGCCTTGCTAGGACTGGAAAACAGCACCGGCCGCCTGGTCCTGGTGCATGTGATCTACGGCCTGCAGTTCACCACGCTGTTTTTCCGCAACTACTATGTGACGGTCCCGGGCGAACTGGTCAAGGCGGCCCGCATCGACGGCGCCGGCTTCTTCCGCATCTTCTTCCGCATCCTGCTGCCCATTTCGATACCCACCATCATGGTCTGCCTGATCTGGCAAACCACCCAGATCTGGAACGATTTCCTGTTCGGCGTGGTGTTTTCTTCCGGCGACGGGCAGCCGATGACGGTGGCGCTGAACAACCTGGTCAATACCAGTACCGGGGTGAAGCAATACAACGTGGACATGGCGGCGGCCATTATTGCGGCACTGCCCACCCTGTTCGTCTATGTGGTCGGTGGTAAATATTTCGTGCGCGGGCTTACTGCCGGCGCAGTCAAAGGTTAAGGAATCTCTGCCATGGGCGCGCTTTCCATCCGCAACGTCAAGAAAAGCTACGGCGATACCCATATCCTCAAGGGTATCGATCTAGAAATCGAACAAGGCCAGTTCCTGATCCTGGTCGGGCCGTCCGGCTGCGGCAAATCCACCCTGCTCAATATGATTGCCGGGTTGGACGACATCAGTTCCGGTGAAATCCATATCGCCGACCGCCTGGTGAACAATCTCTCGCCCAAGGATCGCGATATCGCGATGGTGTTCCAGAGCTACGCGCTCTATCCCAATATGACCGTGCGCAAGAACATTGCTTTCGGCCTGGAAATCCGCAAGGTGCCCAAGGCCGAACAGGATGCCATCATCAATCGGGTGGCCAAGACCCTGCAGATGGAACACCTGCTCGACCGCAAGCCCCAGCAGTTGTCCGGCGGCCAGCGCCAGCGGGTCGCCATGGGCCGCGCCCTGGCCCGCAATCCGGCCCTGTTCCTGTTCGACGAGCCGCTGTCCAACCTGGATGCCAAGCTGCGGGTGGAGATGCGTGCCGAGATCAAACTCCTGCACCAGCGCCTGGGCACCACCATCGTCTACGTCACCCACGATCAAATCGAAGCCATGACGCTGGGCGACCGTATCGCGGTCATGAAGGACGGCGAGGTACGCCAGTTCGGCTCGCCGCAGCAGATCTACGATGCACCGGCCGATCTCTATGTGGCGGGTTTCATCGGCTCGCCGTCGATGAACTTCATTCCCTGCCAGTTGCACGAGGAAGCCGGCATGGCGGTGGTGATGCTGGACAACGGCCAGCAAGCGCAAAAGGTGACCCTGGGCCCGCTGCTCGAAGCCCAGCGCCCCTTCGTCGGCCAGCGCATGATCCTGGGTATCCGTCCCGAACAACTGACCGACCCGGCCAGTGCCCACGGCGACCGGCCCGACCTGCAATCGCTCAGCGCCACGGTGGAAATGACCGAACCGACCGGTCCCGACACCCTGGTGACGGTGACCCTCAACGGCGTCAGGACGGTCGCCCGCTGCCATCCACGCGCCGCCGGCGCGCCGGGGCAAGCGGTCCAGCTGAGCCTGGACCCGACCAAGGCGCTGCTATTTGACCCGCATAGCGAGAAACGGGTTGGCTAGCACCCCTGCCGGCGGCCCCCCTGGCTAGTCAAGTCGACGGTTACGGTCTAAAACTGAATATCTATCACCCGCAGCAGGTAGGCGATCATGAAAGGTATCGTTTTTACCGAATTCCTCGAAATGGTCGAGAGTCAGCTGGGTATGGAAATGGCCGACCGCATCATCACGGCGGCGGCGCTCCCTAACGACGGCGCCTACACTGCGGTGGGTACCTACGACCATGCCGAATTGGTGCGCCTGGTGGTAGCGCTCAGCGAGGCCACCGGCACCCCGGCCGCCTCGCTGGTGCGGGGCTTCGGCGTTTATCTGTTTCAACGCTTTTCGCAGATCTACCCTGGCTTTTTCACGTCTGCTTCCGGCAGCTTCGAATTCCTCGGCCACATCGAAAACCATATCCACGTCGAAGTACGCAAGCTTTATCCCGAAGCGGAACTGCCCACCTTTTTCTGCGAACGACCGGCGCCGGACCAATTGTCCCTGCTGTACAGCTCGCCGCGCGGCTTTGCCGACCTGGCCGAAGGGTTGATACAAGGCTGTATCGCCCACTTCAGCGAGTCCATCGCCTTATCGCGCGTCGATCTTGCCGACGACGGCGCGGAGCAGCGCGTGCAATTCCATCTGGTACAGCAGCCGCGATGAACGCCCAACAGACTTGCGAGCTACTCAGCCGCAGACTGGCCCGCTCGGAAGCCGCGCGCAAGGCGGCGGAATCCTTGCTGGAGCAGAAGAGTCTGGAGCTGTATCAAGCCAATCAAGGCCTGCAGACACTCAATAATTACCTGGAAGATAGCGAAGCGCGCTCCCGCAAAGTGGTGGAACTGATGCCGGAAGCCATTCTGGTCTACACCGAGGGCCGCATCGTCTACCTGAACGAAGCGGCCCTGCGCTTATTGGGCGCACGCGCGGAACAATTGCTGGGCACCCCGGTAATCGAACGGGCCGGCGAAGCCTACCGCCAGCAGGTGGGCGAACAGATACAGGCCGCCATCAAGCACAAGATCACCACCCCGCCCATGGACCTGCGCCTGGTGCGCATGGATGGCAGCCAAGTGGATGTCGAAGTGACCGGCACGGCGATCCAGTTCGACAATGCCGAGTCGGTGCTGCTGGTGGCACGCGATATCAGCGAACGGCGCATGCACGAAGAAGCACTGGAATACCAGGCCAGCCACGATCTGCTTACCGGCCTGCCCAATCGTTCACTGCTCCATGACCGGCTTACCCAGGCGATCAGCCGGGCCGAGCGTTATGAAGTGCGCCTGGGGGTCATGTTTATCGATCTGGATAAATTCAAGCATATCAATGACCTGCTGGGCCATGCCGCGGGCGACCAGTTGCTGTGCGCGGTGGCGGCGCGCCTGCAGGATTGCGTGCGGCAATGCGATACGGTCGCCCGGCTGGGCGGCGACGAATTCGTGCTGCTGATCGACCGGATCAGCGACGAATCCACGGTCAGCAAGCTGGCACACCGGGTAGTCGAGTCGCTATGCCAACCCATGCAGTTGGCCGGCCAGCCACACAACGTCACCTGCAGCGTGGGAATCAGCATCTACCCGCAGGACGGCCAGACGCCGGGCGACCTGCTGAAACGGGCCGATATCGCCATGTATCGCGCCAAGGAGGCTGGCCGCAATAATTACAAGTTCTTCACCGCCCAAATGCAGGCACGCCTGGACGAGAGCCTGGGACTGGAGCGGCAATTGAAACGCGCACTGGAACGCGAGGAATTCGTGCTGTACTACCAGCCGCAAGTCTCGCTGCGCAGCGGCCAGATCATCGGCCTGGAAGCCTTGATACGCTGGCAATCTCCCGAGCTGGGGCTGGTGCCGCCATCGCGCTTTATTCCGGTGGCGGAAGAAGGCCAGCTGATCCTGGCCATTGGCGAGTGGGTACTGCACAGCGCCTGCAGCCAGTTGAAAAGTTGGCAGGAGCAGGGTCTATCGATCGCGCCGGTGGCCGTCAATGTGGCGGCCTCGCAGTTCACCCATCAGCGCATCGACCAATTGGCGGTGCAGGTGCTGCAGTCTTTCGAGCTACAGGCCAAGTATCTGGAACTGGAACTGACCGAAAGCCTGTCCATGGACGACCCGGAAAGCTCGATCAACTGGATGCGTAAACTAAAGGAAATCGGCGTCTCCCTGGCGATCGACGACTTCGGTACGGGCTATTCCAACCTCAGTTACCTGAAGCGCTTCCCGGTCGACAAGCTGAAGATCGACCGTTCCTTTATCCAGGGCGTGACGCGCGATCCGCAGGACTATTCGATCACCACCACCATTATCCGCATGGCGCACAGCCTGGGCTTGCGCACCATCGCCGAAGGCGTGGAAACCATTGGCCAATTGCATCTGCTGACGGCCGAGGGCTGCGATGAAATCCAGGGCTACTATTTCAGCCAGCCGCTACCAGCCAACGAAATTGCCGAGATGTTGCGGCAAAGGCCGCAATTGGAGCTGGCCGAGAGCGACCAAGCCCCTTATCACCGTACCCTGCTGCTGATCGACGATGAACCGCAGGTGCTGGCCAGCATGGAACGGCTGCTACGCGGCGAGGGCATTACCGTGCTGACCGCCGACAACGCCGCACAGGCCTATGAGATCCTGGCCCGCCAGGAGGTGGGCGTGGTGATCTGCGACCAGCATATGCCGGGGGAGGACGGCATCAGCTTCTTTGGCGGGATCAAGCATATTTATCCGCGCACCATGCGTATTCTGATTACCGGGGAGAACTCGGCGCCCACGCTCTCCAACGCCATCAACCGGGGGGAGGTTTATCGGTTTATTGCCAAGCCTTGGGATGATCTTCAGGTGCTCAATACGGTGCGGGAAGCGTTGCATCGATATGAGCATTAATGGCTCCGCCAAAATCATGCAATAGGCTGGGCTTTCGCCAGCAGAGTACAAACAGCAATATTCCGAGAGGCTGGCGAGTGGCTAGAAAAGCCGAGTCGATTTAGGGCTAAGACGGCCCATGTGGAAATGACGTCAGGGGTGTGCACATGGCAGAAATGGCAAGGGCTTCCCATGGGGAGTCGGCTGAACAGCAACCGGAAGCGACCCAGCAAGAGGCCGTCCGAGAACTGAAAATCGAAGCGACATTTGCCGCCAAACTAAACTTGGCGGATTTCCAGAATGCTGTCCCACTCATCCGCGAGCTTCGCGTCGTCAGCACATTGGAGCGGGATTCCAAGGCACTTGAAGTCGTTCTCGAAGCGATTCCGGCCTTTGTAAAACCGCGAACCTGGCGACTGGACTCCGTTGGCGCAGGTCAGACCTATCAGCTGCAAAACCTAGATGTTCAGCTAGACGGTGTTTTTTTCAGTCGCCTGACTGAAGCTGAAGAGGCAACGGTTTCCGTCACCCTCCGGCCAGTTGAGACAAAAGCGTCAGACCACTCTATTACGGTGACCAAGGTAGTGGAGCTGCTACCCCGAAATCAATGGGGCGGTATTGCATACATGCCGGACATGATCGCAGCCTTCGTCCAACCAAATGAGCCGGCGATTGATCGGCTATTGAAAAAGGCCGCCGATGTTTTGCGAGATCACGGCAAGGACGCCGGGTTGGATGGTTACAAAGGCGGGGCAAAACGGGCTTGGGAGCTCGCATCTGCCATTTGGGGTGCGGTCGTAGCAATGAAGCTCGACTATGCGTTGCCGCCAGCGAGCTTCGAGCATACCGGACAGAAAATTCGTTCCCCGGGGCAGATTGTTGACTCTGGACTTGCCACGTGCCTCGACCTTGCATTGCTATTCTGCTCCGCTATTGAGCAGGCTGGACTCAATCCCATCCTAGTGTTTACCCGAGGGCACGCTTTTGTCGGTGTGTGGTTAAAGTCTGAAGAGTTTTCTACCGCTGTAGTAGATGATGTGACCGCGTTGCGTAAAAGGGTGAAGCTTAAAGAGTTGCTGCTTTTTGAGACTACGCTCGTAACGCAGCGCCCTCCCGTAAGCTTTCTCTACGCGACCGGGCATGGCGCAGGGCAGATCGCGGAAGAAAAAGCAGAGTCTTTTGAGTTGGCGGTCGATATTCGCCGTGCTCGCCTCCAGCGTATCAAGCCACTCGCTAGTACGGAATCCCAAGTCGCTACGGTGCTGACGGATGCACTTGACTCCAGTGGGGAGGCGCCGTTCGAAGAGGCTCCAGAGCTGCCAGAGGAAGACTGTGACATTCAGGATGCTGCGACATTGGATCCCAAGGATCGTTTGGCGCGCTGGCAACGTAAACTGCTCGATCTATCGCTCCGCAACAATCTGCTGAATTTTAGGGCTGGCAAGAAATCACTGAAACTGGATGCTCCAGACCCCGGAGCACTTGAGGATTTGGTAGCCGACGGCAAAGAAATTAAGTTACTTACTCGCCCGGACCTGATGGATGGCTCGGACCTCCGAGACCAAGCCATCCACGAGAGTCGCGAGCGTGAAAATCTCCGTAGGGCACATGCGCTGGATGCTCTTAAGCGGCGAGAGGTTTTTGTCGGACTTGCTCAAGAAGAACTGGATGTTCGTCTTGTTGAGCTATATCGGGCAGCCAGAACTACCTTGCAAGAAGGTGGCGTAAACACACTGTTCTTGGCGCTGGGTTTTCTGAACTGGACGCCAGATAACAAACCCGATCATAAGTACCGAGCTCCTCTCATCCTTATCCCAGTCACGCTGCAACGTAAGAGCGTCCGGTCTGGATTTACGCTGACGCTTCACGACGATGAGCCGCGCTTTAACCCAACACTCCTTGAGATGTTGCGCCAGGATTTCAAGCTTGAGCTCGGTATCAAAGAGGGAGAGTTGGATCGCGACGAGTCAGGGCTGGATATCGACAAAATTTGGCGGACAGTTTCCGCTGCAATTAAAGACATCAAGGGGTGGGAAGTCTCAGAGGATGTGGTGTTGTCCATGTTCTCGTTTGCCAAGTATCTGATGTGGGTCGATCTGGTGCAGCGCACTGATCAGCTAAGACTCAACCCTGTCGTCAAGCATTTAATCGATACGCCTCGTGAACCCTATGCAGGTCACGCCAGTTTCCCAAGTCCCAAATCGTTGGATCGTGATTTTGGTCCGGAACATACCTTCTGCCCACTGCCCGCGGATTCCTCACAACTCTCTGCAGTGATGGCAGCAGCCAGAGGCAAAGACTTCGTTCTGATCGGCCCGCCGGGCACAGGTAAAAGTCAGACAATTTCGAATCTCATCGCGCAATGCCTTGCAGAAGGCAAACGGGTTCTTTTCGTCTCAGAAAAGATCGCAGCACTCGATGTGGTGTATCGACGCCTGCGCGAAGTGAAGCTGGGGGAGTTTTGTTTAGAGCTGCATTCAAGCAAGGCGCGAAAACTAGATGTGTTGGCGCAGTTAAAAACAGCTTGGGAAGCGCAAGGAGTGATTGATGCGGACGCTTGGAAGACAGAAGCAGAGAGGTTGAAAACCTTACGCCAACAACTGAATGGTTATGTTGAACGCCTCCACCATCGGCACACCAATGGCCGTAGCATTTATGAAGCTATTGGTATCGTTGTTGATAGTGTTGATGTTCCCACTCTGGGGTTTTCTTGGTCGTCTTACGCCGCCCATGGCGTGACGGACACGGATCTATTGAGGGAGGTGGTAGATCGCCTTGAAGTGAATGCTACGGCGGTAGGTCAGCAGGTGCTCGCATCTGGACCGCTCTCGCCGATTCTGACCGGCTATTGGTCGCCGACATGGCAGCAGGCGCTGATTGAAGCAGCAAAGGATGTAATTCTTGTGGCTGAGAATGTGCGTTTGGCTGCATCGAGTTTTCTCGACGTCATCGGCCTTTCACCTACACCGCTTTCCAAGCGACCTCGTGCCGCATTGGCTGCACTTTCTCGCGCGTTGCCACAGGCCGCAGGGAGGAGTTGGCAATTCGTTTTCCAGCCTGATGCAAAAGCCATCGCAGAACGACTTCAGGAAGGTATCAAGCTACTTGCTGAGCACGGTGCACTGACAAAGCAACTGTCTTCCGGATGGATGCCAACGTTAACTGGGAGTATAGAAACTGCCCTTGACTTACTGGCACAACGGCGTGAAATTCATGGTGCACTGTCACCTTGGCCGCACGACATACAAGACGGTCTACGTAAGGGGATTGGGCTGCTGGAACGTATAGGCGTACTTGAGAAGAAACTATCCGTGCGTTACACCGAGGGCATGGAGCAATTGAATGTGTATCAGTTGCAGCGAGAATACGCTAAAGCCGAACAGTCGCTTTGGCCGATGTCTTGGCTAGGTAAACGCAAGGTGCGCCAAATACTTGAGACAATGGTGGCGGGACAGGGTGAACCAAACGTTGCGGATGATTTGGCAATACTTGTAGGAATTCGAGATACCCGAAGTGAAGTCGCAAAACTGGATATTGGTCCTGAAGTAGCGGAGCTATGGCAGGGCTTGAAATCCAGGCCGGAGTATCTCCGAGCTGCACTCAAACTTCAGGAAGCGTTGAAAGCCGCCCGTGAGCGCGCCACGTGGTCTGATGAGGGGCTAGATTCATTGGCTTCGGGGAGGGCTGGGGAGAGCTTGGCGCTCGAAGTGAAGAAACTTAGAAAACTGACGGAACTCGATCACGCGTTGAACGTACTCAGTGGCCTTGAGAGCCAGACTGAAGGGCTGTGGAAGGGGTTAGATACAGACGCTCTTGTATTGGATGCTGCGCTTCGGTTTGCCAAGAGACTGGAAGTGATTCGTCCCTGCGGCCATTTGGAAGAGGATATACCCGAGATAGCACAAGGCGTCTGTGGTGAACGCTTCTTCAAAGACCATACAACGTTACGCATTCGTGACTCAGCCGAAGGCAGGCTGCGAGACCTTTCCGAACTCAAAGACGCAACTGGTGGCCTGTGGTGTGAGCTTGAAACGAACATCCAGGAAGTAGAACGAGCAGTAAGCTTTCAAAGTGCAATAGCCACCGCGATTGTGAATCTCGCAGCGGGGCCCTCAGACCTGCCCGGCATCTCATCCGCGATTGAGCGCCTTGTCGTTGATGGCAATGCACTGCTCGATCAAGATGGTCCTGTGGTGGCGGCGGGTCAGAAATACATGAGCGCTTGGTCCAAGCTTCAGCCGGCTATCGGTCAGCTGGCCCAAAAAGGTGGCTTTTCAGAGCAAGTACATGCCGCCTTTAGTGAATCCGACCTTGTCTCCCTTCATGCTCATTGCCATGCAATCGTGCTGTCTGAGACCAAGCTGAATGCTTGGTGTGCGTGGAAGAAGGTGCGGCAGCATGCGGTTTCTATTGGCTTGGAGCCGTTGGTAGCCGGCATAGAAAACAAAAGGGTAGAGCTCGGAGCTATTCGGTCTGCTTTCGAAACGAATTACTGTCGCTGGTGGCTGAATGCGGTGGTTGATAACGAATCGGTAATTCGAACCTTTGTTTCTGCGGAGCATGAAAAGCGGATTGCCGATTTCCGACACCTTGACGAGAAATTTACCGAGTTAACCCGTACCTGGGTGCGGGCGAGCTTGTGTTCAGGTCTACCTTCTCAAGACGATGCCACGCGGAATTCTGAGTGGGGTTTATTGCGCCGAGAGTTTACAAAGAAGCGTGGCCATTTGCCATTGCGCGAGCTCATCAGTGGCATTCCATCTGCACTGACCAAGCTCACACCGTGCTTGTTGATGAGTCCGCTTTCGATTGCTCAGTTTCTTGCTCCAGATACAGAACAGTTTGATGTAGTGGTGTTTGACGAGGCATCCCAGATTGCAGTCTGGGATGCAATCGGAGCCATCGCGCGTGGCAAACAAGTGGTTATGGTGGGAGATCCGAAGCAGTTGCCCCCGACAGCGTTCTTCGACAGGGCGGAGTCATCAATCGATGACGAAGACGTTGAAGGGGAGATGGAAAGCATTCTTGATGAGTGTCTCGGTGCCAACTTGCCGACCCTAAACCTGTCATGGCATTACCGTAGTCGGAATGAAAGCCTCATCGCGTTCTCCAATCAGCATTACTACGGGGGAGGCTTGGTGACGTTCCCGTCGCCAGTAACGGAGGATAGAGCGGTCAGCTTTCACTATACCAACGGGGTGTATGAGAAAGGTGGGGCGAGAATCAATAAACTGGAAGCTAAGGCACTGGTTGCGGATATCGTTGCACTTCTTAAGTCTCCGGGATTCCGTGAGTCCGAGCTCACTATCGGTGTCGTGACGTTCAATACCGAGCAGCAAAAGCTCATCGAAGACCTACTTGATGAAGAGCGACGTAAAGACCCGTCACTGGAACCGCATTTCTCGGAAGCTGAGCTTGAGCCCCTGTTCGTTAAGAATCTGGAAAGCGTTCAAGGTGATGAGCGGGACATCATGTATTTCTCGATTACTTACGGTCCGGATGTCAGTGGCGCAAAGTCAATGAACTTTGGCCCAATGAACCGCGACGGGGGAGAGCGGCGCCTAAATGTGGCGATTACACGAGCTCGTCAAGAACTCCGGGTGTTCTCAAGCTTCAAGCCTGAGCAGTTCGACCTGTCTCGTACTCAATCGGTCGGTGTACGTGATTTGAAGCACTTTCTTGAGTTTGCGGAGAGAGGGCCTCGTGCATTGGCGGAAGCTACGCGTGGGAGCCTGGGTGGTTTTGAGAGCCCGTTCGAGGAGGCCGTCGCTTCTGCTCTGGCGATGCGTGGTTGGGAGCTGCATACCCAAGTGGGTGCATCTGCTTTCCGTGTTGATCTTGGGGTAGTTCATCCAGATGCTCGTGGAACGTACCTGACTGGTATCGAGTGTGATGGGGCTACTTATCACCGATCTGCAACCGCTAGAGATAGAGACAAATTGCGAGAGCAGGTCCTTCGAGGTCTAGGGTGGGAGATCGTGCGTGTATGGTCGACGGATTGGTGGGTAGATAAGCCAGGCACGCTAGATCGTTTGGATCAACAGTTGAGAGCACTCCTTGAGTCGAGTCGGGCAAAGCGCGCGCTAGAAGCAGAAAGAGAGGTTGCAAAACGAGCTGCTGAAGCTGCTATTGCAAAAGCAAGCAGTCCAATCGGTTCCGACGAATACGCGCCAAAGCCAGCAGCAGACCACATAGCCTCAACCACGCTATCCGTCGAGGAGACTCATGTAGCAGAGCAGTATGCACGCAATGCTGCCGTTCAAACTGCCGAAAATGCGGATTTGCCACAGATGGCATTTGTAGAGACGGACCTTTCTCATTTCGCAACAACTGCGAACGCTGATGCATTTTTCGAGGTGTCATACGAGCCAACGCTGGCTGCAATGATCGCGCTGGTCACTGCAACAGAAGGACCCGTTCTTGACGCTGTACTGGCACGCCGGATCAGTAGAGCGCATGGATGGCAGCGCACTGGCAGCAGGATTGTGGAGCGCGTAGAGGAAGTTGCGCGTAAGTACTGTCGTAACTCCGAAGAAGAGGTCGGCACTTTCTACTGGCCCGAAACAATGGCCCCAGGCTCGCCCGTCTCGTGGCGGCCACCAGTCAACGAGCAACAACGTGCGATTGATGAGGTTTGTGCTGAAGAACTTCGGTCTCTCGCCGCCCTGGTGTATGACTCTACTAAGGGCGAGGAATGGATGCTGGTGCAGATGGCCAGACAACTTGGGCTCATGAAATTGAGGGCAGCCAGCCGCCCGAGGCTGGAGATTGCGATCAAAGCGATAACGGCATAAAGCGAGCAAGTGGCGGCACGGTCAAGCGAGCAATTGATACATCCCAACGACCACCCCTAACCACAACAGCCCAGCCACGATCAACAGTGCCCCATAGCTGACGCCAGCCAACATATCGTCGTAATCGGCGCCACGCAGAGAGTTGGGCGAATCGGCCACCGAGGCCGTCATCTGGTGGGATACCGGGCCGTCGCCAAGCCGCGCACCACGCGCCATGAGCGCCCCCAAGGCACAAATCACCATCGCAATGACACTGCCGGTATCGGCTAATTGGATAGTCGTGGTCCGCCCCAGGAAATAGGCGGCCAGTGCGGTGACAAGCAGGGCAAGCAGATTGGTGATGCCGATGAATTTGAGGGCTGATCGGTAATGCATGCTGACTGTGGCGCTTCGTATTCGATAAGGTTGAGCGATGCGATGCGGTCCGGCTCGGCCTGATCAGGCCAAGCCGGACCGCAATAAGGGCGTGCTGCGTCAAGCCGCCAGATAAGCCGACCGGGTCAACCCCAAGCGCAGCGTATCGAGGAATTCCGCCCGTTCGGACTCGCTCAGGCTGGCGCCGGCTACCTTGTCGCGGTAATGCGTCATCAGTTCGGCCGGCTCCAGGTGGACGTAGCGCAGCATGTCCTCGATGGTGTCGTGCGTCTCGATGCCGCTGTGGCGGATGCTGCCGTCGGCCGCCAAGTGGACATTGACCGAGTCGGTATCGCCGAACAGATTGTGCATATCGCCGAGGATTTCCTGGTAGGCGCCCACCAGGAACACGCCCAGCAGGTAGTCCTCGCCCGCCTTGAGGGCATGCACCGGCAGATTGGTTTCGATGCTCTGGCTATCGACATACTGCTTGATCTTGCCATCCGAATCGCAGGTAAGGTCTTGCAGCACGGCGCGGCGGGTCGGTGTCTCGTCCAGCCGGTGGATAGGCAGGATGGGCAGCACCTGGTCGATGGCCCAGGTGTCGGGCAGGGACTGGAACACCGAGAAATTGCAGATGTACTTGTCGGCGAGCTTGTCGTTCAGCTCGTCGAACACCTGGCGGTGCGAGCGCTGCCCCGCCATCAGCTGGCCTTGCAGGCGACGGCAGATGGCGAAATAGCATTGCTCGGCCAGGGCTTTCTCGGCCAGCGTCAGCTTGCCTTCGGCGAACTTGGCGGAAACCTCGCTCATATAGTGGGTGGCACGGTAGTAAGTCTCGGTGGCCATTTCCAGGTCGGTATGGCCCAGCAGCTCGAAAAGCCACTGGATGACTTCCGGTAACGCTTCCACCGAATCGACCTTGGGCAGGTCGTCATGATGCCGTTCCACATCGGTGACCTGCATCACCAGCACCGCGTGGTGGGCGGTCATGGCGCGGCCGCTTTCCGAGAAGATATTCGGATGCGGCAGGTCGTTCTCGTCGCAGAATTCCTTGAGCATGCCGACCACCGTGCCGGCGTAATCGTCCATATCGTAATTGATGGAGCTGGAATTACGGCTGTGGGTGCCGTCGTAGTCCACGCCCAGGCCACCGCCCACGTCCACCACCTCGACCGGCAGGCCCAGTGCGCGCAGCTCGCCGTAGTAGCGGATGGCTTCGCGGAAACCGGCCTGGTAGTCGGCCAGGTTGGCGATCTGGCTACCCATATGGAAATGCAGCAGGCGCAGGCTGTTCTTGAAACCCGCCGCGGTGAAGCGCTCCACCACATTGAGCAACTGGGCGGCCGACAGGCCGAATTTGGCTTTTTCGCCGCCGGTGTCGGCCCATTTGCTGGAAGCCAGCGAGGACAGCCGGACGCGCAGGCCGACATTGGGCTGCACGCCCAGGCGGCGGGCTTCCTCGATGACCAGGCCTACCTCGGATTCCTTTTCGATCACGATAAAGACCTGGTGGCCCAGGCGCTGGCCGATCAGGGCCAGGCGGACGAATTCCCTATCCTTATATCCGTTGCATACCACGGTCGCGCCGCGCGGCGCCAAGGCCAGCACCGCCATCAGCTCGGGCTTGGAACCCGCTTCCAGGCCGATTGCCGCATCACGCGTCGCGATGATGGATTTCACCACCGCTTCCTGCTGGTTGACCTTGATCGGATACATGGCGGTATAGCGGCCGGCATAGGACAGCTTGGCGATATTCTCGTCGAATGCGTCGCACAAATCCTTGACCCGGTCCTGCAACACATCGGGGAAGCGGACGATCAAAGGCAGGGCCAGGCCGGCTTGTTTCAATTGGCCGACCAGCGTATGCAGATCGAGCGCCTCGCCACCGTCGCCATGCGGCCGCACCAGCACATGGCCGGCATCATTGATATCGAAATAGCCGGCACCCCAGTGACGGATACCGTAAACCGCACGGCTTTGCGCGACAGACCAGCTCATAGTGCTAACTCCAGAGGTTGGCGGTTGAGCCGCCATGTTGTTTGTTGGGGAAGATGGCCTCGGCTATCGGGCGAATGGTGTGCCTGCCAGCCGGCATCATAAAACCGTTTGTCAAAAAGTATGTTCCGCACGGACCTAGGCTTCGGGTTTGCTGCCCAGTCCGGCCAGCAGGTTGGCCAACTTGGCCTTGCCTTCCTGGCGGCTGACCACGACGTTCCGCTCGCCCGCCAGGCGGCCGCTGACGCGGATCTCGTCCTGCGGCAATTCCAGCAGAAAGCGGCTGGGCTGCACGATGGACCATTCGCCGGCCCGCTTGCGCTTGCCGCAATAGGTGATGGTGAGACTGCGCTGGGCCCGGGTGATACCCACGTACATCAGCCGGCGCTCTTCTTCCACCATGCCGCTATCGATGGAGGCCTGGTGCGGCAGCACGCCTTCCTCGCAACCGACCAGGAAGACATGGCCATACTCCAGGCCCTTGGACGCATGCAGGGTGGACAGCCGTACCGCATCCACTTCGTCTTCGCTGCGCCCTTCCAGCAAGGTGATCAGGGCGATCTTCTGGGTCATGTCGATCAGGGTGTCGCCGTTTTCCTCGGCCCGCTTGTCGAACCAGGCGACCAACTCCAATACATTCTTCCACTTGGTCTCGGCCGGACGCGGTTCATCGCTTTCATATAGCCAGGTTTCGAAATCGATGGCGGTCAGCATTTCCCTGAGCAGGGCGCCGCCCGGCTCCCGGCTGGCGCGGCTGTGTATGCGGTTGATAAAGCCGCAGAAGGTTTGCAAGGCCTCGTACTGGGCGGCCTGCACCAGGGTCTCGAAACTGGGGAGATGCACGGCCTCGAACAGGCTGACCTTGCGCTCGGCCGCCAGGCCGCCCAGCTTTTCCAAAGTGACGTTGCCGACGCCGCGCTTGGGCGTGGTCACCGCCCGGATAAAGGCCGGATCGTCGTTCTGGTTGGCGATCAAGCGGAGATAGCCCAGTACATCCTTGATTTCCGCCTTGTCGAAAAACGATTGTCCGCCCGAGATCTGGTAGGGGATCTTGTGGTTGCGCAAATGGGATTCCAGCACCCGCGCCTGGTGATTGCCTCGGTAGAGGATGGCGTAGTCGGTAAAGGTGGTCCGGTTCTCGAACTTGTGCGCCAGCAGCCGCATGGCCACCATCTCGGCCTCGTGCTCTTCGTCCTTCATCTCCACCACGCTGATGGGATCGCCGATGCCCAGTTCGCTCCACAGCTTTTTCTCGAACAGCTTGGGATTGTTGCCGATGACCGTGTTGGCGGCCTTGAGGATGCGCGAGGTGGAGCGGTAATTCTGTTCCAGCTTGATGATTTCCAGGCTGGGAAAATCCTCTTTCAACAGCCGCAAATTGTCCACGCTGGCGCCGCGCCAGGCGTAGATGCTCTGGTCGTCGTCGCCCACCGCGGTGAATTTGCCGTGGAAGCCGGTCAGCTGCTTGATCAGCCGGTATTGGCAGACATTGGTGTCCTGGTACTCATCTATCAATAGATAGCGCAACTTGAGTTGCCACTTGGTCAGGATGTCCGGCTCGCGCTCGAACAGCTCGACCGGCAGCCGGATCAGATCGTCGAAATCCACCGCCTGGTAGGCGAACAGCGTGTCCTGGTAAGCGCGGTAGACGCGGGCGAACCGCAGCTCGTTATCGTCCTGCGCATTGACCAGGGCCGCATCGGGACTGACGAAGTCGTTCTTCAGCCGCGAGATGGTGCTGACCGCGCCGCGTATTTCATCCTTGTCGGTAGTCGCCAGGATGTCTGAAATGATCTTGACCGCATCCGCGCTGTCCAGGATGGAGAAGCGGGGCTTGTAGCCGAGGGCGGCATGCTCGGCCCGCACCAGTTGCAGGCCCAGCGAGTGAAAGGTCGATACGGTCAGGCCCTTGAGACGGGCCGGGTCCATCAGGTGCCCTACCCGCTCCTGCATTTCGCGGGCGGCTTTATTGGTAAAGGTGATGGCCGCGATATGGCGGGCATCGTAGTTCGCCTGCTCGATCAGGTAGGCGATCTTCTGGGTAATGACGCGTGTCTTGCCCGACCCGGCGCCGGCCAGCACCAGCAAGGGGCCGTCCAGATGCCTGACGGCAGCTTGTTGCGGTTGGTTCAGCTTGTGCAGCATGGCGGGCAAGTCCTTGAAGGGGCGCGGATTTTAGCATGTGAAATCGTCTGCGAGGGGTATCGACGCGACGGGTTTTTCCACGCGCGGCACGCGACCGCCACGGCAGCGGGAAAACCCCTGGCCACCACCCCGCAAACGCCGCTGCGGCGCCCGCTCGGCGCCCCCGGAAACAGGGCCGATACAGTGTGTAAAATTACAATTAAGCACTGAATGCAAAAGCGAAATTGACACTGGCTTACGGAGTGGCTACTATTCGCCCTCTTTGCGTGACCGCCGCCTGTTGTGCGCTGCTGAAAAGCCGCTCCGCAAGCCAGTCTAAGAACATCCAAGTAAATAAGTCGGGAGTCCAAAATGGCTCGAGTATGCATAATCACCGGCAAGAAGCCGATGGTTGGAAACAATGTTTCCCACGCCAACAACAAAACCAAGCGTCGTTTCCTGCCCAACCTGCAATATCGCAAGTTCTGGGTAGAAAGCGAAAACCGTTGGGTGCGCCTGCGCATTTCCAACGCTGGCCTGCGCAATATCGACAAGCTCGGTATCGATGTCGTCCTGGCCGACCTTCGCGCTCGTGGCGCGATTTAATCCGGGAGATAAATGATGCGTGAAAAGATCAAGCTGGAATCGACCGCTGGTACCGGTCACTTCTACACCACCACCAAGAACAAGCGCACCATGCCGGAAAAGATGGAGATCAAGAAGTTCGATCCCGTCGTCCGTAAGCATGTTGCCTACAAGGAAACCAAGCTCAAGTAAACAATACTTGAGTTGTTGGTGGTGCATACTCGAAATCCCCGCATACGTGCGGGGCTTTTGTTTTTGCGGTACCGCAGGCAACATGGCGCATGCCTACTCAGCACGCCTTTATCCTGTTCGCCCATGGTGCGCGCGACCCGCAATGGGCCCTGCCCTTCCGCCAGCTGGCCGAGTCCTTGTCGCTTCGCCGGCCGGATTGCCTTGTTCGCCTTGCCTTCCTCGAATTGATGACGCCGTCCCTGGCCGACTGCGTGGACGCGCTATGCGCCGACGGTGTCACCGAAATCCAGATCGTGCCGGCCTTTATGGCGACCGGCGCGCATCTGCGCCGAGACCTGCCCGAATTGGTCGAGGCACTGCAGCTGCGGCATCCCGGCATCAGCCTCCATGTCAGCACCGCCCTGGGCGAAGCGCTGCCCGTTCAACACGCCATGGCGGATTGGATTGCCGGCCTGTGCGTTCAGGCCACCGCCTCCTCCAGCGACGCGATCGGCCAAACTTCCGCCAAGGCAGCCAACACCGGCTGAATCAGCGGATCGCCGTGCATATCGGCCGGGTAGATAAACGATAGCGTCACCGTGCGGCCGATTTCGCCCCAGATCCATAAGCGTCCTTCCCGCTCGGCGGCCCGTGCCGCTTCTCGGCGCAGGATGCACAAGCCCAAGCCGGCTTCCACACAACTCAGCATGGTCTGCTCCTGGTCGATTTCGTAGACCTTCCTGGGCGCGATATTGTTTTCGCGCCAGACTTCCGCATGCAGTTTGGACAAGCTGGAGAACTGGCTGCCCCCGACCCAGGGCTGGCGCCCGAGCATACGCCAGTCGCAGCCTTCCAGGGCCACCCGCCAGTCCGCCGGCGCCGCCACGACGAACTGCAGCTCCTCCAGTGCATGCGCATGCACGGTCTGGTAGGGATTGCGGCCAATAAAAAAACCCGCATCCAGCTCCTTCTTGCGCACCTCGTTGAGCACACCGCCGGATATCCCTTGCACCGTACTCACGCGCAGCAAGGGGTGACGCTGTTTCAGCCAGGCGAACAAGGGTCCCAGCCGCAACAGCCGGGGACACAATATCGTGCCGATGCGCAGCTTGCCGTCCAACTCCCCCTGCAGCGCCCTGGCGGCCTTGAGCATTTCGCGGCTGCCCAGCAGGATTTTTTCGGCCTCGGGCAACAACAGCTTGCCGGCCTCGGTCAGGCTGACACCCGCCGGGCATCGGTCGAACAGGCTGACGCCGGTTTCTTCTTCCAGGGCCTTGATCTGCGCCGTTACCGCCGGCTGGCTCAGGTGCAGGATCTCGGCCGCCTGGGTCAGATGGCCTTGCTGCGCCACGGTGATGAAAGTGCGCAACTGGTAGATTTCCATCGCTTATCCAGAAAAGTCGTTTCGGCACGTGCCTATTTACCACGGTATTTCTCGTCGTACACCAAGCTTTTGTTCGTCCCCATGGCGCGTCCAACGTTGCCAAACCCTGCAGCCACGGGCGAAAACGCCCACCATCAGGCTAGCGCTGATGAGCCTTATCGAAAATTGCGATTGGATAGGCTAGCTGCAACACGCCTAGATTGCGACACGGCCCAAAGAGGTCGCAACGCTTACACGCTATGGAGACAACACAATGACGGATATCGCTCACGCCGCCGGTGCCGCCCAGGCCGCGCCCCGCCCGATGAGCCGTGAAGAGCGGAAGGTGATCTTCGCCTCCTCGCTCGGCACGGTGTTCGAATGGTACGACTTTTATCTTTATGGCTCCCTGGCGGCGATTATCGCCAAGCAGTTCTTTGCCGGCGTCAACGACACCACCGCTTATATCTTTGCCTTGATGGCCTTCGCCGCCGGTTTTGCGGTACGGCCGTTCGGGGCACTGGTTTTTGGCCGGCTGGGCGATATGATAGGACGCAAGTACACCTTCCTGATCACCATCCTGATCATGGGCCTGTCCACCGCCATTGTGGGCTTGCTGCCTGCCTACGGCACCATAGGCATAGCGGCGCCCACCATCCTGATCGGCCTGCGGCTGCTGCAGGGACTGGCACTGGGCGGAGAATACGGCGGTGCGGCCACTTACGTGGCCGAACATGCACCACACGGCAAGCGCGGCCTCTACACCAGCTTTATCCAGACCACCGCCACGCTGGGCCTGTTCCTGTCGCTGTTGGTCATCTGGCTATGTCGCAATTACCTGGGCAAGGAGGTATTCGAAGCTTGGGGCTGGCGCATTCCCTTCCTGCTTTCCATTCTGTTGCTGGCGGTATCGATCTATATCCGCATGCAATTGAGCGAATCGCCCGCCTTCCAGAAAATGAAGGCGGAGGGCAAGCAGTCGCGCGCACCATTGACCGAATCCTTCCTGCGCTGGCCCAATCTCAAGGTGGTGTTGTTGTCGCTGTTCGGCGGTACGGCGGGCCAAGCCGTGGTCTGGTATACCGGCCAGTTCTATGCCCTGTTCTTCCTGACCAAGACCCTGGGCGTGGAACCTGACCGGGCCGACCTGCTGATCGCGGTGTCGCTGGCCATCGCCACGCCCTTCTTCGTGCTGTTCGGTGCGTTATCGGACCGGATAGGGCGCAAGAAGATCATCATGACCGGCTGCCTGATCGCTGCATGCAGCTATTTCCCCATCTTCAAGGCGCTGACCCACCATGCCAATCCCGCCCTCGAAGCAGCGGTGGCCAAAGCCCCCGTGGTGGTCGTGGCGGACCCGGAGCAATGCGCCTTCCAGTTCGATCCTGTGGGCAAGAAAGCCTTCAAGCAGTCCTGCGACATCATCAAATCGGCATTGGCCAAGAAGGGCATCCCCTATACCAATGAAGCGGCGCCGGCCGGCAGCGTGGCCAGCGTCAAGGTGGGCGCGACCCGCATCGCCAGCTTTGAAGGCACGGCGCTGGACAAGGACGGCTTCAAGCTGCAAGCCGAGGCGTTCAACCAATCGCTGGGCGCGGCATTAAGCAGCGGCGGCTATCCCGCCAAGGCCGACCTGCAAGCCATGAATACACCGATGGTGATACTCCTGCTGACCTTGCTGGTGATCTTCGTCACCATGGTATATGGTCCTATCGCGGCCTGGCTGGTGGAGCTGTTCCCGACCCGCATCCGCTATACCTCGATGTCGCTGCCCTATCACATCGGCAATGGCTGGTTCGGCGGTTTCCTGCCCACCGTCGCTTTTGCGATGGTGGCCGCCACCGGCGATATCTACTACGGTCTGTGGTATCCCATCCTGTTCGCCCTGATGACCTTCGTGATCGGCTGCCTGTTCACGCCGGAAACCAAGGATAGGGACATTTACGCCGCCGACTGAATGATCATTCGGTGCGGTGGGCCGGCTCAGGTCCGGCCCACCGCGTTTCAATCAACCTGACCAGAAAAAGACGCAAAGGAGCCACCATGTCCACGCTCGATTCCATCCTGAAGGAAACCCGCCTATTCCCTCCGCCGGACGAGTTCAAGCACCAGGCCACCATTCCCGGCATGGATGCCTACCACGCCCTGTGCGAACAGGCGGACGATCATTACCTTTCCTTCTGGGGCGATCTGGCGCGGCAATTGATCAGCTGGAAGAAACCGTTTTCGCGCGTGCTGGACGACAGCCAGGCGCCCTTTTTCAAGTGGTTCGACGACGGCACCCTCAATGTCAGCTACAACTGCCTGGACCGCCATCTGGCCCAGAATGCCAACAAGATCGCCATCATCTTCGAAGCTGATGACGGTACGGTCACCCGGGTAAGCTACGCGGAGCTGCATCGCCGCGTCTGCCAATTCGCCAATGGCCTGAAATCACTGGATATCGGCAAGGGCGACCGGGTCATCGTCTATATGCCCATGAGTATCGAGGCGGTGGTGGCCATGCAGGCGTGCGCCCGCATCGGTGCGGTTCATTCGGTGGTATTCGGTGGTTTCTCGGCCAAGTCGGTACAGGAGCGCATCATCGATGCCGGCGCGGTAGCCGTGATCACCGCCAACGAAGGGATGCGCGGCGGCAAGTCCGTCCCCCTCAAGACCGCGATCGACGATGCCATCGCACTGGGCGGCTGCGAATGCGTCCGGCACGTGGTGGTTTACCAGCGCACCGACAATGGCAGCGCGAACTGGCAGGACGGCCGCGATTGCTGGTGGCACAAGCTGGTGGAAAAGCAGCCGGAGCAGTGCGAACCGACCTGGGTGGGCGCGGAAGACCCGCTGTTTATCCTGTACACCTCCGGCTCCACCGGCAAACCCAAGGGCATCCAGCATTCCAGCGCAGGCTATCTGCTGGGCGCGATCAACTCGTTTCGCTGGGTGTTCGATATCAAGCCCAACGATATTTTCTGGTGCACCGCCGACGTCGGCTGGATTACCGGCCACAGCTATGTCTGCTATGGCCCCTTGGGCATGGGCGCCACCCAGTTGATCTTCGAAGGCGTGCCCACCTACCCCGATGCCAATCGCTTCTGGCAAATGATCGCGCGGCATAAGGTCACCATCTTCTACACCGCGCCGACCGCCATCCGCTCGCTGATCAAGCTGGGCGCCGATCTGCCGCGCCAGCATGACCTCTCCAGCCTGCGCCTGCTGGGGACGGTGGGCGAGCCCATCAATCCGGAAGCCTGGATCTGGTACCACGAGACCGTCGGCGGTAGCCGCTGCCCCATCGTCGATACCTGGTGGCAGACCGAAACCGGCTCGGTAATGATCGCGCCGCTCCCCGGCGCGGTCGCGACCAAGCCTGGTTCCTGCACCCTGCCCCTACCCGGCATCATCGCCGATATCGTCGATGAATCCGGCGCCCCGGTGGAACCCGGCAAGGGCGGCATGCTGGTGATCAAAAAGCCCTTTCCCAGCCTGGTGCGCACCATCTGGAACGACCCGGAGCGCTTCAAGAAGACCTATTTCCCCGAAGAGTTCAATGGCCGCTACTACCTGGCCGGCGACTCGGCCAATCGCGACGAGCACGGCTACTTCTGGATCATGGGGCGGATAGACGATGTCCTGAATGTCTCCGGCCATCGCCTCGGCACCATGGAGATCGAATCGGCCCTGGTCGCCAACCCGCTGGTGGCCGAAGCGGCCGTGGTGGGTAAGCCGCATGACATCAAGGGCGAAGCGGTAGTGGCATTCGTGGTGCTGAAGGGCGCCCGGCCGGCCGGCGAGGAGGCGAAGAAAATCGCCGAGCAGTTGAAAACCTGGGTGGCGCATGAAATCGGCAAGATCGCCCAGCCGGACGATATCCGCTTCGGCGACAACCTGCCCAAGACCCGCTCGGGCAAGATCATGCGCCGCTTGCTACGTGCGATTGCCCGTGGCGAGGAGATTACCCAGGATACCTCGACCCTGGAAAATCCGGCGATCTTGAAGCAGTTGCAGGAACCGGCTTAAATCGGATGGGTGGATTACCCACCCACAGGAGAAAGTCGGCGATCATTTGAGCAAATCGATCGCCGATTTAATCCATCGCGGTACCGATGGCGGTGTTTTTGATGGGCTGTCAGGTTTGGACTATTTGAGCAAAGCCCGGCGACGACGGGCCACTACGCCGGCCACCACACCCAGACCGCCCAGCAGCAAGGCGTAGCTTTCCGGCTCCGGTACCGGGGCGGAAACGATGCGGCTGCCGCCGGCCCCCAAGGGATCGACAGCGCGGATACTGACCTGGCCACACTCGTAGGAACAGCCGGCCGGGTCGTCCCAATAAGCAAAAGTGGACAATTGGTAGGTAACGTCGGCACTTTGCCCGCTGGCAAAGCTTCCGAGGTTGGCGCTGCCCTGGTAATTGCTCAGCGCAAAGCTGAAGTCGGCATTGTCCGACCCACCCTGCGTCACGGTGGCATCGCCGATATCGACCCCGTTCTTGACGACCGAAGCCTGATTGCCGGTCAGCTTGAAAGTTTGGGCTGTCTGCCAGACCGAAATACCATTGACCAGCACATTGGCGACAAAACCCGCGCGAAAATCACGCTGGCTGGTATTGGAGATAAATCCACCCATCGAAGCGTTCAGCGACGAGAGATCCAGATTCATCCGATAGTTCTGGCTGTTACCCGATTGGTTGTTGATTGTATCGTGCCAGCTGGCGACGCTATCGACCCGGCCGCCGGCACGCAGGCGATCGATGGCGACTTCCATCTGGCCGCTTGCCTTCGAGGACGCGTAGATATCCATATAGGTCCCATGTCCGGCCGTGCCGATGGGCGGAAAATTGGCCACGCTGACGGCACTGGCAACCGGATCGCTTTGGTTGACCGCGGCCGGGACCAGCCAGCTGGTGTGCTGCAGGTTCTGGGTATCGTAGGAAATCGCCGTGGCCACGTCGGCGCGGGCGCTCCCGATGGCCATGGCACAGATGGCTAGGCTGGTCGCCCGGCGCAAGGCTGTTTGAGTCGTACGCATTGCTTCCTTCTCCGGCTTTGTTCAAACGATGGGGATGGGGCGCTACGACGCAAATCTTGCGGTATATATTCCGGCTTGCTCAATAGTCCATTCGCTTAAAAACCGCAGCCGCGACAGGCCGATATAGCGCTCGCGTGACATGCCTTGCCAGCTCACCGGCTGACTTGTTCAGATACTCCCCAGCCGCCAAGCACCCCGTGCCAGGCGCTTGGCCAGGTCCTCCGCCGGTAGCGGTGGGCTGATCAGGTAGCCTTGGACCTCGTCGCAGCCCTCGTTCTTGAGGAAGGACCATTGCTCCGGCGTTTCCACCCCTTCGGCGATCACCTGCAGGCCCAGGTTGCGCGCCAGGTTGACGATGGCGCGGGTAATCGCGCTGTCGTCGGCGTCGCCCGGCACATCCATCACAAAGGAGCGGTCCACCTTGAGCTTGTCCACTTTGAAGCGCTTCAGGTAGCTGAGCGAGGAATAGCCGGTACCGAAATCGTCGATCGCCAGCTTCAAGCCCATGCCCTTGAGGGCGGCCAGGGTTGCGATGGTCGATTCCACGTCCTGCACGATCACGCTCTCGGTCACCTCAAGCGCCAGCCAACGCGGCGCCAACCCGGTTTCGGCCAGGATGGCGGTAATGTCCTGCGCCAAATCGCGGCCGTAGAACTGCATGGCGGAAAGATTGACGGCCACCTCGATGGGGGGCAGGCCTTCTGCCTGCCAGGCCTGGTTCTGCCGGCACGCTTCGCGTAGCACCCACTGGCCGATCGCGCCGATCAGGCCGCGCTCTTCCGCGATGGGGATGAACTGCATCGGTCCTACCAGGCCGCGCTCGGGGTGGCGCCAGCGGATCAGTGCTTCCACCCCGACGATGCGCCCGCTGCCCATATCGACCTGGGGTTGGTAATGCAGCACGAATTCGTCGCGCTCCAGCGCGCGGCGCAGCTGGTTTTCCACCGATAGGATCTCCAGCGCCCTGGCGTTCATATCGGCGGTATAGAAACGGTAGGTATTGCGGCCGTTTTCCTTGGCGTGATACATGGCGGCATCGGCATTACGCACCAGGGTGTCGTAATCCTCGCCATCGACCGGGTACAGCGAAATCCCCAGGGATGGCGTCACCACCAGCTCGTGCTCATTCAACTGGAAGGGTTGGGCCAGCCGCGCCAGCATACGGTTGGCGACATAGCTGGCATCTTCGCCCTCATCCAGATTGCGCAACAGCACGACAAATTCGTCACCACCCAGCCTGCCCACCACATCTCCGGCCCGCAGCGCATCATGCAGGCGGCCGGCCACTTCCTTGAGCAATTGGTCGCCCACGTCGTGGCCGAGGGAATCATTGATGGTCTTGAAGTGATCCAGGTCGACAAACAGCAAGGCCCGATGCTCATGGTGGCGATGGGCTTCGGCAATGGCTTCTTCCGCCAATTCACGGAAATAGGCGCGGTTGGGCAGCTGGGTCAGGGCATCGAAGCGGGCCAGGTGCAAGATGCGCTCCTGCGCCTGCTTGGCATCGCTGATATCGCGAATCAGCGCCACCACATCGCCGATACGGCCCGTTACATCGCGTACCACATTGATCTGCGCCCAGGCGGTGAAGGTCTCGCCCGACTTGCGCCGGAACGGCACTTCGCCCTGCCAGGCGCCGTGATTGATGTATTGGCGGTTGATGTTTTCATAGACTTCGGGGTCGATGGTCGCATCGCGCATCACGCTACTGGGCTGGCCGACAATCTCGTCGGTGGCATAGCCCAGCATTTCGGTAAAGGCGCGATTGACCGAGGCGATATGATTGTCCGGTGCGATCACCATGATGGCTTCGGCGGTGTTGTCGAACACCTTGGCGGCCAGCTCCATGCGCAGGGCGGCGGCCTTGCGCTCGGTCAGATCGCGCAGGATGCGCCAGACGCCGATGGGCCGTGCATCCACATCGCGCATCAGCACGCCCTTGGCGCTGACCGGCAGGAGGCCGTCGCCCGGCCGGTACAGCTCGATTTCGTACTCGCCGCAATGCCCGTCCACCAGGACACGGTGCTGTATCATATGGTCGTCGTAATTGCGCCAGGCTTCCGCCACGAAGCTGACCAGCTGCTTACCCACCAAGGCCTCGGCCGGCACATCGAGCAGGGCCAGCAGCGCCGGATTCGCATCCAGCACCAGGCCATTCATATCGGTGACGCAGATGCCGTCCAGATTGGACAGGAACAGCTCACGGTATTTGGCTTCCGACGCGCGCAGCGCTTCTTCGGTCTGCATGCGCTCGACGATATCCAGCTCCAGCGCATCGTTCTTGTCGTTCAATTCGCCGAACAGGCGATGCAATTCGCTGCGCGCCCATTCCAGCTGGCGTCCCAGGTCGCCGATCTCGTCATCGCGCACCCAAGGCGCCGCCGCAACGGCCTCGTGGTCGGTCAGGGTCTTGGCCTGCTCGATCAGCCGCCGCAAGGGGCCGAGAAAGCGCGAATCCAGCAGCAGCAGGATCAGCAGCAGGCTGACCACCAATTCCACGCCGATCAGCAGCACGTACTCGCGGGCCTGAGCGGCCAAGCGGCGCCGCAGGTCGCCATCGTCGAACTCGATCAGTACCTTGCCGATGATCTGGTCGCCGAAATGCACCGGTCGCGACAACTGCATGGCACGGCCCTGCCGGCGCTCCGGCACGATGATGGAGATAAAGGGTTCGCCCGGGAAACTGCCATCCACCCGCACCGAGACGATGCGTGGATCCTTCATGGCGGTATCGACCAGCGGCTGGCCGGCATTCAGCGACAGATCCCAGAGCGGCTGACGCAAGCCCAGCGCCAGGGTTTCCAGGACCCGCTCCTGCTCTGTGCGGAACTGCCGTGTCAGCTCGTCGCGCCGCCAATCCAGCATCAACAGGGTAAACAACACGCCCGGTACCAGCAGCCCCACCGCCACCACCAGGACAAAAACCTGGCGCAGACTGAGGCGGGACAGCCAGTGCCGGCCGCGCGCGAGGGGCGAACCGGTAGAGTGTCCCGAATTAGCTGCCGTATCCATCTAGTCTCCGTACTGGCCGCACACACGGCCATATTGCCGGCATGTTCCTCCAGTATCAGACACGCTCAAGGTAGAAGCAAAAACGCGTACGTTCCAACATAAAAAACGCCACGGGTTTTGTCCCGTGGCGTTTTTTATTTGATTACTCCAGCGCGCGGCGCTTTCGCGCCAGGCGCCGGAAAATCAGGCTTCGGTCACCGGCGCGGCGGGCGCGCCTTCGTCAGCCTGAGCCGCCTTGATACTGAGGCGGATGCGACCCTTTTCGTCCTGTTCGAGGGCCTTGACGCGTACGATCTGGCCTTCCTTCAGGTAGTCGGCAACGTTGTTGACCCGTTCGTTGGCGATTTGCGAGACATGCACCAGACCATCGCGGCCCGGCATGATCTGCACAATGGCGCCGACGTTCTTGTCCAGGATCTTGACCACGGGGCCTTCGTAGATCTTGCCGATTTCCACTTCGGCGGTGATCTGCTCGATGCGCTTCTTGGCCATTTCGGCACCTTCGCTGGAAACGGATGCGATGGTGATGGTGCCGTCTTCGCCGATATCGATCTGGGTGCCGGTTTCTTCGGTCAGGGCACGGATAACCGCGCCGCCCTTGCCGATCACGTCACGGATCTTTTCCGGATTGATCTTCATGACGTACAGGCGTGGCGCATGTTGCGACACTTCTTCGCGGGCGTGGTCCAGCGAACCCTTCATGATGCCGAGGATATGCAGACGGCCTTCTTGCGCCTGGTCCAGCGCAACCCGCATGATTTCCTTGGTGATGCCGTCGATCTTGATGTCCATCTGCAGCGCGGTCACACCGTTCTCGGTACCGGCCACCTTGAAGTCCATATCGCCGAGGTGATCTTCGTCGCCGAGGATGTCGGACAGCACGGCGAAGCGGTTGCCTTCCTTGATCAGGCCCATGGCGATACCGGCCACGTGCGCCTTCAGCGGCACGCCGGCATCCATCAGCGCCAGGCTGCCGCCGCAAACCGAAGCCATCGAGGAAGAACCGTTCGACTCGGTGATTTCCGAGACGACGCGCATGGAGTAGCTGAAATCTTCCTTCTTGGGCAGCACGGCGATCAACGCCCGCTTGGCCAAGCGGCCATGGCCGATTTCACGGCGCTTCGGCGTGCCCACGCGGCCGGTTTCGCCGGTCGAGTAGGGAGGGAAGTTGTAATGCAGCATAAAGCGATCGGTGTACTCGCCCATCAGGGCATCGATCTTTTGCTCATCCAGCTTGGTACCCAGGGTGGCGATCACCATCCCTTGGGTTTCGCCGCGCGTGAACAGGGCGGAACCGTGGGTGCGCGGCAATACGCCGGTGCGGATTTCGATGGGGCGCACGGTACGGGTATCGCGGCCGTCGATGCGTGGATAGCCGTCCAGGATCTGGTGGCGCACGATCTTGGCTTCCAGACCGTGGAAGATATCCTTGATCTGGTTGGCACGCGAGGTATCGGTCGTTTCGTCGATCAGGGCGGCCTTGACCTTGGCCCAGGTATCGTTGATCTGCGCGACGCGCGATTGCTTTTGCGGAATGCGGAAGGCCAGCTTCAGGCCTTCGTTGGCCAATTCCGCGATCTGCGCCGTCAATGCTTCGTCGGCGGCCGGTGCTTGCCAGTCCCAGACTTCCGGATCCACTTCGTCGGCCAGCTCATTGATGGCCTTGATCGCGGCTTGCATCTGCTCGTGGCCGAACACCACGGCGCCCAGCATCACGGATTCGGACAATTCCTGGGCTTCGGATTCCACCATCAGCACCGCGTTGGCGGTACCGGCTACAACCAGGTCCAGCGCCGAGCCGGCCAGTTCGGCCTTGGTCGGGTTCAGCAGGTACTGGCCGTCGGCGTAGCCCACGCGGGCGGCGCCGATAGGACCTTGGAAGGGCAGACCCGAGATGGCCAGCGCGGCGGAAGCGCCGATCAGGGCAGGAATATCGGGATCGATTTCCGGATCGACCGACATCACGGTCGCGACGATCTGGATTTCATTGTAGAAAGCATCGGGGAACAGCGGACGGATCGGGCGATCGATCAGGCGCGAGGTCAGGATTTCTTTTTCTGATGGGCGGCCTTCGCGCTTGAAGAAGCCACCGGGGATCTTGCCGGCGGCATAGGTACGCTCTTGGTAATCGACGGTCAGCGGGAAGAAGTCCTGACCCGGTTTGACATTCTTGGCACCCACGACGGTAACCAGCACCACGGTGTCGTCCATCGACACCAACACGGCGCCGGAGGCCTGACGGGCAATCTCGCCGGTGGCGAGCGTAACGGTATGCTTGCCGTAGGCAAACGATTTGGAGATGCGATTGAACACGCTTTTCTTCCTTTTCAACTGGTCATTCTCAGCGTGAATGACCCTTTTCCGCCGGCGCGCTGAGTCCGGGTGTTTACCCGGCGCCGGGGTTCCAGCCAGTTGCTAGCCGCGGGGCGTGGCCGGAACCACTTCACACCCCACAGAATACGTATACGGAAAACAGTAGCCTGAAAAACAAAAAGCCGCTGCGGTGAGCAGCGGCTTCAGGGGGTACGTTTACTTACGCAGACCCAGGCGGGCGATCAGTTCGCGATAGCCGTCCAGATTGGTGCGCTTGAAGTAGGCCAGCAGCTTGCGGCGCTGATTAACCATCTTCAGCAGGCCACGACGGCTGTGGTTGTCCTTGGCGTTAGCCTTGAAGTGACCGGTCAGGCCATTGATACGAGCAGTCAGCAGTGCCACTTGGACTTCGGTGGAACCGGTGTCGCCTTCGGCGCGCTGGTATTGTTTGACGATCTCTGCTTTTTGTTCGACGGTAACTGCCATTTTTAATACTCCAACATACAAAAGCACCACATGGTGCAGTCGAGCAGGGCGAGTCCTGTCCTATGCAGCAACCCCTCCCGGCTCCCTTATACAGCCTTGGTTCCACCGGCCAGGCCGGCGGCGATCGCCATCAACTGTGAACCACGGTCGATAGCAATCTGCGCGGATACAGGACATTGTCACGCAATTCGCCAAGCCCGAGAAAAATCGGCTCGGCCGCGCCCGTATCACCATAAATGCGCAAGCCCGCGATTGTCTCATCCTTGCCGGGAAAACGCACGGATAATCCGTGGGTTAGTTTCGCCGTCGCGGCGCCGTCCAGCTGCACGGCAGGCAGATCGGCCAGCAGGCTGTCGGCAGGCAGCAACCGGGCATCGCGCTGTTCCAGCGTCAATGCTTCGAACGCTTCCAGCGAAACGGCATCCTCCAGACGGAACCCTGCGGTCGCCGTCCGGCGCAAACCGAACAGGTGCGCGCCGCAGCCCAGCAACTCGCCCATATCCTCGGCCAGGGTACGGATATACGTCCCCTTGCTGGCGCGCACATCCAGCACCAGTTCATCGCCATCGAAACGCAGTACCTCGATGCCATAAATGGTGATGCGGCGGGCGGGCCGTTCGATTGTCTGGCCGGCCCGGGCGTATTCATACAAGGCCTTGCCTTCGTGCTTGAGGGCGGAGTACATCGGCGGAATCTGCTCGATCTCGCCGGTGAATCGTTCGACCGCCTCCGCCAGCATCGCCTCGCTTACCGCAACCGGCCTGGTCCGCACCACCTCGCCTTCGAGGTCGCCGGTAGTGGTGGTCGCGCCCAGCTTGATGCTGGCCAGGTAACGCTTGTCGGCATCCAGCATGCGCTGGGCGAACTTGGTCGCATCACCGAAACACAGCGGCAACAGGCCCGTCGCCAGCGGATCCAGCACGCCGGTATGGCCGCCCTTCTCCGCCTGCAACAGCCATCGGCACTTCTGCAGCGCCTGGTTGCTGGAACAGCCCAAGGGCTTGTCCAGCAACAGTACGCCGTGCAGCGGCCGTTTAATCCTTTTTATCTGCGTCTGCTTCATCGTCGGCCGGGCTGGTGGTTTGCATGGCTTGGTCAATCAGCTTGTCCAGGGACATGCCGTACTCCACCGAGCGGTCGTATTCGAAATGCAGTTCAGGCATCTTGAACAGCTTGATGCGCTTGGAAAGCTCGCTGCGCAACCAGCCGGACGAGCGGTTCAGGGTGAATTGCGATTCTTCCGCTTCGCCTTGCATCAGGGTGTAGAACACCGTGGCATGGCTCATATCGCGGGTCACTTCCACGCCGGTCAGTGTCACCATGCCGATGCGGGGGTCTTTCAATTCGAGCCGGATCAGTTCTGCCAGCTCACGCTGCATCTGCTGGGCCACTCGGTCGGAACGGGTAAAGGCTTTGGCCATTTTTGAGTGTCCTGGAAAGGGTGAAGGGGGAAGAAGAAGAGTCGCTATTGCGCCCTCCCGCTTCCCCCTTCGCCCTTCCCGATTAGGAATTACAGGGTACGGGCGATTTCGATGATCTCGAACACTTCCAGTTGGTCGCCCACCTGGATGTCGTTGAAGTTCTTCAATTGCAGACCGCATTCGAAACCGGCCTTGGCTTCCTTGACGTCATCCTTGAAGCGCTTGAGGCTTTCAAGTTCGCCCTGGTGGATAACCACGTGGTTGCGCAGCAGGCGGACGCCGGCATTGCGCTTGACCACGCCGTCCAACACCAGACAGCCGGCGATGGAGCCGACCTTGGAGACGGTGAAGACCTGGCGGATATCGACCTGGCCGATGATCTGCTCGCGCTTCTCCGGCACCAGCATGCCGGACAGGGCCGCTTTCACTTCATCCACAGCGTCATAGATGATGTTGTAGTAGCGGATGTCCACGCCTTCGTTCTCGGCCAGCTTGCGCGCGGTGGCATCGGCACGCACGTTGAAGCCGATGATGACGGCCTTGGAAGCCAGCGCCAGATTGACGTCGGATTCGGTGATGCCGCCCACGCCGGAGTGCAGGATATTGACCCGCACTTCGCTGGTGGAAAGCTTCTGCAGGCTTTGCGACAGCGCCTCGAAGGAACCTTGCACGTCGGCCTTGATGATGATGGGCAGGCTTTGGACTTCGCCCTCGGCCATATGCGCCATCAAGTTTTCCATCTTGGCGGCTTGCTGCTTGGCCAGCTTCACATCGCGGAACTTGCCTTGGCGGAACAGGGCGATTTCACGCGCCTTCTTCTCGTCGCTGAGCACCATGGCGTCTTCGCCGGCATTCGGCACTTCGGACAGGCCCAGGATTTCGACCGGAATGGACGGGCCGGCTTCGTTGATGCTCTTGCCGCTCTCGTCCAGCATGGCGCGCACTTTACCGAACACGCCGCCGGCCAACACCACATCGCCTTTGCGCAGGGTACCGGACTGGACCAGCATGGTGGACACCGGGCCGCGGCCCTTGTCCAGGCGTGCTTCGATGATCAGGCCCTTGGCCGGCGCATCGACCGGCGCCGTCAGTTCCAGCACTTCAGCCTGCAACAGGATGGCGTCCAGCAGGCCATCGATATTGGTACCCATCTTGGCCGATACCTCGATGAACTGGGTGTTGCCGCCCCATTCCTCGGGTACCACTTCGTGCGCTACCAGTTCCTGGCGAACCCGCTCCATATTGGCACCGGGCTTGTCCATCTTGTTCACCGCCACCACGATAGGCACCTTGGCGGCCTTGGCATGGTGGATGGCTTCAATGGTCTGCGGCATCACGCCGTCATCGGCGGCCACCACCAGCACCACGATGTCGGTCGCCGAGGCACCACGGGCACGCATGGCGGTAAACGCTTCGTGACCCGGGGTGTCGAGGAAGGTGATCATGCCCTTCTCGGTCTGGACGTGATAAGCGCCGATATGCTGGGTAATGCCACCCGCTTCGCCGGCGGCAACCTTGGCGCGGCGGATATAGTCCAGCAGCGAGGTCTTGCCATGGTCGACGTGACCCATCACGGTCACGACCGGCGCACGCGGCATCAGCGCATGTTCCTGCTTCTCGCTGCTGTCCAAGTAGGTTTCCGGATCGTCGAGACGGGCGGCCAAGGCCTGGTGACCCATTTCTTCGACCACGATCATGGCCGTTTCCTGGTCCAGTACCTGGTTGATGGTCACCATCATGCCCATCTTCATCAGGACCTTGATGACTTCGGCAGCCTTGACCGACATCTTGTGGGCCAGATCGGCGACCGAAACGGTCTCCGGCACATCGATCTCGCGCGAAATCGGCTCGGTCGGTGCCTGGAAGGCGTGCGCGTTGTCGTCGTTGCCGCCACGGTTGCGGCCACCCTTCTTGCCGCTCTTCCAAGCGCCACCGGTATCGCCGCCACGGGTCTTGAGACCACCGCGACGCTTGGCGCCATCACCCCAGCCATCCTTGGCGGGTGCGGCGGCCTTCTTGGCGTCGGCCGGCGCCGGCTTGGCGTCCTTCTTGGCATCCTTCTTCACGTCGCCCGGCTTCGGCGCCGCACGATGCAAAGTGTGTTCCGTCGGCGCAGCGACCGGCTTGGGCGCAGCGGCGGCGGCGGCGGCATCGGCAGCAGCCTTCACGGCGGCTTCCTGAGCGGCCTTGCGGTTCAATTCCCTATCTTGCTTGGCCTTGATGTCGGCGGCCTGGCGCTCGAACAGGGCACGCTGACGCGCGGCCTGTATTTCACGCGAGTCCAGCTCGGCCTGACCCAGCACCGCGGCGCGCGACAGCGGATTGACCGCCGGCTCGGCGGCAACCGGCTCGTCCTTGGGCGCAGCGGCTACCGGCTCGGGTTCGGCTACCGGCTCGGGTGCCGGCGCGGGAGCGACCACCACGGGGGCGGGTTCCGGCTGCGGCGCCACTTCGACGACCTCGGCCACGACCGGCTCCGGCGCGGCCGGCACAGGCGCGGGCTCGGCTTCCACCTCGGCCACGTGCTGGACCGGCTCGGCGGCCATCGCCTCGTGTTCCTGCTCGGCCTGCTGGGCCGCACCGCCGGAGGCTTCAGGCGCCAACAGCACGCGCTTCTTCTTCACCTCGACCTGGATGGTGCGGTTCTTGCCGGTCGCATCGGACTTCTTGATTTCGCTGGTCTGCTTGCGCCCCAGCATCACCTTGGGCTTGTCCATGGCGGAGCCATGCACGCTGCGCAGGTGCGCCAGCAACTTGGTCTTGTCTTGCTCGGTCAGCGCATCATCGACGCCAGCCTTCTCCACCCCGGCAGCGCGCAGCTGGTCCAGCAAGTGTTGTGGTGGCATTCTTAGATCAGCCGCAAATTGGCTAACATTCATTTGATTCATCCTTGATCCGTCTCCTGGCCGTGTCCGGCTTACTGCTGCTCGAACCAATGGGCGCGGGCGGTCATAATCAATTGTTTGGCAGCTTCAGCATTCATATCGGTCATCTCGACCAACTCATCCACCGCCAGCTCGGCCAGATCATCGCGCGTGGCAATGCCGTTGCTGGCGAGGGCACGAGCGATTTCCGGGCTCATACCCTCAAGGTGCTGCAATTCCTCGACGCTGTTCTCGACTTGCTCTTCCTTGGCGATGGCCTGGGTCAGCAGCGAATCGCGAGCACGGCTGCGCAGTTCGTTCACCAGGTTCTCATCGAAGCCGTCGATATCCAGCATCTCGTTCAGCGGTACGTAGGCAACTTCTTCCAGGGTGCCGAAGCCTTCCTGCACCAGGATTCCCGCCACTTCTTCGTCCACATCCAAGGCCGCCATGAACAGCTCGCGCACCTTGGCGTACTCCACCTCGTGTTTCTGCTCGACCTGTTCCAGCGTCATGATGTTGAGGTTCCAGCCGGTCAGTTCGGCGGCGAGGCGCACGTTCTGACCGCCACGGCCGATGGCCATGGCGAGGTTTTCCTCGTCTACCGCCACATCCATGCTGTGGCTTTCCTCATCGACCATGATCTTCTGCACTTCGGCCGGTGCAAGCGCACCCAGCACGAACTGGGCGGGATCGGCCGACCACAGCACGATATCGACCCGCTCGCCGGCCAGTTCGCCGGTCACCGCCTGCACCCGCGAACCGCGCATGCCGATACAGGTACCTTGCGGATCGACCCGCGGATCGTTCGACTTGACGGCGATCTTGGCGCGGGCGCCCGGGTCGCGCGCGGCGCCGCGGATCTCGATCAGGCCTTCCTCGATCTCGGGCACTTCCAGCTCGAACAACTTGGCAATGAATTCCGGCACGGTGCGGCTGAGGATCAGCTGGGCGCCACGGCCGTCGCGATCGATCTTCACCAGGTAGGCACGCACGCGGTCGCCCACCCGCAGGTTTTCCTTCGGGATCATATGCTCGCGCGGCAGCTTGGCTTCCAGCTTGCCCACTTCCACGATGGCGTTGCCGCGCTCTATCCGCTTGATGGTGCCGGTAACCAGGTGTTCCTTGCGATCCAGAAAGTCGTTGAGGATCTGCTCGCGTTCGGCATCGCGTATGCGCTGCAGGATCACCTGCTTGGCGGTTTGCGCGCCGATCCGGCCGAACTCGATGGGCTCGAGCGGTTCTTCGTAGAAGTCGCCCACGACCAGCTTCAGGCCTTTTTCATTGACATCGGTAATCGCGAACTGACGGGAAGGCTCTTCGTGGTCGTTGTCCTCAACCACCTCCCAACGACGGAAGCTCTCGTAATCGCCGCTTACGCGGTCAATGGCGACGCGTACATCGACATCATCGGTGTAACGTTTCTTGGTGGCCGAGGCCAGCGCCATTTCCAGCGCGCCGAACACGATATCGGGCATGACGTTTTTTTCACGCGCCAAGGCATCGACCAGCAACAGGATTTCACGACTCATTTCTCGAATACCTCCAACCGTATTGCTCCGGGCACTAGCCCCAATCTCTTAGCATCTTTTTCTTGCATTCAGAACTCTGGCACCAACCGAGCCTTGTCGATCTGCGCCAGCGGCACCGCCACCAGCTGATCCGGACCGACCAACACCTCGACCTTGCCGTCCGAGATACCCTTCAACTCGCCCTGCAGCGTCTTTCTGCCGCCCTCCAGCGGAACACGCAGCTTCAGCTTCACCTGCTGGCCGGCGAAACGCGTGAAGTCGGCCTCCTTCTTGAGCGGGCGGTCCAGGCCGGGAGAGGAAATCTCCAGCCGCTCGTACGGAATGTTCTCGACGGTGAACAAATGCGAGAGGTGGTTGCTCACCTTCACGCAGTCATCCAGGGTGATACCCGCCGGGCTGTCGATAAACACCCGCACCAGACCGTCACGGCCGTGCTCCAGGTCGACCAGTTCATAGCCGAGCCCAGGGAGCGTGGTGTCCAACAAACTTTGCATGTTCATAGCGTCGCAGAAATAAAAAATGGGCCCTCGAGCCCACTTCAAATTACTTAAAGAATTGAAATCCCCGCTATTTTAGCCACTTAGCGACGGAAACGGAACCCCAACGGCTTGTTGTATTGACCGAGCAGGTGCTTGGCAGGCACTTGGCGGCGCTTTGGCTATTCCGGTAGAGTGCATTCGGTGGCGCACCAGGACGCCGTCCCTGCCATACAGGCAACGGAATAGATCACCAGACACGGAGACAACAAAAGATGGAAAGAATCTGGTTGAACCAGTACCAACCGGGCGTGCCCGCCGAGATCGACCTCGATGAATTTCAGTCGGCCGGTGAAGTTTTCGAGAAAAGCGCGCAGAAATTCCGTGACCGTCCCGCCTTCTCCAACGCGATCAAGTTCGCATCGCGCACGATGAATTACGGCGAAATCGATACCGCCTCGCGTGATCTTGGTGCGTTTTTGCAACATGAGCTGAAATTGGGCAAGGGCGAACGCGTCGCCATCATGATGCCCAATCTGCTGCAGTACCCCATCTGCGTCTTCGGCGTGCTCCGGGCCGGCCTTACCGCCGTGAACGTCAACCCGCTCTACACCCCGCGCGAGCTGGAACATCAGCTGAAGGACTCGGGCGCCACCACCATCATCATCGTCGCCAACTTCGCCCACGTGCTGGCCGAAGTGGTGGGCCGCACCCAGGTCAAGAACGTCATCGTCACCGAAATGGGCGACCTGCTGGGCCTGAAGGGCAGCGTGATCAGCCTGCTGCTCAAGCACGTCAAGAAGATGGTGCCGGCCTATTCGCTGCCGCAAGCCGTCAGCTTCAAGGGCGCCCTCAGCCGCGGCAGCCGCCACGAACTGAAGAAGGTTGCGGTCGGCCACGACGATATCGCCTTCCTGCAATATACCGGCGGCACCACCGGCGTCTCCAAGGGCGCCATGCTGACCCATGGCAATATCATCGCCAATATGCAGCAGGCCCATGCCTGGCTGAAGCCGCTGGTCGAGGAAGGCAAGGAAGTCATCGTCTGCGCCCTGCCGCTCTACCATATCTTCTGCCTGACGGCGAACTGCATGGTGTTCTCCAAGATCGGCGGCCTGAACGTGCTGATCACCAATCCGCGCGATATCCCCGCCTTTGTCGAGGCGTTGAGCCACTTCCCCATCACCTGCATGACCGGCGTCAACACCCTGTTCAACGCCCTGCTGAACAATGCCGATTTCCTCAAGCTCGATTTCAGCACCTGGAAGCTGGCGCTGGGCGGCGGCATGGCGGTGCAACGCGCGGTGGCGGAAAACTGGAAGAAATCGACCGGCGTGCCGCTGATCGAAGCCTATGGCCTGACCGAAACGTCGCCGGCCGCCTGTATCAATCCCATGCATCTGAAAGCCTACAACGGCGCCATCGGCCTACCCATCCCGTCCACCGACATCCAGGTACGCGATGCCGAAGGCAAGGAACTGGGTTTCGACGAGCCGGGCGAGCTTTGGGTGAAAGGTCCGCAGGTCATGAAGGGCTACTGGAACCGCCCGGAAGAAACGGCCAAATGCCTGGATGCCGATGGCTGGCTGGCCACCGGCGACATGGCCATCGTGCACTCCGACGGCTTTATCAAGCTGGTCGATCGCAAGAAGGACATGGTGCTGGTGTCGGGTTTCAACGTCTACCCGAATGAGGTCGAGGACGTGGTCGCCATGCACCCCGGCGTGCTGGAGGTTGCCTGCATCGGCATTCCGGACGAAAAGTCCGGCGAAGTGGTGAAGATCTTCGTGGTCAAGAAAGATCCAGGCCTGACCGAGGAAGCGCTGCACGAGCACTGCAAGAAAAACCTCACCGGCTACAAGATGCCCCGCCATATCGAGTTCCGCAAGGAACTGCCCAAGACCAACGTGGGCAAGATCCTGCGGCGAGCATTGCGCGACGAGGAAATCGCCAAGACCGCTTAATGACGTTGTTATAAATAAGCGTATAGAAACCCGCCCACCCAGGCGGGTTTCGCTTTTCATGCGTGCTAAACTCAGGACGATTCCACGCCCTGATGCCCACACGATATGAACCTGCTCCCTTTTTTCAAGATGATGTCCGAACGCCAGGCCAGCGATCTGTTCGTGACCGCCGGCAGCCCCGTGCAAGTCAAAATCCAGGGCGTGCTCTACCCGGTCAACAAGCAGGTGCTGGACGGTTCGCACGTCAAGGCGCTGGCCTATGAGCTGATGACCGAAGACCAGCAGTCCACCTTCGAGGCCGAATGGGAAATGAACTTCGGCCACCTGGTGGAGGGCGTGGGGAATTTCCGCGTCAATGTCTTCAAGCAGCGCGGCAGTATGGCCATCGTGGTGCGCTACATCAAGGCGGTTTCGCCCACCATCGACGATCTGCGGCTACCCGATGCGCTGAAGAGCCTGATCATGGAAAAGCGCGGACTGATCTTCGTCGTCGGCTCGACCGGCTCGGGCAAGACTTCGACCATCACCGCCATGATCGAACACCGCAACACCACCACGCCCGGCCACATCCTCACCATCGAGGACCCGGTCGAATACATCTATCCGCACCGCAAGAGCATCATCAGCCAGCGCGAAGTCGGCATCGACACCCACAGCTTCTCCGACGCCCTCAAGAACGCCATGCGCGAAGCGCCGGACGTGCTGATGATCGGCGAGATCCGCGACAAGATGACCATGCAGCACGCGCTGACCTACGCCCAGGCCGGCCACTTGATCGTCTCCACCCTGCACGCCAACAACAGTTATCACTCGATGAACCGCATCATCAATTTTTTCCCGCACGAAGCGCGGGAAAGCCTGCTGATGGACTTGAGCGTGGCCTTGAAGGCGGTGATCTCGCAGCGTCTGGTGAAGAACAAGCAAGGGCAGCTGACGCCCGCCGTCGAAGTCATGGTCAACTCCAGCCGCATCGCGGAACTTATCAAGGGCGGCGATATCGACCAGATGAAGGAAGCCATGGAGCAAAGCCTGTATCAAGGCTCGCAAACCTTCGAGCAGGCGCTGTACAAGCTCTACCGGGACGGCGAAATCAGCTACGACGAAGCCATGGCCAATGCCGATTCGGCCACCAACCTGGCCTGGTTGATCAATAACGCCCAGTCGCAGGAAGAGATCGAAGCCGATCGCAGCAAGAAGCGTCAGCAGAACGAAGCACGGGGGCAAGTCAAGCCAGCGAACCGGCCAGCGCACCCGAGCCGGAAATCAGCTTCGATATCGACCTGCACTGAACCCTCTACCTAGCGGTAAATCCATGAAACTGTACGGCATTCCCAATTGCGACACCGTCAAGAAGGCCCGCGCCTGGCTGACGGCTCACCAGCAGGAACATAGCTTCCACGATTTCAAGAAAGAAGGCGCCGGCGCCGAGCTGCTGGCCGGCTGGGTCGCCCGGCTGGATTGGCAGACCCTGCTGAACAAGCAAGGCACCACCTGGCGCAAGCTGGACCCTGCCCGCCAGGCGCTGGTCGTCGATGCCGCCAGCGCCATCGCCCTGATGCAGGAACAGCCCTCCCTGATCAAGCGCCCCGTACTCGAACACGGCGAGCGCCTCTTGGTGGGCTTCAAGCCGGAACACTACGAAGATCTGATCTGACCCGCCTGCGGCGCCTGCCGCCAGTTGCCAACCATGCTCCCCTCAAGCCCAACATGACCGACCGCACCCTCGCGCTTACCCAGCAATTGATCAGCCTGAACTCCACCACGCCAGTCGATGCCGGCTGCCAGGACATCATGATTCGCCGCCTGGAAGCCATCGGCTTCCAGGTCGAACGCATGCGCCACGGTGAAGTGGATAATTTCTGGGCCCGCCGAGGCCAGCAAGGGCCGCTGATCTGCTTTGCCGGCCATACCGACGTGGTACCCACCGGCCCGCACGAGCAATGGCATAGCGAGCCCTTTACGCCGGCGGTACGTGACGGCCTGATGTATGGCCGGGGGGCGGCCGACATGAAGGCCTCACTGGCCGCCTTCGTGACGGCGGTAGAGGATTTCGTTGCCGCCCACCCGCAGCATGCCGGCTCCATCGCCTTTTTGATCACCTCGGACGAGGAAGGTCCGGCGACGGACGGTACGGTACGGGTGGTCGAGACCTTGGCCGCCCGAGGCGAAGCAATGGATTATTGCATCGTCGGCGAACCCACTTCGTCCCGCACCTTCGGCGACATGATCAAGAATGGCCGGCGCGGCTCGCTATCCGGCCTGCTGACGGTCTACGGCATACAAGGCCATATCGCCTACCCGCACCTGGCCAAGAACCCCGTGCACCTGGCGGCGCCGGCACTGGCGGAGCTGGCCGCCACCTGCTGGGACGAGGGCAATGCCTACTTCCCGCCGACCACTTGGCAAATCTCCAATATCCATGCCGGCACGGGCGCCGGCAATATCATCCCCGGCGAACTGGTGGCGCAATTCAATTTCCGCTTCGGCACCGCCAGCACCGCGGAAGGCCTGAAGGAGCGGGTCGCCGCCATACTCGACCGGCACGGCCTGGACTACAACATCGTCTGGACCCTCAGCGGCCGCCCCTTCCTGACCGAGCCCGGCACCCTTTCCGATGCCCTGCAGGCCGCCATACGCGAAGAGACCGGGGTGGAGGCCGAGCTGTCCACCACCGGCGGCACCTCGGATGGTCGTTTTATCGCCGCCATCTGCCCGCAGGTGGTGGAGTTCGGCCCCATCAACGCGACCATCCACAAGCTCAACGAATGTGTTGCCGTGGCCGACGTACCCAAATTGTCGGCCGTTTATAGGCGCACTTTGGAAAACCTGCTGACCTGATCACCAGGGTCACGAACCGCCCAGGCATGAGGCGGTCACACCCCGGCACTATCGCAAACCATTGAGGAGACAAGATGACGGCACCCATCGCCTTTGTTACCGGAGCCAGTAGCGGTTTCGGCCTTGCCACCGCTGTCCGGCTTGCCGAGGAGGGCTATCGCGTCATTGCCGCCGCTCGTCGTCTCGACAAGCTGGAGACGCTGGCCAGCCGCTATCCGGATCAGGTTCTGGCACTGCAGCTGGATGTGGCCGACCGCGCCATGGTCAAGCGCGCCATCGCCGAGCTGCCTGCGGACTACGCCGAGGTCGATGTGCTGGTCAACAACGCCGGCCTTGCCCTGGGCCTGGCGCCAGCCCAAGGCGCCAGCCTGGACGACTGGCAGACCATGATCGATACCAACTGCCTGGGACTGGCCGCCGTGACCCATGCCATCCTGCCCGGCATGGTGGCGCGCAATCGGGGCCAGATCATCAATATCGGCTCCATCGCCGGCGACTATGCCTATCCCGGCGGCAACGTCTATGGCGCCAGCAAGGCCTTTGTGCACCAGTTCAGCCTGAACCTGAAGGCCGATCTATTCGGCACCGCCATCCGGGTCAGCTGCATCGAACCGGGCCTGGCCGGCGGCAGCGAATTCTCCCAGGTCCGCTTCAAGGGTGACGAAGGCAAGGCAAGCGGCCTCTACCAAGGCACCACCCCGCTGACCCCCGAAGACATCGCCGGTACGGTCGCCTGGCTCACCAGCCTGCCCAGCCATGTCAATATCAACGTGATCGAAATGATGCCGGTCTGCCAGGCGCCCTCGGCGTTGGCGATACATCGGAAGTCCTGACGCCTCCGCCTGCGTCCGAGGCCCTGAAAAAGCAAATGCCCCGCACATCGCGGGGCATTTGCCATTTAGACCACCATCACACCGAAACAGCCGTCGTATCCTTGATATCGAGCCGGATCTGTTCGTTCTCGTCGATATCGATACTGACCTCGCCGCCACCGGCCAGGCTGCCGAACAGCAGCTCGTCGGCCAGCGCCTTGCGGACGGTATCCTGGATCAAGCGGGCCATCGGCCGGGCGCCCATCAGCGGATCGAAACCCTTCTTCGCCAAATAGGCCTTCAGCGCCTCGGTAAAGTGGGCTTCCACCTTCTTCTCGTGCAACTGGGCCTCCAGCTGCATCAGGAACTTGTCCACCACCTGCAGGATGATGTCCTGGTTCAGCGGAGCGAAGCTGATGGTGGCATCCAGCCGGTTGCGGAACTCCGGCGTGAACAGCCGCTTGATCTCGGCCATCTCGTCGCCGACCGCCTTGTTGGAGGTGAAGCCGATGCTGGACTTGTTGAGCGACTCGGCGCCGGCATTGGTCGTCATCACGATGATCACATTGCGGAAATCCGCCTTGCGGCCGTTATTGTCGGTCAAGGTGCCGTGGTCCATCACCTGCAACAGCACGTTGAAGATATCCGGATGGGCTTTCTCGATCTCGTCGAGCAGCAGCACCGCGTAGGGATGCTTGGTGATCGCCTCCGTCAGCAAGCCGCCCTGGTCGAAGCCCACATAGCCCGGCGGTGCGCCGATCAATCTGCTGACGGCGTGCCGCTCCATATACTCCGACATATCGAAGCGGATCAGCTCGATGCCCATGGTATAGGCCAGCTGCCGCGCCACCTCGGTCTTGCCCACGCCGGTCGGACCGCTGAACAGGAAGGAGCCGATCGGCTTTTGCGGATTGCCCAAGCCGGCGCGCGCCATCTTGATGGCGGTCGCCAAGGCATCGATGGCGTTCTCCTGGCCGAACACCACGCTCTTCAGATCGCGATCCAGCGTCTTGAGGGCGTTGCGGTCGTCGGAGGAGACGCTCTTCGGCGGGATGCGGGCGATCTTGGCGACGATCTCTTCCACCTCGCCCTTGCCGATGGTCTTCTTCTGGCGCGACTTGGGCAGGATCTTCTGCGCCGCGCCGGCCTCGTCGATCACATCGATGGCCTTATCGGGCAGATGCCGGTCGTTGATGTACTTGGCCGACAGCTCGGCCGCGGTATGCAGGGCCGCGGCCGTGTATTTGACGCCGTGGTGCTCCTCGAAGCGGCTCTTCAGCCCCTTCAGGATCTCTACCGTCTGCTCGATGCTCGGCTCGGCCACGTCGATCTTCTGGAAGCGGCGCGACAGGGCCGTATCCTTCTCGAAGATGCCCCGGAATTCGGTATAGGTGGTCGCGCCCACGCATTTGAGCGCGCCGTTGCTCAGGGCCGGCTTGAGCAGGTTGGACGCGTCCAGGGTGCCCCCCGACGCCGCGCCCGCTCCCACCACCGTATGGATCTCGTCGATGAACAGGATGCCGTTGCGGTCTTCGCCCAGCTGCTTGATCACCGCCTTCAGGCGCTGCTCGAAATCGCCGCGATACTTGGTGCCGGCGAGCAGGGCGCCCATGTCCAGCGAATAGACGGTGGCATCCACCAGGATATCCGGCACGTCGCCATCCACGATGCGCTTGGCCAGGCCTTCCGCGATGGCGGTCTTGCCCACGCCGGCCTCGCCCACCAGCAAGGGATTGTTCTTGCGGCGGCGGCACAGCACCTGGATGACGCGCTCGATCTCGTGGTCGCGGCCGATCAAGGGGTCGATGCGCCCCTGGCTGGCCGCCTGGTTGAGATTGAGGGTGAAGCTATCCAGCGCGCTGTGGCTCTGCTGCTCGGCTTCGGCATCGTGCTCGCCTTCGCTGCCCTTGGCCGCGCCGTGGCCGCCGGCTTGCGGCGCCACCTTGCTGATGCCGTGCGAGATAAAGTTCACCACGTCCAGGCGGGTAATGCCCTGCTGGTGCAGGAAGTAGACGGCGTGCGAATCCTTCTCGCCGAAAATGGCGACCAGGACGTTCGCGCCGGTGACTTCCTTCTTGCCGGACGATTGGACGTGCAGGATGGCGCGCTGGATCACGCGCTGGAATCCTATCGTGGGCTGCGTCTCGACCTCGCTGGACCCGGCCACCAGCGGCGTGTGCTCGGCCACGAAGTCGGTCAGTTCCCGTCGCAGCTGGTCGATCTTCGCGCCGCAGGCCCGCAGGACCTCGGCCGCGCTCTGATTGTCCAGCATGGCCAGCAGCAGGTGCTCCACCGTGATGTATTCATGGCGTTTCTGACGCGCCTCCACAAAAGCCGCATGCAGGCTTACTTCAAGTTCCTGGGCAATCATCAGTTTTCCTCCATTACACACTGCAGCGGGTGCTGATGCTGCCGTGAAAAATCCATCACCTGCGCAACCTTGGTGGCAGCGACATCTTTAGGATAGACCCCGCAGACGCCTTTGCCTTCAGTATGTACTTTGAGCATGACACGGTTGGCCCGTTCACGATCCAACCCGAAAAACTGCTGCAACACAATGACGACGAACTCCATGGGGGTGAAATCGTCGTTGAGCAACAGCACCTTGTGCATCGGCGGCGGCTTCACTCGGGTCGGGTTCTTGGCGAGTTCGACGCCGTCGTTATTCTGTATGGCCATATTCGCTAAGAGGGTTGAGAGCATTGCTACCGTAATCTAATTTTGGCCCGCACGGCCAGCATTTCAAGTGACGTATTTACCCTACATGACCAGCACCTCGACGCATGGGGTGCTTGACGGCCAATTTCCGGCGGGGTACAAGGCGAACGTTTGGATTCAAGTTGGTAGCTAGTACCGGCTGTCGGCTGTACGCGGTTGTCGTAGTACATAGAAGTGCCAGTCTTGCGAGCCTTGAACCATAACAAAACCTAAGCGGCTCGCCGCTTTCACTTAGCAACCAGCAATTGAGGAAATAGTACAATGGCAACCGGTACCGTAAAATGGTTCAATGATGCAAAAGGTTTCGGCTTCATCACTCCTGATGACGGCGGCGAAGACCTGTTTGCGCATTTCTCCGCAATCAACATGAACGGCTTCAAGACCCTGAAGGAAGGCCAGAAGGTTTCCTTCGAGCTGACCCAAGGTCCTAAGGGCAAGCAAGCTTCGAACATCCAAAACGCTGCCTAAGCGTTTCGCCTGTTCAAGAAAAACCCCGCGAAAGCGGGGTTTTTTGTTTGAACCCGCCGACGAACGGCGGGGTCATCCTCACATGCGGGCGATCATTGCATCGCCGAAGGCCGAGCAGCTCACTTCGGTGGCACCGTCCATCAGGCGGGCGAAGTCATAGGTCACCTGCTTGTCGGTAATGGCCTTTTCCATCGAGCTGATGATCAGGTCGGCCGCCTCGGTCCAGCCCAGGTGGCGCAGCATCATCTCGGCCGACAGGATCAGCGAACCGGGGTTCACCTTGTCCTGGCCGGCGTACTTGGGAGCCGTGCCGTGGGTGGCTTCGAACATGGCCACGCTATCGGACAGGTTGGCGCCCGGGGCGATACCGATACCGCCGACCTGAGCGGCCAGGGCGTCGGAGATGTAGTCGCCGTTCAGGTTCAGCGTCGCCACCACATCGTATTCGGCCGGACGCAGCAGGATCTGCTGCAGGAAGGCGTCGGCGATCACATCCTTGATCACGATGCCGTTCGGCAGCTTGAGCCATGGACCGCCGTCGATCTCGACGCCGCCGAATTCGGTCTTGGCCAGATCGTAGGCCCAATCACGGAAGCCACCTTCGGTGAACTTCATGATGTTGCCCTTGTGCACGATGGTCACGCTCTTGCGGCCATTGTCGATCGCGTACTGGATGGCCTTGCGCACCAGGCGCTCGGTACCCTGCTTGGAGACCGGCTTGATGCCGATGCCCGAGGTCTCGGGGAAGCGGATCTTCTTCACGCCCATTTCATTCTGCAGGAAGGCGATGACCTTCTTGGCGCCATCCGATTCCGCAGCCCATTCGATCCCTGCGTAGATGTCTTCGGTGTTCTCGCGGAAGATCACCATATCGGTCAGGTCGGGGCGCTTCAGCGGCGAAGGCACGCCGGCGAAGTAGCGTACCGGACGCAGGCAGGTGTACAGGTCCAGCTCCTGGCGCAGCGCCACGTTCAGCGAGCGGATGCCGCCGCCGACCGGCGTGGTCATCGGGCCCTTGATCGAAACCACGTAATCCTTCAGGGCGGCCATGGTCTCGGCCGGCAGCCACACATCGCTGCCATACACCTTGGTGGACTTCTCGCCGGCGTAGATTTCCATCCAGTGGATCTGCTTCTTGCCGTCATAGGCCTTGGCCACGGCTGCATCCACCACCTTCTTCATCACCGGGGTGATATCGACACCGATACCGTCGCCTTCGATGAAGGGAATGATGGGTTGGTCGGGGATGGCTTGTCCGGCAACGATTTTCTGACCGCCTGCGGGAACATTGATATGCGATTGGGTACTCATGCCTACTCCGTTGAAGAGTGCTTGGGGATAGGGCCGCTTGTGACGGCCGCGCTTGTCTGCTTTTGTGAACAATGCCGATGTATCGGTAGTTCGACACCGTAAGCTTGCTATTATCGGGCAAAAGCCCCCCTTACTGCCAGGGAGGCGCTACACAAGAGTGAATGCCGAGCCCTCGCCTTGCGCGCGGAGCCACCCGCCGCCCGTGTGTAGATCGACTCATCGCTACCCCCGATACGCCATGCCCGATCTCATCCTATTCAACAAGCCCTACGGCGTCATCACGCAATTCTCCGGTCATTCGCTGCATCCGACCCTGTCCGACCATATCGATGCGCCGGGCTTCTATCCGGCCGGCCGGCTCGATACCGACTCCGAAGGCCTGCTGCTGCTGACCAATGACGGCAAGCTGCAAGCCCATATCGCCGATCCCCGCCACAAGCTGCCCAAGACCTATTGGGTGCAGGTCGAGGGCACCCCCTCGGAACAGGCCCTGGAGCAGCTCAGGCGGGGTTTGGACCTGGGCGACTTCACTACCCTGCCCGCGCTGGCCGAACGGCTGCCTGAGCCGGCTGTATGGCCCCGCACGCCCCCTATCCGGGTGCGCAAGCTGATACCCGACAGCTGGATTGCCCTGACCATACGCGAAGGCAAGAACCGCCAGGTCCGCCGCATGACCGCCAAGGCGGGCCTGCCGACCCTGCGCCTGATCCGGGTTGCCATCGGCCCCTGGTCGCTGGCGGAGCTGGAACTGGCGCCGGGGCAATGGCGCAAGATCAGCGTGGAAGATATCGCCGCGCGCGGCCGCCCCGCGCCCATCCGAGCCAAGAGACCCTTATGCTGATCCCGTCCGGCCAACACCCCAAGGCGATTGCCATTGCCCAAGCCCTGATCGAGGGCTTCGACCGCCACTACACCATCTTCCGGCAGGTCAGCCACCAGGCCAAACAGCGGTTCGAAGCGGCCGACTGGCATGCCGTGCAGGCCGCCTCGAAACAGCGCATCCGTTTTTACGACGAACGGGTGGACGAATGCGTCGCCCGCCTGCATGAAGAATTCCACGCCGACTGGCTGGACGACGATATCTGGCAGCAGGCCAAGCTGCTGTTCGTCGGCATGCTGGTCAACCACAAGCAACCCGAGCTGGCCGAAACCTTTTTCAACTCGGTCTGCTGCAAGATCCTGCACCGCAACTATTTCCACAACGACTTCATCTTCGTGCGGCCGGCCATTTCGACCGAGTACATCGAATCCGACCCGCCCACCTATCGCAGCTACTACCCGCGCGCCGGCAGCTTCCGCCGCACCCTGCGCAATATCGTGGGGGATTTCGGCTGGCAACTGCCCTTCGCCGACCTGGAGCGCGATCTCGGCTACGCGATCGACACCGCGCTGCGCCATATGGGCGGCCAATGGCCGGAGCTGGAAGCCAATTACCAGATCCAGATCCTGTCCAGCGCGTTCTACCGCAACAAGGCCGCCTATATCATCGGCAAGGCGGTCAACGGCGCCCAGGAATTCCCCTTCGCGGTCCCGGTGCTGCACGACGCGAACGGCCGCCTCCATCTCGACGCCCTGCTGCTGGAGCCGCGGCGGATTGCCGTACTGTTCTCGCTGAATCGCGCCTATTTCATGGTGGACATGGCCTCCCCCTCGGGCTACGTCGGCTTCCTGCGCTCCATGCTGCCCTTCAAGCCCAAGGCGGAGCTGTACACCATGCTAGGCCTGGCCAAGCAGGGCAAGACGGTGTTCTACCGCGACCTGATGCACCACTTGCGCCACTCGCGCGACGATTTTATCGTCGCGCCCGGTATTCGCGGCCTGGTCATGCTGGTGTTCACCCTGCCCTCCTTCCCCTATGTCTTCAAGCTGATCAAGGACGAGATCGCACCGACCAAGGATGTCACCAAGGAGATCGTGCTGGCGAAATACCAGCTGGTGAAACAGCACGACCGGGTGGGCCGGATGGCCGACACGCTTGAATTCAGCAATGTCGCCCTCCCCAAGCAGCGTTTTACCGAGGAATTGCTGACCGAGCTGCGCACCCTCGCACCCAGCCTGCTGGAAGAAGACGAGCACGAGGTGGTGATACGCCACCTGTATATCGAGCGCCGCATGGAACCGCTGAATATGTTCCTCAACCGGGCCACCACCGCGCAGCTGGAGCATGCGGTGGCCGATTACGGCAATGCCATCCGCGAACTGGCCACGGCGAATATTTTTCCCGGCGATATGCTATTCAAGAATTTCGGCATCACCCGTTACGGCCGCGTGGTGTTCTACGATTATGACGAAATCGAGTACATGACCGACTGCAACTTCCGCGAAATCCCGGAAGCACCCAGCCCGGAAATGGAAATGGCCAGCGAGCCCTGGTATCCGGTTGCCCGCAACGATGTGTTCCCCGAGGAATTCGCCCGCTTCCTGCTGGGCCCCAACGAAATCCGCCGGGTTTTCCTGCAGCACCACCGCGACCTGCTCAACCCGGCCTTCTGGCGCAGCCGGCAGGCGCGTATCACGGCGGGGCACGTGGAAGATTTTTTCCCTTATCCGCCCGAGTTGCGCTTCGTCAATCAGCATCCGGACCAGGCGGTCTAAGCAAAAAACCCGCATTTTTCAGATGCGGGTTTTTTGTGGGCAGCCGGAAAACAAATCAAATTCTCGTCATGCCGGTGACGGTAACAAAGACAGGTGGATATCCACCTGGTCTTTGGTCATGCCATCTTAATTCGAGTACAGGAAGATATTCGCCACGCAAGCGGTGCATAGACCGGCCAGGATGGCCGCGAACAAGGCGCGCATGCCGATGGCCGCCAAGTTCCCCTGCTGGTTCGGCGCCATCGAACCGATGCCGGCTACGCAGATGCCTACCGAGGAGAAGTTGGCGAACGAAGCCAGCGCGAAGGTAGAGATCACGATGGCGCGTTCAGACAGCAAGCCGGCCGCCTGCATACGCGTCAGGTCGAGGTAGGCGACGAATTCGTTGATCACGATCTTCTGGCCCAGCAGCGAACCCACATGCAGCGTCTCTTTCCAGTCCACCCCGATCGCCCAGGCGATCACGCGGAAGCCCTGGCCGAAAATGTATTGCATGGACAGGCCGTCGAATGCGCCATTGGTGGAGCTGCGGATCAGCTCATTGATGCCCCACCAGTTGCCGACTACATGCAGCAGCAAGTGGTTGAACATGGCGATCAGCGAAACGAAGGCCACCAGGATGGCGGCGATGATGACCGCGAGACGGACGCCATCGATGGTGCCCTGCACAATGGCATTGATGAAATTGCCATGGTGGCCGTGGTCGTACTCGAATTTTTCCTTGCCCTTGGGATCGATCTCGGTCTGCGGCAGCAGCATCTTGGCGAACAGGATGGCGGCTGGCGCATTCATGACCGAGGACAGCAGCAGATAGGAGGCAAAGCGGGCCTGCTGCTCTGGATCGGCACCGCCGAGGAAGGTCACATAGGCAGCCAGGACCGAACCGGATAGATGCGCCAGTCCGCCGGTCATCATGGTCATCAACTCGGACCGGCTCATGTTCTTGATGAAAGGCTTCACCAACAGTGGCGCCTCGGTCTGGCCAAGGAAGATATTGCCGGCCACCGCCAGGCTCTCCGGGCCGGTCAAGCGCATGGTGCGCTTCATGACCCAGGCGAAGACCACCACGATCTTCTGCAGAATGCCAAAGTGATAGAGCAAGGCCGTAAATGCCGAAAAGAAGATGACAATCGGCAATACGTTGAAAACAAAGATAAATCCCAACTTGCCATTCGGTGACGCCAAGTCCTCGCCGAAGACGAATTTGGAACCTTCACGGGCAAAGCTCAGCAAGGTGACAAAGCTCATGCTGACCGACCGGAAACCCTCCTTCACGGCCGGGACATGACTGACCAGCAGACACAGCACCACCTGTAGGAGAACCCCGAAGCCGACCAAGCGCCAACTGATGGCGCGCCTGTCGGCCGAAAAAGCATAGCCGAGCGCGAGCAAGCAGGTCATGCCAAACAATGATTGAAAGACGCTGATCATCGTATTTGTGCCACTTATATATAAGAAGCGGCGGATTCTACGAAGCAAGCGCTCATAACACAGTTATTTTTTTCAATCTTTTCATTTAATTACCTAGATAGAGGTTTTTGCGCCACAGTCGCACCCGGCTGCGCTTGACTTTGGCCTTGCGCCCAATATAGGCCCGCAAAAATGATCGCCAGTCCCAGCACGTGGTACAGCGCAAGTTGCTCGTTCAGGAAAATGCCCGCGCCGACCGCGCCGAAGGCGGGAATCAGGTGCAGGAAGCCGGCCGCCCGCGTCGGTCCCAGGCTGGCCACGGCGCGCATATAGGCGGTCAGCGCAATCACCGAAGGGAAGATCCCCAGGTAGAGGATGCTGAGCAGATTGTCTTGATTGACGGCCGGCAAGCCGACGTGCGCGACCTCCCAGGCGAAGAAAGGCAACAGCATCAAGAGACCCAGGGCAATGGTCAGCCAGAGCACCGCAAAGCGATCCAGGCCGTCTGGCAGGCCGCGCAGCAGGACGGTGTAGGCCGACCAGCTGGCAAGCCCGGCAACCACCAGCGCATCGCCGCCATTGAGCTCGAGCCCGAACAGGCGAGCGATATCGCCATGGCAGACGATCAGCAGCACGCCCAGCAGGGAGGCGCCCATCCCGGTCCACTCCCGCCCGGCCAGCGGCTTGCGCCAGACCATCCAGCTCAACAGCATGACCATCAGCGGAATCAGCGCATTGAACAGTACCGCATTGGTCGCATGGGTATGGTGCAGGCCGATATAGATCAGGGTGTTCGAAACGGCGATGCCATAGCCGGCCAGCCAAAGCAGACGCTTCCAGGATTTCAGCAGGCGGGCCTTCTGGGCGCGGATGCGGGGCCAGGCAATCGGCAAGAGTACCAGCATGGCCACCAGCCAGCGGCCGAAGGCCAGGGTGACGGGGGGGATATCCGCGTGCATGGCACGGGCAAGGATAAAGTTGCCGGCCCAGCACAGGGCGGCGAAAACCAGCAGGACATAGGGCATGGCAGCTGCGGAGGGCAGCAAACGGCGAAGCATGGCACAACCTCGGGTAGAGGGATTTCAGGCAGGCCGACGCTTGTGGCGCCGAACCCAAGTAGCTGCCGCCTTGCCTCGGGTAAGAGGCGCAGCGGTCAGGCAGTCGTATCCCACCGGAGAGGCGGGATACGCAAGGGCGCGGATTTTAAAGGATTTTCAGCAAAAAGCCAGTGTGAATTGTGCGGCGCAGCAGAAGATGGGGAACAGCTGACGCGGGGCTACGCCCAATGCTGGAAATTGGCGGACAGTTGCAGCGACTGGCCGATATTGCGCCACTCCTCCGCTTCCTGCAGCAAAGCGGTGTGGGTAAGTGGATTGACCGCCAGCCAGTCATCCGGGGCGTCCAGGCTGAAACCGGTCACGGTTGCTTTCAGTTGGATAGGGGGAGAATCGCGATCGATCCGGCTACGGCAACACAGCACCGCCAGGCGCAGCGACAGCACACGCGCCCACCGGTCGGCGGCATGGCCGCTGCCCAGTTTCTTCAGTCCACCCTTGTGACCCAATACCAGCAAGGCCAAGCGCGACTGTTCATGGCTGGAAAAACCCGGCATATCGGCGTGTTGCAGGATATAGGCGGAGTGCTTGTGATAACTGGAATGGGAAATCGACAAGCCGATCTCGTGCAGCTTGGCGGCCCATAGCAGCAAGGACAGGTCCAGTTCTGGATCGATCGCCATGCTGGCGGCCAATTGCCGATAGAAGTGCTCCGCCAGCTTGGCTACCCGCGTCTGCTGCTGCATATCCACGTGATAGCGGCGCTTGAACTGGGTCACCGTCACCTCGCGCAGATCGCGCTGGTGATGGCGGCCGATCAGGTCGTACAGTACGCCATCCCGCAGGGCACCCAGCGTGATCCCCATATGTTCCACGCCCAGCTCGGCGAATACGGCGGCCATGATGGCAAAGCCGCCGGGCAATACCGGCCGACGGTCGGCGCGCAATCCATTCAGCTGCACGGCATCGATATGGCCGGCCCGCAGCATGATTTCGCGCAATTGCTCCATGCCGACCTGCGTGACGCCGCGCGCCGACAAGCGGTTCAACTCCAGGATATCGCTCAAGGACCGGGCAGTGCCGGACGTGCCGATGGCCAACTGCCAATGCTCGCGGTTGAATTCCTGCACGATGGCCTGCAACTCGCTACGCGCCGCCAGCTCCGCATCGCGAAAAGCTTGCCGCGTCAGCTTGCCGTCGGGAAAGAACTTCAGGCTGTAGCTGACACAACCCATCAGCAGACTCTCGGTCTTCAGCGGCTTGAAATGCTGGCCGACGATAAATTCGGTGGAACCGCCACCGATATCCACCACCAACCGCTTTTCCTTGCTGGCCGGCAGGCTATGCGCCGCGCCGATATAGATCAGGCGCGCTTCTTCACGGCCGGCGATCACTTCGATCGGAAAGCCCAGCGCCGCTTCCGCGCGCGGCAGGAAATCCCCCGCGTTCTTGGCGACGCGCAAGGTATTGGTCGCCACCACCCGCACATGCTCGCGCGGCATGCCGCGGAGGCGCTCGCCGAAACGGGCCAGGGCGGCCAAGGCGCGTGTCTGGCCCTTCTCGTCGAGCTTGCCGTGGTCGTCCAGGGCGGCGGCAAAGCGCACCGTGTCCTTCAGCGCATCAAGGGGATAAATCTGGTCGTCAACGACTCGGGCGACCTGTAAACGGAAGCTATTGGAACCGAGATCGACGGCGGCGATGGTATGCGGGGGGCTCATTCAGGTTCTCGGTCGGCAGGAATGGGCGGATTGTCCGAAGGGCGGACACAAAAAACAAGCCCCACGCACACGCGCGGGGCTTCTGCACGCATTAAACGTCACGAAACCACGACAATTCTTCTGTTTGCTCGCCCAACGCAGCCGTTACGTGCATTGGTGGTACGACTACCGTGCCTGCTTCTCGATTTCTTCTACCGGGCTATGCCTCACATCGATACCCTTGACCAGGTAAACGACATATTCGGCGATATTCTTGGCGTGGTCGCCCACCCGCTCGATCGCCTTGGCGATCTCGATGATTTCCAGCGCCAGGCTGATGGTGCGCGGATCTTCCATCATATACGTGATCAGCTGCCGCTGAATGGCCTTGAACTCCTCGTCCAGCTTGATATCTTCCCGCGCCACCAGGCCGGCCACGGTCGGATCGAGCCGGGCGAAACCGTCCAGCGCCGTGCGCAACATGGTCAGGGCGATATTGGACTGGTAAGTCAGATCGGACATGCGCGGCACATTGATGCGCCCGCCTTCATAGATCTGCTTGGCGCGCCGGGAAATCTTGCAGGCCTTGTCGCCGATGCGTTCCAGATCATTGACCACCTTGATGACGGTCAACACCATGCGCAGATCGCTGGCGGCCGGTTGCCGGCGCGCGATGATATGCATGCAGTCGTCGTCGATTTCGACATGCATGCCATTGACCTGGTTTTCGGTCTCTATCACCTTGTCGATCAGCTCGACATCGCCCGCCTCCAGCGCTTTCATGGCATCGCGAAACTGTTCCTCCACCAGGCCCGCCATGGCCAGGATCTTGCCGCGCGCGGTTTCCAGCTCAACATCGAACTGCTTCGAAATATGTTCGGACATCGTGCAATTCCCTCGGATATAAACGACCCCTCCCCTCGTACAGGGGGAGGCTGAGACATATTCAACTACGCGGCCGCGAAGCAACCACACTTGCGCCGAAAAAAAGGGCGCGATCCTAGCTTGGCATGCCCGCCCGTCCGAGCCAAAAGAAATTTCTGTGACAAGGGCCGGCGGGATGGTGCCTATCGAATCGTCTGTACGCCACTGCTGCCACCAAGCAGCAGTACATCGGCACGGCGGCGGGCGAACAAGCCATTGGTCACCACGCCGACGATCTGATTGATCTCGCCCTCCAGCTTGCCCGGTTCGGCAATGGCCAGGCCGTGCACATCCAGGATGATATTGCCGTTGTCGGTCACCACGCCCTCGCGGTAGACCGGCCGGCCGCCGAGCTGCACCAGCTCCCGTGCGACATGGCTACGCGCCATCGGGATCACTTCCACCGGCAGGGGAAACTTGCCCAAAATATCCACCAGCTTGCTTTCGTCCGCGATGCAGATGAATTGTTCCGCCACCGCCGCCACGATCTTTTCCCGTGTCAACGCAGCCCCGCCGCCCTTGACCGCATGCAGGTGCCGATTGATTTCGTCGGCGCCGTCCACATAGATGGGCAGCCGATCCACGGCATTCAGATCGAACACCGCGATGCCATGCGATTTGAGCCGCGCGGCGGATGCTTCGGAACTGGCTACCGCGCCCTCGATACGGCCCTTGATCTCGGCCAGCGCGTCGATGAAGTGGTTGGCGGTGGAGCCGGTGCCGACGCCGACGACGCAGTTGTCGGGTACAAAGGCGATGGCGGCGCGTGCGGCCGCCTTTTTCATGTCATCAAGCGTCATAGGAACTCCAGGAATGCGGTAAAAGGTGAATTATAAGGGGGGAGCATTACGTATCTGCAGCACAAAGGCCTGGATGCCTCCCAACAGCATTTCGATGGCGATGGCGGTCAATATCAGTCCCATCAGCCGTTCGAAGGCCATGGTGACCTGCTCACCGAGGAATTCCGCGATCTTCTCGGCAAAGCCCAGTACGACGGCGGAGACCAGCATGGCCACCGTCAAGGCGCCTATCCACTCGACGATCCTATCGGGGTCGCGGGACACCATCAGCAGCACGGTCGCGATGGCCGACGGCCCGGCAATAAAGGGTATGGCCAGCGGCACCAGGAAGGGCTCGCCTTTGACCTGGTGGGCGAAGGCGCCTTCCGGGTGGGGAAAGATCATTTTCAGCGAGATCAGGAACAGGATCACGCCGCCGGCGATACCCAGCGAGGTTTCGCTCAGATGCATCACATCCAGGACACGCTGGCCAAAAAACAGGAAGAACAACAGCAGCGAGTAAGCCAGGAACACTTCGCGGATGATGATGCGCCGCCGCCTGGCCGGATCGACCTGGCGCAGCAGTCCGACAAACAGCGGAATATTGCCCAGCGGATCGGTCACCAGGATCAGCAGGACGGTGGCGGAGATAAAGGAGGTGGTTTCCATGAGCTACAGCATAGTGTGAAAAACACGGCCCCCGCTTCACACGATGCGAAACGGGGGCCGATTGATGGGGTAGCCGTGCTTTACAGCGCAGCGACGATCTTGATCTCGACCTTGTAGTCGGGCGAAGCCAGCTTCGATTCCACCGTGGCGCGAGCAGGCGTGTGGCCTTGCGGTACCCAGGCCGACCAGGCTTCGTTCATGCCGTCGTAGTCGGCCATATCGGCCAGCCAGATCTGCGCCGTGAGGATCTTGGTCTTGTCGCTGCCTACTTCGCCAAGCAGCCGGTCTATCATGCCCAGCGTTTCTTCGGTCTGCGCCTTGACACCCAGCTTCAGGGTCGCTTCCGCCACTTGGCCGGCCAGGTAGACCGTATTGTTGTGGACGACGATCTCGGACAGTCGGGGTCCCACGTGGTAACGCTGAATAGACATAGTTCTTCCTTGGATGACAAACGCAACGGGGCGGCCACAGGACCGCCCCGGCTGGACAAGAGGGCAATTATGCCAGGGCTACGCCCCGCAAGCGCAAGGAGAACTCGCGCAGTGCTTCGATACCACTGGCTTCGGCGCGCGCGCACCAATCCTGCAGTTGCTTGAGCAGTTGTTCCTTGGAGCTGGAGGAGCGTTCCCACAGCGCCGTCAACTCCTGGCGCATATTGTAAACCGTATGCAATACCTTGGATTCGGCCAACAGCGCATCCAGCTTGGCTTGATCTTCCGTTGGCGTGTCCTTGCGATCCTGCTTCAGCCAGCGCTTCATGGCGCGCTTGGGATTGAACTGGAATTGCGGCATATGCGGGGCACGTTCGCGCAATTGTTCGATTTCCAGCGCCACGGTGGCTTTCAGCTGGCGGGCATAGACAGCGGCAATCTCATAACGATTGGCAATCACCGCCTGCAAGGTTTCCAGATCGGCTTGCGGCTTGGGTGCGACCACCTTTACCGCCGGCGCGACCCGCTTCACCTTGGCCATTCCCAGCACTTCCAGGGTACGGATATACAACCAGCCGATATCGAATTCCCATGGCTTGTTGGACAGCTTGGCCGATGTCCCGAAGGTATGGTGATTGTTGTGCAGTTCCTCGCCGCCGATCAGGATGCCCCACGGCACGATATTGCGCGAAGCATCTTCGTTTTCGAAATTGCGATAGCCCCAGAAATGGCCGATGCCGTTGATGATGCCGGCGGCGGTGATGGGAATCCAGATCATCTGCACGGCCCAGATCCAGATACCGTTCGGTCCGAACAGCAGCATATTGATGATCGCCATGGCGATCACGCCCCACATGCTGCGCTTGGTATAGACATGGCGTTCCAGCCAATCGTCCGGCGTGCCGTGACCGAAGTTCGCCAGGGTCTCGCTATTCTTCGACTCGACACGGTAGAGCTCCGAGCCTTCCAGCAAGACCTTCTTGATACCGCGTGTTTGCGGGCTATGCGGATCATCCGGCGTCTCGCAACGGGCATGGTGCTTACGATGGACGGCAGCCCACTCCTTGGTGATCATGCCGGTCGTCAGCCACAGCCAGAAGCGGAAGAAATGGCTGGGGATCGGATGCAGATCCAGGGACCGATGCGCCTGATGCCGGTGCAGGAAAATGGTTACCGAAGCGATGGTGATGTGGGTCAGGCCCAGCGCAACGAGGATATACCCCCACCACGGCAGTTCAACCAGGCCATTTAGCCAATGAAGCATTGCAATTCCCTTGTGACGGACTACAAAAAAACAATTTTACGCCTTTTCAATTGCCTAGCGCGTGCTCGAAGATGACACTTCAATACCCGACTCAGCCTTATCGTAATGCAAATGTATTTCCTGGCGCGGGTTGGGGATTTCTATCCCATGCTGACTGAAGGCGCGCCAGATCTGCATGTTCAAGGTCGATCGCAAGGAGCCGGTACCTTGATCCGGATCACCGATCCAGAAGGCCAGTTCCAACTCGATGCCCTTGTCGCCAAACTGTTTCAGGAAAAATGCCGGCGCGGGATCCTTCAATATCCGCTCTTCCTCGGCTGCGGCGGCCAGCAGCAAGCTGCTGACCAAGTCCAGGTTGGCTCCGTAGGCCACCAGAAAGGGCATCACCACCCGGATCAGCTTATTCGAGTGCGACAGATTCAGCACCGTGGAGGTGATCAAGGTTTCGTTGGGGATGATGGCTTCGGTACCATCGCCCAGCTGCAGCAGCACATAGCGCGAGGTGATGCTGGAGATCGTACCCTGCCGATTGTCGATCACAACGATATCGCCGATGCGGATGGACCCATCGAGCAGAATAATAAATCCCGATACATAGTTGCTGGCCACCTTCTGCAATCCGAATCCCAGGCCCACGCCCAGCGCGCCGCCGAAAACCGACAGCACGGTCAGGTCTATCCCTACCAAGGGCAGAGCAATCAATATGCCCATAAGCACCAGAATAGTGCGCAGTACCTTGGTGACCACCACGCGCAGGCTTAAGTCCAGGGAGGTGGCGGCCATCACCCGCTGTTCGGTCAAGCGGCCCAGCCACATGGCGAGCAGTACGGTCACGGCAACCGATATGACGCCATTGATCACCATCAGCAAGTTGATGTCCTGCTTCCCTAGCCGGAACTTGATGCCTATCAAGCCAGCCTCGATTTCCGGCAGTGCACCGGTAATATGCAGGGCAAATACCAGCCAAACCATCCAGGCCAGGACCTTGATGGCCCGCTTTACCCACTCCGACTGGACAAACACCGCTTGCAATAGATAAGCCAGTGCACGCACCAGTACCAGGACCGATAGCAAGCTTGAAAACAGCCTCAATAGGGTGACGCTATGTTCACCGCGCCAAAACACCGTGCCTATCTCCACGCTCACCCAGAAAATCAGCGGGTAAAGCAGCCTGGCCACGCCTTCTGAACTGACTTTCCAATTGGCGGCGCCGGCTCGGCGTACCTTGGGGCGGAGCGCCCGGCTGAACACCCAGGCCGCCAGGGCACTCAACAGAATCACGACCACTTGCGTCAGCAGATAGGGCTCGCTTAGCCCCTGCCGTTGAAATTCCTCGATAAGGTCGTAGAGCGGGGTGGGGTGATGCGTCACAGTCATGGCGGCCCTTATTGTGCAGCGCGAATCTTGCGCAGGGTCGCGGTCGTCGAGGTGTCGAATTGAAAGGGGATGGAATGCACCTGGCCGCCCCGTGCCAGCACTTCGCGGCTACCGACGATCTTGTCGGCGGTCCAATCCCCGCCTTTCACCAAACGGTCGGGCGCGATGGCAAGTATCAGTTCCAGGGGGGTATCGGCATCGAACCAGGTCACCAGATCCACCGCCGCCAAGGCCGCCAGGACGGCAGCACGATTCTCGGTGGGATTGATGGGCCGGTCATCACCCTTGCCCAAGCGCCTGACCGAGGCATCGGTATTGACCGCCACCACCATGCTGGCGCCCAAGGCCCGGGCTTGCGCCAGATAGGTCACATGGCCGCGGTGCAGGATATCGAAACAGCCGTTGGTAAACACCAAGGGCCGGGGAAGCCGTGCCAAACGTTCGGCCAAATGTTCCGGTGCGCAGAGCTTGTCTTCAAAATCAGCGGGGAGATACGGGTTCATGGCGCCTATGCGGCGGCGAGACCATCCGCCACGTGCGTGGTGGCAGCGATCCGACGCTGCAATTCCTTACGGTAGAGATTGAGTTGGGAAGGGGTATCGAAAGTACGGTCGAATAGACTGGCTAGATTGCGCAGGATACCGCCAATCACCCGCGCCTCGCACGCCTTGTCGAAATGAATTTGCTCGTCCAGCCAATGTGCCAGCCAATCCGGATCGGGTAGCCGGCTTTGTATGGTATCTAGCGGATAGAGCGATTGGTTGACGTGCAGATTGGTCGGATGCATGGGCTTACCGGATTTGCCGCTGGCGGCCATCAGCACACCGATCTTGGCAAAGGCATAGCGCGCCTCGTCGCCGAGCCGCTCGATCGCCCGCTTCATATACTTCAGATAGGCCCCCCCATGCCTGGCCTCATCTTGGGAGATGGTCTTGTAGATATGCTTGATCACCGGTTCGCTATGCCAGTCCGATGCCTGCCGATACCATTGGGTGAGCCTCAGCTCGCCGCAAAAATGCAGCATCAACGTTTCCAGGGGAGGAGCGGGATCGAATTCGAATCGGACGGCATGCAGCTCCGCCTCGGTCGGCAGCAGTGCCGGCCGGAAACGACGCAGATATTCCATCAGTACCAGGGAGTGCTTCTGCTCCTCGTAGAACCAGACCGACATAAAGGCGGAGAAATCGCTGTCGTCCCGGTTGTCGCGCAAGAACATTTCGGTCGCGGGTAAAGCCGACCACTCGGTAATGGCGTTCAGCCGAATTGTCTGGGCTTGTTCGTCAGTGAGCCGGGCGGGCTCGAAGGCGTCCCAGGGAATATCGTCCTTCATGCTCCAACGTGCTTTTTCCAGCGACGCAAACAGTTCCGGATACAGCATGATCTTCTCCCGCCAGGATGGTGCGCTCAGCATACGCAAGCAAATCGCTGATTTGATGACAGGGCGAAACAAGATCTGCCGTCCCAGGTCGACACTACGCCCCCACGTCTGCCGCCCGCGCCAGCAACAATGCCCGCTCCCGCCCGTTGCGCGTCATCCCGGCAGCCTGCTTGAACGACGCCCGTGCCGCTTCCATCTGTCCAAGCTTGGCCAGTAGATCGCCCCGCACGCTGGGCAACCAGTGGTAGTTCGCCAGGGCAGGGTGCGCAATCAGTGTGTCGACTATCTCCAAGCCGGCGGCCGGCCCAAAGGCCATGCCGACCGCGACCGCACGATTCAGCTCCACCACGGGAGAGGGCGCGACCTGCGTCAGTGCATCATAAAGCGCCACGATCTGGAACCAGTCGGTATCCGCCGCCGTCTGGGCCCGGGCATGGCAGGCCGATAGGGCGGCTTGCAAGGTATAGGGGCCGCTTGCACCGCCGAGCGACTGCGCTTTCGCCAATGCGCTCAAGCCGCGGCGGATAAGTAGCCGGTCCCAGCGACGACGATCCTGTTCCAACAATAGCACTGGTTGGCCTTGCGCATCGACCCGGGCGTGACTACGTGAAGCCTGGATTTCCATCAAGGCCACCAGCCCGTGTACTTCGCTTTCGTGCGGACTCAGTTCCGCCAGGATACGACCCAGGCGCAGTGCTTCCTCACATAAGGCCGGGCGCATCCAGTCGTCGCCGGCCGTGGCGGCATACCCTTCATTGAAGATAAGGTAGATGACTTCAAGTACCGAGGCCAGCCTGGGCGCACGTGCATCGGCCTGCGGTACTTCGAACGGTACCTTGGCGGCGGTCAGGGTGCGCTTGGCTCGGACGATGCGTTGGGCAATGGTGGCTTCCGGCAACAGGAACGCGCGGGCGATTTCCTCGGTACTCAAACCGCCCAGCAGACGTAGCGTCAGTGCGACCCGCGCCTCGGTGGACAACACCGGATGACAAGCAGTGAAGATCAGCCTGAGCAGGTCGTCGCCGATGTCATCTACCCTGGCGGCATCCAGTGCATCGACAAAGTCCGGTACCAAGTGGGCCTCCAATGCATCCAGATCCCGCCCTAGCTCCTCTTGTTTGCGGGCATGCAAGACGTCTTGCCGCAAACGATCGAGGGCGCGGTGTTTGGCGGTGGTCATCAACCAGGCCGCGGGGTTGATAGGCACACCTTCGATCGGCCAATGCTCCAGTGCCGCCACCAATGCATCCTGTGCCAGTTCCTCCGCCAAGCCGATATCACGCACCAGGCGAGCGACGCAGGCGATGACCTTGGCGGATTCGAGCCGCCAGGTCGCTTCGATCGCCTGGTGCGTCGCTGCCTGGCTTGCATTCATCATGCCGGGCAATCCGCGTTCGGGTCCATATAGGCCAATTCCCAGATATGCCCGTCCAGGTCTTCGAAGCCATGACTGTACATAAAGCCGTAGTCTTGTGGTTTACGTGGCGCAGCGCCACCGGCGGCAATGGCTTTGGCGACCAGTTCGTCCACCTCGGCCCGGCTATCGCAGGAGAGGCAGATCAGGACTTCCGTCGTCTCGCGGGCGTCGTTCAGCGGCTTGCCTGTAAAGGTTTGAAAGAAAGGCCTGGTCAGCAGCATGGTGAAAATATTGTCGCCTACGATCATGCAGGCGCCTTGCTCATTGCTGAATTTCGGCTCGAAATCAAAGCCGATCTGCTTGAAAAAGGCTTTGGAACGGTCGAGATCGGCTACTGCGATATTGAGATAGATCTGCTTATGCATGGCTGTCATTCCTCGTCATATTGCAAAGAAATGGTTAGTGGCGCTCCAGCAAGGTCTTGAGATTGGCCAGGCCGTCATCGAAATCCTTCCCTACCATCTTGTCCATGCTGAAGAACACCTGCATCAGCTTGGAGATAAATGGCGTCGGCCCGTGCATGGCCCAACTGACCTGGGTGCCGTCGCGATCGGCCCGCAAGTTGAATTCGGCCATATTATTAGCGACAAAGGGTTTGAAAAAATCGAGCTTCATGATGACCCTGGATTCGGGCACCGTGTCGACGATGGTCATCCGGCCCACGCCCACCTTCTGGCTCTCCCAGGCATAGACGGCACCGGGGCCGCTGGTGATGGCGCCATACTCGCCTTTGATCGCCGGGTCCTTCTTTTCGAAAGGGTTCCAGCTGTTGAAGCCGTGCAGGTCGTTGATCAGGGCAAAGACCCGCTCGGGTGCGGCCTGGATGCGGGTGCTGCGTTCGATCCGGAAGGTGTCGGGTCGTCTGGCTGCATGGATCAGCAGCAGGAGCAGGGCGATGGCGAGTGCAAGCAGAATAAGGCTGAGCATGATGATTCCTCCAGGATAGGTGGTGGGTCTACAGCTGGGCATCCAATTCACGGAAACGCGCTATGGATTCGCCTGGCGTAAAGTCATCCAGTTCGAACAGCTGGCGGACTTCGATCTCGCCACTCGCTTGCTTGCCATGTGGCGCGGGAAAACGCCGCACCCACTCCATCGCTTCTTCGCGGGATCGCACCTGTATCAAGGTATAGCCGGCGATCAGCTCCTTGGTCTCGGCGAAAGGACCGTCGATGATGGTCCGCTCGCCTTTGTCGTAGCGGACCCGCCAGCCTGCCGAACTGGGCTTGAGCCCGGTAGCATCGAGCAATACGCCGGCTTTGGCCAAGGCTTCGTGGTAGTCCACCATTGCGCCCAGCAGCTGCTCATCGGGCATGACGCCGGCTTCGGTATCGGCATTGGCCTTCACGATAATCATGAATCGCATCGCTCTCTCCTGCTCTGTGGTTGAAGGAAGCGCCAAAAGGTGGGCTTCTATCTACACGACGAACGAGACGAGACCGGATCGACAGGCAAGAGCGATTATTTTGAAATTATTTTCGATGGCCGTTCTGCGGGCCCGGCGGGGCTACTCGAAACAGGGGCCTGTCTCGCGGACCTCGACCGTACACCACTCGGCCGCCGGGCATTCGGCGGCTAAGGCGATGGCTTCTTCACGCGTGGCACAATCGAGCAGGAAGTAGCCGCCCACCATTTCCTTGGCCTCGGCGAATGGGCCGTCCAACAGCGCCTGACGTCCCTCTCTGCGCTGGACCCGTACCCCGTGTTCGCTGGAGGTCAGCGAGTTGCTGCCCAGCAATACGCCGCGTGCCTTGAGATCGGCGGTATAGTCCAACATACGCCGGTAAGCCTGGGCACCTTCCCCTTCGGGCCGCTCGGCGCGCTGTCCCAGCGGTTCGACGATAAGTAGTAGATACGACATGGTGTCTCCAAGGTTAGGTAAGCGCGCTTTCTATATCGCGCCATCTTCTCAAGAGTCCGCACCGCAATCAAACTTTGGGCGCCGCCCAAAGCAAAAACCCCGAACTCATCAAGTTCGGGGTTTTCTATGGGTAGCCTGGCGGTGACCTACTTTCACACGGGTAGTCCGCACTATCATCGGCGCAACGTCGTTTCACGGTCCTGTTCGAGATGGGAAGGCGTGGGTCCAACGCGCTATTGCCGCCAAGCAAAACTGGGGCGAACAATGTGTTTGCACATCGTTCTAGCATTTCTGTGGCTCGCTTCGCACTTAAGCGTCGCAAACCATTCGATAGAAGAAGTAATCTTTTGGGTTGGTTGTACCCGCAAACCCGATGCTCAGGCATCTTGGGTTATAGGATCAAGCCTCACGGGCAATTAGTATCAGTTAGCTTAACGCATTACTGCGCTTCCACACCTGACCTATCAACGTCCTGGTCTTGAACGACCCTTCAGAGGAATCAAGTTCCTAGGGAAGTCTCATCTTAAGGCAAGTTTCCCGCTTAGATGCTTTCAGCGGTTATCTCTTCCGAACTTAGCTACCCGGCGATACGACTGGCGTCATAACCGGTACACCAGAGGTTCGTCCACTCCGGTCCTCTCGTACTAGGAGCAGCCCCCTTCAAACTTCCAACGCCCACTGCAGATAGGGACCAAACTGTCTCACGACGTTTTAAACCCAGCTCACGTACCACTTTAAATGGCGAACAGCCATACCCTTGGGACCGGCTACAGCCCCAGGATGTGATGAGCCGACATCGAGGTGCCAAACTCCCCGTCGATGTGAACTCTTGGGAGGAATCAGCCTGTTATCCCCGGCGTACCTTTTATCCGTTGAGCGATGGCCCTTCCATACAGAACCACCGGATCACTATGTCCTGCTTTCGCACCTGCTCGACTTGTCAGTCTCGCAGTCAAGCATCCTTATGCCATTGCACTATCAGTACGATTTCCGACCGTACCTAGGATACCTTCGAGCTCCTCCGTTACACTTTGGGAGGAGACCGCCCCAGTCAAACTGCCTACCATGCACGGTCCCCGATCCCGATTAGGGACCTAGGTTAGAACCTCAAACACACCAGGCTGGTATTTCAACGTCGGCTCCACGAGAACTAGCGTCCCCGCTTCAAAGCCTCCCAGCTATCCTACACAAGTCTGTTCAAAGTCCAATGCAAAGCTACAGTAAAGGTGCACGGGGTCTTTCCGTCTAGCAGCGGGGAGATTGCATCTTCACAAACATTTCAACTTCGCTGAGTCTCGGGTGGAGACAGTGTGGCCATCGTTACGCCATTCGTGCGGGTCGGAACTTACCCGACAAGGAATTTCGCTACCTTAGGACCGTTATAGTTACGGCCGCCGTTTACCGGGGCTTCGATCAAGAGCTTGCACCCCATCAATTAACCTTCCGGCACCGGGCAGGCGTCACACCGTATACGTCCACTTTCGTGTTGGCACAGTGCTGTGTTTTTAATAAACAGTCGCAGCCACCTTTTCACTGCAACCCCATCGTGCTTCGCGAGCAAGTCGCTACACACTACCGGGGCACACCTTCTCCCGAAGTTACGGTGTCAATTTGCCGAGTTCCTTCACCCGAGTTCTCTCAAGCACCTTAGAATTCTCATCCTACCCACCTGTGTCGGTTTGCGGTACGGTCTTATTGCAACTGAAGCTTAGCGGCTTTTCCTGGAAGCAGAGCATCAACCACTTCGCGAATAAATTCGCTCGTCATCACGCCTCAGCTAATCTCTCCGGATTTGCCTAGAGAGTACGCCTACACGCTTAAACCGGGACATCCAACACCCGGCTGGCCTAGCTTTCTCCGTCCCCGCATCGCATTGCAATAAGGTACGGTAATATTAAACCGTTTCCCATCGACTACGCATTTCTGCCTCGCCTTAGGGGCCGACTCACCCTGCGCCGATGAACGTTGCGCAGGAAACCTTGGGTTTTCGGTGACAAGGAATTTCACCCTGTTTATCGCTACTCATGTCAGCATTCGCACTTCCGATATCTCCAGCAGCCTTCACAAGCCACCTTCACAGACCTACGGAACGCTCCTCTACCATATGTACAAAGTACATATCCCTAGCTTCGGTTATCAGTTTGAGCCCCGTTACATCTTCCGCGCAGGACGACTCGACCAGTGAGCTATTACGCTTTCTTTAAATGATGGCTGCTTCTAAGCCAACATCCTGGCTGTCTATGCCTTCCCACTTCGTTTTCCACTTAACTGATCATTTGGGACCTTAGCTGAGGGTCTGGGTTGTTTCCCTTTCGACACCGGACGTTAGCACCCGATGTCTGTCTCCCATGCTCGCACTTGACGGTATTCGGAGTTTGCCATGGTTTGGTAAGTCTCGATGACCCCCTAGCCATAACAGTGCTCTACCCCCGTCAGTGATACATGAGGCACTACCTAAATAGTTTTCGAGGAGAACCAGCTATTTCCAAGTTTGTTTAGCCTTTCACCCCTATCCACAGCTCATCCCCTAGTTTTGCAACACTAGTGGGTTCGGTCCTCCAGTGCGTGTTACCGCACCTTCAACCTGGCCATGGATAGATCACTTGGTTTCGGGTCTACACCCAGCAACTGAACGCCCTATTCGGACTCGCTTTCGCTACGCCTCCCCTACTCGGTTAAGCTCGCTACTGAATGTAAGTCGCTGACCCATTATACAAAAGGTACGCAGTCACGGAACAAGTCCGCTCCCACTGTTTGTATGCATCCGGTTTCAGGATCTATTTCACTCCCCTCCCGGGGTTCTTTTCGCCTTTCCCTCACGGTACTGGTTCACTATCGGTCGATGATGAGTATTTAGCCTTGGAGGATGGTCCCCCCATCTTCAGACAGGATTTCTCGTGTCCCGCCCTACTTGTCGTACGCTTAGTACCACCCAGTGCTTTTCGTATACGGGGCTATCACCCACTATGGCCGGACTTTCCATTCCGTTCTACTAAGCATTGAATTATCACGTACAGGCTCTTCCGCGTTCGCTCGCCACTACTTACGGAATCTCGGTTGATTTCTTTTCCTTCGGCTACTTAGATGTTTCAGTTCGCCGAGTTCGCCTCCACAGCCCTATGTATTCAGGCTGGGATACCCTTGCGGGTGGGTTTCCCCATTCGGACATCTCCGGATCAAAGCTCAATTGCCAGCTCCCCGAAGCTTTTCGCAGGCTTACACGTCCTTCATCGCCTATCATCGCCAAGGCATCCACCAGATGCACTTATTCGCTTGATCCTATAACCAAAAATGCCTGGTTATCGGTCTTTTGCGTTTGCCCGGATCCATGCGACTAGTCATGAATCCAGTTTCGATACAATCAACCCATTGCAGTTCTTTACTAGAACTACATTGATTACTTCTTCTATCTTGTTAAAGAGCAAAGTACAGATTGGCTAAAGAAGCCAAGCAACAAGAAACTCAAACCCTCCTCTACCTACCCAGGATGCTCGAATTCGCTGTTGTTTGTTTCCTTACCTTCAAAAAGAATGGTGGAGGTTGACGGGATCGAACCGACGACCCCCTGCTTGCAAAGCAGGTGCTCTCCCAGCTGAGCTAAACCCCCTATAACGACTGGTGGGTCAGATAGGAATCGAACCTATGACCCCCGCCTTATCAAGACGGTGCTCTAACCGACTGAGCTACTGACCCAGCTTTCTCTTTGAAGTCTCTGTCCGGTTCCCCGAACAGCACTCCGTACTTCTCAACACACAACCGATAAGTGTAGACACTTGGCCTGTCGGCCTTTCTCTAGAAAGGAGGTGATCCAGCCGCAGGTTCCCCTACGGCTACCTTGTTACGACTTCACCCCAGTCATGAACCCTACCGTGGTAACCGGCCTCCCGAAGGTTAGCCTAGCAACTTCTGGTAGAACCCACTCCCATGGTGTGACGGGCGGTGTGTACAAGGCCCGGGAACGTATTCACCGCGACATGCTGATCCGCGATTACTAGCGATTCCGACTTCATGTAGTCGAGTTGCAGACTACAATCCGGACTACGATCGGCTTTCTGAGATTGGCACCCCCTCGCGGGTTAGCGACCCTCTGTACCGACCATTGTATGACGTGTGAAGCCCTACCCATAAGGGCCATGAGGACTTGACGTCATCCCCACCTTCCTCCGGTTTGTCACCGGCAGTCTCCTTAAAGTGCTCAACTGAATGGTAGCAACTAAGGACAAGGGTTGCGCTCGTTGCGGGACTTAACCCAACATCTCACGACACGAGCTGACGACAGCCATGCAGCACCTGTGTTAACGCTCCCTTTCGGGCACCCTCACGTCTCTGCGAGGTTCGTTACATGTCAAGGGTAGGTAAGGTTTTTCGCGTTGCATCGAATTAATCCACATCATCCACCGCTTGTGCGGGCCCCCGTCAATTCCTTTGAGTTTTAATCTTGCGATCGTACTCCCCAGGCGGTCTACTTCACGCGTTAGCTGCGTTACTAAAGCATTGCTGCTCCAACAACTAGTAGACATCGTTTAGGGCGTGGACTACCAGGGTATCTAATCCTGTTTGCTCCCCACGCTTTCGTGCATGAGTGTCAGTGTTAACCCAGGGGGTTGCCTTCGCCATTGGTGTTCCTCCGCATCTCTACGCATTTCACTGCTACACGCGGAATTCCACCCCCCTCTGCCACACTCTAGCCGTGCAGTCCCAAATGCAGTTCCCAGGTTAAGCCCGGGGATTTCACATCTGGCTTGCACAACCACCTGCGCACCCTTTACGCCCAGTAATTCCGATTAACGCTTGGACCCTACGTATTACCGCGGCTGCTGGCACGTAGTTAGCCGGTCCTTATTCTTCCGGTACTCTCATCCCCACCTAGTATTAGCAGGCAGGATTTGCTCCCGGACAAAAGAGCTTTACAACCCGAAGGCCTTCTTCACTCACGCGGCATGGCTGGATCAGACTTTCGTCCATTGTCCAAAATTCCCCACTGCTGCCTCCCGTAGGAGTCTGGGCCGTGTCTCAGTCCCAGTGTGGCGGATCATCCTCTCAGACCCGCTACGGATCGTTGCCTTGGTGAGCCTTTACCCCACCAACTAGCTAATCCGACATCGGCCGCTCGTATAGCGCGAGGTCTTGCGAGCCCCCGCTTTCATCCGTAGATCGTATGCGGTATTAGCTATCCTTTCGGATAGTTATCCCCCACTACACGGTACGTTCCGATGCATTACTCACCCGTTCGCCACTAACTTGAGGAGCAAGCCCCTCAAATCCGTTCGACTTGCATGTGTAAAGCATGCCGCCAGCGTTCAATCTGAGCCAGGATCAAACTCTTGAGTTCAATCTCTGTTTTTGAAACAAAACTGGCATTGCTTGATTCAACAGCCTAAGCCGTCAAATCTCGTAAGCCTTTAGCCTAAAGCCAAGTGCCTACGCTTATCGGTTGTATCTTGTTAAAGAGCGTTTGCTTGTTCAGACTAACTTGGCTAACATCGAGTGTTTCGCTTCGTTTATTTGTCTGCGTCAGCAGCAGGAGGCGAACTATACGGTTAGCCGCACCGTGCGTCAACACCCTTTTGCAAAATTCCTTAAAGATTCTTAGCCCCGGCCAGAGCAAGCCAATAAATACAATAACTTAAGCTAGCGCAGCGGCCAGCGCCTCTACTTGGCATTCCAAGCCAGGGAGATCATTTTGGATGGTCTTCCAGACGATTTCCAGATCAACCTTGAAGTAGCCGTGCGCCAAGGCGTTGCGCATTTCATAGGCAAACGCCCATGGCACTTCCGGATGGTCGGCGGCGAAGTCGGGATAGTGGCGTTCGATGTTCCGGCAGGCCTCGCCAATGATCTCGAAATTACGGATTACCGCATCCTGCACCATTTCGTTCTCCAGGAAGACCCTGCAGGTAGCAGCTTCGGTGTAGCGCTGGATACGCGCGATGGCTTGCAAGACGTGATTCAGATAGTCGGCCAGGCGCTGGGTGTCGCGGCTCATACCGGAATGGCCTCGGCTAGCACCGTGTCGCGGAATTTGTCTGGCAGCGCCTTGGGCGTCAGCACGTCCACCGGCACGCCAAGCAACTTGCGCAGCTCATGGCGGATGGCGCCGATGTCGAACAGGGTGGTTTCTGGCGTTGGATCGATCAAGAGATCAAGATCGCTGGCTTCGGTATCGGCGCCGTGGGCAACCGAACCGAATACGCGGACATTGCAGCCTCGATGCGCCGCGACGACGCGGCGGATGTCGTCGCGATGGGCTTGCAGGGCAATAGACGGCTTCATGGTCTCAATGTGCATTGATTGATACGCACAGTCAAGGCACTTGAAACCAAAAGCAAAAACCCCGAACTCATCGAGTTCGGGGTTTTCTATGGGTAGCCTGGCGGTGACCTACTTTCACACGGGTAGTCCGCACTATCATCGGCGCAACGTCGTTTCACGGTCCTGTTCGAGATGGGAAGGCGTGGGTCCAACGCGCTATTGCCGCCAAGCAAAACTGGGGCGAACAATGTGTTTGCACATCGTTCTAGCATTTCTGTGGCTCGCTTCGCACTTAAGCGTCGCAAACCATTCGATAGAAGAAGTAATCTTTTGGGTTGGTTGTACCCGCAAACCCGATGCTCAGGCATCTTGGGTTATAGGATCAAGCCTCACGGGCAATTAGTATCAGTTAGCTTAACGCATTACTGCGCTTCCACACCTGACCTATCAACGTCCTGGTCTTGAACGACCCTTCAGAGGAATCAAGTTCCTAGGGAAGTCTCATCTTAAGGCAAGTTTCCCGCTTAGATGCTTTCAGCGGTTATCTCTTCCGAACTTAGCTACCCGGCGATACGACTGGCGTCATAACCGGTACACCAGAGGTTCGTCCACTCCGGTCCTCTCGTACTAGGAGCAGCCCCCTTCAAACTTCCAACGCCCACTGCAGATAGGGACCAAACTGTCTCACGACGTTTTAAACCCAGCTCACGTACCACTTTAAATGGCGAACAGCCATACCCTTGGGACCGGCTACAGCCCCAGGATGTGATGAGCCGACATCGAGGTGCCAAACTCCCCCGTCGATGTGAACTCTTGGGAGGAATCAGCCTGTTATCCCCGGCGTACCTTTTATCCGTTGAGCGATGGCCCTTCCATACAGAACCACCGGATCACTATGTCCTGCTTTCGCACCTGCTCGACTTGTCAGTCTCGCAGTCAAGCATCCTTATGCCATTGCACTATCAGTACGATTTCCGACCGTACCTAGGATACCTTCGAGCTCCTCCGTTACACTTTGGGAGGAGACCGCCCCAGTCAAACTGCCTACCATGCACGGTCCCCGATCCCGATTAGGGACCTAGGTTAGAACCTCAAACACACCAGGCTGGTATTTCAACGTCGGCTCCACGAGAACTAGCGTCCCCGCTTCAAAGCCTCCCAGCTATCCTACACAAGTCTGTTCAAAGTCCAATGCAAAGCTACAGTAAAGGTGCACGGGGTCTTTCCGTCTAGCAGCGGGGAGATTGCATCTTCACAAACATTTCAACTTCGCTGAGTCTCGGGTGGAGACAGTGTGGCCATCGTTACGCCATTCGTGCGGGTCGGAACTTACCCGACAAGGAATTTCGCTACCTTAGGACCGTTATAGTTACGGCCGCCGTTTACCGGGGCTTCGATCAAGAGCTTGCACCCCATCAATTAACCTTCCGGCACCGGGCAGGCGTCACACCGTATACGTCCACTTTCGTGTTGGCACAGTGCTGTGTTTTTAATAAACAGTCGCAGCCACCTTTTCACTGCAACCCCATCGTGCTTCGCGAGCAAGTCGCTACACACTACCGGGGCACACCTTCTCCCGAAGTTACGGTGTCAATTTGCCGAGTTCCTTCACCCGAGTTCTCTCAAGCACCTTAGAATTCTCATCCTACCCACCTGTGTCGGTTTGCGGTACGGTCTTATTGCAACTGAAGCTTAGCGGCTTTTCCTGGAAGCAGAGCATCAACCACTTCGCGAATAAATTCGCTCGTCATCACGCCTCAGCTAATCTCTCCGGATTTGCCTAGAGAGTACGCCTACACGCTTAAACCGGGACATCCAACACCCGGCTGGCCTAGCTTTCTCCGTCCCCGCATCGCATTGCAATAAGGTACGGTAATATTAAACCGTTTCCCATCGACTACGCATTTCTGCCTCGCCTTAGGGGCCGACTCACCCTGCGCCGATGAACGTTGCGCAGGAAACCTTGGGTTTTCGGTGACAAGGAATTTCACCCTGTTTATCGCTACTCATGTCAGCATTCGCACTTCCGATATCTCCAGCAGCCTTCACAAGCCACCTTCACAGACCTACGGAACGCTCCTCTACCATATGTACAAAGTACATATCCCTAGCTTCGGTTATCAGTTTGAGCCCCGTTACATCTTCCGCGCAGGACGACTCGACCAGTGAGCTATTACGCTTTCTTTAAATGATGGCTGCTTCTAAGCCAACATCCTGGCTGTCTATGCCTTCCCACTTCGTTTTCCACTTAACTGATCATTTGGGACCTTAGCTGAGGGTCTGGGTTGTTTCCCTTTCGACACCGGACGTTAGCACCCGATGTCTGTCTCCCATGCTCGCACTTGACGGTATTCGGAGTTTGCCATGGTTTGGTAAGTCTCGATGACCCCCTAGCCATAACAGTGCTCTACCCCCGTCAGTGATACATGAGGCACTACCTAAATAGTTTTCGAGGAGAACCAGCTATTTCCAAGTTTGTTTAGCCTTTCACCCCTATCCACAGCTCATCCCCTAGTTTTGCAACACTAGTGGGTTCGGTCCTCCAGTGCGTGTTACCGCACCTTCAACCTGGCCATGGATAGATCACTTGGTTTCGGGTCTACACCCAGCAACTGAACGCCCTATTCGGACTCGCTTTCGCTACGCCTCCCCTACTCGGTTAAGCTCGCTACTGAATGTAAGTCGCTGACCCATTATACAAAAGGTACGCAGTCACGGAACAAGTCCGCTCCCACTGTTTGTATGCATCCGGTTTCAGGATCTATTTCACTCCCCTCCCGGGGTTCTTTTCGCCTTTCCCTCACGGTACTGGTTCACTATCGGTCGATGATGAGTATTTAGCCTTGGAGGATGGTCCCCCCATCTTCAGACAGGATTTCTCGTGTCCCGCCCTACTTGTCGTACGCTTAGTACCACCCAGTGCTTTTCGTATACGGGGCTATCACCCACTATGGCCGGACTTTCCATTCCGTTCTACTAAGCATTGAATTATCACGTACAGGCTCTTCCGCGTTCGCTCGCCACTACTTACGGAATCTCGGTTGATTTCTTTTCCTTCGGCTACTTAGATGTTTCAGTTCGCCGAGTTCGCCTCCACAGCCCTATGTATTCAGGCTGGGATACCCTTGCGGGTGGGTTTCCCCATTCGGACATCTCCGGATCAAAGCTCAATTGCCAGCTCCCCGAAGCTTTTCGCAGGCTTACACGTCCTTCATCGCCTATCATCGCCAAGGCATCCACCAGATGCACTTATTCGCTTGATCCTATAACCAAAAATGCCTGGTTATCGGTCTTTTGCGTTTGCCCGGATCCATGCGACTAGTCATGAATCCAGTTTCGATACAATCAACCCATTGCAGTTCTTTACTAGAACTACATTGATTACTTCTTCTATCTTGTTAAAGAGCAAAGTACAGATTGGCTAAAGAAGCCAAGCAACAAGAAACTCAAACCCTCCTCTACCTACCCAGGATGCTCGAATTCGCTGTTGTTTGTTTCCTTACCTTCAAAAAGAATGGTGGAGGTTGACGGGATCGAACCGACGACCCCCTGCTTGCAAAGCAGGTGCTCTCCCAGCTGAGCTAAACCCCCTATAACGACTGGTGGGTCAGATAGGAATCGAACCTATGACCCCCGCCTTATCAAGACGGTGCTCTAACCGACTGAGCTACTGACCCAGCTTTCTCTTTGAAGTCTCTGTCCGGTTCCCCGAACAGCACTCCGTACTTCTCAACACACAACCGATAAGTGTAGACACTTGGCCTGTCGGCCTTTCTCTAGAAAGGAGGTGATCCAGCCGCAGGTTCCCCTACGGCTACCTTGTTACGACTTCACCCCAGTCATGAACCCTACCGTGGTAACCGGCCTCCCGAAGGTTAGCCTAGCAACTTCTGGTAGAACCCACTCCCATGGTGTGACGGGCGGTGTGTACAAGGCCCGGGAACGTATTCACCGCGACATGCTGATCCGCGATTACTAGCGATTCCGACTTCATGTAGTCGAGTTGCAGACTACAATCCGGACTACGATCGGCTTTCTGAGATTGGCACCCCCTCGCGGGTTAGCGACCCTCTGTACCGACCATTGTATGACGTGTGAAGCCCTACCCATAAGGGCCATGAGGACTTGACGTCATCCCCACCTTCCTCCGGTTTGTCACCGGCAGTCTCCTTAAAGTGCTCAACTGAATGGTAGCAACTAAGGACAAGGGTTGCGCTCGTTGCGGGACTTAACCCAACATCTCACGACACGAGCTGACGACAGCCATGCAGCACCTGTGTTAACGCTCCCTTTCGGGCACCCTCACGTCTCTGCGAGGTTCGTTACATGTCAAGGGTAGGTAAGGTTTTTCGCGTTGCATCGAATTAATCCACATCATCCACCGCTTGTGCGGGCCCCCGTCAATTCCTTTGAGTTTTAATCTTGCGATCGTACTCCCCAGGCGGTCTACTTCACGCGTTAGCTGCGTTACTAAAGCATTGCTGCTCCAACAACTAGTAGACATCGTTTAGGGCGTGGACTACCAGGGTATCTAATCCTGTTTGCTCCCCACGCTTTCGTGCATGAGTGTCAGTGTTAACCCAGGGGGTTGCCTTCGCCATTGGTGTTCCTCCGCATCTCTACGCATTTCACTGCTACACGCGGAATTCCACCCCCCTCTGCCACACTCTAGCCGTGCAGTCCCAAATGCAGTTCCCAGGTTAAGCCCGGGGATTTCACATCTGGCTTGCACAACCACCTGCGCACCCTTTACGCCCAGTAATTCCGATTAACGCTTGGACCCTACGTATTACCGCGGCTGCTGGCACGTAGTTAGCCGGTCCTTATTCTTCCGGTACTCTCATCCCCACCTAGTATTAGCAGGCAGGATTTGCTCCCGGACAAAAGAGCTTTACAACCCGAAGGCCTTCTTCACTCACGCGGCATGGCTGGATCAGACTTTCGTCCATTGTCCAAAATTCCCCACTGCTGCCTCCCGTAGGAGTCTGGGCCGTGTCTCAGTCCCAGTGTGGCGGATCATCCTCTCAGACCCGCTACGGATCGTTGCCTTGGTGAGCCTTTACCCCACCAACTAGCTAATCCGACATCGGCCGCTCGTATAGCGCGAGGTCTTGCGAGCCCCCGCTTTCATCCGTAGATCGTATGCGGTATTAGCTATCCTTTCGGATAGTTATCCCCCACTACACGGTACGTTCCGATGCATTACTCACCCGTTCGCCACTAACTTGAGGAGCAAGCCCCTCAAATCCGTTCGACTTGCATGTGTAAAGCATGCCGCCAGCGTTCAATCTGAGCCAGGATCAAACTCTTGAGTTCAATCTCTGTTTTTGAAACAAAACTGGCATTGCTTGATTCAACAGCCTAAGCCGTCAAATCTCGTAAGCCTTTAGCCTAAAGCCAAGTGCCTACGCTTATCGGTTGTATCTTGTTAAAGAGCGTTTGCTTGTTCAGACTAACTCGGCTAACATCGTGTGTTTCGCTTCGTTTTTGTCTGCGTCAGCAGCAGAGAAGCGAACTATACGCACCACCCCGCCGGCCGTCAACACCCTTCTGTAAAACTTACCGGGGAACGGCGCGGGAATTCAATAAGTCATTGATCCATAATACAGGGTGCGCGCAAAGAATTTTACCGCGCTTGGCGGGTCTTGAAACAGACGGTTTCGGAACACATATATAAGTTTAGTGGCTAGTTCTAACACGGCTTATCTTGGAGAAACCATGGCCAGCATCACCATGTACAGTACCGCTGTCTGTCCTTTTTGCATCAGCGCCGAACGTTTGCTGCTCAGCAAGGGGGTGGCGCAGATAGACAAGGTCCGCGTCGACCTCGATCCGGACCGCCGGACGGAGATGATGACGCGCACAGGTAGGCGTACTGTTCCGCAGATCTATATCGATGACTACCATGTCGGCGGCTTCGACGACCTCGTCGCCCTGAATCGCGCCGGCAAGCTAGACCCGCTGCTCGCGCAATAGGGACGCATCTCATCCGTCCTTAGACGCGAATGGCACTGTCCGACTGAATCTGCGATGATTCGGCCGCTATTTTCGTTTCTACACCAACCCGTTTCGCAGGAGTCGCCATGAGCGATCAGCAAGTCCAACCCATCTTCGCAATCGAAAAACTCTTCGTCAAAGACCTGTCGCTGGAAGTACCGAACGCGCCGCAGATCTATCTCGAACCGCAGCAGCCGGAAATCGAAATGCAGCTGCACACCGCCACGCAGCAACTGGACGACGGTTACTACGAAAACGTGTTGACCGTCACGGTTACCGCCAAGGTAGGCGAGAAGACCGTCTTCCTGGCCGAAGTGGCGCAAGGCGGCATCTTCCAGATCCGCCATATTCCGAACGAAGACCTGGAACCCATCCTGGGCATGGCTTGCCCGAACATCCTCTTCCCGTACGTGCGCGAAGTGGTGTCGGACCTGGTGACCCGCGCCGGCTTCCCACCGGTCATCCTGGCTCCCATCAATTTCGAGCAGCTGTATATGCAGCGCCAAGCACAGCAGCAGGCCGTAAGCCAAGATGCGCCTAGCACTGTTCAGTAAGGGTATCGCCGCCGGCCTGCTGGGCCTGGCGGCAATTTCCGCGACCGCGCTGGAGTTCCGTTCTGTAGCGGAACACGGCGCGGTTTTTTATGACACCCCCTCGGCGCAGGCGAAGCGCTTGTTTGTCGCCAGCAAAGGCCTGCCGGTAGAGGTCCTGGTGGACAACAAGGATTGGCTGCGCGTGCGCGACCAATCCGGCGCGCTGGCCTGGGTCGAGAAGAAGACGCTGAGCGCCAAGCGCACTGTCGTGGTCGCCCAAAGCAAGGCGGAAGTACGTAGCGCGGCCGATATCAAGGCGTCGCTATTGTTTACGGCGGAGAAAGCCGTGCTGTTCGATCTGCTGGAGACCGGCAAGACAGGCTGGGTCAAGGTCAGGCATCGCGACGGCGCGATGGGCTATATACGCATCGAAGAGGTATGGGGCATATGAAGATAGCCGTGATGGGCGCGGGCGCCTGGGGTACGGCGCTGGCCATGAGTTTCGCCAGGCATCACGCGGTGAGCCTATGGGCGCGCGATACTGCCCAGATCGAAAGCATGCGCGCGGCCGGTGAAAACCAGCGCTATCTGGCCGGCCAGCCTTTCCCGGCTCAGTTGACCTTGCAAGCCGAGCTCGGCGTTGCCGTCGCGGACGCCGACCTGGTCCTGGTGGTCACCCCCACCGCCGGTTTGCGCCCTTCCCTGCGCGCCCTGACAACGTTGGGCAGTACGCTGCCGGTGTTGTGGGCTTGCAAGGGGCTGGAGGCGGACACCCAGCTACCCGCCCACGAGGTCGCCGCCGCCGAACTGCCCGCTACGGTTTCGCGCGGGATATTGACCGGCCCCAGCTTTGCCCAGGAAGTTGCCGCCGGCCTGCCGGCCGCGCTGACCCTGGCCTCCGAAGATGCCGGCTTTGCCGACGAATGGGCGGCAGCCTTGAATTCCAGCCGCCTGCGCATCTATTCCAGCAACGATATCATCGGCGCGGAAATCGGCGGCGCGGTAAAGAACATCATGGCGATCGCAGCCGGCGTGGGCGACGGCCTCAAATTGGGGCACAACGCCCGCGCGGCGCTATTGACGCGCGGCCTGGCCGAGATCACCCGTTTCGGGGTAGCCCTGGGCGCCCGGCCGGAAACCTTCAATGGCCTATCCGGTCTGGGCGACCTGATCCTTACCTGTACCGGCGACCTCTCGCGCAATCGCAAGGTGGGCCTGCTGCTGGCCGAGGGCAAGCCCTTGGCCGAGATCATCCGCAATCTGGGCCATGTGGCGGAAGGCGTGAATACCGCGCGCGCGGTGCAACAGCAAGCCGAACGGCTCCAGGTGGATATGCCGATTACTGCCGCGGTCTGCCGCATGCTGTTCGAGGAACTGCCGGCGGCCGAAGCGATTGCCGGCTTGATGGGGCGCGGCGCAAAAAAAGAAGCGGCTTGAGCTTAAACGCTTGCCAGGAACCGCTGCTGCGCCTCGATAAAAGCCGCCTCATGCGAAATAAACGGGGCGTGGCCGGCGCCGGCATGCATGACCAATTGTCCGTTGCCGGCCTGTTCCAGCCACTGCCCGGCGGCAGGCGGCGTCATGCGGTCGCGATCGCCGTATTGCAGCAATAAGGGGCAGGATAGCTCCGCCACGCAAGGACGCAGATCTTCGTTCCGCAAGATATCCAAGCCATCCAGCAAGGCCTGCCGTTGCGGCGCCGGGCGGTTGGCCAGGCTGGCTTGCAGCGCGCGCAATACCGTCCGCCCATCGCGGCTGCCCATCACCTGCAAGCCCAGGAACATGTCCAGCGTGGCGGCATAGTCGTCGGCCAAGCTGGCGGCGAAGGCCTGCAAGGTTTCGGCCGGAGTCGCATGCGGCCAATCCGGCCGCTGCATAAAGCACGGCGAGGAAGCGCACAGGCTGAGCGAGCGCACCTTGTCCGGCGTTGCCAGCGCCCACTGCATGCCCACGGCGCCGCCCAGCGACCAGCCCAGTACATGGACCGGCAACGGGAACGCCTGATCCAGCGCCGCAGCCAAGCCTGCCAAGGTATAAGGTGTGATCGTCCCGCTGTCGCCACAGCCCGGCAGATCGACGATGTGGACACAGTGGCTATCGGCCAGGTGCTCGGCCACCCTTTGCCATACCGCACCATGGATGCCCCAGCCGTGGATCAGCACCAGATCTTCGCCCTGGCCTTGCGTTTCGATGTAGAGCGACATGGCTTTCCGTTTATTCAAGTTCATGCAAGGCAGCCACCAAGGCGGCTACATCCGCTTCGCTATGCGCGGCGGACAGGGTGATGCGCAGGCGCGGGGTCGGCACGGTGGGCGGGCGTATCGCCGCCACCCATATTCCGCGCTGCCACAAGGCCTCGGCCAGCGCCAGCGCCTGCTGGCTCGTCTCCAATTCAATGGGCTGGATGGGGGTGGACCAGGCAGGTAAACGGTAGCGGCTGCTTGCCAACCCTTCGCGCAATTGCGCAATACGCGCGAACAGGCAATCCCGCCGCCAGCCATCCCGCTCGATCGCATCGAGCGAGGCCAAGGTGGCGGCGGCAACGGCAGCGGGCGCGGCCGTGGTGTAGATGGCGGTACGCGCCTTGTTCAACAACCAATCGATCACCGTCCGCTCGGCGGCGACCAAGGCACCCGCCGTACCCGCCGCCTTACCGAGCGTAGCGAGATAGATGAGTCGCGGCGAGTCGAGTTGCCAATGCGCCAGGCTGCCTTTCCCCTCTCCCAACACCCCGAAGCCATGTGCATCGTCCAGGTAAAGCCAGGCATCGAAGCGCTCGGCCAGGGCCAGCAATGCTTGCAAGGGCGCCAGATCGCCATCCATGCTGTAGACGGCATCCACTGCTATCAGCTTGCGGCGGGCCGTGGATGCGGCCAATTGGCGCGCCAAGCCATCGAGGTCGTTATGATTGAAGCGCACGAAATCGGCGCGGCTGAGCAGGCAGGCATCGTTGAGCGAAGCATGGTTCAAGCGGTCGGCGAATACCGCATCGCCCCGGCCGACCAGGGCCGTGATCACGCCAAGATTGGCCATATAGCCGGTGGCGAAGCCCAATGCGGCCGGCAGGCCGACCATGCCGGCGAATCGCTGCTCCAGCAGTTCATGCGGGGCTTGATGGCCGCAAACCAGGTGCGAACTGCCGCTGCCGACGCCATATTCTGCGATCGCCGCACTAGCCGCCGCCTTTAAGCCGGCATCGTTGGCCAGCCCGAGATAATCGTTGCCGCAGAAATTGCGCAGTTCGCGGCCAGCCACTCGCACCCTGACACCCTGGGCGGACTCGACCGTACGCCGTCGCCGCAATAGATGCTTGCTCTCGAGCTCGGTCAACTCGGCTGCAAGCGCATCCAGCATGGAAAATGATTTTTTCATGACATTATTCTATTCCAACGTGCTCGCCCTGTAGCGGCCCCCTCTGCTATCGTACCGCCCTGTTCATCCATCGGCACACTCCCACCATGCAAGCGATACGCACAGCCATTCCCGATGTCATCATCCTCGAACCCAAGGTGTTCGGTGACGAGCGCGGCTTCTTTTACGAAAGTTTCAACGAGCGCACTTTCCGCGAGCTGACCGGCACCTCGGTCGAGTTCGTGCAGGATAACCATTCCAAATCGGTGCGTGGTGTCTTGCGCGGCCTGCATTATCAATTGCAGCAGGCGCAGGGCAAGCTGGTGCGCGTGGCGGCCGGCGAGGTACTGGATGTGGCGGTGGATATCCGCAAGTCTTCCCCCACTTTCGGCCAGTGGGTAGGTGTCCGCCTATCGGCGGAAAACAAGCGCCAGCTGTGGGTTCCCGCCGGCTTTGCCCACGGCTTCGTGGTATTGAGCGAAACCGCCGAGTTCCTGTACAAGACCACCGACTACTACGCCCCGGCGCACGAGCGTTGCATTGCCTGGGACGATCCCGCCTTGGCGATCGACTGGGAATTCGATGGCGAGCCACAGCTGTCCGGTAAGGATAAGCAAGGCAAGCTTCTCGCCGAAGCCGACGTATTCGCTTGAATTCAGGTAAAAAAAATGGCCTTGTCCCGGACAAGGCCATTTTTTACATCGGAACGACTTAGCGCTTGTTGCGACGGCGCGCAACAGCACCCATCAGGCCCAGGCCAGCCAACAGCATGGCGTAGGTTTCTGGTTCCGGAACCGGATTGATGGTGAAATTGTCGATCAGCGCGGTGCCGGCCGAAATCACCACCTTATCGGCGCCGATAAAGTTGGCGTTCAGGAATTGCCACTGATTGCTGTTCACGAAACTGATGGAACCCAGCAGGGCGCCGCCCGCATAGGCCTTCAGCGTACCGGCGGCCAATGCCGGCGGAACCGAATCCCAGGACTTGACGGCCGTGCCACCGAAATTAAAGGTGCCGCCGTGTTCCTTGGTGATGACGAAGTCGCCGAAATAATCATTCACCACCGAATAGTTGCCGCTGTAGGCAGGGCCGTAACTGGCCCAGTCGGAAGTGGCCGATACATCGACAACAGCCAGGTTATTGCTGAAACGCAGACCGTTGGTGACAAAACCGGTCATGGTGGAGTTGGGATTCACTCCGCCAGGAATACCGATATCATCAAAAGTAATTACGGTGGCACTGGCATTTACTGCAGCGACTGCGATGGCAACTGCTGCTATGGCCTTAATAAACTGCATTGAAACCCCCCAATTTAATTTGTTGAAGGCCTGTCATGAATTGAATCACGGTCCGTTATTCAATTCATGACAGGCCCTTGTTGGCGGTTTATCCGCCGGCGCCGATTGTCCGCGAATACACAGGCAAGTTCAATAGTCCATACCGGTTATCCCGGATATTGGTAGGTAAACCTCAGTCGAGCGATAGAAAGACGGACTACAGGACCTTGACCACCCATTTGAGCGCGGCATCGTCGGGGTGGACCCGGATATCGAAACCCAGCTTGCCCATCAGGCCCAGCATGGCATCGTTCGAGGCGAGGATATCGCCTTCCATGCTGGTGAGCCCCGCATCGCGCGCGGCGTGGAACAATGCATGCATCAATTGGCTGCCCAGTCCCCGACCTTGCCAGCGGTCGGCGATGGAAATGGCGAACTCGCAACTGGTCGCATCGGGATTGGCCGTATAGCGTGCCACACCTGCCATCCTTTCCCCAGCATTTTCCGTCACACAGGCCACAACCGCCATTTCACGGGCGTAGTCGAGTTGGGTAAAACGCACCAGCATACCGGGCGAGAGCTGCTTGAGCGTACTCATGAAGCGATTGAAACGGCTCGCATCGGACAGTTCCTCGCGCACGAAACGCTGCAGCTCGTCCGCGTCTTCCGGCCGTATCGGCCGAAAGATGCAAGCGCCCCCTTCCTTGAGCCGGCCCGGGGTGATGAGATGGGCGGGATAGGGATGCACGGCCATATGGCTGTACGGCCGGAACCCTTTGGGCAAGGCGGCGATCACGATACTGGCGTCCACCGCTACCGCGCCATGTTCGTCCACCACGACCGGGTTGAGGTCCAGCTCCACCATCTCTGGCAGCTCGCAGACCATTTCCGATAGTCGCAGCAGTATGGCCTTGACCGATTCCACATCCGCGGCCGGATGGTTGCGGAACGGCCCGAGCGCGCGCGCCACCTTGGTGCGCTTGATCAGATTGCCGGCGATCATATCGTTGAGCGGCGGCAGCGTCACGGCCACGTCTTCGAAAACGTCCACGGTCAGGCCACCCGAACCGAAGGCGATGATGGGCCCGAATACGGCATCGCGCGCCACCCCCAGCATCAACTCGCGGCCACGGCGCTTGCCATGCATCTTCTGGATAACCAGGCCATTCACCGTACCGGCAGGCAATCGTTGGCGCGCGTAGGCCAACATGGCCTCGGCCGTATCCTCGACCTGCTCCAGCGTGTTGATATTCAGTAGAACGCCGTCGATATCGCTTTTGTGGATCAGGTTGTCGGCATCGATCTTGATCGCCACCGGCAGGCCGATGCGGGCGGCGGCGGCCACCGCCTGTTTCGGCGTCACCGCCAGCAGGGTCGGTGGATGGGGAATATGGAAGGCATCCAGCACGGCCAGCGACTCGGCCATATTGAGTAGCCGGCGCCCGGCGGCCAGGGCGGTGGCGATCACCTGGCGGGCGCGGCCGATATCGGGCTCGCTGCGGCTGGCCAAGGGTCCCGGCGTCTGCAGGCTCAGCTCCTGGATATAGCTCCAGGCGGCCAGGCTGGCGAATGCTTCCACCGCATGCTCCGGCGAAAAGAAATAAGCCATGCGGGCACGGTCAAGCAGCTTGCGCGACAGGGCGATCTTCTTGTCGCCCATCCATACCAGCATCAGCAGCTTGTCGGTGCGGCGGCGCAAGGCGATCATCCGCTCGGCGGTCGCCAGGTGGTCGGTGCCGGCCTGCGGCGTGAGAATGACCAGCACGCCATCCACATGCGGGTCTTGCAGGCAGATTTCGGTTGCCGCCAGGAAGCGCTCGGGCGGCGCGTCGCCCAGGATATCGACCGGATTGTCGTGGCTACCGATAGGCGGCAGCACATCATTGAGCCTGGCGACGGTGCTCGGCGCCAGCTTGGGCATCTCGACCTGCATATCGCGCGCCCGGTCCACCGCCATGCGGCCGGTGCCATAACCGTTCGAAATGATCGCCAGGCGGCGGCCACGGGTACGGAAGTCGGCGGCCAGCATGCGCGCGGCGATACTCATATGCACCATGGTCGGCACCCGCAGCACGCCGGCCCGGCGCAGGGCCGCGTCGAAGGCATCATCGCGGCCGATCAGGCGGTCGGAGTGGGTACGGACGGCACGATGGTGCTCGACCTGGTCGCGCCCCACCTTGAGGCAGACCACCGGTTTTTGCCGCGAGATGGCGCGCAGGGCGCTCATAAAGCCACGCGCTTCGCCGACATCTTCCAGATAGAGCAATACACCGCGGGTCTGGCTGTCTTGCGCCAGGAAATCCAGCACTTCAGCGAAATTGACGTCCGCGGAAGCGCCCAGCGACACGACCGTCGAAAAGCCGACCTCATGCGCTTCGGCCCAGTCGAGAATGGCGCTGGCCACCGAGCTCGATTGGGCCACCAGCGCCAGGTTGCCCGGTTTGACGTGGCCCTGGTAATTCGCCGCGACCAGTCCCTGGGCCGGCCGCATCAGGCCCAGCAGATTCGGGCCAAGCAGACGCATACCGTAGCGACGGGCGAGGGCAAGCGCCTCATCCAGCAGGCTGCGATTGCTGCCGTCCACGGCGACAAAATCGCGCGACAGCACCAGCACCGTCTTGACGCCGTGCTCGCCGCACTCCTTGATCAAGCCCGGTAGGGTGCGCGCCGGGGTGGCGATCACCGCCAGGTCGAGCGCATCGATCGGCAGATCGGCGATGCGGCCATAGACCTTTTCGCCAAATACGGCGCTATGGCGCAGATTGACGCCGAACAGCGCACCCTTGAAGGGCGCGTCCAGCAGATTGCGGAACACCCGCGCGCCCACCGATCCTTCGGTCTCCGATGCGCCGATCACTACCACGCTTTCCGGCTGGAACAGGGCGCTCAGGTAGTGTGCCTTCATTGCCAACCAACTATCCATGGCAGCGATCCATCACTCGCAAGGTTGATTTCCGCCTCCGCAGCGGAGGCGCCCATTTAGCGGAACTTACGCAGCAGCGCGACGACTTCGGCGATCTCGGCGCTGGCATCGCCCTCCGCCATGGCGCGGGCCACGCAGCCATGCAGGTGGTTGTCCAGCAACTGTTCCGCCACGGCGGCGAGTGCGGCACGGGCCGCCTGGATCTGGGTGATGACATCCACGCAATACCGATCCGCCGCCACCATATCGCGCACCGCCCGCACCTGCCCTTCCACGCGCGCCAGGCGCTTTTGCAGCGCAACCTTGTCGGGGCGCTCGACGCGCCGCCTTGCGGCCTCATCGGACGACATCGTAACCCGCCGCTTCGATCGCCGCCTCTATCGTCGCCAAGGTGGTCACCGCCGGATCGAACACCACCTGGGCCGCTTGATCAGCCAGGCTCACGGCGACTTTCTCCACCCCCTGCACCGCGACTATCGTCCGCTCCACGGCGGCCGTACAACCGCCACAGCTCATACCTTGAATATTGATCCTGTGTTCCATACCTTACCTTTCAGGCTTAGCTTGCCCGCTTGCTTGGCCGCCAGCGTTTGAGTGTCAATGCGTTGGCCAGGACCGAGATCGAGCTCAGTGCCATCGCCGCGCCGGCAACGGCCGGGTGCAAGTAACCCAACGCCGCGGCGGGCAAGCCAATTGCGTTATATATAAAGGCGAAAAACAGATTCTGGCGGATCTTGCGCAAGGTCGCCCGGGCAATATCCAGCGCATCGGCCAGCACCATGGCATCGGTGCGGCTCAAGGTGATATCCGCTGCGGCAATCGCCGCTTCCGAGCCTTGCCCCATGGCAAGGCTGAGGTCGGCACTGGCCAAGGCGGGCGCATCGTTGATGCCGTCCCCGGCCATGCCCACCCGCCGCCCATCCTGCCGCAACTGCGCAATGATGCGGGCCTTGTCGGCTGGCAGGCATTCGGCATGCAACTGTTCGATGCCCAACTGGGCGGCCAGCGCACGGACCGGCGCAAGCCGGTCGCCACTCAGGATGACGGGCTGGATATCGTGCGCCTTCAGCCAGGCCACCAGTCGTGCCGCATCCGGGCGGGTTGCATCGGCCAGGCTGGCGTGGCCCAGATAGCGCTCGCCTTCGGCTGCCACCACCAGGGTGTGGTTATCCGAATCGCTTAGTAGACCTGTCGGCAGGACGACACCGCAAGCCTGTAACCAAGCCGGCGAGCCCAAGCGTAGCTGCCGGACGGGGCTGCCTTCGGCATGTTGCAGGCTGGCTTCGCTGCCCTGCCCCAACACCTGCCGTAGCGAAATCAGGCTGATCCGTTCATCGCGCGGCAAACCGGCGGCCAGGGCCTGCGACAGGGGATGGCGTGAACCGGCCGCCAGCGCCTGGACCCAGGCGGCATCCGCGCCAAACTCGGCCGACCGCAGCGAGGGCCGCCCTTCGGTCAGGGTGCCGGTCTTGTCCAGCGCCAGGACCTGCAACCGGGCGGCGGCTTCCAGCGCCGCGGCGTTTCTGATCAAGATCCCGTGTTGCGCCGCCACGCCCGCACCGGTAATCACCGCCGTGGGGGTCGCCAACCCCAGTGCGCAGGGACAGGCGATCACCAGGACGGCAATGGCATTGACCAGCGCGGTCTCGCCATCGGCATGCCACCACCAAGCCAGCAAGGTCAGCACGGCCAATAGCAGGACCAGCGGCACGAATCGCGCGGCAATGCGATCGGCCAAAGCCTGGATGGGGGCTTTGCTGGCCTGGGCCTGGCGCACCAGCTCGACGATGCCGGCCAGCCTGGATTCCACGCTGGGTTTATCGACCCGTATCCGCAGCCAGCCGGTCTGGTTGAGGCTGCCGGCGTATACCGACTGGCCCACCCGCTTGTCCACCGGCATCGCCTCGCCGCTCAGCAGCGCTTCGTCCACGCTGCTTTCTCCCGCCAGCACCTCGCCATCGGCGGCGATTGCCTCGCCCGCCTCCACCGCCACCACATCGCCCAAGCGCAGTAGATCGACATCCAACTCGACCAGGGCATCGCCACGTACCACCCGGGCGGTCTTGGGTTGGAGCTGAGCCAACGCCAGCAAGGCAGTGCCGGTCTTGCGCCGGGCACGGGCCTCCAAGCGCTTGCCCAGACAAACCAGGGCGATCACTACCACGCTGGCCTCGAAATACAGGTGTCCCGGCAGCACGCCGGCCGCCACCGCGCTGCTATAGCCATAGGCGGCGGAAGTGCCCAGGGCGACCAGGACGTCCATATTCGCGCCGCCGCTACGCAGGGCAAACCAGCTACCGCGATAGAAACGCCAGCCACTGAGAAATTGCGCCGGCGTCGCCAAAGCCCAAGCCAGCCACGGCGGCAGCATCCAGGCATGGAAGCCCAGCGCCATGCCGGCCATATCGAACATAAAGGGCAGCATGACGGCCAGCGCCAGCCACATGGGCCAGGCCGACTCCTCTTGCGCGATCACCGGGCCATCCGCGTGCGGCTGGGCACGAAAACCGGCCTTCTCCACCAGCGCCATGACGGCAGCGTCATCCAGGCCGGCGACAGTGGCCCGCTCGGCCGCGAAACTGACGCTGGCGGTGACGCCCGGCTGGCGATTGAGCAGCTTTTCGATGCGCGCGGCGCAAGCGGTACAGCTCATGCCTTCGATGCGAAAGGCCTGCGGCTTGAGCGAGTGGGCGATAAGGGGGGAAGTGGGATCCGACATAGCCGCCAGCGTATACCCCCCACCCCTATATAGCAATAAGCCGGGAAGCGACTACTTCGTCGCGGCCGGGACGCTGATATGTGCAACCACGGGCGTCGGCACGGCTCCTTCCTGGCCGACCATGGGCAGCAGCGGCACGATCAATAGCGCCACGATATTGATGATCTTGATCAGGGGATTGACCGCCGGACCGGCCGTATCCTTGTAGGGATCGCCCACCGTATCGCCGGTCACCGCCGCCTTGTGCGCTTCGCTACCCTTGCCGCCGTGATTGCCTTCTTCGATATATTTCTTCGCATTGTCCCAGGCGCCGCCGCCGGTACACATGGAGATAGCGACGAACAAGCCGGTCACGATGGTTCCCATCAGCAAGCCGCCCAAGGCCACCGGTCCCAGCAACAGCCCCACCAGGATGGGCGCGACGACGGGTAGGAGCGAAGGCACGATCATTTCGCGGATGGCGGCGCCGGTCAGCATATCGACCGCGCGGCCATATTCCGGCTTGGCCGTTCCTTCCATGATGCCGGGAATCTCGCGGAACTGCCGCCGCACCTCTTCCACCACGGCGCCGGCCGCGCGTCCCACCGCTTCCATGGCAAAAGCGGCGAACAGGAAGGGGATCAGGCCGCCGATAAACAGGCCCACGATCACCATATGGTCGGACAGGTCGAAACGCACCACATGGCCGCTGGCGGACAAGGCGTGGGTGTAGTCGGCGAACAGCACCAGTGCCGCCAAGCCGGCGGAACCGATGGCATAGCCCTTGGTCACCGCCTTGGTGGTATTGCCCACCGCATCGAGCGGGTCGGTGATGGCCCGGACCGATTCGGGCAGGCCGGCCATCTCGGCGATCCCGCCGGCGTTGTCGGTGATCGGCCCATAGGCATCCAGCGCGACGACAATACCGGCCATGGACAGCATGGCGGTCGCGGCCACGGCGATACCGTACAAGCCGCCCAGATAATATGCGGCCAGGATGGCGGCGCAGATAAACAAGACCGGCCAGGCCGTGGACTTCATGCTGACACCGATGCCGGCGATGATATTGGTGCCGTGCCCGGTGGTGGAGGCCTTGGCGATATGCCGTACCGGACCATATTGGGTACCGGTGTAGTACTCGGTGACCCACACCAGGATACCCGTCAGCAGCAGACCGACCGTGGCGGCGCCAAATAGCTTGATCCGGCTGCCGGCCTCGCCCAGGACATTGTCGGGCAGCACCGCATCGGTCACGAAGTAGAAGCCCACCAGCGAAATCAAACCCGCCACGATCAAGCCGCGATACAGGGCGGGCATCACATTGGTAGTGCCTGGGCTGGCCTTGACGAAAAAGCAGCCGACGATGGAAGCCAGAATGGACAGGCCACCCAATGCCAGCGGATAGACCGCCGCCTCGCCCGCCGCGCCCTTGATCATCACCGCGCCCAGCACCATGGTGGCGATCAGGGTAACGGCATAGGTCTCGAACAGGTCGGCCGCCATGCCGGCGCAGTCGCCGACGTTATCGCCGACATTATCGGCAATCACGGCCGGATTACGCGGATCGTCCTCCGGGATGCCGGCCTCCACCTTGCCGACCAGATCGGCGCCGACGTCGGCACCCTTGGTGAAGATACCGCCGCCCAGACGGGCGAAGATGGAAATCAGCGAAGCGCCGAAGGCAAAGCCCATCAGGGGCCGCAGCGTGTCGGTCAGCTCGGCGCCCGGCGCTGCCTGCGCAATCAAGTACATATAAAGCAGGCTGACACCCAGCAAACCCAGTCCGACCACCAGCAAGCCGGTGATGGCGCCGCCGCGGAAGGCGACCTTGAGCGCCGGCTGGATGCCCAGGGTGGCTGCCTGGGCGGTGCGGACATTGGCCCGCACGGAAATATTCATGCCGATAAAGCCGCAGGCACCGGAAAGTACCGCACCCGCCACAAACGCGGCTGCCGTCACGCCGTGGATAAATACCCCGATCAGGATGGCCAGGATCACGCCGACCAGGCCAATTGTCTTGTACTGCCTTGCCAGATAGGCCTGTGCGCCTTGCTGGATGGCCGCAGAGATTTCCTGCATGCGGGCATTCCCGGCGTCCTGCGCCAAAATCCAGCTGCGCCAGATAAATCCAAACATTACGGCCACCAGGCCGCAAGCCAAGGCGAAGTACAGTGCCGTGGTTGACGTCATCAGGAACCTCCTAGCTAGGTATTGGTATTCACTCGTCCATGCGGAGCGCGGACACATAGGTATAGGTGCGGCGGCAGGGGCATACAAGCGGGCTCGCCCGAGGATGCTTCCGCCATGCCTGGAAATGATAAGATTGCGGGCTAGAGGGTGGCCTGCCCGCGCAGGGCGCCTCCATGCATCCATCACTACGCGAAGAGTTCCATTCATGAGTCTGCACAACGTCACGCCAGGGGCGAAACTGCCCGATGAGTTCAATGTCATCATTGAAATCCCCGCCAACGCCTCGCCGATCAAGTACGAAGTAGACAAGGAAAGCGGCGCGATGTTCGTGGACCGCTTCATGGGCACCGCCATGTTCTACCCGTGCAACTACGGCTATGTGCCGATGACCCTGTCGGAAGACGGCGATCCGGTCGATGTGCTGGTGGTCACCCCCTTCCCGCTCAGCCTGGGCGTGGTGGTGCGTTGCCGCGCATTGGGCGTGCTGATGATGGAAGACGAAGCCGGCGTGGACGCCAAGCTGATCGCCGTCCCGGTGGACAAGCTGTGCCCGATGTACAAGGACATCAAGACCCGTACCGACCTGCCGACCCTGCTGCTGGATCAGATCCAGCACTTCTTCGAGCACTACAAGGATCTGGAAAAGGGCAAGTGGGTCAAGGTCACCGGTTGGGAAGGCATCGAAGCCGCCCACAAGGAACTGGTGGATGGCGTTGCCCGTTACAAGTAAGCAGCACCGGTAACGCGCAATTGGAACGGCCACCCATTGGGTGGCCGTTTTGCATCCACTCTCCGGCGCTAGTACACCGCGTATTTCTTTTCGAGGGCGCTGTAGTCGCCGCTCCGCCGCAATGTATCCAACCCCACATTGAAGCGGTCGCGCAAGGCTTCCTGGCGAAAGCCCAATTGGTAAGGCGTGGCGGGGAAAACGGGGTACCAGGTCACCGGTTGGCGCGCATCGGCCACGCCGCCCGTCTTGAGCAGTTCCTGGTTGAAGTATTCGATAATGCGCCGGTCGCCCACCACGACATCGATGCGGCGGGCATACAGGAGCCGGTTCCGCACCACCTGCTGGGCTTCCTCGCGGTAGTGGGGGTTTTTGTCGGCCATGGCCTGGAATTCCGCCCCCAACAATTTGCGCGCGCGCTGGAAGGCACTGACCGAGTAACGGCCCAGGTCGGCGATGCTGCGAATATCCAGATTGCGGGCGGCCAGGGCGACCGCCACGTTGTGGTATTCGATATAGGGCTTGGAATAGAACGCCCGTACCCCACTGTGCTCGTTGGTGGTACTGATGGCATCCAGCTGGCCCAATTCCAACATGCGGTGCAGCCGTTCCATCGGCGCGAAGAAGGGTTCGATCTGGAAATCGGCCTGGGCGGCGGCCTGTTCGATGATTTCGTATTCCAGGCCGCGCTTTTCGACTTCGAAGATATAGGGCGGCTTATTGGTGCCGAAGCCGACCCGCAGCACTTCCGCCTGCACGCCCAGTGCCAGGAGGGCCCAGCAACAGATCGCCCATGCAGGCATCGGCACTCTCCACGATCAGCATCGACCCATCCGTTATAGCCGACCGCACCGCCACACCAAAGCGGGAGCGGCAAGCACGGAAATCTCCGTGAACCCGCCGCCCCCGATCGCTGTACGCGTCTTACTTCTTGGCCGACAACTTGGCTTCGAACGCTTCCAGCGGAATGGCGCCCGACATCATTTCACCGTTCTCGAACACCATGGCGGGCGTGCCGCTGATGCCCAGCTTGTTGGTCAGCGTTTCGATATCGGCCAGCGGCGTGGGGCACTTACCGTCGCCTTCCGGCAATTTGCCTTCGAACATCCAGCCCTCCCAAGCCTTCTGCTTGTCGGCGGCACACCAGATCAGCGCGGACTTGCGCGGTGCATCCGGGTGCAACTGGGTCAGCGGGTAGAGGAAGGTGTAGATGGTGACGTTATCGAGCTTGCTCAGCGTCTCTTGCTCGATCTTCTTGCAGAACGGGCAATCCGGGTCGGAGAACACGGCCACCTTGCGGGCGCCGGTACCGCGTACCAGCTTGATCGCCTTGTCCAGCGGCAGGGCATTGAAGTCGGTCTTGGACAGTTCGCGAATGCGGGCTTCGGTCAGGCTGCTGCGCGACTTCACGTCCACCATATCGCCTACCAGGATGTAGTCTGCACGGGCGTCCGAATAGATCACCTGGCGGCCGGCGAATACCACTTCGTACAAGCCTTTCACCGGCGTGGTCCGTACGCTTTCCACTTGCCGATCGGGGAATTTCTTCTTCAACTCAACCTTGACGGATTCCGGCGAATCGCCACCGGCTGCATTGGCGCAAGCCACCAAGGCCAGGCCGACGGCGGCGGTGAGAAGGCGTTTGGAGAGAGAAGTCATGTTTATATCCAGTATCAAGAGTTGGGTTTATTTAAAAGCATGCCGCATCATGGCTCGCTTGAGCGGCCCGGCTTGGTTGGTAAGATTGAGACCAAGATTACGTAGCCGCCCCGATAGAGGGTCGGCAAGGGCAAAGAGTTTCTGCAGTCCGTCGCAAACGGACTGCATCAGCAGTACTTCTTCGGCCCGCATGCGCCGATATCGCTGCAGCAGCATAGCGTCGCCGGGATCGCGTCCACAAGCTTGGTCGAGCAACGCCGCTAAAGCTTTCGCATCGCCGAAGCCCAGATTCACGCCTTGGCCGGCCAGGGGGTGGATGGTATGGGCCGCATCCCCCACCAAGGCCAGGCGCGTGCCGATGATACTGGCCGCGCGGCCAAGGCTGAGCGGGAAAGCAGCCGCCTTGCCCAAGGGCTGCAGGTCGCCGAGGGCTCTTCCGCCGGCCGCCGCCACGCGGCTGGCCAGCGCCGCCGGGGACAAGGCCAGCAATTGTGCGGCGGACGCGTCGTCGGTGGCCCAGACAATGGAAATCAAATTGTCCGGCAAGGGCAGCCAGGCGAGTACGCCATCGTCGCGAAACCACTGCCGCGCAATATCGCCATGCGGCCTGGCGCAGCGGAAATTGCCCACCACGCCCTGCTGGCCATAGCTCTGGCGGGAAAAGGCAATGCCGGCCTGCTCGCGCAACCAGGAATTGGCGCCGTCGGCGGCCACCACCAGCTTGCTCCGCAACACCCGGCCGTCGGCCAGGGTCACGCTGGCCGATCGCTCATCGGCGTGGAAGGCCTGCGGCAGCGCCGGCGCGATCAGCTCGACCTTGCCCTGCAAGGCGCGCCACAGGGTGGCCTGCAGCAAGCGATTCTCCACCGTGGCCGCCAGCTGCTCGCTCCCCAGCTCCAGGGCATCGAAGCGGATGGCGCCGCCGGCATCGCCGCGCACGTCCATTTCACGTATCCGGCCCGCCCGCGGGGACGGCCAGACACCGAGGCCGGCCAGAAAAGCCTGGCTACCCGGACTGATGGCAAAAATGCGCGCATCCCAGTCCTGCGGCAGTACCGCCAGTGCCGGTGGTTCGGCACGTTCCAGCAAGGCCACGCGCAGGCCTTTGGCCAGCGCCAGTGCCACGCTGGCGCCCACCAGCCCGCCACCCACGATCAGGATGTCGAAATCGTCTTGTACCGTATTGACTCCAGGCTGCATCAGGCCGTCCCGAAAACCATGCGCTGGGCAAAGCCACGGCGCAGGGGTTTGCAATTGTCCAAGGTCAGCAGGCCGGCCGCGCGCAGTTGGCGCAAGGGCGCGGAGTCCACGCCGAATAGCCGGATAAGACCGTCGGTAAAACCGACCGTGGCCAGGCTATCGGCTTTGCGCAGGCTGGCATAGCGCGCCAGCATGGCCGCATCGCCCAGTTGCGCCGCCGGGGTGGCGCGAACCAGCCGCGCCAACGCCAAGGCATCGCGCAGGCCCAGATTGAAGCCCTGCCCCGCCACCGGATGCAGGGTCTGGGCCGCATTGCCGACCACTGCGATGCGTCGCGCCTGGTGCGCGGCGGCCCACTTCAACCGCAAGGGAAACGCCGCCCGCGCGCTGACCGCTAACAGCCGGCCGGCCCGGTCGCCCATGCGCGCCTGCAACTGCACCAGGAAGGCTTCATCCGGTAAATGCACGGCATCCAGGGGATCGTCGGCCGGCCGTGTCCACACCACGGCATAGTTGTCGCCCTTGGGCAGCATGGCGATAGGGCCATCGTGGGCGAACCGCTCATAGGCGATACCCTGGTGCGGCTGGTCGGTCCGGACCTCCGCCACCAGGGCCAGCTGGCGGTAATCGTGCTCATCCTGTGCAATACCTGCCGCACCCAGCAGCTTGCCGCCCTCCGCCAGCACCACCAGTCCGGCGGTCAGCATATGGCTGCCGCCATCCCGTTCCAGGGTCGCGACGGCGTAGCCGGCCAGCGATTGCACCCGGCTGACGGTGGTACCGTTGAGATAGTGGGGTCCGGCCCCATCGGATAAGCGCGCATGAATGGCTTCCGCCAGGGCGGCGTAAGGCAGCACATAGCCAAGCGCCGGCAGGCCCAGGTCGCTATCGCTCAGTTTCACGCGGCCAAACGCCTGTTGCTGCGATACATGCACGGTGTGGATGGGCGTTGCGGCGGCGGCAGGCCAGGCATCGACCGCTTCCAGCGCCAAACGGCTGGCGTGGGCGACCGCCAAGGCGCGTGCGTCGTTTGCCGGCCGCTGGCGCGCCTCCACCACCGCGACCGATCGGCCGGTGCTGGCCAGGTTCAGCGCCAAGGCGCCGCCGACCGGCCCGCCGCCGACGATCAGCACATCGACGTGACAGGGAAGCGTGGACACCCGCATCGCCGTATTCAATTCAGCAAGCCATGCAGCTGCGCGTACTGCAGCAGCATGATGGTCTTGGCATCGCGTATCTCGCCGCTGGCCACTTGGGCCAGGGCTTGCTGGAACGGCATTTCCAGCACATCGATATCTTCGCCTTCGTGCGCCAGGCCGCCGCCCGCGCCGATCTTGTCGGCCTTGTCGTATTCCGCCACGAAGAAATGCAGGATTTCCGTCACCGAACCCGGTGACATATAGGCCTCGAATACCTTGCGTACCGGGCCTACCCGGTAGCCGGTCTCTTCCGCCACTTCGCGGCGGATGCAATCCTCGGGCGCGTCGTCGTCCAACAAGCCGGCGCAAGCCTCGATCAGCAGGCCATCGGTATTGCCATTCACAAAGGTGGGGAAGCGGAACTGGCGGGTCAGCACCACCGAGCCATGCTGGCGGTTGTACAGCAGGATGGTGGCGCCATTGCCGCGGTCATACACCTCGCGGGACTGCACCTGCTCGCTGCCGTCGCGCTGCTGCATGCGATAGGTGTATTTATGCAGGACATACCAGTTGTCCGACAGCAGCTTCTGTTCAAGGATCTCGATCCGGCTCATAGCGACTCCATCTGGTGGGCGGGATGCGCCAAGTACATCAGCCGGCCATGACCTGTTCGATCTCGGCGACGGTCTTCGGTGTCAGCGCGGTCAGGTTTTCGTGGCCATCGGCGGTCACCAGCAAATCGTCCTCGATCCGTACGCCGATATGCAGGAAGCGCTCCGGCACCTGCACATAGTGGCTGGGCGAATCGGCCAGCAGCGGGCGGAAATAGAGGCCGGGTTCCACGGTCAGCGCCATGCCCGCTTCCAGCTTGCGCCAGTTGCCATCGATCTTGTACTCGCCGGCATCGTGTACATCCAGGCCCAGCCAATGGCCGGTGCCGTGCATATAGAACTGTTTGTAGGCCTCGGCTTCGATCAGGCCATCCACCGTTCCCTTCAGGATACCCAGGTCGATCAAGCCCTGCGTCAGGGTGCGCACGGCAGCATCGTGGTAGGCGATTCGGCTCTCGCCCGGCTTTACCTTGTCGAAACTGGCATTCATGGCGGCCAGCACCAGTTCATAGATATCGCGCTGCGGCCCGCTGAACTTGCCGCTGACCGGAAAGGTGCGGGTGATATCGGCGGCGTAACCGTGCAACTCGCAACCGGCGTCGATCAGCAACAACTCGCCGGCAGCCATGCGGTGGTTGTTCTCGTGGTAGTGCAGACAAGTGGCATTCGCCCCGGCGGCCACGATGGAGCCATAGGCCGGATAGCGCGAACCCTGCTTGTAGAAGTGATAAAGCAGCTCGGCTTCCACTTCGTATTCGAACTGGCCGGGCCGGGTGGTCTGCATGGCCCGGGTATGCGCTTGCGCCGAAATACGGCCGGCCTCGCGCATGATGGCGATCTCCGACTCGTCCTTGAACAGGCGCATTTCGTTGATGGCGCCGCGCACGTCGATAAACTCGACCGGCGCCGTCACCCCGGTGCGGGCCCGCGCGTGTACCTGGCCGACCAGGCCGATCAGGCGACGGTCCCATTTCTCGTCCAAGCCGATGGGGAAATACAGGCGCTGCTGACCGGCCAGCAAATCCAGCAGCCGGGCATCGAGCTGGTCGATGGGATAGGCGGCATCCAGGCCGAATTGCTCGCGCGCCGCGTCGGGGCCGTATAGAAAACCGTCCCAGATTTCGCGCAATTCATTCTTGGGCTGGCAGAACAGCGTGGCATGCGGCTTCTCGCCCACTTGCATCACCAGCACCGCATCCGGCTCGTAAAAACCGGTCAAGTAGAAGAAGCTGCTGTCGTAGCGATAGCCGTAGTCACAGTCGCTATTGCGGTTCCTGACCGGCGCGGTGGGCAACACCAGCAGGCCAGCTTGCAGGCGCTGGTTCAGGGTGGCACGGCGAGCCTGGTGGGATGCGATATTTTTCTGCATGCGGTGATTTCCGTGGTTGGGCCGTGCCGCGTAGCGGACTGTGCCTTGTGGACGGACGATTATAACCGCAAGCCGGCCGGGATGATGGGGCGCGCCGCCGCAAACCGGGGCGGCAAGCGTCGCCCTACGGTGTCATACCTCGAAGCGGAAACACTGGTGGATCTTGCGATTGCGGAAATCTTCCGGCACCGACTGCGCACTGATATCACGGCATAGCGGCGCCAAGGTGGCATCCAGCTCGAAGCCGCGCAAATTGGTGGAAAAATACAGCACGCCGCCAGGCATCAAGAGCTTCAGGCAGCTTCGCACCAGCTTCTTATGATCCCGCTGCACATCGAGGATATCGAGCATCTTGGCGGAGTTGGAGAAACTGGGAGGATCGAGCACGATCAGGTCGAACAGCTCGCCATCGTCCACGGCGGTTTCCAGGTAGCGGAATACATCGGCCCGCACCAGTTTATGCCGGCCCAGGTCCAGCTGATTCAACTGGAAATTGCGCTTGGCCCAGTCCAGATAGGTATTGGACAGGTCCACCGTCACCGATTCGGGCGCACCGCCGGTGGCGGCGTAGACGGTAAAGCTGCCGGTATAGGCGAATAGATTGAGAAAGCGCTTGCCGGCGGCTTCCTCGCCAACACGCTTACGGGTAGGCCGGTGGTCGAGAAACAGGCCGGTATCGAGATATTCGTCCAGATTGACCCAGAAACGCCGACCCTGCTCGGCCACCTCGAAGTCGGCACTGTGGTGGCCGGTACGGCTGTACTGGAACTCGCCCTTCTGCCGCCGCCGGATCTTGAAGGCAATGGTCTTGGGCGGCATACCCAGCACTTCCGAGACCGTGGCCATCACTTCGGCCACCCAGGCGGCATGCTCCTCGTCGGTTTGCTGCCAGCCGGTGTCGTACTCCGCGATATGGGCGCGGCCGCCATAGATATCGACCGCAACCGGGTACTGCGGGATATCGCGGTCATAGATGCGATACGCTTCGGTACCCACGCGCTTTGCCCATTTGGCAAAGTGTTTTTGGTTCTTGGTCAGGCGATTCTGGAAGTCTTGCAGAGCGGACATCGTGTTCTTTACAGGCGGCGGTGATGGAAGAAGGTTAGCCCTTCAGCGTCATTTCGATAAAGCGTCTGTGCACAGGCGGCGGCACGTACTGTTTGAGGACCTGTTCCCAACCGACCGGGCCCACCAGCCCCTTGATCATGGTGGAACTGACTTCGGCGATCTGGCGCGGCGGCATCAGGAACACCGTGTCGATATCCGGCACCAGATCGCTGTTCACATAACGCATGGTCCGCTCGAACTCATAGTCGCTGGCGGTGCGGATACCGCGCAGGATAAAGTTGGCGTTGACCGACTGGGCATAATTGACCAGGAACTGGTTCTCGAAATGCGCCACCCGCAGCTTAGGCAGATGGCGGGTACATTCATGCAGCATCTGCTCCCGCTCCTCGACGGTGAACGTGCTGCGCTTATCCGGATTGACGCCGATGGCGACGATCATCTCGTCGAACAGTTCATAGCCCTGTTCTATCATCCAAAGGTGGCCATTGGTGACCGGGTCGAAACTGCCAGCGTAGACCGCGCGTTTCATCGTATGGCATTCCTGTGCATTGGGGCGCCCATTCTACTAGGGAGGATCTGAACAAGGGTAAGTGCTGAACGTTTGATGAACCGCACAGAGGATTTCCTGGTTCATATTCGGTAAGCCGGGGACAAATCCGCTAAGCCGCGACAGCGAGCCTCTGCAACGAATTGGGGGTAAATGCCACAGTGTGCACAAATTGCACACCCGTCATTACAAACCAAATCATCAGCACAGGCTAATCTACGCCTTACAACATAACAGGGAGTAAGCAATGGGCAAATGGATACGCATGCTGTGGTTGACCTTATGCCTGCTGGGCCTGGGCGCGCGGGCAGACATCGTCATCGGCCAGAGCGTGCCGCTCAGCGGCGTTGCCGGCGAGTATGGCCGCAATATGGCGCAGGGGGCACAGGCCTACTTCAACTGGCTCAACAAGCAATCCGGCGGCATCCATGGCGAGCAGATCAAATACGTCCAATACGATGACGGCTTCGACTTCTCCCGTACCCTGGCCAACACCCGCAAACTCCTGGCCGAGGACAAGGTCGTCGCGCTGATGGGCTATTTCAGCTCCGATGCCACCGCTTCCATCGTCAGCCGCCGTTGGCTGGATGGCGGCGGGGTGCCCTTGGTGGGCGTGAGCAGCAGCGCGCGCACGGTGCGCGAGCCGGGATCGCGCTTCCTGTTCCATACCCGCGCCAGCCAACGCGAGGAAATCGCCAAGCTGATGGCACAGATGAAGCGGCTGGGGATCGCCCGTATCGGCGTGTTCTACCAGGACGATGGCTTTGGCCAGGATGGTCTGGCCGCCGCCCAGGAAGAAGCGAAAAGCACCGGTATCGTGATCGCCGCAAGCGCCAGCTATCCCGCCAACACCCTGAGCGTCAATACCGCGGTCAAACGCCTGGCCGATGCCAATCCACCGGCCATCCTGATGATTTCCATCACCAAGCCATCCGGCCTGTTCATCAAGGCCTTTCGCCGGCTGGATTCGGACGCCGCGCTCTATCACACCTCGACGGTGGACTTCGACGAGCTGGTCCGCGATATCGGTCCCGACCTGGTCCATGGGCTGGCTATCGCCCAGGTCTATCCCTATCCGGGCGATAACCAGAATAAATTGATCAAGGAATTCCGCAGCACGCTGGCCGCGTTCGCCCCTTCCTCCACGCCACCAGGCTACGCCGCGCTGGAGGGCTATATCACCGCCAAACTGCTGGCCGATGCCATCGGCAAAGCCGGCCCCAACCCTAGCCGAGCCAAGGTCTATGAGGCACTGGATAATTTGGGGGAGGTGAATTACGGCGGGTTCCGGCTAAGCTTCGGGCCGAACCAGCGTAGCGGATCGCACTTTGTCGAACTGACCATCGCCAACCAGAAGGGCGAGTTGTCGAAGTAAAGGCGGCCGTTCCGGGGGCAAGCCCCGGAACGGCCGTATTGCAAAGCTCAGGCGTTGATCTCTTCCACGTGGTGGCACGCCACCATGCGGCTATCGATCTCGCGCAACTGCGGCACTTCCTGCTTGCAGCGGTCGGTGGCGAAGGGGCAGCGCTTGTGGAAGGTGCAGCCGCTGGGTGGATTCAGCGGGCTGGGCAGTTCGCCGGTGATCTTGATCTGGATGCGCCGGTCTTCTTCACGGATAGCCGGCGTCGCGCTGATCAAGGCCTTGGTATAGGGATGCAAGGGCTTGCCGAAGATCGTGGTCTTCGCGCCGTATTCCACCGTGGCGCCGAGATACATCACCAGCAGATCGTCGGCGACGTGCTCCACCACGCTCAAGTTATGCGAGATAAAGACGTAGCCCGTCTCGAACTCGTCCTGCAAATCCATGAACAAATTGAGGATCTGCGCCTGGATGGACACGTCCAGCGCCGATACCGGCTCGTCGGCCACCAGGATGCGCGGGTTCAGGATCATGGCGCGGGCAATGGCGATACGCTGCCGCTGGCCGCCGGAGAACATATGCGGGTAGCGGTGGATATGCTCGGGACGGAGACCGACCTTGGCCACGATGGCCTTGATCTTTTCCATCCGCTCGGCGCTGCTCAAGCTGGTATTGATATAGAGCGGCTCGTCCAGGGTGGCGGCAATGGTCTTGCGCGGATTGAGCGAGGCGTAAGGATTCTGGAACACCATCTGCACCTTGGCGCGCATGGCTTTCACCGTGGCGGCATCGGCTTGGGCCACGTTGACGCCGTCGATGCTCAGCACGCCGGAAGTGGCCGGCTCGATCATGGTCAGCTGGCGGGCCAGGGTGGACTTGCCGCAACCCGACTCCCCCACTACCGCCAGCGTCTTCTTGGCCGACAGGCTGAACGACACGCCATTGAGGGCCTTGACCATGGCATGGCCCTTGAGAAAACCCCGGCTCACTTCGTAGTAGCGGGTCAGATCCTTGGCCAGCAGCAGTTCGGGCTGCGCTGTAACCGCATTTGCATTAGCCATGGCTCGGTTTTCCTTCAGCATCCAGCGGGAAGAAGCAGCGTACACCGGAGGTCAAGTCCGGCCGCTCGACGCGGCAGCGGTCCTGCACATACTGGCAGCGTGGCGATAACAGGCAGCCCTTGGGCCGGTCGTAGTGTCCGGGCACGATGCCGGCCAGGGCCGACAGGCGCCTGGCGCCCTTGCTGTGCTCGGGGATGGCGGCCAACAGGGCCTGGGTATAGGGATGGCGCGGCGCTTTGAACAGTTCGGCGACCGGCGAGGCTTCGACCACCTGGCCGGCATACATCACGCAGATGCGCTTGGCCATTTCGGCGATCACCGCCAGATCATGGGTAATCATGATCAAGCCCATATTGTGTTCTTTCTGCAGCCGCTCCAGCAGATCCATGATCTGCGCCTGGATGGTCACATCGAGCGCGGTGGTCGGCTCGTCGGCGATCAGCAGCTTGGGGTTGCAGCTGATCGCCATGGCGATCATCACCCGCTGGTTCATGCCGCCCGACAGCTGGTGCGGATAGGCGTTCAGACGATTCTTCGGGTCGGGGATCTCGACCAGTTCCAACAGCTCCAGCGCGCGCTTTTCCAGCGCGGCGCCACGCAATCCCAGATGGACCTTCAACGATTCCTTCAGCTGGAATCCGACCGTATAGGACGGGTTAAGGCTGCTGAGGGCATCCTGGAAGATCATCGCGATGTCCTTGCCGACGATCTTGCGCCGCGCGCCCGCGCTCATCTTCAGCAGATCGTGGCCATCGAAGCTCAGATGATCGGCCGTCACGCGGCCGGGCAAGTCGATCAGGCCCATCAGGGCCATCATGGTCACCGATTTACCGGAGCCGGACTCGCCGACGATACCCACCAATTCGCCACGGTCGATCTCGAAGTCCAGACCATCCACGGCGGGAAATGGATGCGCTACCGAGCCGAACTCGACGCGCAGATTCTTGATACTCAACAGGCTCATACCGCGTTCCTCAAGGAAGCGCCAAATAGAATCCCCCTGGCGGCCGCAATGGCCGGGGGAATGGAGGCAGTCAGCACGACGCTGGCACCCGGCGCGGCCGGGTGGCGGGAAGAACTAAGCGACACTTGCAACCCCTTACGCGGCACGCTTCAGGCGCGGGTCGAGCGCATCGCGCAGACCGTCACCCATCAGGTTGATGGAGAGCACCGAGATCAGGATGGTCAGGCCGGGCATGGTCACGACCCACGGCGCCCGCTCGATGTAATCGCGCGCGGCCGACAGCATGGTGCCCCACTCCGGCGTGGGCGGTTGCACGCCCAGGCCAAGGAAGCCCAGGGCGGCGACTTCGAGGATGGCGGAAGAAAAACCCAGCGTGGCGTTCACGATCAGCGGCGCCATGCAATTGGGCAGCACGGTCAGGAACATCAGCCGCAGCGTACCGGCGCCGGCCACGCGGCTGGCCGTGACGTATTCCTTATTGATCTCGGCCATGGCGGCGGCCCGGGTCAGGCGGGTGTAGCTGGGCAAGGTGCCGATGGCGATGGCCAGCATGGTGTTGACCAGGCCGGGTCCGAGAATGGTGATGATGCAGATGGCCAGCAGAATGCCGGGCAAGGCCAGCATGATGTCCATCAGCCGCATGATGACCGGGCTCAAGTGCTTCTGGAAGAAAGCAGCCAGCAGGCCCAATACCACGCCGGGGATCAGCGACATCAGCACCGACATCAGGGCAATAAACAGCGAGACCCGCGCACCGAAGATCAGCCGCGACAGAATATCGCGTCCCAGCTCATCGGTACCCAGCACAAAGGTCGATAGCCCGCCGGCATCCCAGGAAGGCGGCGTCAGCATATGGTCGCGGTATTGCTCGATCGGATCGTGCGGCGCCAGCCAGCCGGCGAACAGCGCGCAGAAAACGGTAATGGAAAACAGTACCAAGGCCACCAGCGCACCCCGGTTGGCGGAAAAGCTGTGCCAGAACTCCTTCAATGGACTCGGGTAGCTGGGAACGGTTTCGATAATTTGCGTTGTCATCTTCGCGTGCTCACTTGGCCGAACGGATGCGCGGATTGACCACGCCGTAGAGCAGGTCCACGAACAGGTTCACCACGATGAAAATGGTGGCCGAAATCAGGATGCCGGCTTGCACCACCGGGTAATCGCGGCGCGAAATGGAATCGACGATCCATTTGCCGATGCCTGGCCAGGAATATATCGTCTCGGTCAGCACCGCGCCACCCAGCAGGGTGCCGGTTTGCAGGCCGATCACGGTAATCACCGGAATCAAGGCATTGCGCAAGGCATGCACCACCACCACGCGGGTAGGCGCCAGGCCCTTGGCGCGGGCGGTACGGATATAGTCTTCGCGCAGCACTTCCAGCATGGAGGAACGGGTCATCCGGGCGATCACCGCCAAGGGGATGGTGCCCAGCACGATGGTCGGCAGGATCAGGTGCATGGCGGCCGACTTGAAGGCGCCCTCTTCACCCGACAGCCAGCTGTCTATCAGCAGGAAACCGGTCTTCTGGGCGATATCGAACTCGATATCGATACGGCCCGATACCGGCGTCCAGCCCAGCTTGACCGAGAAGAACATGATAAGGATCAGCCCCCACCAGAAAATAGGCATGGAAAACCCGGTCATCGCCGAGCCCATCACCGTATGGTCGAAGATCGATCCGCGCTTGAGCCCGGCGATCATCCCGGCCGGCAGGCCCAGTACCAGGGCGAACACCAACGCGCACATGGCCAGCTCGATGGTGGCGGGGAACAGCGTGAAGAATTCCTTGGTCACCGGCTCGCGGGTCACCAGGGAGATACCCAGGTCGCCATGCGCCAGGTTGCCCAGATAATTGAAGTACTGCGTGTGCAGGGGCAGGTCCAAACCCAAGCGATGCATCGCCGCGGCATGCATGACGGGATCGAGCTTGCGCTCGCCGACCATGACTTCGATGGGATCGCCGGGAATCAGGCGTATCAGGGCAAAGGCGACCAGCGTAATGCCGATAAAGGTCGGAATGACCGTCGCCAGTTTCCTCAGGAAGAAAGAAAACATGGGGTTACCCTCTGGTGGGCCAGTAAGAAAGTGGGGCCGGGGGTGGAAAAGCGCGCGATGTTACCGCGCGGGTGTCGCGAACGGCAATGACCGGTTGTCTACTATCGAATACACTGTGGTTTGTGCCACAGCAGGGTTTTCCCTAGGTCCAAGCCACTGTTTTTACGGCATGAAATAGTGGTTGCACTGTATGCAAAAAGATTGACCGGCCTCACCACCACACCGGCTCGGGCGTCAGCGCAACACCAAAGCGTTGCAGCACATCCGCTTGCACCGCCGCCATCAGCGCGGCCACGTGGCTTGCATCGGCGCCGCCATGGTTGACCAGTACCAGGGCCTGTTTTTCGTACATCCCCACCGGTCCCAGCCGGCGCCCCTTCCAGCCGGCCTGCTCGATCAGCCAACCGGCTGCCAGCTTGGCCTGCCCACCGGCCTGCGGAAAGACCGGCATGCCGGGATGTGCGGACGCCAAGTCGGCGGCCAGCTCGGCCGAGACGATAGGGTTGTGGAAGAAACTGCCGGCATTGCCCAGCTGGGCGGGATCGGGCAGCTTGCTGGAGCGGGCGGCCATGACGGCTTCGGCCACCGCTTGCCCTGTTGGTGTCTGCCCGGCCAGGCGCGCAGCCAGGTCGCCATAATCCAGCTTGGCTTCCCAGCGCTTGGGCAGCCGGAATAGCACCTCGCTGATCAGCCAGCGCCCCGCCTGCCCCTGCTTGAAAATACTGTCGCGGTAGCCGAAGGCGCATTGCTCGGGCGTGAATACGCAGCTGGCGCCGTCCTCCAGGCTGAGCGCAGTCAGGGCGCAGAAGCGATCCTTCAACTCAACGCCATAGGCACCGATATTCTGGATGGGGGCGGCCCCCACCGTGCCGGGAATCAGCGCCAGGTTCTCCAGGCCGGGCCAGCCTTGCGCCAGCGTCCACATGACAAACTCGTGCCAGTTCTCGCCGGCTGCCGCGGCGACATACCAGGCGTATTCATCCTCGCCCAGCAGCGTGCGGCCCTTCAGCTCGACCTTGAGCACGGTACCTTCCACCTGCGCCGCCGGCACCAGGTTGCTGCCGCCGCCCAGTATATGTAATGGTCCCGAGCCGGACTGCAGAATGGCCGGCAATTGCTCGGCACGTTCAAGCACATGCAGGGCGCGGGCCTGCGATACCAGGCCGAGGGTATGCAGCGGTGCGAGGTCGCAAGCCGACGGAAGCGGAAGATCATTCAATGACATATAGATAGCCGGGGAAGCGAGTCGGCATTATAGCGAGAAGGATCAAGCCCAAGCTTGGCCATCTTGTTCGATACTTTCCCAAACCGGGCCGGGATCGCTAATATCGCGCTCCGTGCCCCCTGCCTCGATGGTGAATAGTTGCCCCTACGAAGCGGACGGAACATTCAGCGGACATTCACACGGCCATGCCAGAATGATTCCCACGCAAGACTGGCATGTAAGAAATCCTGAGCTATTCTCGACCAAGGCTCACGGTAACCACCGCCAACCTTTATTTGGTCAACACTTGGAGTCATGAACATGGACAAGAAGCACGCTCTTATCGCCGGCGCCCTCACCAGCCTGATCGCCCTCAGCCTCTCCGGCGGCGCGATGGCCGACGAAAAGGCCGCTAAGGAAAAATGCTACGGCGTCGCCAAGGCCGGCAAGAATGACTGTGCCTCCGCCAACGGCAGCCACAGCTGCGCCGCCCAGACCAAGATCGACAACGATCCAAACGACTGGAAGTACGTCGCCAAGGGTACTTGCGACAAGATGGGCGGCAGCACCGAAGCCGGCAAGAAAAAGTAAGCCACGCCCTTTAGGCTTGGTATTCGCGGGCGGCAATTGCCGCCCGTTTTCCATTGCAGTCCTGGAAAGCGCATGCTCACCACCCTCCCCCGCGCCGCCGGTATCGGCTTGCGCTTGCCGCATATACGCGAAGTACTGGATACCCGGCCGGCCGTGGCCTGGTTCGAAGTGCACGCCGAGAACTTCTTCGGCGGCGGCGCCAATCTGGCCGCCTTGCAGGCAGTACGCGCCGATTATCCGCTCAGCTTGCATGGGGTCGGCATGGGCCTGGGTTCCGTCACCGCGCTGGACGCCGCTCACCTGGCCCATTTCCGCCGGCTGATCGAGCGGCTGGAACCCGCCTGCGTATCGGAACATCTGTGCTGGAACCGCACCACCGACGAATGCTTTAACGATCTCTTGCCCCTGCCTTACAGCGAGGCCGCGCTCAAACATATGGCCGAGCGAGTCGCCATGGCGCAGGAAGCACTGGGACGCCGCTTGCTGGTGGAGAACCTGTCTTCCTATGTCGCATTCGCCGACGATGCCATCGCCGAGGGCGAGTTCCTGGCCGAGCTGGTGCGCCGTACCGGCTGCGGGCTGCTGGTGGACGTCAATAATCTCTATGTGAACGAACATAATCTCGGCCGCGACGCCCGCGCGGCGCTGGCGGCCTTGCCGGCCGACGCGGTCGGCGAGATCCATATCGCCGGGTTCGAAGTGCGCGACGACGAACTCTGGCTGGACTCGCACGGCACACCGGTGCGCGAGGAAGTCTGGCGCCTGCTCGACGATGCCCTGGCGCGCTTCGGACCGGTACCGGTCTTGCTCGAGCGCGACAGCAATCTACCGGCCTTCGCCGAACTACAAGCCGAAGCGGCCCGCGCCCAGCTCGCCCTGCAACGGCTTGGGGAAAAGTCATGAGCAAGCCTGCAAATCGGCCATCCCGGCAAAGTATCCCGCTCGACCGCCTACAGCAGGATTTCGTCCAGGCCATGCATGATCCGCAAGCCGCGCAGACCCTGTTCGGCCGCAGTGCCGGCGGCGCCAGTGCCTATGCCAATAATGCCCTGCTCAACCGGGCCGATGCGCTCTCCGAAGCCTACCCGGTCGTTCTCCAACTGGTCGGTGAAGAATTCTTCGGCGGCATGGCCCGCGCCTACGCACGGGTCACCCCCTCACGCTCCGGCGACCTGAACCGGTATGGCGTGGATTTCGCCGACTTTATCGCCGACTTTGCTCCAGCCAGGGAACTGGCCTATCTACCGGATACCGCGCGCTTGGACTGGCTCTGCCACTGCGCTTATTACGCTGCGGACCATGCTGAATTCAGCCTGGCGCTGCTCGCCGAGGTGCCGGCGGAAAAGCAGGGCGGCTTACGATTGCTACTCGCGCCCGCGGTTGGCCTGCTAGGCTCAAGATGGCCGATCGCCAGCCTGTGGCTGGCCCACCAACCGAACGCAGGGGACTTCCCCTCGCCCGACCAGGGCAGCGAAAACGCGCTGGTCTGGCGCAATGGCCACAACCGGGTACGGGTGCGCCGGCTGATGCCGGCCGAACACGCCTTCCTGCGCGCCTGCCAAGCGGGGCTACCGCTCGCCGAGGCCCTGGAGCGCGCCATGGATGAAGATATGGAATTTGATCTGGGCCTGTCATTACAGGGCTGGATAAGCGACCAAGTGATCGTTGATTTCGATTAGGAAGCTTTGATATGAAAACCATCCTGCAATCCGGCCTGGCTTATGGACGCTGCGCCACCACCTTGATCGAACGCTGGTTCGCGCCGGTGGCCGATTTGGTCGCCCGCCTTTATCTTGCCCGGGTGTTTTTCAGCTCGGGGCTGACCAAGCTGGATGATTGGGATATTACTATCGCCCTGTTCACCGACGAATATCGCACTCCGCTGCTGCCGCCTGAAGCGGCTGCTGTATTGGGGACGGCGGGTGAGTTGTTTTTTCCAGTGTTGCTGGCGCTGGGACTGGCGGGACGGATAGGGGCGATTGGGCTGTTTGGCGTCAATATCATGGCCGTTGTTTCGTATTGGCATGTATTGGGGCTGCCGGAACAGGCTGCTTCCCTGACGCATCATTTGAACTGGGGCTTGCTGCTGGCGCTGCTGATCGGGCATGGGCCGGGCAAGCTGTCGGTGGATGCGTTGATTTTGCGGATCTGGCCGGGGCTGTTGGATAAATCTGCTTGCGGTACATCACGCTAACCAGCACGACCTGAGGCTCCGCCGAGTAGCGTTCACCGCAACCCGGCGGGTCAAACGCTTAAACCTTTCGGATCGGCCCTGGATATTGCGCAACTAGCGGGTCTGCTGTCAAAAGAAGGATGCCTTCGACCATCGATTGCGCAACGAGGATGCGGTCGAAAGGATCCTTGTGGATAGCTGGAAGACCCTCTACAAAAACCGCATGTTCGCTGTTGATCGGCAACTCAAGATAGCCATTGTCGAGCAAGCCTCGGCGCAATAATCTCGGGTCCACGCGGAAATCATCGCGTCCAAGTCCACGCTTGATCGACACTTCCCACAAGCTGGCCGAACTGAAATACAGCTCGTTGAGAGGGTCTTCGAGCAACGCCCGCGCCGCATTCGATAGCCGCTCGAGTTGCCCAGCAGCCCATAGCAGCAGATGGGTATCCAAAAGCAACTTCATGCACCACCACCGAAAAGCTGTTCGATCTCCCGGCTCCCCATGTGATCGAAGTCGTCGGGCACGGCGATTTCACCGATCATGTAGCCCAGGCGGCGAACTTGCCCTGCCGCCGGCGTATCAAGCGCGGTGACCTTTACCATAGGCGTACCGGCCTTGGCGATAATGAATGATTCGCCCTTTGCGGCTTCTTCAACGAGGCGCGACAAATGGGTTTTGGCCTCATGGATGTTCACGGTGTGCATGGCCATGTCCCGAGTAAACTAAGTCTTGTTAGTCTAGTCCATCATGAGCATTCCAACTAGACGAGGCAAAGCCAACTCGCGGATAAATCTCTGCTCGCACTAAACGGGCGCCGAAGCCGGCGCTAACGCAGTGGCGAACTTGCCGCCAAAAATTCGGCCGGCACATGATCGGTCAACCAAACGCCATTGTCGGCAAGGAAGAACTTGAAGCCCTTTGCATGCATGCGGAGGGCTTCAATTTTCAGGATGGTCGGCTTGCCATGGCGCTGCCCCACGCTGTATGCGGTCGCTTCGTCAGCGGACAGATGTACTTGCTGGCGAGATTGCGGCTTCAGGCCATCGGCCAAGATCGCGTCAACAAAACGCGTGGCGGTTCCGTGGTAGAGGATTTGGGGTGGTTCTTGCGCAATCAGGCCAAGTTCCACTGTAACGGAATGGCCTTGAGCGGCGCGGATGCGTTGTCCGTCATCCGATAGCGAGAATCGCTTTTTATCGCTGGTCTCGACCACGTTCAACAAGTCCGCACGGCTGAACCGGGTTCCGCTGGCATTGCTTTTGTCGATCAAATCATCAATCGAGGCCCAGCCTGTTCAAACATTCGATCATCTTGGCCTGACTGATACCACGGAACTTGCCACGCAGCATTTCGGAGAGCTTCGGATGCGGCATGCCCAACAGTTCGGCCGCCCGCAGTTGAGTCAGGTGCCGGCTTTTGATGATCTGGGCGATCTCGCGTGCCAGTTCGGCCTTAATCAGCATTTCGTCGGCGTCAGGTCGGTCTAGATCGGCGTAGGGGTTATCGCTGCCCTGCTCGATGCTGATGTCGTCGATGATTTCTAACTCGTTCATATTCCTACCCCTTTTCCCGTGCCGCAACCGCTTTCAAACGAGCTTCGATCAACTCCATATCCGGCTTGGGTGTAGCGATACCACTGGTCGATTTCTTCTGAAAGCAATGCAGTACATACACCGCCGTCGCATAGCGCACCGTATAAACGGCACGGTAGTCGTAGTCGATCAGGGGGGCCTGGTTCTGGGCCAGCACGAAGCTCTTGTTGCTGTTCATCTGCTGGTACCGGGAAGGGAGACCCGCTTCGAGCTCGACCTTCTGGACCCGCACTTCGACCAGGCTCTGTTCGTTGCTGTACAGCTTGCGGTTATTGCTGCTGTAAATGCTGACGTTGCGCTTGGCGGCATACTAGCCGTAGCCGCTGTCGTGCTGGTAGTCGGTGATTGCACCAGTTCGCCAGGCGGGGGAGCGGGACCAGTTGATTGCCGGCCTGCCCGATGCCGTATTCGTAACAAATGCCGTCGGAGCTTAACCCAATGATTCCTGTTCGATGGGCCTTTTCCTTCGCTCAGTCAAGCAGCAGGAGCTGCCTCTGCCGCTCAACCATCTCGTTTTCGGGCAGGTAGGCAGCCGCCGCAAACTGCGGCCACTTCTCGATGGCTGTGCGCACCTGTTCGATGACGTTGCGCGCTGTGCCGATTTTGAACCGGTCCGCTTCCACCAGTAGGTCTTCAACGGCAATGCCCTTGAACTTGCCATTCACGGACATCAGATGCTGGCTCGTCCATTCGCCCGTCAGGTTGTGTGCAAAGGTCACGTCGTAGGCCGGTGCGAGTTCCCACGCCGAACTACCTTCATGGAGCAGGAAGGAAAAATTCTTCGTATGGTCGTCACAGTTGCGGCCCATTACGTTGAACACCATCCGCCGGAACCCTTCTTCCATGTCTTGGTACGGTAGGTTGAGCTGCACCATAGCCTGAAAGAGCTGGGAATAAGCATTAGCGCCCTTCTTCTTATAGTCGACGTGCGACATCGCGCAAAGCGTCTGTATGTGATTGCGGCCGCCGCGCCCCTCGCGGTCGAAGCGCCGGGTCATGAAGTGAGCGCGGCCATTCTCGTTAAGCAGGCGACATTCTGTCATTTCAATGCCGGCCTCGCGGGCCATCAGATGATAGGCGTACTCGACGCGACCATAGTTCTGTGAAGCGCCTAGTTCGTGGTCCGCGCCCATTCCGTCGAACTTGAGCAACCAATGCTCGAAGCCTTCCGGTGCCTCGAGCTGGCCTGAGCGGATTTCTTCGGTCTCCGGGTTCCAGGCAATCACGGCTTTCGCCCGCGCGCCGCCGGCGGACGTGCCCACCTCGATGATGTTACGCAACGCGGTGTTCGCCTGGTCGTCGTCGCCCATGGTGCCCTTTATTGCCTGCCGCGCCTGCTCGACGAGCGAGCTGAGTTCGATGGGCGTCGGCTTGTGCGCCGCAGGCCCGCGCGCGGGCTTGAAGACCAGCGCGCCCATCGCGCGATTGCTCATGTAGGCAAGCCGGTCTAGCGGCGTGATGTTCTGGGCAGCGATACCCTGATCTGACATATAGCGGTTGATGAGCGCGTTGCCGAAGTCATCCGGCAGCGCATCGCTGAGCATGGCCGGCAGCTTCTTGAACGTCGCTTCGGGCAAATCCGTGAAGATGTAAGCCTCGTCCGCGAGCGGCATCTGCAACGGCGATGGCTCGATGCCGGTGTCGGCGAATTCGGGCGTATAGCTGAACACGTAGAAGCCATAAGCCGGGTCGAGCGTCACCGAGCCGATATGGGTGCCCCACATGTGCACTTCGACGACCCTCACATGCTTGAACGATGCCTTCTTCGCTGCCGTTTTCCTGGTGGCCATACGATTCCTTCGAGGGTACGCTAGCGTTACTCAGTTTTTTTGCGAGATTTGGTGGGCATCTTCACAGGCTTGTCGCCGGCCTGATTCGCAGTCGCAATCAGACGCCGGGCAGCGTTCAGCTGGGCTGAGGAGATACGCAGCTTCCCCTGCTCCTCCCCCCCGGCCTGCTCGGCTATCGCAATTAGGCGTCGGGCAGCATTGATCTTGACTGCGGGGCTGGTGGCGCGCACGCGCTGCGATGCGCGGCTCGTCAAGGTCAATGGATTGACCGTCGCCACCGGCGCCACCGTGTCAAGCCATGACTCACGACCAAGCGCCCGTACGACGCTCAGCAGCGTCTTGACGGTCGAACCTTGGCCGGCCTCGATGTTGCGCAAGGCACGCACGCTCACACCCGCGCGGGCGGCAAGTGTCTTCTGGTCCCAGTTCTTATTGAGCCGGAGCCGCTTGAGCTTCTCGCCGAGGTCGATTTCCAGCTCGTCGAGCGTCTGACCATTGTCCATGGTGTAACCTCCTGATGCAGAAGCGCCCTTAAAGTTCCTCTACACATATAAAGGTAATAGAAAACTACCTTTTTGTGCCTCTACTGTATGGGCAACCCACCATAAGAACAAGTTACACAATAGGCAGATTTAGGGCGATAGATAGTCGTTTATCTTGTCAAGAGGCACAATTATGCCTTTTGTGATAATTTCTTACATGCCTTATTCGCCAGGCCGGCTCGCGCGTGAAAGGAATGCACCTGCTTCCCGAGGTACATGTTGATATCGCGGTTGATGGCAGGCTACGACTCGCATCCGGTAGGGCGGCAAACGAATGGCCGTAGGGCGTTTACAGCCATCGCTTGTAACGGTGCTCGACAGACTGAGTTGGGTCCGGCAGGCCTTGCCTTGCAGCTGGCGCACCAACCTCTCCTTGATGTCGTATTCGAAGTCGCTATTGCGGAACCGCCCTTGGGGCCGCTGCCGCCGATACGGCGGGTTCAGCCATCGGCGTGGTAGTCGTGGTGGAACAGATATTCCCGGTAGTCGGCACGCACATCCTGGTCGGGCAGGCCGTCGCGCCAGTAGCTGCGCAGCGATTGGACTCCGCCGAGGGCGGCGCCGGTAAACAGGCCGGTCAACCGGTGCTCGGCGTAGGTCATCAGCTTCATGTCGGTGAGACGGCCACTGCGGTCGTAGTCGATCAGGGTGGCCTGGTTCTGGGCCAGGACAAAGCTCTTGTTGCTGTTCATCTGCTGGTACCAGAAAGAGAAACTCCCTTCGAGCTCGACCTTCTGGACCCGCACTTCGACCAGGCTCTGTTCGTTGCTGTACAGCTTGCGGTTATTGCTGCTGTAGATGCTGACGCTGCGCTTGGCGGCATACCAGCCGTAGCGACTGAAGTGGATATATTGCAAAACTCCACCCTTGTTGCCATGACCTTTTTGCTGTGGTGCCGGCTCGCTGACCTGCTGGTGCATTTTTGTGAATTATTGCTATGGATCAGCTGCTTAACAGATATTTTAATACCGGAAACGAGCCAGCATCTCCCCAGCGGGCGCTACCGTCCCGCGCCACCACGCCGAACAGGCGGCAAACCCAAACCCCCGTGGGTCAAAGAAGCCGCCCTGGAATTGTTCGCTTGCGGATCGCATAGCATCCGGTCTATCCGCGACAATCTGAATCGCCTGTACGCCCGGCAGGGGATATCCGTCGGGATATCGACGGTATATGGCTGGGTCAAGCGATACAGCCACCAAGCGCTTTCAGCGAAGAGATACACCCGTAATCGCCTGCCCAAGCCTATCCCAGCGAACCGCTGCTGGGGTTTGGATATGACCGGGAAGGGTGATCAGGTGATTTTGGGCATCATCGATCACGGTACTCGGCTGAATGTTGCATTGACCCGCTTGGAACGGGCCAATACCAAACAGATCGTCGAGCAGCTGGATGGGGCCATCGCGCAGTTCGGCTCCCCCGACAAAATCATTACCGACAACGCCTCGGTATTTCGTAGCAAAGCCTTCCGCCAAGCAATGACCCAACGGGGTATTTGGCACAAATTCATACCGCCCGGCCAGCCTTGGAAGAATGGCCGAATCGAGCGCTTCTTTCTGACGCTCAAGCAGAAGCTGGACCGCATCGTTCCCAGCGATAACGCCTGTCTGGACAATCTACTGGCGGAATTCCGGCTTTGGTACAACGCTGTCCGGCCGCATCAGCATTTACATGGCCATACGCCATGGGAAGCATGGAATGGCGTAAATCCTTACAACACCACGCCGCTATCCGTTACCCCGTTCGAGGGGTGGGATGGATTATTGAAAGGGTATTACTTGCGATTCTGAGATTATCCTTCGGGCGTAGAAGGACAGGACGAACGGCGGCGTTCGGGACGTGTCACGTCGACAGCGTAAAAACTGCTTAAATTTTAGGCAAAACACCGCTAAGAAGCGTGCTTTCTGCTTAAAATTTGGTCAGTTTTAAGCTGATTTTCGGCCCAAACTACCCTTGCCCTCGCAAAATCTTGAGGGCAAAAGGCAGTCGGGGGTGTTGTTGTGAACGCCGAACAGGGCAGTGGTGACGTAGCCCAAGGCATCGGTGGTGGCCTCCAGCTGGCCGGCGCCATTGTAGGCATAGCGTATCGTCCGGTCGTCCGGGCCCTGCACCGCTTGCAGGCGGCTGCCCAGCACGCCGTCCGCCAAGCCGCCGGCCAGGCCGTCGGTGGCGATACGGCGGGCGTACTGCACGCTTTCCAGCAATTGCCCCAGGGCGTTGTAGCGATTGGCGCTGACTTCGCCCAAGGCGTTGACCGTGTGGCTCAATTGCCCGGCCGGGGTGTAGTAGAACAGGGTGGTCGCGCCCTCCGCATCGCGCATGGCGATCTTGCGGCCCGCCAGGTCATAGCGGTATTGGGTGGCCCGGCTGGCCCAGATCTGTTCGATGGCGGCCGTGGTAGCGGCGGCGGCCAGCAACTGCGACGCTTCGCCATCCAGTTCGGCGACAAGGCGGCCTGCACCATCGTAGCGGCGGGTCTGCCAACGCGCTTCGTCGCTATCGGCGGCGCGGGTGGTCTGCACCAGGCGCCCCTGGCTATCGTAGCGGTAGCGGCTGATGCCGCCGTCGGCGTCGATCTGTTCGATCAAACGCTGATTGCCGTCATAGCGGTACAGGGTCAATTGATCGTCCGCGCTGGCCGGAGGACGCTGCTGCCCAAGCAAATCGATACCGGGCTGGCCGGTGACGCGGTTGGCATAGCGGCGCTGGCTCAGCTTATTGCCGGCACCGTCATAGCTGAATTCGTCCAGGTAGCCCTCGGCGTCCAGGCTGGCCCGCAATTGGCCCTTGCCATCGTACTGGCGGTAGCTGTGCAGATCCTGCCCCGACGCTGCCGGCAGCAGGCCGAGCGCGGCGACGGGGTCGCGCCACGCCTGCTCGTCCAACAGACTGGCCGGGGCCAGCGTGTTGGCCCGCTGGATCTGTTCCAGCACCCGGCCCAGCGCATCGCGGCGATACTCGGTCACCCGGCCGCCGGCATCGATATGCGCCAGCACCAGGCCCTGGCGGTCCAGCACATCGCGGCTGATGCGGTCCTCGGCCGAGGTGCTGACGGAAATCCGCGCCAACTCCCACTGATCGCTGCCCGCCGGGAGCTTGCGCATGGCGCTGGTAACGATGGCCAAGGCGTAGTGGACCTCGGCCAGTTGCCTGCCTTGGCTGTCGTAGCGCCAAGCGGTGACCCTGCCGCCATTGTCGATATGGCTGGCCAGCCGGCCAGCCTGGTCGTACAACCACCATTCGTGCTGGTCGGCAGCATCGGCCGCCGGCAGCAAGGCGGTAAGCGGCTTGTCCAGGGCAGGACTACCGTCCGGCAGGCGCCAGCCGGCTGCCGCCATATCGACCGCCTTGGCGTATCGCTGGCTATGGTTAAGCCGGCCTGCCCGGTCGTAGGAAAACACGGTGACCGTGCCCGCCCCATCCACTTCGGCGCTCTTGCGGCCAGCGGCATCGTAGAAATACCAGTGCCGCAGTCCCTGCGCATCCTCGCTCACCCGCAACTGGCCGGCCGGGTCGTAATAGCGTCGCTCGCTACGCAATGGTTGACCGCCGGCATCACGCAGTATGCTTTCCAGCAACTGGCCGTTGCCGTCGTAACGTTCGCTGCGCACGCTGCCGTCGGCCAGTTCGGTACTGATGCGATGCTGCAAATCATCGTAGCGGATCCGGGTGACGGCGCCGCCGGCATCGGTACCGACGCTCAGCCGGCCCAAGCCGTCATGGACATAGCTGCTGCGGGCGCCATTCGGGTCCACCTTGGCCAAAAGCTGGCCGGCGGCATCGTAGATATAGTCGCTGCGCTCCGCCGCGCCGCCGTTGCCGTAACGGGTTTCCGACGCCAGCTGGCCACGGAAGTCATAGCCATAATCGATACGCTCCTGCTGGGCGGCCGGCTGCTGCGCCTGCCAGCCCTGCAATTGCGCGAGGGTCGGGTCGGCATCGGCGGCCAGGCCATCCAGCGGATAGGCAGCGGCGCCATAAGCGATCTGGGCGATGCGCTGGCCGGCGGCATCATAGCGATATTCCACCACCTGGCCGGCGGCACCGACGGTAAAGCGCAGGTGGCCGGCGGCATCGTAAATCAGCCGGCGGGTACTGGCCTGGCCCAATGCCGCTGCACCCAGCTCCGCATCGGCGCTACGGGCGTAACGGGTTTCGGCCAGCAAACGGTGGTCGGCCGAATAGCGCCGGTTGATATATTGGCCGTCGGCCTCGTGTTGTCCGACCAGATTGCCGGCGCGGTCGTGGACATATCGGGTGGTGTTGCCCTGCCCATCGATCCGCTTGCCGAGATGGCCGGCCTCGTCGTATTCATAGCTGCGCTGTTCCTGCCTGGACCAACTGCCATCGGCGGCGCCGACGTCCTGGCGCACGGCCAGTAGCCGGCCCGCGCCATCGTACTGGTAGCGGGTGGTCTGGCCGAGCGGATCGGTGATGCTGGTACGGCCGCCTTGGCCGGCCAAGGCACGGAGCAGCAGGCTGGGCGGCGGCGTCAGCTTGGCGCCGGCCAGCAGATCGGGCGAACCCAGCGCCGTTTGCAGCGCCCCGCCGGCCAAGCCCTCGCCATACAGCCGCTTGGCGATCAGCTGCCAGCTATCGCCGGCCTGCACGGTATAGCTGCCATCGGCCGCCAGCGCGCTGGCTTGCACCGCCACCGCGGTAAAGCGGTCGCGCGCATCCAGATCCTCGTGGACGATGCGGGTAAGGCGGCCCTCGCCATCGCGCAGCTCGCTGATATGCCACTCGCCCGGCCGATACTCGATATAGGCAAAGCGCAGCTCGGACCCGTCGCTTTGCTTCAGATGGCTTAGGCGGGTGCTGTTACCGTCGTACTCATATTCACTGGTGTAGACCTGGCCATCGGCCACGCTATTGTCCGCCGGACTGAGATCGACGGTCATCCGGCTTAGGCGGCCCAGGCTGTCGTAATCGTAGCGGCTGCGGCTGGACTGGCTGCCATCCGCCAGCAGTTTGCGGATCTGCACCAGCTGATTGCCTTGGTAGTCGAAGTGCAGGCTTTCGGAGGGCGCGCCGGCACTGACGGACTGGATCCTGCCGATCAAGCCATTGGCCGCATATTCGTACAGGCTGGCATTGCCGTCGGCGTCTTCCTGCGCGGTCAGCCGGCCTTGCTGTGCCACACTGTAGCGCTCGGTCAGCCTGCCGTCTTCGCTGCGCCAGCGCCATTCGCCGCCGGCCAATGCGATGCTGTCCAACTGCCCTTCGGCGCGGTAGCTGCCATCCGCTTCGTCGAAGCGGTAGCGCAGCTCGGCGCCATCCTCGCCAACCCGGATCAGGCTGCTACCCGGCTGACCGGCCACGCCGGCCTCCAGGCGAACCTGGCGATAGACGCCGATCCGCCAGTTGTCGTTATTGTCGCCGTCCAGGCCACCCTGGCTATTGTAGGTCCGCAGCACCCGCATCCCGCCGCCACGCCCCAGCAGCAACTCGTCCCGGTCCTGCACGGCCAGGTTGCCGGTCGCGGCATTGAGATAGATCCCTGTTCCCATCTGGCCCAAGCCGTCTTGCGCGGCCAGCAGCTGACGCGAGGGAATGCCGAGTTGATTGCCGAAGACGATGGTGGCCATGCTGGTAAATCTCCCGGAGCGCGGAGCATCCGTATCCATGTTAAGAAATGCCGGGTGAAGCCGCCGACCAAAATAGATCGGTTCGGCCGCACTACAACCATGGGTCCGGATGAGCGGGAGAAATGTTTAGCGCTTTGTTAAGAAATTTACGAACGGTCGCGCCGGGGGAGCGATGAATCAAGGCAATTCACGCGGACTAACGCGGCAGCGGCTTGGAAGCATGCGTGAAGACAACTGCGGCCTCATTGAGACGGAGTGTTCCTTTTCTTCGTCATTTATATGAATTCAACGAACAAATGGAACACGCTCCAACTACCGCCGCTATCGCTAAGGACACGCTAAGGCGCCAACGGCTTCACCCGCTCGCGATTCCCCAAGCTCCACTTGGCGCAATACCATTTGGTCTGCTGGTTGGTGGTCTCCACCAGCACCGATAGCGTATCGCTGACGTAACGCAGGCCGGTCGGCGTCTGGACCGGCCGGAAACTCAGCTTGAGATTCTGCTCCAGCGTCTGCCGCACCGATTCCACCGGCTGCGGAATCAGCGCTCCCACCATCAGCGCCCGACTTTCGTCCAGGTTGGCGAAGACTTCCAGGGTAACCGCGCCGCCCAGTTGCGCCCCCTGCGAGTTCCACCAGCGCGCTTCGCCCCAATCGCGCAGGCTGGTTTGCAAGTGCGTGTTGAAGTAGTCGTTCCAGAAGGACGTGCTCCACTCCGAGCGGCACAACAAGGCCGCCTCCAGCTTGTCGCTGAAATCGGTCGGCAAGGCGAAGGCTACGCTGGAGTACATCGCCAGCACGGCCGATAGCAGTGCGCGATGCGCGCGTGCCTGGCCCCTAGCCACTGTTGCGCAAACCGGCAGCGATCCCGTTGATGGTGAGATGGATGGCATACAGCACGTCCTCGCTCTCGTCTCCCTCGCGGAAGCGTTTGATCAGGTCCACCTGCAAGTGATTGAGCGGGTCGAGATAAGGCAGGCGGTTTTTCAGGCTGCGGGCCAGCAGTGGATTGTCGCCCAGCAAGCCCATATGGCCGGTGATGGCCAGCACGGCATCGACCGAGCGGCGCCATTCCGCCTTGATACGGCCGAAGATGCGCTGGCCGACCTCGGCATCCTTGACCAGGGCGGCATAGCGGCTGGCGATCTGGATATCGCTCTTGGCCAGCACCATCTCCATATTGCTGATGGTGGCGCGGAAGAAAGGCCAATCCCGGTAGAGCGCGGCCAGCGTTTCGATCGCCTCTTCGCCGTGTTCCTGCCGATAGTTGGCGATCGCGGTGCCGAAGCCATACCAGCCGGGCAGCATCAAGCGGCTTTGCGCCCAGGAGAATACCCAGGGGATGGCGCGCAGATCGGCGATGCTGCCGGTGGCCTTGCGCTTGGACGGCCGGCTGCCGATATTCAGCTTGGCGATTTCCGAGATGGGGGTGGCCTCGTGGAAGTAGACGAGGAAATCCGGTGTTTCGTAGACCAGTTGGCGGAACTCGCGGTAGGCCAGCCCGGAGAGTTTCTCCATCAGCGCCAGCCGTTCGGCCGAATCGGCATCCATGGCCTGTTGCGGCGGGAAGCTGGCGCTGAGCGTGGCGGCCAACAGGGTCTCCAGATTACGCCGGCCCACTTCCGCGTCGGAATACTTGGCGGCAATGATCTCGCCTTGCTCGGTAATGCGGATCTGTCCGTCCACCGAGCCGGCCGGCTGCGCCAGGATGGCGTCGAAGCTTGGGCCGCCGCCTCGTCCCACCGATCCGCCGCGGCCGTGGAACAACCGCATCTGGACATTGGCCGCTTTGAAAACCTCGACCAGTTTGACTTCGGCCTTGTACAGCTCCCAGTTGCTGGTGAGATAGCCGCCGTCCTTATTGCTGTCGGAATAGCCCAGCATGATTTCCTGCACGCCGGCCCTTACCCCGACCAGTTGCATCCACTGCGGCAGGGCGAATAGCTCGCGCACGATATCGGCGCAGCCGCGCAGATCGGGGATGGTTTCAAACAGCGGAATGATATTGATGGCCGAGCGGGGTGCGTGCGCCAAGGACAACAGGCCTACCTCTTTCATCAAGATGGCCACTTCCAGCAGATCGGAAACACTCTGCGCGTTCGAGATGATGTAGTTGGGCAAGGCTGCCGCGCCGTACTTGGCATGTACTTCGGCGGCGGTGCGGGTGATGGCCAGTTCCTTGGCCGTCTCCTCGCTATATTCGACATAGGGCGTGAAGAGCAGGCGCGCGCTGGCCAGCTCGCGCAGCAGTACCTGCTGCCGCCCGGCTTCGTCCAAGGCCAGATAATCCTCCAGCCCGGCCTTTGCCAGCAGCTCGGCGACGACTTGTTCATGCACGCCGCTGTGCTGGCGCATATCGAGCGGCGCCAGGTGGAATCCGAATACTTCCACCGCCCGGATCAGCCGCCGCAAGCGGCCGCTGGCCAGGATGGCGGAGCCATGTCCGGCCAGCGAGGTGGCGATGGCGCGCAGTTCGTCCACCAGCATGGCGGCATTCGGGTAGGCCTCGGCACCGGCGAAGGGCAGGATGCCGCCGCGGAATTTACCCAGCAAATGGGCGGTGGCCAGAATACGTTGGCGGATCGCCGCCATCGCCATGCGATAAGGCTCTTCCGCGCGGCTGGCGGGCTGGTCGGGCGCGCCGGCGGCAATCCGCAGCACGGCGTCCGAAACCTGCACCAGCCGTGAGGACAGGCTGAGCTCCCCCTCCAGCTTGGTGGCTTCCTCGAAATAGAAGTCGAAAGCCACCGCAGCCTGGCGGGCAATGGCGTGCAAAGTGACATCGGGCGTGACAAAGGGATTGCCGTCGCGGTCGCCGCCTATCCAGCAGCCCACGTGCATAAAGGTCGGCAGCTCCACCGGCTCGCCCATCAGCGCACTTAGCCGGTCTTCCAGCTCGATATAAATCCGTGGCAGCTGTTTGAGAAAGGTCGTACGGAAATAGGACAAGCCATTTTCGATCTCGTCCTTGACCGACAATTTGAACGCGCGTATCTCCCGGGTCTGCCACAAGGTCAGCACCACCCGCTTGAGGGCCGCGTCGTTTTCTTCCAATTCCTCCGGCGTCAACGTTTCGCGATCACGCATACGCAAAGTGCGGGCGATGGTCCGCTCGCAGTCCAGCTGGGTCTTGCGCTGCACTTCGGTGGGGTGGGCGGTCAGGACCGGGGCGATCAAGGTTGCGGCCAGCAGGTTCTTGATCGCCTCGGCCGGCACGCCGCGCGCCACCAGGTCATCCAGCGAATGGGCCAGGCTGCCGCGCTGCGGCTTGCTGCCCTGGATACGGTGATAGCGGCGGCGCCGATTGTGGTGCAGGTCCTCGGCGATATTGGATAGGTGGGAAAAATAGCTGAAGGCCCGCGCCAGTGCCACGGTGTTGTCGTGCGACAGGGTGGACAAGGTGGCGGCCAGCTCGTCGGCCGCGCCGGTGTCGGCCTCCCAGACAAAACGTACCGCCAGCTCACGGATCGCTTCGATCTGCTTGAGCGTGTCGTCGCCGGTTTCGGTGCGGATGGTATCCGCCAGCAGGCTGGCCAGCAGCGCAAGATCCTGCTCCAGCGGTAGGTCCTTGGCGGTAGCGTTATCGTATAGGGCCATATTCTCTCTCGTCGACGGGACACTGCGGTATGACCCCGAGATTAATGCACGGAACGAGCGTAGGGAAATAGTGTGGCACTACAGCGCGTCGATGCACCCGGGACATGAATTCAAACAAGGCGCGGTAAGCGCCTTGTTTGAATTTCAGCAGGTGAACACCAGGCAAATCCCATGCCTTGCCGCATGGCCTCGAACGACGCCTAGAAAGTGCCAACCACCTTGACGCTACCGTCCACGGCGCCCTTCTCCACATAGCCGATGGCTCCGGGATTGCCGGCCACGAATTTCTTCACGTCGCCGCTCCCGCCCACTTCCTTCGGAGGCGAGCCCTTGCCGGTGAACTGCATCTTGGCCCAGTGCGCCTTGACGCCATTGCCGTCTTTTTTCAGGACCTTGTTGCTGAATTCTTCGCGCAAGGCGCCTTCGTTCTGGTTTACCGGCGTGGCTGCCGCACCGCCCGGGAAGCTGGTGGCCTTGCCGAGGAAGAGGTTGGCGATCTGCTCGGGCGACAAGGTGTCCACACCGGCCTTGGGATTGACGATCACGGCCAGATCCGCCGCCTGGGCGGCGCCGGTCAGCAATATCAGGGCGAAACAAGCTGCTTTCATGGCGCCCTCCTCAGAAGATAAAGTCAGCCGCGAGGCTGTAGACATTGACCGACTTGCCCGCCACGCCGGGCTTGCCCACCGGGGTATTGAACCAATTGTCCTTGCCCGCATCGGCGCGGACGCGGTCGAACTGGGCTTTCAGGGCGATATTCTTGTAGGCGTTCCAGCGCACCCCCAGGCTGGTGGTGTGCTGATCGGCACCGGACATGGCGCTCATGGCGGCGCCCTTGATGCAGATCGGCTGGGTCGGCGCCACGGCACAGGAGGCTTGCGGCGGTGGGGCGAACAAGCGGTCGGCCACGTCGTTGTGCTTGGTCTTGGTGGTGGCGTAGCTGATATAGGGCGTCAGATTGCCGAAACGGTAGCCGGCCGTGCCATACCAGGCATCGGTGTCCTCCACATAGGTCTTGGTGCGGCGTTGCGTGTACTCGCCTTGCAACACCAGCTTGCCGTCGTCCCAGGTAGCGCCGATGCCGGCGAAGCTGGCGGCTTTGTCCTTGGCTTCCATATCGTTCGCGGCCGCCGTCCAGCCCGGCAATACGGCGCCTACCTGGCGCATGCCGCCGAAGAGCCGGGCCGTGTCCGCGCCTTCCAGATAGAAGCGGGTTTTGACATAGCCGGCGCGCAGCAGCAATGAACCGACCTCGTAGGTGGCATTGACGCCCATCAGGCGCTTGCCCTTGCCCTTGAGATTGCCGACCAGGTCGAATTTGGTACTGCCGGCATAGGGCTGCAAGGTCAGGGTGTTGTCGCCTATCGCTTTGCTCCAGACGAAATCCACGCCATCGAAGGTGGCCAGGGGCACCTGGGCATAGACCTCCACCGGTGGACGCACCCAGGTATTGGCATAACCCACGTTGCGGAAGTCGGAGATCAGGAAGACCGGCATACCGATACGGCCCAGCCGCAGCGATAAATCGCTGGTGACAGCGTACTTGCCGAATGCCCATTCCAGTTCCGGCGTGAACTTGTCTTCGTCGTTCTGCTGGGCCAGCAATTGCGCCGTCAGGGAGAAGGCGGGGGAGAGTTTGCCGCTCAGCTGCAAGCCAAGCTTGGAATCGACCTTCAGGGAGGCCGATTTATCCGCGCCGTCGGGTTGGCGGAAATTATTGCGGTACTGCGCGTCGTCGGTGTTGCTGCGGACCACGCCGACTGTACCGAATCCGGAAAAGCTGAAGGCTGAATCGTCGGCCAGGGGACTGGCCGACAGCCCAAGCAGAACCGCCCAGGCGAGAGGCTTGAGATTTTGCATGTCACTCTCCATGCGTTGCAGGTGGGATGCCCGAAACCGTGCGTCGGCCCTGCGTCGGCATGGATGGCACAAGGCCAGATACGGTGCTTAGCCGCCGCGCAGTACCAGCGCCAACACGACCAGCAGCGCCGCCAGCAATCCGGCGATGGTTGCCAACCATTCATTGCGCTGCCGCTGGCTTTCGAGCAGATGCTCAGTCGCTTCAACCAGCTTAGCCTGTCGTTGCGGGTCGGCAAGGTTGGCGATGGCACGGGGAAGGGCCGGCAGCGTTTCGGCCCAATAGGGTGCTTCCTGCTTCAACTGCCGCAGCAGGGCGCGCCAGCCTATCTGCTCATTCATCCAGCGCTGCAGAAAAGGTTGCGCGGTCGCCCATAGGTCCAGCTGCGGATCCAGTTCGCGGCCCAGCCCCTCGATATTCAAGAGGGTTTTTTGCAACAGGGCCAGTTGCGGCTGGATTTCTACCTGGAAGCGGCGCGAGGTTTCGAACAGGCGCAATAGCACCTGCCCCAGCGAAATCTCGGCCAAGGGCTTATCGAAGATGGGTTCGCAGACGGTGCGGATGGCGGCCTCCAGTTCCTCCGCCCGCGTGCCCTTCGGCACCCAGCCCGATTCGATATGGGCGGTTGCCACCCGTTTGTAGTCGCGCTGGAAAAAAGCCAGGAAATTGATGGCCAGATAACGCTTATCGAAGTCGGACAAGCTGCCGACAATGCCGAAGTCCAGTGCGATATAGCGGTTGTCGGGCGCCACGAAGATATTGCCCGGATGCATATCGGCGTGAAAAAAACCGTCGCGGAACACCTGGGTAAAGAAGATTTCCACCCCGTAGACCGCCAGCTTCTTCAGATCGATGCCGGCTGCCCGCATCTGTTCGATGCGCGAGATGGGTATGCCGTCCATCCATTCCATCACCATGACATTGCGCGAGGTCAGGTCCCAGAACACTTCGGGCACGATCAGCTTGTCGCTGCCGTGGAAATTACGCCGCAGCTGGCTGGCATTGGCGGCTTCGCGCTGCAGGTCCAGTTCGTCGTGCAGATAGCGGTCGAATTCGGCCACCACCTCGCGCGGTTTCAGGCGCTTGCCGTCGGAAAACAGCTTTTCCACCAGCCAGGCGATCACCTTGAGCAAGGCGAGGTCCTGCTCGATCACCGCCAGGATATTGGGGCGCAGAACCTTGACCGCCACGCGGCGGCCATTGGGCAGTTCGGCATAGTGCACCTGGGCCACCGAGGCCGAGGCCACCGGCACACTGTCGAAACGCTTGAACAACTGCGCGAGCGGGCGGCCCAGCGCCGCTTCGATTACCTGCTCGGACAGCTGCGAAGGAAAGGGCTTCACCCGGTCCTGCAAATGCGCCAGCTCGTCGGCCAGGTCGGCCGGCAACAAATCGCGCCGGGTAGACAGGACCTGGCCGAACTTGACGAAGATGGGGCCGAGCTTTTCCAGCGCCAGGCGTAGCCGCACCGCCCGGCTGTCGCTGAAGCGGCGCCAGAACAGCACGGTCCGCACCAGGGTTTCCAGGCCGCGTACCCGCTCGTGTCCCAGGATGAATTCGTCCAGCCCGTAGGCGAACACGATGCGGATGATTTTAAGGAGACGCAGCAGGAACATGTACGGAAGGCCAAGGAGATGCGGCGCCACACCTGTGGCGCCGCTTGGACGGGAGCTTAACTTGAAAGACCGTGAAACAGCCAATTCGTCCCGAGGGCGAGGGTCAGCGCGTCATGCCGCCGCCCTTACAGCAGGACCCGCTCGATGCCGCCATTGCGTGCCGTTTCGACATAGTTCGGCAACCAGTTTTCACCCAGTACATGCTTGGCGATCTCCACCACGATGTAGTCGGCGCTGGTGCCGGCATCGTCGTCGTAGCGGCTGAGCCCTTGCAGGCAGGACGGGCACGAGGTCAGGATCTTGACCTTGTCGTTGCTGCCGGCGCGCAGCTGGTCGGCGCCCTTGCGCATTTCCTCTTCCTTGCGGAAGCGGACCTGGGTGGAAATATCCGGCCGGGTAGCCGCCAGGGTGCCGCTCTCGCCGCAGCAGCGCTCGTTCAGGGCGACGTCACCGCCCATCAGCTCATTCGCCAGCTTGATCGGCGACATGGTCTTGATCGGCGTATGGCAGGGGTCGTGGTACATATAGCGCGTGCCCTCGACGCCGGCCAGCCGGACATTCTTCTCCAGCAGATACTCGTGGATATCCAGCAGCCGGCAACCGGGGAAGATCTGTTCGAACTGGTACTTGCTCAACTGATCCATACAGGTGCCGCAGGAGACGATCACGGTACGGATATCGAGATAGTTCAGCGTATTGGCCAGGCGATGGAACAGCACCCGGTTCTCGGTGGTGATCTGCTCGCCCTTGTCGGCGAAGCCGGACGAGGTCTGCGGATAGCCGCAGCACAGATAGCCGGGCGGCAGTACCGTGGTGGCGCCGACATGCCAGAGCATGGCCTGGGTGGCCAGACCAACCTGCGAGAACAGCCGCTCCGAGCCGCAGCCGGGGAAGTAGAACACCGCTTCCGAATCCTCCGCCGCCAGCTTGGGGTTGCGGATCACCGGGATCACTTCCGCGTCTTCCACGTCCAGCAAGGCCCGCGCCGTCTTCTTTGGCAAATTGCCGGGCATCTTCTTATTGATGAAGTGGATCACCTGGGTGCGCATGGCCGGCTTGCCGACAGTGGCCGGCGGCGCCGCGGTCTGCGCCTTGGCGGCCACGTTCAGCACTCGGTTACCCATGCGTTGCAGCTTGTAGCCCACCCCCATCATGCCGGCCCGCAAGGTCTTGATGGTGGCCGGATCCTTGACGGTCAGGAAGGCCATGGCCGCGGCGGTGCCGGGGTTGAATTTCTTGTGGCCGGTCTTGCGCAGGAAATTGCGCATGGCCACGGTGACATCGCCGAAGTCGATCTTGACCGGGCAGGGGTTCAGGCATTTGTGGCAGACCGTGCAGTGGTCGGCCACATCGCCCAACTCTTCGAAGTGCTTGAGCGAGACGCCGCGCCGGGTCTGTTCCTCGTACAGGAAGGCCTCGGTCAACAAACCCACGCCAAGGATCTTGTTACGCGGCGAATAGAGCAGGTTGGCGCGCGGCACATGGGTGGCGCAGACCGGTTTGCATTTGCCGCAGCGCAGGCAGTCCTTGATGCTCTCGGTAATGGCCCCCAGGTCGGACTGTTCCAGGATCAACGATTCCGCGCCCAGCAAGCCGAACGAAGGCGTATAGGCGTTGCGCAGGTCGGCGCCGGGCAGCAATTTGCCGCGGTTGAAACGGCCTTGCGGATCGATCCGCTGCTTGTACTCGATAAAGGGCCGGATTTCATCGTCGTGCAGGAATTCCAGCTTGGTGATGCCGATGCCGTGTTCGCCCGAGATCACCCCGTTCAGTCCCCGCGCCAGCGCCATGATCCGCGCCACCGCCCGGTGGGCGGTCTGCAGCATGGCGTAATCGTCGGAGTTGACCGGCAGGTTGGTATGCACATTGCCGTCGCCGGCATGCATATGCAGGGCGACGAAAACGCGACCCTTGAGGGTTTTCTGGTGGATGGCCCGAACCGCCGCGCGGATGGGCGCATCGGCTTCGCCGGAGAACAAGGCGTCCAGTTCGACCAGCAGCTCGCGCTTCCAGGAAACCCGCAGGGCAAAGTCGCGCATCGCATGGAACACCGATTGCGGCGGATCGATATCGGTGGCCGGTTCCAGCGGGGCATTGGGAAACTGGGCCGGGTATTGCTCGAACGCGTCGTTCAGGTGTTCCAGCAGCCAGGCCCAGCGCGTCTGCACCGCACGGACCGCCTGTAGCGCGGCGGCGCGGCGTTCGCCGATCAGTTCTTCGTGCGACACGGCGGTGTCGCCGGCATCCACCATCAAGCGGCCGGCGGTAAAGAAGGTATCCAGCCGTTCCAGCAATTGCAGCTTGTTCTGGATGCTCAGTTCGATATTGATGCGTTCGATACCGTCGGAATAGTCACCCAGCCGCGGCAACGGAATCACCACGTCCTCATTGATCTTGAAGGCGTTGGTATGGCGGGCGATGGCGGCGGTCTTGCTGCGGTCCAGCCAGAATTTCTTGCGCGCCTCGGCGGTCACGGCGATAAAGCCCTCGCCATGGCGGGCATTGGCCAGCCGCACCACATGCGAGGACGCTTCGCCCACCGCGTTCTCGTCGTCCGAGACGATATCGGCCAACAGCACCATCTTCGGCCGCCCCTTGGACTTGGCCTTGGTGGCATAGCCCACGGCGCGCACATAACGCCAATCCAGATGCTCCAGGCCGGCCAGGATGGCCTTGGGATGGGCGTCCAGATAATTCTTGATCTCGACGATGGCCGGCGTGGCCTGCGCCACCGTACCGAAGAATTCCAGGCAAACGGTGCGGCTGTGGGCCGGCAGCCGGTGCAGGATAAAGCGCGCCGAGGTGATGATGCCGTCGCAGCCCTCCTTCTGCACACCGGGCAGACCCGCCAGGAATTTATCGGTGACGTCCTTGCCGAGCCCGACCTTGCGGAACTGCGGGCCGGGTACGTTCAAGGTTTCTTCGCCGATCAGCGTGCGGCCATCGGGCTGGAAGCGGCGCAGACGGAAAGTGGCGACCTCCACGTCATGGATCTTGCCGCGGTTATGGTTGATGCGCTCCACGAACAGCCAGTTGCCGTCCGGATCGACCATCTTCCACGAGGCCAGGTTATCCAGCGCCGTACCCCACAACACCGCCTTCTTGCCGCCGGCATTCATGGCCACATTGCCACCGATGCAGCTGGCCTCGGCCGAGGTGGGGTCCACCGCGAACACCAGGCCGGCCGCCTCGGCCGCCTCCATGACCCGCTTGGTCACCACGCCGGCGCCACAGTTGATGGTGGCGACCTTGCCTTCCACGCCCGGCAGCTCGATGTACTCGACACCGCCATGCCGGTCCAGCTTCTCGGTATTGATGACGGCCGACATCGGCGTAAGCGGTACCGCGCCACCGGTGTAGCCGGTTCCGCCGCCACGCGGGATGATGGTCAGGTCCAGTTCGATACAGGCTTTGACCAGAGCGGCCATCTCCTCTTCGCTATCCGGATTGAGGACCACGAAGGGATACTCGACCCGCCAGTCGGTGGCATCGGTCACGTGGCTGACGCGGGCCAGGCCGTCGAAGCAGATATTGTCCTTGCGGGTAAAGGCGCTCATGCGCCGCATCACCTTGCGGCGCAGCTCGGCGGTCTCCGGAAAGGAACGGGCGAATGCATCGATGGCGGCACGGGCGCGGGCAAGCAGCTCATTGACCTGGCCGTTCTCGCCGCGCCGCGTTTCGATCTCGCGCAGACGGTGCCGCATGGCCTCGGTCAGGGCGGTCAGGCGCTTGGGATTCTCCAGCAAGTCGTCCTGCAGATAGGGGTTGCGCTGTACTACCCAGATATCGCCCAGCACTTCGAACAGCATACGGGCGGAGCGGCCTGTCCTGCGCTCGCCGCGCAGGGTGTCCAGCACTTGCCAGCTGTCCGCGCCGAGCAGGCGCATAACGATCTCGCGGTCGGAAAACGAGGTGTAGTTGTAGGGTATTTCGCGCAAGCGGGGGGCATCGGCCATGGTGGCTTTGAATCCAGTAACGGCGGGGATCGGGGGGAACTGATTCTAGCTGAAATGTTGCGCTGCATCGAACATCGCGACAACCGGCCGTTGCGGCCAGCCTACAAAAAAACTCGAATAAAAACAGCGGACTAGCAAACCAACATTGACGTTAACGTCAATTGCATATCTGTTTGGGCATGGTCTTGCACATGGGACTGGGATCGCCCGGGCGGCAGACATCGGTGCGCTTCATCAATTTTTGCAGCGGCTTGAAGCCCTTGCCCTGCACATAAAAGCCAAAACCATCCTGCAATGACCAGTTGATGCCGCCGCCGCTCGACTCGTTGCCCTCGGGATTCAAACAGACCCCGCTATTGGCGCTGGCCTGCCAGGCCTGCTGCTCCATGGAACGTATCATCTGCTCGGCGGCCAGCTCTTCGGCCGGCACGTGCAGATCCTGCAGGGGCTTGCCGCTGGCCATCGGCTGCACGGTGATGCGCAGGATGGGCGATACCGCCGTCGCGGGTGCCGGCTGGGTCGGCGCGGCATACTCCTTCAGATGCAGGTTGAGCGGCTTGAGGATAAACGGGGTGGTCAGTTCATACACCATCCGCTCATCCGCCCCGGCGGATGCGGTTGTACTGGCGACCACGGTCAACAGGGAACAGTAAAAACCACGTTTCACAGCAAACGCCCTAGAACATGCCGATGAAATTACAGGACAATCGTACCATTTTACACGCATAAAGCTGCGAAGCCCGCGGTTCAAGCCAGAAACAGCGCATAGGCCGGATTGTCGCGCTCGTCGGTATAACTGTAGCCAAGCTCGCCCAGGAATTGCTGGAATGCGCCTTCGTCAGCCGGCGGCACCTCCATGCCCACCAGCACCCGGCCGAAGTCGGCGCCGTGGTTGCGGTAGTGGAACAGGCTGATATTCCAGCCCTTGCCCATATGGGTCAGGAAATTCAGCAGCGCGCCGGGACGCTCGGGAAACTCGAAGCGGTAGACCAGCTCATGCTCGACCTGCGAAGCCCGCCCGCCCACCAGGTGGCGGATATGCAGCTTGGCCATCTCGTTGTCGGTCAGGTCCACGGCGGTCAAGCCGGCGGCGTTGAGCAGATTGACCAGGTCGAACGCCTCCTGGCGCGCGTGGATCTTCACCCCGACAAAGATATGCGCCTGCTGCGGATCGGCGGCGCGATAGTTGAATTCGGTAATGGCGCGGCTGCCCAGCAGCTCGCAAAAAGCGCGGAAACTGCCCGGCCGCTCGGGAATCGTCACGGCCAGGATGGCCTCGCGCGCTTCGCCTATCTCCGCCCGCTCGGCGACATGGCGCAGACGGTCGAAATTCATATTGGCGCCGCTGGCCACCGCCACCAGGGTTTCGTCGCGCACCCCTTCGCGCGCCGCCCAGGCTTTCAGGCCAGCCAGCGCCAGCGCACCGGAAGGCTCCAGGATGGAGCGGGTATCCTCGAACACATCCTTGATGGCCGCACACATCGCATCGGCATCCACCACGATGATCTCGTCCAATACCTCGCGGCATAGCCGGAAGGTTTCCTCGCCCACCTGCTTGACCGCCACGCCATCGGCGAACAGGCCCACATGCTCCAGGGTCACCCGCTGGCCGGCCGCGATGGAGCGGCGCATGGCATCGCTATCGACCGGCTCCACGCCGACCAGGCGGATATCGGGCCGCAGTCTTTTCACATAGGCGCCCAGACCCGCCGCCAGGCCGCCGCCGCCGATCGGGACGAAAATGGCGCGGATGGGGTCGGCATGCTGGCGCAGGATTTCCATGCCCACCGTGCCCTGCCCGGCGATCACATCGGGATCGTCAAAGGGCGGCACATAGGTCAGGCCGTGGGCCTCCACCAGCGTCATGGCGTGCTGGTAGGCCTCGCTGAAGGAATCGCCGTGCAGCACCACCTCGCCGCCGCGGCGGGTCACGCCATCGATCTTGATGCGGGGCGTGGTGGCCGGCATCACGATGGTGGCGCGGCAACCCAGCTTCTGCGCAGACAGGGCCACGCCCTGCGCATGGTTGCCGGCCGAGGCGGCAATCACCCCGCGCGCACGCTGCTCGGCGCTGAGCCGCGACATCTTGTTGTAGGCGCCACGCAGCTTGTAGGAAAACACCGGCTGCATATCCTCGCGCTTGAGCAGGATCCGGTTACCCAGGCGGGCCGAGAGATTCGTCATCTCATCCAGCGACGTTTCGATGGCAACGTCATAGACGCGGGCGGTAAGGATGCGTTCCAGATAATCGGTAGCGAGCATGGCGCAGAACTTTTTGAGGCGGCGGGAGGGAGGAAGCTAACAGGAATTGGGAGGGGCAGGCTAGCGTTTGGTTCCGCTGACCGGCTATCGCGCGCAGAACCGTTGCCGGCATGACAGCCCAGGGACTCACCTCTGGATTGAAAATCTTGCGAGGTTCTCGATAGCGGCGACGGCATTTGCGGAAGCTGCCACGAACAAGGTTAAGCACCATTGCCGGTTTAGGTCCAAGTACGTCCTAACGCGGCCTCGCGTCCAAGCGGAGCCGCTCTTGTGACTAAGGGACTTGCAATGCGTTCCGCAGGAATATAAATGTTCAATTTCTTTGAAAAACGTCTGAATCCCTTTCCCGATACCACCCCCACGATCCCACCGCCCGGGCTCCTGGCCTTCCTCTGGGCCTGTACCGCCGGCTCCCGCCCTTACATCCTGGCAATGGCCCTGTGCACCGCCATCGTTGGCGCCTTCGATGCCGCCCTGCTGGGGATGCTGGGCGACCTGGTCGATAGCCTGGGCAGACTGGACCCCGCGCACCTTTGGCGCGATTTCCCGGCCAGCTTGTTGTGGATGGCAAGCATGATTCTGTTCAGTCCGCTGCTGCTGTTGCTCTGCGTATTGAACAGGAATCAGATCCTGGGCAGCAACCTGCCCATGCGGCTGCGCTGGCTCTTCCACCGCCTGATGCTGGACCAGAGCATGGCCTTCTATCAGAACGAATTCGCCGGCCGTGTCTCCGCCAAGGTGCTGCAAACCGCCCAGGCGGTGCGAGAGGTCATCATGATCTTGTTCGACGTCCTGGTATTCGTCCTGATCAACTTCGTCACCATGGCGGTCTTCGCTACTCGTCTGGATGTATGGCTGTTGCTGCCATTCGCGGCTTGGCTAACGCTTTACGGGGTGGCACTGTCCTACTTCGTACCGCGTTTGACCCGCCAGGCTAGATCACTGGCCGATGCGCGTTCCCTGCTGACCGGTCGCATCACCGATGCCTATGCCAATATCACCACGGTGAAGCTGTTCTCGCACGCCGATCGCGAGTCCGGCTTCGCCAAGCACGCCATGCAGGACTTCCTGGCCGGCGATTGCCAGCGCCACCGGCTGACAAGCCGCCTGGATGTGACCTTGCACTGCCTGAACATGCTGCTGATCCTGTGCAGTGCCGGCCTGTCGCTAGGGCTTTGGTCACACGGGCATCTGGGCATAGGCGCGGTGGCCGCCGCCACGGCGATGGCCGTCCGCCTCAACGGCATGTCGCACTGGTTCATGTGGGAGATGGCCACGCTGTTCGAGCAGTTCGGGACCATACAGGACGGCATCAACACCCTGTGTAGCCCCCGCGCCGTGCTGGACGTACCGTCAGCCAAGCCACTACGGCTGGCGCAAGGCGGCGATATCCGGCTGGACAAGGTGTGCTTCAGCTATGGCGGCGAGCGTAAGGTGTTCCAGGATCTGTCCCTGCACATCCGGCCGGGAGAAAAGGTCGGCCTGGTCGGCCGCTCGGGTGCCGGCAAGTCTTCCATCATCAATCTACTGCTGCGTTTCCACGATCTCGAATCCGGCGAGGTGCGCATGGACGGCCAGGATATCGCCGAGGTCAGCCAGAACAGCTTGCGCCGGCAGATCGGCCTGGTCACCCAGGACACCTCGCTACTGCATCGATCGGTGCGGGACAATCTGCTGTACGGCCGACCCGACGCCACCGACGCCGATATGATCGCGGCCGCAAGGCGCGCCGAAGCCCATGACTTCATCCTTGGCCTGCGCGACACCGCCGGACGTGTCGGCTACGACGCCCACGTGGGCGAGCGTGGCGTCAAATTGTCTGGCGGCCAGCGCCAGCGTATAGCCATTGCCCGGGTCATGCTGAAGGATGCCCCCATCCTGTTGCTGGACGAAGCCACCAGCGCGCTGGACTCCGAAGTGGAGGCCGCCATCCAGTCCAACTTGCACCAGCTGATGCAGAACAAGACGGTGGTGGCCATTGCCCACCGCCTTTCCACCATTGCGGCCATGGACAGGCTGATCGTGCTGGACCAAGGCCGCATCGTTGAAGAGGGCGACCACCAGGCCTTGCTGGCGCGCGGTGGTTTATATGCTCGCCTGTGGGCGCATCAATCAGGTGGATTTCTCTGCGAGGATGCGCTGGATGACGCGCCGGAGGCTGCTTTGGGGTAAGCGCCGTGGCGGCATGGACTACGCCCGCCGTGCCGAAGCCCACCCGATCAGCGCCACGCCCGCCAGGATGACACCCATGCCGGCCAGCAAGGGCCAGCCCACCGCCTCGTCGGCCACCAGGCCGCCCAGCAGCAGGGCCACCACCGGGTTTACATAGCTGGAACTGCTGGCCAGCGAGGGACGTACATTGCGCAGGAGCCAGACGAAGGCGGAGTAGCCCACGATGGAGCCGAATACGATCAGGTAGGCCAACGCGGCGATCGCTTGCGGCTGCGGCGACTCGGGAAAGCGTTCGCCGCCCAGCAGGGCCAGCGGTAGCGAGATCAGGCCGCCCGCCAGCATCTGCATGGCGGCCGACATGGGGCCGGCGGGGAGGTCGAGGCGCGGCATCAGCACCGAGGCGATGGCCCAGGCCAGGCAGGCGGCCAGCATCAAGCCCACCCCGCGCGGGTCTTCGGCCAGGCTGGCATCCAGATTGATCAGCACCATGCCCACCATGCCGAGGGCGATACCGCACCATTCCAGCCTCGAAGCCCGGCCACCGAGAAACTGGCTGAGGACCACCGTCAGCAAGGGCGTACCGGCCACGATCAGGGCTGCCGCACCCGACGGCATGGTCTGCTCGGCCATGCAGGTCATGCCGTTGCCCAGGGTCAGCATCAAGAAACCGATCAGCGCGGTATTGCCGAGCTGCCGGCCGGTAGGCCAGGCCGCGCCCCGCCATTTGAGGAAGGCGAGCAGCAGGCCGCCGGCCAGCAGGTAGCGGGTACCGGACAGGACATAGGGCGGAAAGCTGGGCAGCGCGTACTTGATGGCAAGATAGGTCGAACCCCAAACCAGCCAGGTAGCCGCGAGACAAAGGGGGATAAGCAAGGTGTGGCGTGCATTCATGATAGGGTCGAGCTTACCACCGTCATAAAACACGCATGTTCGGTCACGCGCATATATATCTTGCCGTTGCGCTCATTCACCATAAGAATGCCGCCCTGCGCGCCATGCCGTTCGCATATGGCGGTAACGGTCCATGCCGCGCCGCCGCGTTATTCCCGCTGAACCCCCTGTCCTCGGCTATAAACTTGGCTTATGCCTGATCCTCGCAATCTGATTTCCAACGATCTATGGCGCTCCGCCAAGGTGTTCAATCTGTTTCGCGCCCTGATGGCCATCGCCTTGGTGGTGGTCAGCTGGTGGTTGCAAAGCAGATTGTTCCCGGACGTCGCCGACCGGCTGGCGCTCAACTGGCTATCGGCCAGCTATCTGATGCTGGCGGCCATCTACGCGCTTTGCCTGCGCGGGCGCTGGCCCAGCTTTCGGCTACTGTTGACGGTCCAGGTGGCAGGCGACATCGCCTTTATCGTTGGCGTGATGCATGTGGCGGGCGGGATGAAGACCGGTGTCGGCCTGATGCTGCTGCCCTACCTGGCGGGCGCCGGGTTGATCAGCCGGGGCCGGGCCACCCTCTTCCATGCCGCGCTGGCCAGCATCGCTTTACTGCTGCAGCAGGGTCTGCAATTCGCTTCTTCCGACAATGGCAGCGCCGATTTCTTCCAGGCCGCCATGCTGTCCATCGCCTGCTTTGCCACCGCCTGGCTGGCCCATAGACTGGCCCGCTACGCCACCGAATCGGAAAGATTGGCCGAGCGGCGCGGCAGCGAACTGGCCAATATGGCGCAGATCAACCGGCTGGTGATCCAGGATGTTTCCGATGGCGTGCTGGTATTGGATGAAGCAGGCGTGGTGCGTCAATTCAACCAGCAGGCGGAACGCTTGCTGGGCTTCGGCATGATCGCCGGCAAGACCCGCCTGGCCGATTTCAATCCCTTGCTGGCCGGGGCGCTATCCAATTGGAAGGCCGGCTATAGCCTGCTACCGGTCGATCTGGAGGTCACCCGCCAGGCCGTGCGGCCGCGCTTTATGCCGGTACAGGTCGGTGCTTCCGCCAGCGGCACGGTGGTCTTCCTGGAGGATATCGAACGATTGCGGCGCGAAGCCCAGCAACTCAAGCTGGCCGCTTTGGGCCGCTTGACCGCCAATATCGCCCATGAGATCCGCAACCCGCTCTCCGCCATCGGCCATGCCGCGCAATTGCTGGCGGAAGAGGCGGTAGACCCGGCCAGCCTGCGCTTGACCCGCATCATGGTGGAAAATAGCCGCCGGCTGGACAAGATCGTGCGCGCGGTACTGGATCTGAACCGCCGCGACCGGGCCGAACCGGTCGATCTGCGCCTGCATGACTGGCTCAACGGCTTCGTGGCGGAATTCCGCGAGGTGGAAGGCATTGCAGCGACCATTCATGTCGAATGCCCGCAAGGCGCCATTGCCCGTTTCGATGAAGGACAATTGCATCAGGTGCTTTGGAATCTCTGCCGCAATGGCTGGCGCTACAGCGACCGGCAGGACCGTGCCCTGGGACTGGCGGTGGTCAGGCTGGACGATGCCTGGGCCCTGGACGTGCATGACAACGGCCCGGGCATCGCACCGGACGATATCGCCAAGTTGTTCGAACCCTTTTTTACCACCGAAGCCAAAGGCACCGGTTTAGGCCTATTTATCGCCCGCGAGATTTGCGCCGGCAATGACAGCGTGCTGGAATACGTCGCCGCGCCGTCGCATGCCAAGCAAACGGGTGCCTGCTTCCGAATTATCTTTCCGGCCCGCCCCACATGAGCAAACGCAACAATAAGCCCCCTCGTATCCTGGTCGTCGATGACGAGCCCGATCTACGCGAACTGGTTGAATTGACCCTGCTCAAGATGGGCCTGGACGTCGACATGGCCGATGGCGTGGCCGCGGCAAAGGCCCGCCTGGACGCGGGCGGCATTGACCTATGCCTGACCGATATGCGCATGGGCGACGGTTCCGGCCTGGACGTGGTACGCCATATCGAGGCGCGCGGCTACGACATCCCCGTCGCCGTCATCACCGCTTACGGCAGCCTGGACAATGCGGTGGAAGCGCTTAAAGCCGGCGCGTTCGACTATCTGGCCAAGCCAGTCTCGCTGGAGCAGCTGCGTACCCTGGTACGCTCGGCCCTGGAACTGGATAAACCGGCCGGCAGCAAACCCGCTACCAGTGCGGATCGCACCTTTATCGGCGACTCGCCCGCCATTCGCCACGCACTGCAACTGATAGACCGCCTGGCCAAGAGCCAGGCCCCGGTCTATATCACCGGCGAGTCGGGCAGCGGCAAGGAACGGGCTGCCAGGCTGATTCATAGCCAGTCCAACCGGAACAGCCAGCCATTTGTCCCGGTCAACTGCGGCGCTATCCCGGAAAACCTGATGGAAAGCGAGTTCTTCGGTAGTAAGAAAGGCGCCTACACCGGCGCCGATACCGAGCGGGACGGGTTTTTCCAGGCGGCCCATGGTGGCACACTCTTTCTGGACGAGGTCGCCGACCTGCCGTTGGCCATGCAGGTCAAACTATTGCGCGCCATCCAGGAAAAGCACGTGCGCAAACTGGGCGACACCAAGGAAACCGCCATCGATGTGCGCATCATCTGCGCCACCCACCAGAACCTGGCCAAGTGCGTGGACGAAGGCCGCTTCCGCCAGGACTTGTATTACCGCTTGAATGTGATCGAACTGAAGATGCCTCCCTTGCGCGAGATGCGCGAGGATGTGGCGGGGATTGCGCATGGCTTGCTGGCGCGGCTGGCCAGCCAGAACGGCATGGATGAACCCAAGCTGGGTCCCGATGCCTTGCAGGCATTGGCCGCCTACGATTTCCCCGGCAATGTGCGCGAACTGGAAAATATCCTGGAAAGGGCGCTGGCGCTCTGCGACGGAAAGCAGATCCGCCTGGCCGACCTGCAGCTGAGCCGCAGCGACAGCGACGAATCAACCCCGTCGGCCGCCATCGGCGACAAATACCCGCTGCAGGACTATTTAGACCGGATGGAGAAGGAAGCCATCCTGGAGGCCCTGGACAAGACCCGTTTCAATCGCACTCAGGCGGCAAAGATCCTGGGCGTGACCTTCCGCTCGCTACGGTATCGGATGGAGCGCCTGAGTATTTCCTAGTGTCTGCTCCAAAGCGAACACAGGGAAGTCTGATGCTCGACAAATCCAGCGATAGTAGCGCCAGGACAGAGAGGTTTTGTCTGACCTTGTGATAGACACAGGGCAGGCAAAACGCCTAGCCTTGCACGGCTAAAGGGCACAATGGATTGATGCCAGGCTCAGCGCGTTATCACTTCTTGCTTTTCGCGCCATAAATCCACACCACCGGCCTGCTCAATCTCTTCGTCGAGGTCGCTACACAAGGCCTGAACAAGGCGTTCGTACGGACCATCGTCAAACACAACAACGCCTTCGCGCCTGCTCTTGTCAATAACTTCCTGGGATTCAGCGATAAACAGTTGAGTCGGGTTCATGATCTCTCTCTATTAAAAATCAGCCCGAAGTGAAAAGCCACGCGCAACCATAATCGAAATTCTAGCTCAGCCTGCTGGTGTTGCCTCGGTAATTGTCCCGTATGCTGCATATGCTTGACTTCATTCCTGGCAGACGCACTGAAGTTGGCTATCGCCGGTACGATTTCAGTGCTCGCCGGCCAGGCTCCTCCTCCGCATCGAAACGAGAATCTGAACTGATCGGTAACCACCCTAAGCTCTACAAGTTGCAGATCGCAAGCAGTCATAACGTCGACAGGGGAAAAGCAGCCGCCACCAGGGTGGTTGTGAGCAAAGATCGTTCCTTGCATGTTGGCCAGGTCACTGAGCGAGAACGTGACTTGTCTTGGCTTTCCTTGTTTCGACAAAAGTTTGGTGCCATTTCGGTCAAAGAAAGCACCTGTTTCGAGTTGGTCATAACGGACACTGTCCTCGAACATCACCACTGCCGACTTCAAAGGCGTCGACATATCAGCCGGCTGCGCGGGCTGATCGTAAATCGAAAAATTGCCCATCTGCATGGACGTAGGCATCATGAAACCTATGATAGCCGTTGCCCATACACATTTTCTGCCATCGACGCGAAAATCCAAAAACGACGCTGAGAACCCGAAGTAGCAAAGTCGTCAGTTCCCAGCTGCGTACAGCTAAAACGATGCCCTACCAGACCACTCGTCCAAACGCTTTCGGCAGCTTGTAAAATTCCGAGCGCTAGACCGTGCCGTACCGCCGCATCGCCTCCACCGCCAAGCCGGCACCGATACTGCCGAACAGATCGCCCTCCACGGCCCTGGCCTGTGGCAGCAGGGCGGCGATACGCTGGCGCAGCATGGGAATGCCGCTGGAGCCGCCAGTAAAGAAGACCGTATCGATCTGCTCGGCCCGTACGCCGGCGTCCACCAGCAGGCCCGCCACCGTCCGTTCCACATCGTCGACCAGCATGCCGGTGGCGGTTTCGAAGGTGGCGCGGTCGATATCGTGGGTCAGACCTTCGCGGATGCGGTCCAGCTGCAAGGTGGTCGACGCTTGGTCGGACAAGGCGATCTTGGCCTCCTCCACCCGCATGGCCAGCCAATGGCCGGCGCGCTGCTCGATCAGGCGCAGCAAGCGATCCAGCTTGTCGCGCTCGACCGAATCGCGATAGACCTCCTGCAGTTCCATCCAGATCTTGCGGGTGTAGGTGAAGTTGATGGTGTGCCAGGTCGCCAGATTGAAGAAATAGCTGGAGGGCACCTCGGAGCTGCCCTTGAGACGGCTCTTGTAGCCCAGCAAGGGCATCAGTCCGGCCAGGCTGAGGTATTTGTCGAAATCGGTACCGCCGATATGCACCCCGGCATTGGCCAGCAGGTCGTCCCGCCGCTCCACCAGCCGGGTGCGCTCGGGCGACAGCCGTACCAATGAAAAGTCCGAGGTACCGCCGCCGATATCGGCGATCAATACCAGTTCTTCCCGGGTGATCGTCTGTTCGTAATGGAAAGCGGCGGCGATCGGTTCGAGCTGGAAGCTGACTTCCTTGAAGCCAACCGCCCGAGCTGTCTCCAACAAGGTCTGCTCGGCCTGCTTGTCGGCTTTTTCGTCGTCATCGACAAAATGCACCGGCCGGCCGAAGACCGCCGTGTCGAAGCCCCGCCCGGCCGAGGTTTCGGCACGGGCCTTCAGTTCGCCGATAAACCGCGCCAGCAGTTCCCGGAATGGCAGGGCGCGGCCCAACACCTCGGTCTGGCCATCGATCAGGCTGGAACCCAGCAGGCTCTTGAGCGAACGCATCAGGCGTCCTTCATAGCCGTCCAGGTATTCGGCCAGGCCTTGCCGGCCGAACGCGACCGAATCCTCCTCGGCATTGAAGAACACCACGGAAGGCAGCGTCAGCTTGCCGTCCTCCAGCCCCAGCAGGGTCTGCCGGCCCGGCGCAAGCCAGCCGGCAGTGGAATTGGACGTGCCGAAATCGATACCGCAGGCGCGGGCGGAAAGCTGACTCATGGGCGTGATTCTGTCGGCAAAAAGGGCGCGGATGCTACGCAAGAAGCGCAACAATGTCCAGTTTTCCGATCAGGATCAGGATGTTAAGCCGGGACATTTCGCTTGATTAGCGACGTCCCCTAGGGCAAATCACGCTTGAAGAAATCGCGATAGTGCTCCGTCAGGGCATCCTGGCAATCCAGCGATATCTGCATATCGTGCAGCAGCCCGTCGGACAGGCGGTAGACCCAGCCATGCACGGTAACGGCCTGGCCGCGCGTCCAAGCATCCTGTACCACGGTGGTTTGGGAGGCATTGACCACTTGTTCGATCACATTGAGTTCACACAGCTTGTCGGCGTGCATTTCCGGCGGGAATTTATCCAGCCAGCGGCTATGAACCCGGCGCAAATCCTGGATATGCCGCAACCAATTGTCGGCCAAGCCGATGCGGGTATCGTTGAGCGCCGCCTTGACCCCGCCACAGCCATAGTGGCCGCAGACGATCAGGTGCTTCACTTGCAGCATATCCACCGCGTATTGCAGGGCGGATAGGCAGTTCAGATCGGAATGGACGATCAGATTGGCCACATTGCGATGCACGAATACTTCACCGGGCAACAGTCCGATCAGTTCGTTGGCCGGCACCCGGCTGTCGGCGCAGCCTATCCACATGTATTCGGGGTTTTGCTGGCGCGCCAGCTTTTCGAAGAAATCCGGCTGCTCGGCCTTGACGCTCTCCGCCCATTGGCGATTATTGGCAAATAGATGATTTAAGTTTTGGTGCATCAAGGTCTTCCTGGTCGATCGAGCGCATGTTCCACCAAGGTCTCCAGGGAGACCAGCTCCAACACGTCTTCGTGGGTGGCGGCCAGCAGGATGGGGGGCGCCATCTGCTCGACCAGTGCCTCGACCCAACGGGCCGCGCACAAACACCAGCGATCACCCGGCGTAAGGCCGGGAAAGCCGTATTCGGGGCGCGGGGTCGTCAAATCGTTGCCGCGCGCGATGGAAAATGCCAAGAACTGCGCCGTTACCTGCACGCAGACGGTATGCCGGCCGCTATCGGCCGGGCTGGTATTGCAACAGCCATCCCGGAAGAAACCGGTCAGCGGATTGAAACTGCAGGCCACCAAGGGCAAGCCAAGCACATTCACAGCGTCGTCCATAGTCATCCGATAGCTAGAATATGCCGCGATTATCGCCGGGACGGGGAGCAAAGACAAAAGCCTGCGCCCCGATGCTGGCGGCCCCGCGACATCGCGTTCAAAATGTCGCCCTTATTCTTTCCCTAAGTTACAGAAGAAAAGCGAAGCTCCCCATGAAAATTGCCCAAGATACCGCCGTCACCCTGAGTTTGAAGGTCGCTGACGCGAATGGCGCGGTGTATGACGACGGAAAACAGCCGGTCGCCTACCTGCATGGCGATTACGACAACCTGTTTCCCAAGCTTGAAGCCGTGCTGGAAGGACAGGAGGCCGGCTTCCAGACGACCCTCGAACTGGCGGCAGAGGATACATTCGGCGTATACGACGAAGCGTTGGTGACAACCATGCCCAAGGCCGAATTCCCGGCCGGCGTCAAAGTCGGCGGCCAAATCCCCCGCCCCGGTCCGGATGGCGAACCGCGTTATTACTTTGTCACCAAGATCAAAGGCCCGGTGGTGCTGCTCGACGGCAACCACCCGCTGAGCGGCAAGACACTGCGCTTCACGGTCAAGGTGCTCAGCGTGCGCGCAGCCACGGGCGAGGAAATCGCCCACCAGCACGTGCATGGCGAACACGGCCACCATCACTGATATTGGAATCGCTTGTCGGGCGGCGGGCGGTTGGATTGCTCGCCGGCGGAGACAAGAAACGTCATTATCAGGCACGTTGTAAGCGGCAACCGCCTCTGGGAAAGCCAATGGTACCGGGCGTACAATGTTTTTCGATATCGACGGCAAGCGAAACTGGCGCGTCCTGGATGCCTATCTTGCCGAACGTGGAGTCCTTCTATGAAATCGAAGCAAGTACCCATCGATGTGGCGACTGTGCTCAAGCCGCAACCCAAGGCGACGATTTTGCGCGAATTCGAGCGCAAGGCCCGCGCGCGTTTTGGCGAGCCGACAAGCGCTACGCCGGCAATTCCGAAGAAGAAATTACAGTTCGGCTAATCGAAAAACCCCGCGCCAGCGGGGTTTGTTATGTATACCCCGCAAAACCTCGGCCGAATTCTAAAGAAACTTCTACCTCGCCCCTACTGCTGGCCGGGAGCACTAGAACGCAAAAAGCCCAGTCTTTCGACCGGGCTTTTTACTTGTACTGATGGGGTGACTGATGGGGCTCGAACCCACGACAACAGGAATCACAATCCTGGACTCTACCAACTGAGCTACAGCCACCACTGAAACTTGCTTTGGCCTACAGCTTATAACATAAGCGTTGGCGCACCCGACAGGAATCGAACCTGTAACCTACGGCTTAGAAGGCCGTTGCTCTATCCAGTTGAGCTACGGGCACTACACGGGGCCAATTGGGTTGATTGTACTGCCGGTGAAAACTATGGTCGGGGCGGTGGGATTCGAACTCACGACCACCTGGTCCCAAACCAGGTGCGCTACCGGGCTGCGCTACGCCCCGACGAGGACGGCATAATAGGTTGGCAGATCCGGGCTGTCAAGCCAAAGCTTGGGCCGATCTGCAATTAATGAGAGAATCTGGCTCTTTTGCACCAATTGGGAGTACCGGCATGAGCGCGCAATTACTTGATGGCAAACAGATTTCAACGGAAATCATCGGCGAAGTCCGGAGCAAGGTGGATTTTCGCGTTGCCAACGCTTTTCGTGCGCCAGCCCTGGCCGTGGTGCTGGTAGGCGACGATCCCGCCTCGGCCGTTTATGTCAGAAACAAGAAAAAAGCCTGCGAAAGCGCCGGTATCCGCTCGCTGTCCTACGAATTTCCGGCCAGCCTGAGCGAAGACGCGCTACTGGACCTGGTCCGCAGCCTGAACGAAGACCCGGCGGTGGACGGTATCCTGGTGCAGTTGCCGCTGCCCAGCCATATGAACGCGGAGCGGGTGATCGAAACCATCAACCCATTGAAGGACGTGGACGGCTTCCATCCTTACAACTTCGGCCGCCTTGCCCTGAAGATGCCCTTGCTGCGTCCCTGCACGCCGCATGGCGTGATGGTGATGCTGGAAAAAACCGGCGTGGACCTGGTGGGCAAGGATGCCGTGGTGATCGGTGCTTCCAATATCGTCGGCCGGCCGGCCGCGCTGGAACTGTTGCTGGCGCGGGCGACCGTGACCATTTGCCATAGCCGCACCCGTGACCTGGCCGACAAGGTGCGCGCAGCCGATGTGGTGGTGGCGGGCGTCGGCATCCCCAACTTTGTCCAGGGCGACTGGATCAAGCCAGGCGCCATCGTGATCGACGTGGGCATCAACCGCCAGGCGGACGGCAAGCTGTGCGGCGATGTGCAATTCGATATCGCACGCACGCGCGCCAGCTGGATCACGCCCGTCCCGGGTGGCGTGGGCCCGATGACCATCGCCATGCTGATGCGCAATACCTTCGACGCCAGCGTCAACCTGAACCCCTGAATCGAGCCGCCCATGCTTTACCCCCTGCTGCGCCCCTTGCTGTTCGCCCTTGAACCCGAAACGGCCCACAAATTCACCTTCGCCGGCCTGGAAGCCCTGCATGCGCTGGGCTTCGCCCGTGTGATCGGCAGCCGTGAGGAAGATCTGCCCGTGAGCTGCATGGGGCTGAATTTCCCCAACCCGGTCGGCCTGGGCGCCGGCCTGGACAAGAATGGCGAACATATCGACGCACTGGCCGATCTCGGCTTCGGCTTTATCGAAATCGGTACCGTCACGCCACGCCCGCAGCCCGGCAATCCGCAACCACGCCTGTTCCGCCTGCCGGCGGCCGAGGGCATCATCAATCGGATGGGCTTCAACAATGGCGGGCTGGATGCGCTGGTAAAGAATGTCGAGTCGGCCCAGTACCGTGGCATCCTCGGCATCAATATCGGCAAGAATTTCGATACGCCTATCGAACAGGCCAATGATGATTACCTGCGCTGCCTGACCCGGGTCTATCCCTACGCCAGTTATGTAACCGTCAATATTTCCTCGCCGAATACCAAGAACCTGCGGCAACTGCAGCAGAGCGACGAGCTGGAGAGGCTGTTGGCCGCATTGAAGGAGGAGCAGACCCGCCTGGCCGGCGAGCACGGCCGCTATGTGCCGATGGCGCTCAAGATCGCCCCGGACCTGGAGAGCGAGCAGATCAGCGAGATTGCCCGGCTATTGATCGAGTATCGGTTCGATGGCGTTATCGCCACCAATACCACCCTGTCGCGCGTCGGCGTGGAACATATCCAGCATGGCAAGGAAACCGGCGGACTTTCCGGCACCCCCGTGCGCGCCAAATCGCTGACCGTGGTCCGTGCCCTGGCGCAGGCACTGGGCGGACAGGTCCCCATCATCGGTGTAGGCGGCATTCTCGAAGGCCAGCACGCCGCCGAGAAAATCGAAGCCGGCGCCTCGCTGGTCCAGGTCTATAGCGGCCTGATCTATCGCGGCACCGCCCTGATCGGCGAATCCGTCCATGCCATTCGCGAGTTGCAGCGGTAGGGACACTGACCATGAACCACTCGCTCGCCGACCGCCTCGACGCCATCCTGCCGCAAACCCAGTGCACGCAATGCGGCTATCCCGATTGCCGCCGCTATGCCGAGGCGATCGCGGACGGCGAGGCCGGGATAGACCAGTGCCCCCCGGGGGGCGAAGCCGGCATCGCCGGACTGGCCGCCCTGACCGGCAAGCCGGTGATTCCACTGAACCCGGCGCACGGCGCCACCAAGCCGTTTGCGTTGGCCTTGATCGACGAGACCCATTGCATAGGCTGCACCCTGTGCATCCAGGCCTGCCCGGTGGACGCCATCCTCGGCGCGGTCAAGCAGATGCATACCGTTATCGCGGCCGAGTGTACCGGCTGCGAGTTATGCATCGCCCCCTGCCCGGTCGACTGCATCAGCATGGTGCCGGCCAGCCGCCCAGCCGCGGCAAGCGTCCGGCTTGTCCAAGCCGATCACTGGCGCCAACGCCATATCCAGCGCCAGGCCCGTACCGAACGCGAGCGACAGGAGCGGGTTTCCCGGCTGAAATCCAAGGCGCTGGCGAAGCGGGATGACCCGCACTTTGCCGCCCCGGAGAAACAGGCCAGAATTACCGCCGCGCTGGCCGAACGCGTACCCGCGCTTCAGCCACCGGCAGCGGCACCGGACGAGGCGGCCGCCGCCCGCCGTGCCAAATTGGACAGCATCATGGCCCGCGCCGCCGAGCGGCTGGCCCAACCTCTCGCTAGCAAAGGCAAATAAGCATGAATCTCGCTAAACTAGGCTATGTCGTCGGAGCCTTCCTGTTTATCCTTTTGATACAGGCAGGCCTCTTTTCCATGGCCATGATGTTGCTGGGTGCAGCCGTGTTATGGGGTGCCTGGCGTATTTGGTGCTTCGTGGCCGAAGCCCGCGAACGCGAAGCACGCCAATGGCAAGTGGACGAAACCTTGCTGGTTCCAAAAAAAAAGCCCAGTCGCCCTTCGCGATAGCGAGAAGCCCGACTGTGTGATATCCCGCACTGCGCCAGCGCCGTGCCTCGTGAGCCATCATGAAACTCAATACCCGCTTGCATAGCCGTATCCGCTTCAAGACTTGGGTCAAGGTCATCCCCCAGCAGGGGCCGGGATTGCTCAGCAATATCGAGGATATCTCCACATCGGGCCTGGGTATCGAGCATGACCGCGTGATACAGACCGAGGTGGACTGCCATGTCTACTTCATGCTGCCGCTGAACGGCCGTGAAAATATCGTACAGGCCCGTTGCCGTATCGCCTCTTGCCGGCCGGCCGAACTGGCCGGACGTTTCCATATCGGCCTGGCCTTTCTCGATTTCGTCTCGGAACCCCGCAGTACCGCGGAACTGATCGAATCCTTCATCCGTCATGTCGAGCAGACCGCCGGCTAGCCAGAGACCCCATCTTGAACAAAGACAGTCGCCGCGAATTCTTCGAACGCCTGCGCGCCCACAATCCCGAACCGCGTACCGAACTGGAATACAGCAGCCCCTTCGAACTGCTGGTTGCCGTCGTACTGTCCGCCCAAGCCACCGACGTGGGCGTCAATAAGGCCACCCGCAAGCTTTACCCGATCGCCAATACGCCCTCGGCGATCTATGCCTTGGGCCAAGCCGGACTCGAAAGCCATATCGCTACCATCGGCCTGTTCCGCAGCAAGGCCAAGCACGTGATCGAGCTGTGCCGCATGTTGCTGGAAGAGCATGACGGCCAGGTCCCCGCCGATCGCGCTGCCCTGGAAGCGTTGCCCGGAGTGGGCCGCAAAACCGCCAATGTCGTGTTGAATACGGCCTTCGGCCAGCCCACCATGGCGGTCGATACCCATATCTTCCGGGTGGCCAACCGCACCGGGCTGGCGCCGGGCAAGGATGTACGGGCGGTCGAGGACAAACTGATGAAGGTGATCCCACGCGAATTCCTGCTGGATGCCCACCATTGGCTGATCCTCCATGGCCGCTACGTGTGCAAGGCACGCAAACCGGAGTGCATGCGCTGTATCGTGAATGATTTGTGTGATTACAAGGCTAAGGCGATATGACACCTGCCATCGATGCCCAGGGCTGGCTGAGTGGTGCGAGGCGCATCGTCTCGCCCAATTGCGATGAACGACCCGAGGGCAGCGTGGTCGACATGGTGGTGATCCACTCGATCTCCCTACCGCCGGGCCGCTTCGGCGGCGACGGGGTGGAGCGGCTGTTCACCAATCGCTGCGACCCGGCGGCGGACCCTTGCTTCGAGGAGTTGCAGCATATGCGCGTCTCGGCCCATTTCTTTATCCGCCGTGACGGCGAACTGGTCCAGTTCGTACCTTGCCGGCAGCGCGCATGGCACGCCGGCGTGTCGCGCTGGCAAGGGCGTGAACGCTGCAATGATTTTTCCATTGGCATCGAACTGGAGGGCGGGGATGACTGGCCTTATGAAGCGGCTCAGTACCGGAGCCTTAAACTGATACTGGCGCAGCTGGCGCAGCACTTTCCCATCCGGCACCTGCTTGGCCACTGCCATATCGCACCGGAGCGCAAAACCGATCCCGGTCCGTTCTTCGACTGGGAAGCCGTGGGTGGCGCGCCGACCGTCTGATTTTGCTGCATTGCAGCATGAAGCGATTCCCTGTTGGGTAGCGCAGGCTTATAATCCGCCGCCACTCCCCTCTGGTTCTAAATAGAAAGTGTCGCCATGAGCGTCCAAAACGACCAGCAAGACCCGAAAAAACTCGCCCTCACCACCTTGGCCGCGCTGGGTGTGGTGTACGGCGACATCGGTACCAGCCCGCTCTATGCCATGGCGGAATGCTTCGACGCCAAGCACGGCCTGCAGGCCACGCCGGGCAATGTCCTGGGCATCCTTTCGCTGATTACCTGGGCATTATTGTTCATCGTGTCCTTCAAGTACGTTTTCTTCATGTTGCGCGCGGACAACAACGGCGAAGGCGGCATTCTGGCCTTGATGGCCCTGGCGCTGCGCAATACCCAGCGCAAGCGCGGCCAGTTTTCCATTTTTATCCTGCTGGGCATCGCCGGCGCGGCGCTGTTCTACGGTGACGGCATCATCACCCCCGCAGTATCGGTATTGGGCGCCATGGAGGGGTTGAAGGTGCTCAACCCGGCGTTGGAGCGCTATATCGTGCCGCTTTCCGTGGTCATCATCGTGGCCTTGTTCGCGGTGCAACGGCACGGCACGGGCAGGGTGGGCCGCTTTTTCGGTCCCATCATGGTGCTGTGGTTCCTGTCGCTGGGTATTTTGGGCATAGGCGGCATCCTGCATGACCCCTCGGTACTGCGCGCCCTATGGCCCGGCTATGCGCTGGACTTCTTCCTGGCTCAGCCCCTACCGGCTTTTCTCTCGCTGGGTGCCGTGGTTCTTGCGGTAACCGGCGCCGAAGCCATTTATGCCGATATGGGCCACTTCGGTCGAAAACCCATTCAGATCGGCTGGTTCGGCCTGGCACTGCCAGGTTTGCTGCTCAATTATTTCGGCCAGGGAGCATTGATCCTGCACGACCCTAGCGCCGCTTCCCATCCGTTCTTCCTGCTGGCGCCCGAACCCTTGGTGCTGCCGCTGGTGATCCTGTCCGCCGCTGCGGCCGTCATCGCCTCGCAGGCTTTGATCTCCGGGGTATTTTCGATTACCCGCCAGGCTACCCAGCTCGGTTATATGCCGCGCATGGACATCATCCACACTTCCGACGACGAGATCGGCCAGATCTATATTCCCGGCATCAACTGGACCATGTGCATCGCCGTACTGCTGCTGGTGGTGGCTTTCCGCTCCTCCAGCAATCTGGCGGCTGCTTATGGCTTCGCCATCTGCGGCATCATGATGATGACCACGCTGTGCGCCTTCGTGGCGCTTAAACGCAGCGACAACCCGCGCCGCAACCTGGCCATCCGTAGCCTGCTCAGCTGTTTCCTGGTGGTGGATATCGCGCTGCTGGCCGCGAATATCCCCAAGATTCCCGACGGCGGCTGGTTCCCCGTCGCCATCGGCCTGATCATGCTGGGGATGATGTTCACCTGGAAGCGGGGACGCCGCCAGCTTTTCCACCGCATCCATGACGGCGAACTGCCGCTGTCCATGTTCGTCCAGTCCATCGAAGCGAATCCGCCTCACCGGGTGGAAGGCTGCGCGATCTTCATGACCGGTAGCGCCGACAGCACGCCGCACGCTCTCCTGCATAACCTCAAGCACAATAAGGTGCTGCATGAGCAGGTGATCTTCATGACCATCCAGTCCACCGATATCCCCAGGGTGCCGGAAAAGCAGAAGCTGAAGGTCACCCGCCTGTCCGACTCGTTCTGGCAGATCATCGCCACCTATGGCTTTACCGAGGATCCCTCGGTCCCCAACATCCTGCGCCTGGCCGAGCGCGACCACGGGGTTGTGTGCGACGAAATGACGACCTCCTACTTCCTGTCGCGGGAGACCATCATCTGCGACCGCCAGCCCGCCAAGGCCTACGAAATGCACTGGGTGCAGCTCAAGCTGTTTACCTGGATGCAGCGCAATGCCCAGCGCCCCACCGATTTCTTCCGCATTCCACCCAACCGCGTGGTGGAAATGGGTACGCAGGTGGAAATGTAAGGCCCGATACGCAAAACGCCCCGGCAAGCTGTGGCGGCCGGGGCGTTTTGCGGGAACAAGCGACTTAAGCCAGTAAGGTCAGCAACTTGTCGAAAGCATCGTCAAACAGCTTCAAGCCATCGACCTGCAACTGCTCGGCAGCACCATCCAGCGAAATACCCAGCGCCGCCAGCCGAGCCAGCGCGCTTTGCGCGTCGGCCAAACCTTCCAGCAGGCGCGGCTTGGCCGAACCTTCCGACCGGAATGCTGCCAGGGTGGCGTCCGGCAGGGTATTGACGGTCTCGGCGCCGATCAGCTCATCGACATACATCACGGCCGAATAAGCGGGATTCTTGGTGCCGGTACTGGCCCACAGCAGACGCTGGATATTCGCGCCGGCGGCACGCAGGTCGGCGCACTCGGGGCCGTTCCAGCGATCCATCCAGCGCGCATAAGCCTGCCGCGCCACGGCAATGGCCGCCTTGCCCTTGAGCGCCGAGGCCTCGCCGCCCATGGTATCGAGCTTGCCGTCCACCCATACGTCGACGCGCGACAGGAACAGGCTGGCCACCGAACGGACAGCGCGCAAGTCGCCACCCGCCGCCAAGCGCTGGCGCAGGCCGCCCACATAGGCATCGAACACCGCATCGCAATGACGCTGGCCGAACATCAAGGTCACATTCACATTGATACCGGCCGCAATGGCGGCACTAAAGGCGGGCAGGCTCTCGGCGGTGGCCGGGATCTTGATCATGGCATTGGGCCGGCCGATATCGTTCCACAGCCGCTGTGCCGCCGCGAGCGTACCGGCGGTATCGCGCGCCAGGTAAGGGGACACTTCGAGGCTCACATAACCATCGAGGCCGGCGGATTCGCGGTAAGCCGGGGCGAACAGGTCGCACGCCGCTTGCACATCCGGCACGGCCAGCGCTTCGAAGCGTTGCTCGGTACTGAGCGGCAGCGTCTTGAGGCGAGCCAGATCGGCGCCATAGCCGGCACCACTGGAAATCGATTTCTGGAAAATGGCGGGGTTGGAGGTCAAACCGGCCAGGCCATCCTCGGCGATCAGCTGTTGCAGGGGGCCTGCCAGCAATTCGCGCGATAGATTATCGAGCCAGATTCGTTGGCCCAGCGGCCGGACTTGAAGCAATGGATTCATGGTGGGCTTTGCATGGCATTGACGGGGGCGACCATGTTAACGTGAACCGAAGCCGATTTGTCCCTCCCATACGCGTCGAAATCGCCAATCTCTTTCTTACGCATGCTGACCACACTCTCTGTCGCAAACTACCGCTCCGCCAAGCAACTCACCCTGCCGCTGGCCAGGCTCAATGTGATTACCGGCGCCAATGGCAGCGGTAAATCCAATGTATATCGCGCCCTGCGCCTGCTGGCCGAGACCGCCCAGGGTGGCGTGATCAATGCCCTGGCCCGCGAAGGCGGTCTGGGCTCCACTTTCTGGGCCGGGCCGGAGCGCTTGTCCGCAGCGGTACGCCGGGGTGAACTGCCGGTCCAGGGCGGACCACGCAGTAGTCCGATGCGATTGCGGCTAGGGTTTGCCGGCGAGGACTACGGCTATGCCATCGCTCTCGGTTTGCCTATCCCGGACGAAACCGCCTTTCGCCTTGATCCCGAGATCAAACACGAAGCAATCTGGGCCGGTAGCTATTGCCGCCCGGCCAGCTTGCTGGTGGAACGGACCGGCGCGGTCGTCCGCCTGCGCGCCGACAAGCGCTGGGAGGTGGCAAGCCAGCATCTACCGTTGCACGACAGTCTCTTCAGCGAGTTGGGCAGCCTGCGCGGCAGCCCGGAAATACTGCAGGTCCGCGAAGCCATCCGTAGCTGGCGCTTTTACGATCACTTCCGCACCGATAGCGACGCGCCGGCCCGGCAGCCACAACTCGGTACCCGCACACCCGTACTACACCATGACGGCCGCGACCTGGCGGCCGCCCTGCAGACCATCCGCGAGATCGGCGACGGCGCAGCACTGGATGCGGCCATCAGCGACGCCTTTCCCGGCTCCCACCTCGGCATCGATTTCCAGTCGGGCAGTCGATTCGCCCTCTTGTTTCACCAGCATGGGCTATTGCGCCCGCTCTCCGGCGCCGAGCTGTCGGATGGCACGCTACGCTACCTGCTTTTGACGGCAGCCCTGCTGACACCTCGCCCCCCAACCCTGATGGTGCTCAACGAGCCGGAAACCAGCCTGCATCCCGATCTTTTGCCGGCCTTGGCCCGTCTGATCATTGCCTGCTCGGCCCACACGCAGATCTGGGTCGTCTCCCATGCCAGCCGCCTGATCGCCGCCCTGGAACAGGCGCGCGATTGCAATCGCATCGTCCTGGACAAGGACTTCGGCGAAACGCTGGTGGTCGGCCAAGGCCGGCTGGACGAACCATCCTGGCACTGGCCGGACTAAAGACCGTTGTAAAAAAGGACTGAGTTGGGCATTGCCAACTGACCGCCCATCCCGCGCGGCGGGGTTTGCCGCATTCGCCATGATCGAACCTTGTCAATCCAGGAGAGAAAATGATGCTGCCCGCAATGACTTCTTTATCCCGTACATCCACACCGAACCGGGCAGTACAAGAGGAGGCCCTTGCCGATCAAGCAGTGCATCAATCGATTCAACGTGTAGCGGACAATGATCCGATGCTGGCAATGCTGGTTCCGAGCTTTAAAAAAATCGGCGACAGCGGCGCACAAGCGCGGGCTCGTGACCAGCAAGCCGCGCAATCCCCATCCCGAACGTCGGCCCCGTGCGAAAGCCTGGAGCGCTATGAACTATCCATCCAGGGTAGCAATGACGCCCTGCACGACAAGCTCACCGGCCTGGCCAACCGGACCTTGCTTACCGAATTGCTCGGATCCGCCCTGGGTCGCGCCAACCTTGACAGCCATTATCTGTGCGCGGTGCTCAGCCTGAACCTGGAGCGTTTCCGCTATATCAACGACAGCTTTGGCCGTGCTGCCGGCGACCGTATTCTGAGAGTCACGTCCGAACGCCTGGCCCAAGCGCAACGGCCCGGCGATGTGGTGGCACGCTACGGCGGCGACGAGTTCGGCATCCTATTGGACGCCATCGCCGAGCCAGCCGAAGCCAAGCGTTTCACCGAGGCCATGCTGGCCGGGCTGGCCAAGCCAATCGACCTGGAAGGCCACGAAGTCTACCCCGGTGCCCGTGTCGGCATCGCCCTGTCGTCGGGCGGCTACGCCCACCCCGAAGAAATGATTCGGGACGCCGATACCGCCCTGCACCGGACCAAGCAGCGCGGCCGAGGCACCATAGAGGTGTTCGACCGGACAATGCAGGGCACCATGCTGCGGGCGCTGAAGCTGGAACAGGAAATGCGCCTTGCCCTGGCAGCCCATGAATTCCTGCCCTTTTTCCAACCCATTGTCGATTTACGAAGCGGCCTCATTGCCGGCTTCGAAGCCTTGGCACGCTGGCAGAAACCGGACGGCAAACTGGTCAGCCCGGCCGAATTCATCCCCTTGTCCGAGGAAATCGGCCTGATCAATCAAATCGGCCGCCGGATGCTGGCAACCTCGGCCAAGCAGATCGCCACCTGGCAGCGGTCTTTTCCCGACCAAAAGCTGCGGGTCAGTGTCAATCTTTCGAGCAAGCAGTTCGGCCAGCCCGACCTGGTCGAACAGATCGATGCCGCCATCGCGGAAGCCGGCATCGAACCGGACAGGCTGGAATTGGAGATTACCGAAAGTATCCTGATGGAAAACACCGATGCCGTCATTGCCACGCTGAAAGCGATCCGCGCCCGCGGCATCAAGATCCTGCTGGACGACTTCGGTACCGGTTATTCCTCGCTGTCCTACCTGCACCGCTTTCCATCCGATGCACTGAAGATCGACGGCTCCTTCGTGCGCCAAGCCCACAAGGTCCCTCTCAGCCGCGAGATCATCCGCGCCATTGTGCTGCTCGCACGTTGCCTAGGCGGGGTGGTGATTGCCGAAGGCGTGGAAACGGCCGAGCAATTGGCGACGATGCGTGAGATGGGGTGCGATTTTGCGCAAGGCTATTTCTTTGCCAGGCCCTTGCCGGCCACGGCTGCCACCGAGCTGATTGCCGCGAATCGGAAGTGGTAGCAAGGCCCAGTCCGTAAACCCTTGACCACAGCATCTGAGCCGCGTTTGTAAAATACTGCCAACAGGCTGATTTTGCTGCGCTTCCGTGGCAGAATCGCGATCCTTTTTTCCTCGGCCGAACAGATTTTCCCGGCCATCCAAGCAGCGTTACATGAAAAATAATTCCTCCAACCCAGCCGGCCGTGCGGGCCGCCTGGGTTCCTTGCTTTTGCTGGCCGGCTTGGCGAGCATCCTGGCCGCTTGCCAGGACGATACCAACGCCGCGCAAACGGCCCCGCCGGTCAAGGCCGCCTCGTTGGCAACGCCGGCAGCGGCCGCCGCCACCGTGGCGCTCAGCCCGCGCACCCAGGCTTATCGCGGCCCCGGTCCGGTCAGCTATCGGAACGATCCGTCCATCGCCAACTGGTGCGATAGCGGCAGCTTGAGCAAGAACGTGGCCGAAACCGCCGACCTGGTGGTATTCGCCAGCGGGATCAACGATGCCACCCACCTACAGGTCGCCGGCCAGGCCGAAACGGCGCTGGCCGAGGTGAAGCAACGCTTCGCCATCCCCGCCGCCACCGTGGGCTTGGCCGGGGTAAAGCTGCATGTCTGCGCAGATGGCCGGCGCAACGGCAGCGGCAAATCGCTGAGCGACAGCAGCAATCTCGGCATCGCCGTCATTGCCGACAATGGCCACGGCAATCTGGATGCCGACATCGCCCGGCCGAACCGCTATACCCGCCGGCTCAAGGCCGCGCTGGTACAGAGCCTGCTGAATGCCCAGGTCAACGGAACCGCTGCGCCGGTCAATCAATTCAGCCAAAGCCCCGATTGGTACAGCTTCGGCATCGCTCGCTGGGTGGCGGGTACCGAGTTCGCCGGCCCGATGAATGCTTCGGTTCTGTCCACCTACCTCGATAGCGCGAACTTGAATGTATTCAATCTGGCGCCCGGACAATTGAATGGCTACGTGGATGGCCCCAAGTCGGCCATGTTGCTAGCCCGCTATCTGTTCTCGCCAACCTTGCAGGGTGGGCTGGCCCACGACCTGGCCGACAGCACGCAAAAACTGGCCGCACTGCAAAAACAAGGGCTTTCCTTCGAAACTGCCTTTGCCCAGGTGTTCCGCCGCAATGGCCAGCCGCTCAGCTACGCCAGCTTACGCACCAATGCCTGGACCTGGATCAAAGCCGAAAAGTATGGCTATGGCGGTCCGGAATCGGGTTGGTGGTGGAACCCGGCCGAAGGCGGCCGCGGCTTTATGCTGGAACGGCAGGGCGATCAGATCTTCATGGCGGGCTTTCTGTATGAAGATGACGGCCGTGCCACCTGGTTCGTCAGCCAATGCAAGCTCAGCGCCGCCGGCGATTGCGACGGCAGCATCGACCGCTATCGTGGCGGCCAGTCCTTGACCGGCAGCTACAAGACGCCCACCAGCACCCGCCAGGGCCAATTGCGGCTGCAATTCAACAGCCCGGACCACGGCACGCTCACCTGGCCGGGCGGCGTGGTGGCGATCGAGCGCTTCCCGGTTGTCGCCGACGGGGTCAAGCAGGCTTCGCTGGCCAATTGGTGGTGGAATCCCGCCGAGGGCGGACGCGGCTTCGCCATCGAGTTCCAAGGCGACAAGGCCTTTATCGCGACCTTTACCTACGAAGCCGATGGCGAACCCGTCTGGTTTCTGGCCGATGGCACATTGACGGATTCGGACGGCGCCACGGTCTTCCGCGGACGCTGGCAGCGCTATGCCAACGGCCAATCCATGCGGGGTGCCTTCCGTTCACCCACGGTCACCGAGCCCAATGTAGGCAGCTTGGTCATGAGTTTCCGCAGCACCGAGCAAGCCAGCTTGACCCTGCCGGACGGTCGTGTAATCGCACTGGAACCCTTCCGTTTCTGACAGCAGTAGGGCTAGTGCCGCGATGGCATTCATCCTGGTCAGCAACGCAGCGCCCGGCACTCCCCGCAGGGAGGCAGGAGTAGTACGCACCGTACGGAGCAACGACTCCGCGCAGCCGGGCGTTAACCATTGCACTGTAGGAGCAGTATTGAAACTGCTCCTTGTCGTATATCGATTCAGGCAAAGACCGTATTTCACGCGTTGCGCGTCCCAGGCAATCTCGTGGGATGTTCGATCACGACGCTGCCTACAAATCCATGTTCTCCATTCCGCGCGCGGTAGAAGATCTGCTGCGCGAGTTTATCGACGAGGAATGGAAAGAAAAGTTGGATTTCTCCACTCTGGAGCAAATCAACGGCAGCTTTGTCACCGAACGCTGGCGTCGGCAGATGACCGATGTGGTATGGAAGGTGCGGCTGGCCGACCAGGAACTCTACATCTGCCTGCTGGTGGAATTTCAATCCAGGATCGATCCCACCATGGCGCTGAGGGTGGCCAGCTATGTGCTGCAGTTGTATCTGGACCTGAGCAAGGATCCGAAGCGCCTGCCATTGACGCCCAGCGGCAAGCTGCCGCCCATCCTGCCCATCGTTATGTACAACGGCGCGCCGCGATGGAGTGCACCGCTGGAACTGGACGAACTGATCGAAGCCGGGCCCGGCAAGCTACCTGATTTCCGGCCTCATATGCGTTATATGCTATTGGACCAGGGTGCCTTTCAGGAGCAAGATTTGCATGGCTTGGAGAATGTGGTGGCGGACATGTTCCGACTGGAAAATGCCGACAACCCGGCAGTCGGGCGCAGGGTAATACGCAGCTTGAAGCGATATTTGGCGGCACCGGAGCATGAAGGGCTGAGGCAGGCCTTGAAGGATTGGATCACCAAAATATTGATACCTTCCAAGTTTCCGCAATTGGACTGGCCGCCGGCTCATTTGGACGAGATAAGTGATTTGCAAGGAGTTGAAGCGATGATGACGAACAAGATGGACCTCTGGGCCGAGGAGTTTGTAAAAAAGGGCGAAGCAAGAGGCGAAGCAAAGGGCGAAGCAAAGGGCGAAGCAAAGGGCCAAGCCAAAATGCTGCGCCGTCAACTCAAGCACAAATTCGACCCACTACCGGATTGGGTAGAGGAGCGGCTAAGTGGCGCGACATCCGAGCAACTGGAAAGCTGGAGTGACCAATGTTGGTTGGCCCGTAGCATCGATGAAGTGTTCGTGCAGGTTTGATCGAAGCAATACCTTCAAAACGTGCACATACCGGGGTTTCTTCAAGCGCCCTCCCCCTCGCGCTCCATCAAGCGCCGCCCTAGCGAAGCCGGTTACAATGCCGGCTTCCTTTATTTCGCGTGTGCGCCGTGCCGAGCAGCCGCCAACTCTATCTTCGCCTGCTGAGCCAGTTCCGCCCTTACGGCTGGGCGGCCGTCTTTACCATGCTGGCAATCGGCATCGCCGCCGGCACCGATGTGATGCTGGTGGCGCAGCTGCAGACCGTCGTCGATGCACTGGGGACGAACGCCGCAGCCGATAAGGGCAGCGCAGGCCTGCTGGGTTCGGTGCGCGGCCTGCTCGGTTCGCTGCCGCTGCTGACGCCCGGACAATCCGCCCTGTGGGCGATCCCGGCCATCATCTTCGGCCTGGCGGTGATCCGCATGCTGGCCAGTTTCTGCGGCGAATATGGTGCGGCCTGGCTGAACAGCCGGGTCCAGACCGACCTGCGCGACCGCTTGTTCGACCGCATCCTGCAACTGCCCAATCGCTATTTCGATCACAACTCGACCGGCACCACCCTGTCCCGGGTGGCTTTCGATGCCAGCCAGGTATCGCAGGCGGGCCTCAACGTGCTCAATGTGATGGTGCGCGATAGCGTGGCGACCGTGGGCTACCTGATCACCTTGTTCGCGACCGATTGGCAGCTGGCGCTGTTCTGCCTGGGACTACTGCCGCTGGTCGGCCTGATCGTCACCTTCGCCGGCCGCCGCCTGCGCCAACTAAGCCAGAGCGGGCAGGCGGCCATGGGTGAGCTGACCAGCGTGCTGGACGAAAGCATAGGCGGCCAGCGGGTCGTCAAGATCTTCGGCGGCCAACGGTACGAGGCCGCGCGTTTCCGCCGGGTCACCAAGTTGACGCGCCATCTGATGGTGAAGCAAGCCGCCACCTCGGCCCTCAATTCCGGCCTGATCATGCTGCTGATCGGTGCGACGCTGGCGGCGGTCATCTATTTCGCGCTGCTGCGCGCCCAGGTGGGCGCACTGTCGCCGGGCGCCTTCGTGGCCTTTATGGGTTCGCTGATCGCCATGCAAGGTCCGATCAAGAACCTGACCAAGCTCAACGAGCCACTGCAGCGCGGCCTGGCCGCCGCCGAATCGGTATTCGGCCTGCAAGACCAGCCGGCGGAAACGGACGAAGGCAGCCAAACGCTAGCCCGTGCCAGTGGCCGTATCAGCCTGCAGTCGGTCGGCTTCCGCTATGCCGCGGAACCCGGCGATGAAAAGCTGGCGCTGGATGATATCTGCCTCGACATCGAGCCCGGCGAAACGATTGCCCTGGTCGGCAGTTCCGGCAGCGGCAAGACCACGCTGGCGGCCCTGCTGCCACGCTTTTATGAACTGGGTAGCGGGCGCATCCTGCTGGACGGCGTGGACCTGCGCGAATATCGCCTGGCCGATCTGCGCCGCCAGATCGCCCTGGTCAGCCAGGACGTGGTGCTGTTCAACGATACCTTGGCGGCCAATATCGCCTATGGCGATCCACAACCCGATCTGGCGCGGGTGATCGCGGCGGCGCGGGCAGCCTACGCCAATGAATTCATCGAGCATTTGCCGGAGGCGTACCAGAGCCGCATCGGCGAAAACGGCACCCGGCTATCGGGCGGGCAACGCCAGCGGCTGGCCATCGCGCGGGCACTCTACAAGGATGCGCCCATCCTTATCCTGGACGAAGCCACCAGCGCCCTCGACAATCAATCGGAGCGCAAGGTACAAGCCGCGCTGGATGTGCTGATGCAAAACCGCACCACCCTGGTCATCGCTCACCGGCTCAGCACCATCGAGAAAGCCGATCGCATCGTCGCCATGCAGGCCGGCCGCATTGCCGAAGTCGGCAGCCATGCCGAATTGTTGGCACGCGACGGGGTCTATGCACGGCTGTATCGCCAACAAAGGGACGAGGCATGAAGGTCGAAGCCAGCCAGATTCGTCCGGCCGCCATTCGCCGCGTGCTGGTCACCAAACTGCGCCACCATGGCGACGTGCTGCTGACCACGCCGGTGCTGGCCAGCCTGAAGCGGCAGCTGCCCTGGGCCGAAATCGATGCGCTGATCTATCACGAAACGCGCGACATGCTGGCCGACAACCCCTACCTCGACCAACTGCACACCATCCAGCGGACCCGTGCGGTGGGCGGCACCTGGGCGAAGCTGCGGCATGAATTGAGTCTTTTCCGCACCCTGCGGTCCCGCCGCTACGATCTGGTCCTGCACCTGACCGAGCACAACCGGGGCGCCACGCTGGTACGGGCCTTGAAACCCCGCTGGTCGGTCAGCCTGGACGGTCCCTGGCATGGTTTCTTCAAACGCAGCTTCAGCCATCTCTATCTGCCCTTGTGGGGCAACCGTCGCCACACGGTCGAAATGAACCTGGATGCCTTGCGCGTCATCGGGCTCTATCCCGACGAAGCCGACAAGCATCTCAGCCTGATTCCCGGCGAGGCCGCCACCCATCGCTGCCGCGCGGAATTGGCGGCGGCGGGACTGGCGCCGCAAGGCTATCTGCTGCTGCATCCGGGTTCCCGCTGGGCCTACAAGGTCTGGCCGGCGGAACGCATGGCCGACTTGATCGGCCGCCTGCTGGCCGCCGGTCATAAGATCGTCCTGACCGGCTCGCCGGACCAGGCGGAGCGGGAAATGGCCGATACGATCCTGGCCCAGCTGGGCGCAGGGCGCGAGCAGGTCCTGAACCGGGTCGGCCAGTTGAACCTGCGCGAGTTGGCCGCCTATATCGCCGACGCGCGCATGCTGATCGGCGTGGACTCGGTGCCCATGCATATGGCCGCCGCCCTGGATACGCCCATCGTGGCGCTATTCGGCCCTTCCAACCCGGTGGAGTGGGGACCGTGGCGCGTACCCCATCGACTTGTCAGCGCCGCCCTGCCCTGCCTGCCCTGCGGCATGAAAGGCTGCGGCAATTCCGGCTATAGCGAATGTCTGGCCAATCTGCCGGCCGACACGGTCATGGCGGCAGTGCAAGATCTGTTACGCGCTACGGAGAATGGTTGAATGTGCGGTATCGCGGGGTTTATCGGTAAGCGTCCCATTTCAGCGCAAGCACGCGCCAGCATGCTGGCCGCACTGCGCCAGCGTGGACCGGACAGCCAGCATGAGCGGGCCTGGCATGCCGACGGCAGCGAGGTCGATGCCGGCGAGGCCGCCTGCAGCGCGCTGCTGCACGCCCGCCTTGCCATCATGGACCCCAGGCCGCAGGCGGACCAGCCCATGGTCAGCGAAGGGGGCGACATCTGGCTTTGCTACAACGGCGAAGTCTACGGCTGGCAGGACGATGCAGCCGTGCTCCAGCGCGGCGGCGCGGTATTCCACACCCATTCCGACACGGAATTCATCCTGCGGGCCTATGAAGCCTGGGGTCTGGAAGGGATGTTGCCGCGCTTGCGCGGCATGTTCGCACTGGCCATCCTCGACCGCCGCCTGGGTAAGCTCTACCTGGTCCGCGACCGGATGGGCGAAAAGCCGCTGGTCTATGCCCGCCGGCCGGATGGGGTGGCCTTTGGTTCCACCGTCCGCAGCGTCTTGCCATGGCTGCCCGCCGACGCACGCGGATTCGATCCGGCCGCCATCGACGCCTATCTGGCCCATCGCTATATTCCCGCTCCGCGCACGATATTCAGCGCCATCGAGCGTTTGGAAAACGGCCACTACCTGGAAATCGACCTGCTCAATCACGATCTGCGCAAGCATCGCTACTGGCAGCCTGCCGCCCAAGGCGACTGCACGGCCGCGGAGGCCTTGGGCGAATTAGCCAAGGCGGTTGAATTGCGCACGGTGGCCGACCGGCCGCTGGGGGTGTTTCTATCCGGCGGCATCGACTCCAGCTGCGTGGCCAGCCTGCTGGCGGCCAGCGGCCATGGCGAACTGAATACGTTTACCGCCGCTTTTCCCGGCACGCCCTTCGACGAAAGTGCCGATGCCGCCGAGATTGCCGCCTGCCTGGGCTTACGTAACCAGCCGCTTGCCATCCCCAGCCGAATCGGCGAGCAATTCGCCCGCATCGTGGCCGACCTGGACGAACCTTTCGCCGACCCCTCCAGCTTCCCCACCTGGTATCTGGCCCAAGCCACGGTCCGACACGTCACCGTGGTGCTGGGCGGAGACGGTGGCGATGAGCTGCTGGCCGGCTACAAACGCCACCCCAAGCATCTGAAAAGTGCCTGGCGCGGCAAGCTACGCCTACCGCTGCAAGGCGGCAGCAGCTTGCGAGGCAAGGGCTGGGCCAAGGTAGCCGACGAATTGGGCATGGATTGGCAGCAGAGCTACAGCCTGCGCTTTTCCGGTTTCGGCCCGTCCCAGCGTCGTTTTCTGTGCGGTGGCGCAGCGCTTCGCCAAAACGTCTGGTGGCGCGCACCGGACTCGGACGAAAGCCGGCCCCTGCAGCAACTGCTGGCCATCGATTTCGCCAATACCCTGCCGGAGTACATCCTCCGCAAGGGCGATCTTTGCACGATGGCGCATGGCCTCGAATTGCGCGCGCCCCTGCTGGACCACGTCTGGCTGGAAAAACTCCTGGGCGTACCCGACGCGGAGCGTTTCAGCCAGCCGGCCAAGCGCATGCTGGCGGCCAGCATGCCGCAGCTGGCACCGCTGGCCCTGTTCCAACGCAAGAAGCGTGGATTCAATCCGCCCCTGCAAGCCTCCTTGAACGATCTGGCCGATAGGCTGGACGGATTGGGCGAACGCCTGGCCGCCTTGACCGATCACTTGCTGGCCGAAGCGCCGGTACAAGCTTTCGCCGACGCCTATCGCCAGGGCGACGGCGCCCTGGCCGAACAACTGCTGCAATTGCTGGTACTGGACGAAAGCCTGGCCCAGCTGGCGACCCTGCGGGCCACGCCATGATCCAGGTCAGCGTGATCGTCCCGGTCTACAACGCGGCACCGTTCCTGCCGCTGCTGTTCAAGGCACTGCAACAGCAGAGCCTGGCGGATATCGAATTCGTGCTGGTCGACAATGGCTCCACCGACCAATCGGCGGCCTTGATCGCCGCCTTCGCCGCCGGCGAGCCGCGCGCCCGCGCCTTCAGCAACCGCCAGGTTTGCGGCGCCGCCGCCGCCCGGAATACCGGTATCGCCGCCGCCCGCGGCGAATGGTTGGGTTTTGTCGATGCCGACGACTGGATCGCACCGCAGATGTATGAACGGCTGCAGACATTCGCCCAGGCGGGACAGCTGGACGTGGCGTATTGCAATGCGGCCTGTTTCAAGGACCAACCGGGCGACGACACTGGCACCATGCTGCGGCGGCCGAAGCCGGCCGGCATCCTGTCCGGCCGCGATTGGCTGGTCGCTTGCCACCAGGGTGGCGAGCAGATTGCGTCGGCCGCGGTATCGCTGGTGCGGCGGTCGGTGGTACTTGAGCACGATCTGCGCTGGCCCGAGGGTTGCGCGGTGGACGACGAAATCTGGACCGCCGAATTGCTGCTGCGTGCCCGGCGCGTCGCCTTTCTCGATGCGGCCTTGTACGGCTATCGCAGCAATCCCGGCTCGGCCAGCCGGAGTATCGAGCCGCAACGGGTGCAATGGCGTATCCAGGGCTTCCGCCGGGTGGCCGAAACCCTGTGGCACTTGGCCGAGCCTGAAAGCCCACCCGTGCGCAGTGCGCTCAATGCCATCGCCGACCGCAATGGTCTCGCCGCCCTGGGCGCGCTTAAGCAGTTGGCCGACAGCCCCCTCCGCCGCGCTACTTTCGCCCAGCTGCGGGAAGGCGGCTTTGTGCAGCAGCTACGCCGGCGCAATGGCGGACTCAAGCTTTGGCGGCGCTTGCTGAAGGAACAAATCAACTGCCTGATGGCAGGACGCTAGCCATGTCCGGTACGCCATGCCTCAGTGTCGTCATTCCTGTCCACCAGGCCGCCCCGTTCCTGCCGGCGCTGTGGGCGGCGCTAAGCAGGCAGACACTGGACGATATCGAATTCATCTTCGTCGATGATGGCTCGCGCGACGATGGCTACGCTTGGCTGCAAACGCACACCCGCGACGACCCGCGTGTCACCTTGCTGCGCCACGAGCACGCGCTGGGCGTCTCGGCGGCGCGCAATTCCGGCGTCGATCAGGCCCGGGGCCGCTATCTGGGCTTTTGCGATGCGGACGACTTGCCGGGCCCGCAACATTACGCCTTGCTGGTATCCCTGGCCGAATCGCAGTCGCTGGATATCGCCATCGGCAATGGCCAGCTGTTCAATCGTGAAATAGGCGATCTGGATGAGACCATCGTCGGACTGCCTAAACCCGTTCAAGCGGTGGAAGGCGCCGCCTGGCTGGCGCACTGCCATGCGCAGCGCGAATGGGTTTACGCGGTGTTCCTGGTGGTGTTGCGGCGTGACTGGGCCGCGCCGCTGGCGATCTCCTTCCCACCCGGCATGGTGCATGAAGATGTGGTGTGGATAAACCGCTTGCTGCTGGCGGCCAGACGGGTGGCGCACTGCCCCGCCGCCAGCTACCACTATCGGCAGAACCCGCTTTCCATCATGCGCAATCCCTCCGAAAGCGCGCGGCTGCAACGTATCGCCGGCCACCTGGCGGCGGTGCGTGCGCTACGGGACATGGCCGAGTCGGCCCAGGCCGCCGCCGCACCGTCGCTGCTTTGCCAGGCCCATGTCGAACTGAACAAGGCCCTGGGCCTGCTCAAGGAACTCCCCCCTGCGGCGCGGCGCCAAGCAGCGCGCACCTTGGTGGACGGCGCCCTGCTGCGCTGGTTCTGGCGAACCGGCCGGCGCGCATCCTGGCGCCGCCGCATCGTACAAACCTGGCTGCGCCGCTGGCTTCCGATCTGAGGGCCGGCCGGACGAAATGCGTTTACCCACCCTCCCCTCCCACTGGCTGGTCACGCTGATCGGGATGCTGGCCGGTTTGGCAACCGCCAGCTTTATTGCCATGCCGACGCTTTCGGCCCAGGCGATCCGCCTATTGACCATCCTGACCGTGTTGACCGTGCCCTTATATTGGCGCGCCCGCCGAACATTGTTTGAACGCGACGACATACTGCCGGCGCTGGGACTATTGAGTTGGGCCGCCTATCTACTGCTGTCGGCCGCACTGCGGGGCGAGCCGGATACCGGCCTCAGCTTCGCCAGACAGTGCCTGTGGGCCTTGGCCCTGCTTGCCTTATTGCGCTGGCGGCGGCCCGATCCGAACTGGCTATGGGGCGGACTGGCCCTGGCAGCCGTGGGGGCCGGCGCCTGGGCCTTCTGGCAAGTATTCGCCGACGGCCTGGACCGGGCGGAAGGCCGCTGGTATCCCATCATTTTCGGCAATATGGCGCTGATCGCCGGTTGCCTACCCCTGCTTGCCTGGCGACTGGGTGCGCTTGCGCCCGGTTGGCGCGCGTTGGCGTGGCTGGGCGCGGGCGGCGGCGTAGCGGCTTCCCAGTTGAGCGGCTCGCGCGGGGGCTGGCTGGCCTTGCTGCTGCTCGGACCGCTTTGGCTGCTGCGCTTGCAGTCCAACCGGCGTGAACGGGCCAAGGCATTGCTCGTCTTTACCTTGCTGGTCGGGACCGTCGGCTTGCTGGGCATGAATAGGCTGAGCAGCGTGATCGACGATCTGAATGCCTATCGGGAAGGCAGCCTGGCTACCTCGCTGGGGGGACGGTTCGCCCTCTGGCGCCTGGCCGGGCAGATGGCCCTGGAACGGCCATTGACCGGTTATGGTCCGGCCGGCTTTCATCCGCGCGTACTGGCCGAAGCCCAGGCCGGTCGGCTACCGAGCTTTGCCGCCGAACTGACCCATGCCCATAACGATGCATTGCATGTGCTTGCTACCGGCGGCGTGATCGGCCTGGCCGCCCTACTGCTGTTCTTTGCCCTCCCTGCCTGGTACTTCTGGCGGCGCCGGCATCTTCCGCACGCCAGCCTGGCGCTGACCCTGCTGGCCGCCCTGGCGATCTGCGGCCTGAGCGAAGCCATGCTGCTGCAACAACCGATCGCCAGATTGCTGCCGTTTTTATTGGCGGCATTCTGGGCCGCCAGCGGTCCACGCCTCGGCGCATCCCTTCCACTTTCCCGGCGGTCTCCCAGCCAATGAGTAATTTCCTGTTTTGCGAGAGCTCCCCCAACCTGGGCGGCCAGGAACTCCAGATCCTGCTGCAGATGCAGGCCTTGACCCAGGCAGGCCATCGCGTTTTGCTAGCTTGCAAGGCCAGTAGCCGCATCGCCGCCGAAGCCGAGCGGAATCGCTTGCCCTGGCAGGCAGTGGGCTTCCGCAATAGCCTGCACTTCCCCAGCATCGCGGCGCTACGCAGCCTGATGCACCGCCACGCCATCGATATCGCCCTGTGCCACAGCGGCCATGACGCCAATAACCTGGCCATGGCGGCGCGCCTGGCATCCAGGCGGCCGCGCCTGATCCGGGCCCGCACCTACCAGCCCGGCCTGCCCAAGGCGATCAGCTACAACCGCCTGGTTGACCGCACCCTGGTGCCGAGCGAATACCTTCGCACGCGTATTCTCGCCAACCCCGCTATCCGACCCGAGCGTGTAGCGGTGCTGCGCCCCCTGCTTGACCTGGCCGCCATCCACCGGCAAGCGGAGCAGGCCTTGCCATCCGAACTGGCCGAAGTACTGGCCGACGCCGGGCCGGTCATCGTCCAGGCCGCCATGCTGCGCCCCGAGAAAGGACACCGCGTCGTCCTGGCTGCACTGCCGGCGCTCTGCCGCCAATATCCGCGCCTGAAGCTGGTCCTGGCCGGCGCCGGTCCGGAGGAACGCGTCTTGCGCGAACAGGTGGCGGCCCTGGGCCTGGACGGCCATGTCCATTTCGCCGGGCTGTTGGTGCCGGTCTATCCGCTCCTGGCGCGCGCCGACCTGGTGATCATGCCCTCCCTGGAAGAACCGCTGGGGCTGTCCCAGCTGGAGGCCTTGGCGCTGGGAGTACCGGTCGCGGTCTCGAATACCGGAGGTCTACCGGAAACGGTGACGGCGAACGAAACCGGCTGGCTGATTGCCGCCGGCGAGGTGGATGCCTGGCGCGACGGCCTGGCCGACGCCCTGGCTGACCCGGCTCGCGGCAAGGCCTATGCCGCCCGGGGCCGCCGGTTTGTCGAGGAACATTATTCCGCCAGTGCGCATATCGAAGCCTTGATGGCGCAGATTGCACTGGCCTGAAGCATTGCGACCAGCGCGGTTAATCGCCAACGGTTCTATATTGGCGCTCGGCCTTTCACGTTAAACTCACCGGCCCTACCTCGACGCCCAGATAGCATGAACCACGATCCGCATTCCGTCGGAATTGTCAGCCCGCAGTGCGCCGAGTTCGACGAACCCCTGCCCTTGCAAAGCGGCGCGTCGCTCCCCTCCTATCGGTTGATGTACGAGACCTACGGTACATTGAACGCTGACCGTTCCAATGCCGTGCTGATCTGCCACGCCCTGTCCGGCAATCACCATGTGGCCGGCCGCCACCATGCCGACGACAAGTATCCGGGCTGGTGGGACACCATGATCGGACCGGGCAAGCCCATCGACACCAGTCGCTTCTTCGTGGTGGGGATCAATAACCTGGGCGGCTGCCATGGCTCGACCGGGCCGATGAGCCTCAACCCCGCCACCGGCAAACCGTGGGGCGCCGCTTTTCCGGTGGTGGTGGTCAATGACTGGGTGCATGCGCAAGCCTGCCTTGCCGACAGGCTGGGGATAGAGAAATGGGCAGCGGTGATAGGCGGCAGCCTGGGCGGCATGCAAGCGCTACGCTGGACGGTGACCTTCCCGCAGCGGGTAAGGCACTGCCTGACCATTGCCTCGGCGCCCAAGTTGACCGCCCAGAATATCGCTTTCAATGATGTTGCCCGCACCGCCATCCTGGCCGACCCGGACTTCCACGGCGGCGATTACTACCAGCATGGCGTCGCACCCAAGCGCGGCTTGAAGCTGGCGCGGATGCTGGGGCATATCACTTATCTGTCCGACGAGGGCCTGGGCGGTAAATTCGGTCGCCAGCTCAAATCGGATGGCTATCAATTCGGCTACGGCAGCGAGTTCGAGATAGAAAGCTACCTACGCTACCAGGGCGATCGCTTTGCCGATGTGTTCGATGCCAATACCTATCTGCTGATGACCAAAGCGCTCGATTACTTCGATCCGGCCCGCCATTTCGGCGGCAGCCTGCCGGCGGCACTGGCCGCCACCGCCGCCAAGTTCCTGGTGGTCGCCTTTACCACCGACTGGCGTTTTTCGCCGGAGCGTTCCAAGGAAACCGTACAGGCCCTGCTCGATGCCAAAAAATCGGTCAGCTATGCCGAGATCGAATCGGTGCATGGCCACGATGCCTTCCTGATGACCGACCCTTCCTATATGCAGCTGATGGATGCCTATCTCCGGCGCGTGGCCGACGAGGTGGGCGCATGACCGCCCCCTTGCGTCCCGACCTTGCCCGCATCGCGGGCTGGATCGCCGCGGGCAGCCGCGTGCTCGACCTTGGCTGCGCCGACGGCGAACTGCTGGCCCATCTGCGCGAGACCAAGCAGGTCAGCGGTTATGGCGTGGAGATCGACATGGCCGGCGTGATCGGCTGCGTCTCGCGCGGTGTCAACGTGATCCAGCGCGACCTGGAGTCGGGGCTGGCCGGTTTCGAGGCCGGCAGTTTCGACTACGTGGTCCTGTCGCTGACCATCCAATCGATGAAAAACGTGGAAGCCATCATCGATGAAATGCTGCGGGTAGGTCGAACCGGCATCGTCACCTTCCCCAATTTCGGCTACTGGGAAAATCGCTGGCAGTTGCTCAAGGGCGGCATGCCCGTCTCCGAGACCATTCCCTACCAGTGGTACAACACACCGAATATCCATCTCTGCACCTTGAACGACTTCGATGAGCTGCTGACCCGCCACGGTGCGCGTATCAATAGTCAGATCGTGATGCACAAGGGCCGCCGCATCACCTTCCTGCCGAACCTGCTGGGCAGCCTGGCCCTGGTGCGTTTTGAGAGCCTGGCCAAAACCGCGCCGACAGCCGCCGAATGAACGACTTCGCCGCGCAACTGCCCCACACGATCGACACGCTGGCCGAACAGGGCTGGGTGGTGCTGGACGATTTCCTGACCGAGCAGGAAGTCGCCGCCCTGTTGGCGGAAGGCCAAGGCCGCCAGGCGGCGGGGGAATTCCACCAGGCCCGGGTCGGCCGGGCCGAAGGGCGCAGCGTGCGCACGGCGGTGCGGGGCGACAATGTCCGCTGGCTGGACCCCGCCCAGCGCAGCGCCGCCAGCCAGTGCTACTGGCAAAGAATGGAAGCACTGCAGGCCGAGTTGAACCGTTCGCTATTTCTCGGTATACAGTCCGGCGAATTCCACTTCGCCCATTACCCGGTAGCTACCTTCTACAAACGCCATCTCGATCGCTTTCGCGACGACGATGCGCGCGTGATTTCGGTGGTCTGCTACCTGAATGACGATTGGCAAACCAGCCATGGCGGACAGCTGCGGCTGTGGCTGGACGAAAACGACAGCCTGGATATCGACCCGCGCGGCGGCCGGTTGGTCTTGTTCCTATCCGACCGCTTCTGGCATGAAGTGCTGCCTGCCCAGCGCGAGCGCTGGTCCTTGACCGGTTGGCTACGCCGATCGAGCGGCATTCCTTCATCCTCCTAAAAGTAAATAGAAATACATCATGCGCTTCGACAACCTCAATCTGCTGAGGGCGTTCGCCGCCCTTGCGGTCGTCGTCTATCACGTCATCGAAAAGACCCAATGGACGGCCTTTCCCATCGAAGGCCCCTTGCTGACGTTTCGCATCGGCTGGGTCGGCGTAGACCTGTTCTTTATCATCAGCGGCTTTGTCATTGCGTATAGCGCCTTGCTGCTCTACCGCAAGCAACCCACCGAATTCGCCGGCAGCTATTGGCGCCGGCGCCTGACCCGGATTCTGCCGCTCTACCTGCTGACCATGGTTTTGTGGATCGTGCTGGCCTGGCCCGACTTCTTCAAGCAGCCGGCCAGCATATGGGCCTGGCACCTGTTTACCCACCTGGCCTTTATCCACAGCTTCTGGACGGACACCCACGGCTCGATCGACGGCGCCAACTGGAGCCTGGCACTGGAAATGCAGTTCTACCTGGCCGTGGCGCTGCTGATCCGCTGGATAGACCGCACGCCCGGCTGGCGCATCTGGCTCTATTGCACCCTGATTGCCTGGGCCTGGCGCGCCTGCATGCTGGTGCTGTATGGCAACGGCGAGGTCTTCCCCTTGTTCGCCCATGTCACCCAGCTACCCGGCACATTGGATGAGTTTGGCGCGGGCATTTTCCTGGCCAAGTGGGTATTGGAAAAACGCGCGCGCAACCCTTGGCAGGGGCTCCTGTGGGCAGCCGCCGCCTGCGTCGTGGGTTACTACTGCATGGGGCACCTCTGGTCGCAAGACTATTGGGTCGCGCCGCATATGGTCGTGCTGTGGCGTACCAGCCTCGCTGTTTTCCTGGTCTGCGTGCTGGCCGCGGCGATCGAGTTGCCGCAGCTGGTCAGCGGCAAATGGCTGCAGCCAGTCAACTACCTGGGGGAGATCAGCTATGGCATCTATCTATGGCACTTGTTCGCCATTGGCTTCGCCACCTCGATTACCGGCATCGCCCCCGCCCAGGTCTTGATCGTAACGCTGGCCCTGACCTTGCTGGCAGCGGCCTGTTCTTGGCACTACTTTGAAAAGCCGCTGATGAATACGGTGAAACGCTAGGGCAGCGCCAACCTGGAAAGGGTGCGTGGTTGTTGGCGCTTTAGCGCCTTACAACCCCCACTCGGCCGCTACTGCCTAATCGTCGAGTTCTGACTCGCCAAGCTGCTCACAAGCGCTACACCCCCAAACGCCAAACGCGGTGGACTACGCGCACCATGGTTTCCAGCGCGCCGCCAAGCAGCCGGCGCGGCCTGGGGGAAAGTCCCGCGTCCATGGACTGTACCGGTAGCAAGGCGTGGTAGTCGGCCAGATGCTGTTCGAACGCCGCGACGCCGGGTTCGCATGGAAAGCCGTTCTCGCCGTCCCAATGCACCAGCGTCGCATCCGCCAAACCAAGGCTGATGCCGGCCGCAAGCAAGCGCACACCGTATATCAACCGCTGTGCGGCATCGCCGAAATCGAGATCATTGCCCGGCACTTGCACAGCGGCCTGCACCACGCAGCAATATGGCGAGATAAAGCGCGTTGAAACGACTTCGCCGCGGCTGACATCGGGTACGCGGCGATCCGGCTCAGGCCAGGCGGCGGTACCGGCATAGCTCAAGCGGGCCGGCTTGTGCGCCGCAAGCCGGGTACACAGGGCCGAAACCACGCCGTACCCGGCTGTCTTGGCCGCCATAGCCAGCAAGCGGACATCCCAGCCGAGCGGAAGGCGGGTGCCGGCGGCCAGCCAGACCTGCTTGCCCTCTCCGGCCAACAAGGCGGCCAGCGGCAAACCGGCATCAAAGGCTTGGTAGAGTAGCCTATCGTTCGCTGGCCAAACCTGGCTCAATCCTGCGCATACCTCCGTCCGGGCATGCACGACCACGGGCAGGGAGGCGCGACTGTTCAGAATCAAATCTTGCAGCGTGGCCGCCACCTGCTCCCCGCCGGAGCGTGTGCCGATGAGATGTATCGTCGGCATATCAGGCCCAGCGCGGAAAGCGGGCCAGCGAAGGCGGAAAACGCGCCTTCAAGAAATTGCCTGACGTATCGGGGTCGCTAAAAAATTGCCTGGGCAGTGCTGTGGGTGGAGTCGTGGCGCTCAAGATAGGTATCGCGTGGGAAGGTGGCTGGGCGGTTGTCGTTGGTCAGGACAATGTGAATTTCCACGCTCGTCGGAACTATGCCCAAACAGGCGTCCGAGCCATTAAACGCTTAGCGAACGCATCTACCCATCAGGCAAAGGCCTGAATCGCACCCGGCAAAAGACAGCGGGGAGATTGAACCTCGCGGCCGGCATCCCCCCTGTCCAGTCCTTGATCGTAACGCTGGGAAACGCAAATCCGAAGCGCCAACATGCGGCGGGCTTGGCTGTTGGCGCTTCAATCCTGCCCGTGGACAGGCCTTATAAGGGCCGACGCAAGCCGTCCCGGCATGCCTTCCAGAACGCATGCATATGTTGTCGGCGAGGTGGGATAAAGAGGCTGAAAAGCGCCATCTTGCACACCATCCGCCAAGCGTCCTGGCACTTCCATGTCATGGGAATATAGGGCCGCCAATACAGCCAGATCCGGTTGCGCGTGATGTAGTAGAGCCGGGTGGGTCCGTGCACCAGCTGCTTGCGCAAGCCCCAGAACAAGGAAATGGCCTGGTCGCCGATCGAGTGCTCCATGCGGGCGGCAAAGGCACCGTAAACGGGCAAGCCCGCCGCCTTGAGACGGTAGCACCACTCGACGTCCACCTGGTCGATGAACATGGCCTCGTCTATCTCCCCGGCCGCGGCGAAAACCTCGATCGGCATCAAGCAGCCCGAGGCGATCACGAAATCGGCCTGCATCCATTGCCGCGCATCCGGCGAACGGCCGAAGCGTTTGATGCCTAGCCACCCAAAGCGCAGGAAGGGGATAGCCTCGCCGGTCTTGCGATCTACGCACAAAGGTCCCAGCGCGCCGACCGGCAACCCTTGTTGCGTGATTTGCCGCTCCACGAGCAATAGCTGCGCCACCATATCCGCTGCCGGCAGGCTATCCTGATCAAGCAGCAGAATATGCGAGGCCTGCCCTGCCACACCCTGGCGGATTCCCTGGTTTTGCGCCGCCGCCAAGCCCAGGTTGCCCGCATTGCGCAGCAGCGTCGTCGGTCTTGGGGAGGCGGCGCACAGCGCTTCCAGCTGGTCATGGACATCCTTGCTGCCATTGTCGACGATCAGCAGCCGGTCCAGCTGGGGCGCGATGGCATGCACCAGCTTTTCCAATTGGGCCAGATCGGGCTGATAGGTCACCAACACGCCAAGTACCCTGCAGTCCATGCGCTTCATCGTCGATGCGCCGCCAAGCGCCAGATGCGATAGAGCACGCGCATCACGATCTCCAGCCCGCCATTGACCAAACGGCGCTGCCAGAGGCGCAAGCGGGCGCTATGGGCGATCTTGCTGCGCAAGTAGCCATGCGCGATCTCCAGTGCTTCCCGTAGCGGCAGGGGAGCGCCGCCGGGAAAATATCTCCGCGCCACCACTTCCGGCTCGCCGCCACGCGGCCTGGGGGAAAATCCCGAGCCCATGGCCTGCACCGGCAGCAAGGCGTGGTAGTCGGCCACCATCTCGGCGCGCGAGCGATGCCGGAAGGTCTGAAGATTCACGCGTACCCGCTCCAGCGCGGTCCGCTCGGTCAGTAGCTCGGCCAGGCGCTGTTCGAACGCCGCCACGCTGGGTTCGCAGAGAAAGCCGTTCTCACCGTCCTTGATCCGATCGAGAAAGCTGCCATGGGCCGGCGCGATGGGGGGAATGCCCGCGCACAATAATTCGGACAGGGTATAGCTGAAGGTTTCCGGCCACACACTCAGCAGCAGGCCGGCGCTGGGTGCCAACTCGACCAGCAGGTCCGGCAATGCGTGGCGCTCATAGCGTGATATCACCCGAACGCCGGCTACGCGCATATAGCGCTCGCCACTCTCGCCACAGCCGAGCAGGACGACGTCGGCTACCTTCAACAGCTTCGGCAGCAAGGCATCGAACAAATCCGCACCCTTATGCCCGATCAATACCCCCAGTACCACGACACGCGGCCTGGCACTCGCCAGTGGCGCCGGCACCCGTGCCGCTTCGGGCCAATCGGTGCCATGCGCGATCACCACGGGATCACCTTGCAGCAGCGCCGGCGCCAGCTCGCCGAAATGACGAATCACCGAGGCGGAAGGCGCAACCAGGCAAGTACCTTGCCGGCGTACCGTCTGCACATAAGCACTGCGCACATTGAGCAATTCGCTGTCCGACACATTGGCGAACAATCGGCTGGCGGGATTGGTGGCGGCACACGCGCGCAAGCGGCTGCTATCGCAACTTCGGCAGATACCGTCGAAGTAAATGTAGAGGGCCGGGCAAAATGGGTAGTACTCGTGCCAGATATGCGTAGTGGGCAAGCCGGTATCGAATACATCGAGCGAGTGGCCGATCAGGGACGAAACCAACACCGCATCGACCATGAAGACCTCGACGATCTCCCGCAGCGCGCGCCGATAATCGGGATGGCTGACCGCCGTACCGCGTATCGCGACCGCGAAATCCCACACCCGGACCGGCTGGGCATCGTCGATATCGAGGTATAGCGCCAGCCGCTGTCCGTACAGGCCGATATTGCCCACCGACTTCAACACCAGGTTGATACGGCCGCTGTCTGCTTCGCAGTAATCCTTGACCCATCGCTCCAGCCCGCCACCCCAGCTATGCATGATATGCAGCTGTACCGGCCTGCCATCCAGCAGATAGCCGGGGAAGGGCTCGGCCCTGAATTGACGCCAGCTGAGTGGGTTGGCGTGCGCATGCGCCGCGCCAAGCCCCTTCAAGCGCTCGGGCAGGGCGGGGAGCGGCAGGGCCGGGCCGGACCAATGCACCAGCACGCTGTCGGCTACGCCAAGCGCCACGCCGGCATCCAGCAAACGCACGCCGAACACCGACCGTTGCGCCGGGTCGCCGAAATCAAGATCGTCCGATTGCACGCCGGCGGGTACCGCCGTCTGCAACAAGGCGCATACGGGCGAAACATGGAGCGTCGCAAGCACGTGTCCCATGCCGCCATCCAGCACGCGCCTATCCAGGCCCTGCCAATCGTCCATATCCTCGCTTGTCAGCTTGGCCGGGTAATGTTCGGTAAACGCAGGGCAAAGTACCGATACCGCGCCGTATCCTGGCGTAGCGGCGGCCATGGCCAATAACCGTGCATCCCAAGCGAGCGGTAGCCGGACACCCGCGGCCAGCCAGAGCTGTCCGCCCTCGCCGGCCAGCAATGCGGCAAGCGGCAAGGCGGCATCCCAGGCCTGGTAGCTCAGCCTGTCGTTTTCCGGCCAACGTACGCGCAATCGCGCGCAAGTCTCGGGCCGGGCGTGGACAGTCACGGCCAGGGAAGCCCGACTGTTCGTCCATAGATCCTGCAGCGTTACCACCGCCAGCTCCTCGCTGGAGCGTGTGGCGATAAGATGTAGCGTCGGCATATCAGGCCAAGCGCAGAAGCCGGGCCAGTGAGGCTATCTTCTGTGAAAGCCGCCAAGCACGCGAACGGTGGATGCGTTCCAGCGAATTGCGATGCTGCTGCAATTCGTAGCGCAGCAGCTCGGCCGGCTCCTGGATGCCGTCGGCCTGGTTGGCGGCGAACTCGGTACGGTACCAATGCAGATAACTGTGCTTGGGGACATCGGTGACATAAGGATTCGGGAAAGCCGCCATCAGGTCGGTACGGCTCCGATACAGCAGGCGCTGGTGCTGACTGACCTTCTCGCCGTTGTCGTAGACGCCATAGATCGCGGGCAGGCGGCCTAGCGCCTCCTGGCCATGCTTTTCGCATTCGGCGATATACCAGTCGCGCATTTCCCACAGCGTGGTATTACCGCGACCGTACTTGTTCAGCATCTGCTCCTGGGCGCCGCTGTCGAAACCGGAGAAATGATAGAGCCGCAAAGGACGGCCATTGACGGTAATGCCGCCGGCCAGACTGCCTTCGACGTGGCGATGGGTCAGGTTCCAGGTGGCGACGTTGTATTCCGGATCGCGGACGATCTCGAGGTCGTCGAAGAAGCAGGGCGCCAGATCGACCCAGCGCTGGTCGGTGAACAGCCCGCCGGGAATATCGTCGTAACAATGATCCAGCAGGCGTTTGGCCCACCAGTCGGCGAACTTGCGGCCGCCTTCGCTATTGCGAAGGCCCAGAAAGCCCAGATTGAACACACCATGCTTGAGGCTGCAGATCTCATTGTCCAGCACGGCATCCGGCGTGGTTTCCGGCTCGAGCTGATGGGGCGTGAGCAGCACGCTGGATTGATCCAGGCGATCGATCAAGGGAGTCAGCGGCGAAAACACCGCCATATCCGGATCCAGGTAGAACGCTTTCTCGGCGCCGCGCTCATTCAGCAGCCAGCGGAAGGCCGGACCTTTCACGGCGGTGCAAAGCTCCACCACCGAGTGCATATAGGCCCAGCGGGGGAAGTCGGGAATGCCCAGCTGGTCGGCCGTCACGACGCTGTCGAACGGTTCGTTCTCCAGGTCGAGCCAGTCCGGCAAGGCATCGGACAGCAGCAGCATGAAATGCCCGTCGGGATGGTGCCGCTTGACGGACTCGGCCAGTACGCGCGCCTTGGGAAGATAGTTGGTGGTGATGCTGGTAAAGAAAACGACCATTTTGATATTCCAGAGATGTATTCAGTATGCAGACCGGATTACAGCGAAATCCGGGTCAAACGCAGCCGGCGGCCAAGCCGCCACAATTTACTTCCGCGCACCGCCGCCAGCATGCCGCGTGCATGTGCCAAGGCATCCTGCGCGTGGGCCAGCTCGATGCGCAGCGTCCCATTCTGTTGTGCCAATTGCGCGATTTGCTCGATATGCGCGCTTAGCTGCGCTTGCAGGTCCCCCAGCCGATGCTGGCTCGCCGCCAGCTCCGAGCACTGCTGCCGCTGTACCGCCAGTAAGCGCTCGCGTTCGATATGCGCTTGCTCCTGCATGGCGCCCATTTGCTGCCCCAGCACCGCGGCTTCCGGCAGATAGGGCCAACCCAATTCCAGTTCCAGCGTCAGCCCCTGCTGGGCCGGGAGGGGCTCGTCCAGCTTGATGACGAAATTCGGATCGTCATTCAGCAGCGCCAGCTGCCGCTCGGGATTATTCCAGGCGGCGGGGCAGGCCACCAAGCCGTGTGCGGTGCTGAAATCATGCTGGGCGGGGTGCCATCGCCAGCGAACCTGCTCCGCTGCATCGACCAGGCGGATTTCGAACAGGCGGACAAACCCGGGCCGCTCGGCCGGATCGATACGCAGCGACGCCAAGGGGGCCGCCATGGCGGGGATGGAGAAGCGCAGCACTTGCCGTTCCTGACCCAGCAAGCCGTATGCGAGTGCGCTTTGCGACTCGGCAAAGCCGGCGCCGCCTTGCTCCGCCCAGAATACCTGGGCGCTGAAGTGCGGGGTATCGAACAGTGGCGGGTTTTCCTCCGCGTCGGCCTGTTCAATGCCGCGCCCAGCCAACAGGACGAACTGATAGGTATGGCTATCTTCCCTGCCGCTGAGAAACCGCTGCATGCTGTCAGGCAGGTGGTCCAGCCGCCGTGCCGCGAACTCGGAAGCGGGCAGCGGCCGCGATACCGAACGCCAGGCACGCACGCCCAGATCGGCGCCCCGTAGCATTTCGGCCAGCGAACGACGGGTAAAGAAATGCAGATGGGTATGGTCGAGCAGCCCTTCGTCGCGATAGCGGAATTCGCCCGCCAGCAACTCCGCCACCACCCCGATATAGGCGATATTGGGAACCGAGATGATCAACTCGCCATCGTCGGCCAGGAAGGCTGCCAGGCGCGCCAGGACCGGCGCCGGACCGGCCAGGTGCTCGAGCACATCGGCGCATACGATATAGCGGTAGCGGCGCTCGCCCAGCACGTCCAGGCTGTTTGCCTGCTCCAGGTTCAATACATGCAGCTGCCGATAGTGCGGTGCGGCCAACTCGGCCTCGGCCGGGTTATAGGTGATGCCGTCTACGCGGTAACCCTCCAGGCCGGCCAGGTAGCGGCCCAATGCGCCGCTGCCGGTACCTACGTCCAGTACATCGCCGGCGTGCTGGATAAGTCCGGCGATATGGGCAAGCGAATCGCCGGCTTGCTGGTCGATTTCGCGATGGTATATATGTTTATTCAAAGCCCCCCCTCAACCGGATCGGTTCTCCAACAAAACAAGTTTCCAGCTCGGCTTGACCGGGAACTCGATCGAAACTCAATTCCCGGACCAAGCGTCCGACCGTCCATCGGAGAACGGTTTCAACACCCCAGGGACCGGGATGGGCGGAAAAACATTCCCGGCAAGCCGTCGAAAATTGAAAAAATCCTTATTCACCAAGCCCTTGGCCATGCAAGCGGGCATGATTGTAACACCTCGCCCCGACTATGCGGCGGTACCGCAGCCGCGATACAATTCACCCGCCGGCAAAATGGATTTAAACCCGCATATACCCTGCCGATCAAATACCGTTCACCCGGCACCGGGAGCGGCCTTGCACGCAGCAAAATATAAATCTTAAGATTAGCAAGGTCTTATTCACATCGGGCACCGCAAGAATCTCCGAACTCATCGCCAGCCGCCAGCGCCGGGCCGTTATAATGCCGGCAATTGCTCTTTGATCCAGAAGGTTTATTCAATGCATATCAGCTCACTGCAGAAAATGCAGGTATTCCGAGATACTTATCTCAAAGCATACGAAGGTAAAAAGCTACGCATACTCGACCTCGGCAGCACCGAGATCGGCGCCTGTTATAAGCCCATCTTCAATGACCCCCAATGGGAATATATTGGCGCCGACCTGCAAGCCGGCCCCAATGTCGACCTGATTCTGCAGCAGCCCTACAACTGGCGGGAAATCGAAAACGGCTCCATCGATGTGTTTATCTCCGGGCAAGTGCTGGAGCACGTCGAATACTTTTGGGTCACCCTGCTTGAAATGTCGCGCGTCCTGAAGCCGGATGGCATGGCCTGCATCGTCGTACCGTCCAGCGGACCGGAACATCGCTACCCAGTCGACTGCTGGCGCTTCTATAGGGACGGCGCGGCGGCAATGGCGCGTTTTGTGCAGATGGAAATCCTGCAAGCAAGCACGCAATGGCAAGGCAGCGGCGATCCGGCCGACTCCAGCGACGAATGGCACGATACGGTCCTGATCTGCCGCAAGCCGCGCCTGTCGCCTTGGCGTAGTTTCAAGCGCTATTTCAAGCAGCGCCTGCAACACAGGGCCATGTTGCTGGGCAGCACCGTGGCTGGCTAAGGCACCCGAAAAGAGCCGGCACGCCCCGCATCAAGCGTCGACCGGCTCCACTCGACACATGCGCACAGCCGTGGGCAGTGCCAACAGACCATGCAGCACCACGCTCTGCGAGCGGAAGGCCAGGGCGTCATGTATCCAGTGATGGATGCGATGCGCGTCCTGGTCACCTTCGCCAACCGCAGCGGTAATCACGTAATCCCCTGCCTGCAGATGGGGCATGCGGAAGCGGAATTCGGTCGCCAGCGTCTCGCCCGGCATACCGGTGCGGACAATCTGGTCCGGATGACCGGCGGTATTTTCGCCAAACACCACCTGCCCCAGGCGATCCTTGACGTAAAAACCAAAGATGGGCTGTTCCAGCGCCTCGCCCAAGCGCGCCTCGATACGCAACACGGCTCGCTCGCCACCTTCCGTCACCAGAATAGGGCGGCCGCCTTCGTCTTGCAGGGTCACCCGGGTCAAAGTGGCGCCACCTGCGCCAAACGCCTGCCCTGCCCCCTCGTCGGGAATGGCCAGCGCTCCGCCGCCAACCACCAGCGCCGCTTCCTCGGCGGCAACCGGCTCATCCGCACTCACCGCCGCCGGCATGGCACCGACCGCGTCGTCCTCGCCGGCGTATTTGCTGTGCAGATATTGCTCGGTCACCGCCTTGGCGCTACCCTCCGCGCGCAATCGGCCCTTGTCCAGCCAAATAGCCCGATCGCACAGACCGACCACCGCCCCACTATCGTGACTGACGAACAGCAAGGTGCCGCCCTGATCGCGGAAGCCGCGCAGAAAACGCATGCATTTCTGGGTAAAGAAGGCATCGCCGACGGACAGGGCCTCGTCGATCACCAGCACATCGGCATCGACATGGGCGACCACGGCGAAGGCCAGCCGCACGAACATCCCGCTGGAATAGGTCTTGACCGGCTGATGGACGAAATCGCCGATATCGGCAAAAGCCAGTATGCGGTCCAGCCGCTCATTCACCTGGGCCTGGCTGAGCCCGAGAATGGCGGCATTGAGGCGGATATTCTCCATGCCGCTGAATTCGGGGTTGAAACCCGCCCCCAATTCCAGCAGGGCGGCCACGCTACCCTTGATCCGTATGCTGCCGGAGGTGGGCGACAGGGTACCGCAGACCATCTGCAACAAAGTGGACTTGCCCGAGCCATTGCGGCCGATAATGCCGACCGTCTCTCCCGCCGCCACCGAAAAGCTCACCCCTTCCAAGGCAGCGAATTCACGGCCATAACGCAGGCGCCCGCCGCTCAGCACTTCCAGCAAACGATGATGGGGCCGATCGTATACCGGGTAGTGCTTGGACACGCCCTCAACCGAAATCACAGCGTCAGAGCACATCGGCAAACCCCTTGCGCAGGCGCGCGAACAAACAGAAACCCAGCACCGCGACCAAGGCGGACACTGCGAAATAGCCTCCCAGCGCCAACCAATCGGGCCACAGCCCGTCCAGCAGGATGCGGCGGATCATCTCGATGGGCATGGTGAGCGGACTCCACACCATGACCGCGCGAAATGCGTCCGGCACCGCGGAGGCGGGATAGAAGACCGGGGAAAGGAATTGCAGCACGGTCACCAGCAGGCCGATGGCTTGGCCGATGTCGCGCAGATAGACCCCCAAGGCCGCCAGCATCCAGGCCAGGCCCAGCAATAACAGCAGCAGCGGCAGCAAGACCAGCGGCAAGGCCAGTGCGGTAACGGCTAATCCCTGAGTGACGGCGACAAACAGCGTCAATACCAGGAAACCGATCAACGCATGGAAAACCGCCACGCCGATGGAGACCAGCGGCAAGACTTCCAGCGGAAACACCACTTTCTTGACGTAATTGGCGTTTTGCACCAACAGCATGGGCGCTCGCGCCATCACCTCGGAGAACAGCATGAACACCGCCATACCCGAAAAGGCCATCAAGGCGAACTGGAAGTGATTGTTCGGTGCGCCGCTCCAGCGTGCCTGGAACACCACGCTGAATACGAAGGTATAGACCGTCAGCATCAGCAGCGGCGTGACCACCGACCAGGCCAGCCCCAGCACCGAACCGCGATAGCGGCCAAGCACTTCACGGACGGTAAGTTGCCCGACCAGGGCGGCGTACTGACGAGACGTTTGCAGAAAGGAGGAGGATGGGCGCATGCGGAGGGTCATTAGAACGGGGGGAGCCGCGGCGAGAGTGCGCAGACCAGGATAAATTCTTTTTGAAGTAGCGATATCGCCGGCAAACAAGGCACAGCGGGCACTCGGCCACGACGCTACTTCGGGACGGCCAGGTGCAAATCCGGCCCGAGAGGCTAGACAGCCACAGCCTAGTGTATTATGCCATGTTTGACGTGACGGATGGCTGCACTCCCACGTCCGTGAACCGCGCGGCCCCTCGCAAAGACGGCCTTTCGCCACGCGGCAATCAAATTGAATGGGCTGAATTTGAAAGTGGATAGAACCGGACTTCCCGCGTTCATGACCGCCATTGCGGACATGATAAGCACCAGTGGCAAAGGCCTCGCCCGGCTACTCGGCCTGGCCGCGGCCGAACAGATCATGCCGCGCCGCCGCTGCCATCTTGCCGTCGTGCCCCTGCGCGGCGTACCCCGCAAACATTTCGAATCGGCCATCCTGCTGCGCCTGCAGCAATTCGGCCTGTTCGACGAAATCGGCTTCGCTTACCGCGTCAGCGGTGAACAAGCGCAGGTTTGGTATTGGAATGACCAGGAAGCGCGCCAGCTGTTTCCCACCGGCCGGGTACAAGCCTGGCCCGAACCGCTCTGGCGCAAACCGCTGAACAGCGGCATCCGGCTGCTCAGCTGCACCGAAGGCTACGAGCTGGAAGGCGTGAACGAGCTGGGCGGCTACCGCTCGCGCTGGTTTGCCCATCGCCCCGATGCCACGGAACGGCTGGCCTTCTGCCGCGACCTGGGCATGGAACCCAACCCGGCCCTGGAAAACCCCGTCACCGTGGCGCGCGGCAACTCGCCGGAAGCGGGCTGGCGCATACACAGCCGGCTGGCCCAGCCCATCCCCGCCTGGGCATGGGGCGCGGGCGCATTTGTATTGATCGTGGGCTGTATCGCGACCCTGCAATTCACCCAACTGGCCAAGCTGGAGAGCAATATCCAGGCCACCGAACAAGAGGCGCGCGCTTTACGCAAGCTGACCGCCTCGGCCAAGGCATTGGACGCCGCCATCAGCCAGCTGCAGCCCATCACCGAAGCCATGCATGAATACAGCAAGGCGCCCCGCCAGATCCATTGGCTGGCCGAGCTGGCCCGCCGCGATATCGTCGGCGCCCGTGCCGATGTCTATCTATCGGAATGGATTTATCGCGGCGACAGCGTCACCGCCACCCTGCGACTGGGCGCCAAGGCCAAGGGCGCCGATGTGCTGGCCTCGCTGGAGCAAAGCGCACTATTCGCCGACGTCGCCTTGCTGCCCGATCCACCCGCCGGCGCGCTGCGCGTGCAACTGCGCCTGCCCGAGGAGGCCACCACTCCGGCGGCCGCCCCGCGCGAGCAACCTTAGCCACGCCCGCCCGGCCCGCGCATCGTCAATCGTGTCATGGCATATCGTAAGGAAACAGGACTTTGATCTCCGCAACCAGTGAGAAGCCGGCTTCGCCCCCTCACAGCCCGCCACCCTCTCGCCTGGCTGCCGCCCTCCAGCAGCTGCGCCAGGAAGTCCAGGCCAATCCCCGCCTGCAAGCCGGCCTGGCCGCCATCGCCCTGGTCGCCATCGTCATGGGATTGCTCAATCTTGCCGACCGCAAGACCGCCGCGGTGCGCAAGCTGGAAACGCTGCTGGCCGAAACGTCCGGCATGCGCAAGCAATTGGGTAGCCCCATGCAGCAGTCGGCGCGGCAAGGCCGTCTCAACGCCGTCCGCGAGCATATCGACAAAGCCTTCTGGCACTCGTCCACCCCGGTGATTGCCCAGGCGGAACTGGGCGAGTGGCTGAACAGCAGCCTGCGCGAAGCCGGCGTAAGCGGCGCGACCGTCTCGCAGCCGGTATTCCGCTTCCTGGACCAGGGCGGCGAACAAGCCGGCGGGGGCGACACGTCCGCCAGTCAATCGTGCCGCGGCGACCGCTGCGACCTGATCGAACTGCGCACGGCCATCCGCTTCCCGTTCGACCCGGCCACCCTGGGCAAGGCGCTGGCCGCGCTGGAAGGCGCCGACAAGCAGACCCTGATCGAACAACTCACGGTCAATGCGGCCGACCGCCGCGTTGAACTTTCCGTCTTGACGCTGGCCAAGCTATCCGGCGCCGCAACGACGTCCGCCACGGATACGCCGGCTGCAGCCAAGATCGAGACGGCAGCCCCCGTCGCAAGCGAAGCCAACCCCGAAGCGCCGAAAAAAGTGGTGGAAGTGAAATGGTAGGATTTTTCAGAATCGGCCTACTGGCCGCGCTGGCCTGGTTAAGCACGGGCTTATTGACTTGGTTCAACTATAGCCCGCCCGACCGCAGCACTATCGTTGCGCCCGCCAGGCGCATGGCCGAACTGGATCTGCCTGACAGCCTCGATACCAAACCGGCGCTGAACACTTTGGCCAAGAGCGATATCTGGGGCAGCAAGCGCGTCGAGCCGGTTGCCGGCGGCGCCAAGTCCCAGGCGGAAGTCTGGTCCCGTATCGCCATCGTCAAGGAGCGCAAAGGCAATTTCGTGGTACTGGCCTCGCCCCGCGGCGAGATCAAATCGTTTCATGTCGGGGATGCCCTGCCGGACGGCAGTCAGCTACTCAAAATCAGCAGTGCTGAGATCGTTGTGCGCCGCGCCGGCGAAAAATCCAGCACTACCCATGCGCTGGAATAGGCACGCGACGCCCTAGCCGCAAGTCCTTGCGGACCTCGCCCGCTGCCCGCACCCACTTGAGAACTGTCATACCTATGTCCGCCAAGCCCATCCGCCCCCGCTCTTCCGCTCCCACCCTCGCTGCACTCAAGCCGCTGCCCCTGCTACTGACGGCCAGCCTGCTGGCCGGCTGCGCCAGCCAACCCTGGCTGTCGGGCGCCTCCCCCAAGCCGGCCACGCAGGACCGCTCCGTCAACGAGATCGAACAAACCAAGGCCGCGGATGCGCCCGCCAATCGCTTCTTCGAGACGCCCGCCATTCCGCCGTTCAAGACCGGCGCTCAAGCAGCCACGCCTGCGCCGGCCAAGATCGTTGACGAGCCGGGCAAGGAAGCCTCGGTCGTATTCAATAATATCGCCCTGCCACAGTTCATCGATTCGGTGTTCGGCGTCATCCTGAAAAAAACCATCGCCATCGACCCGCAGGTACAGACGCGCCAGGACCTGGTCAGCATGCGTACCGGCAAGTCGCAGACCCCCAGCCAGCTCTACGAAGCGGCCAAGACCGTGCTGCGCTCCTATGGCATTACCGTACAGGAACTGCCGGGCCTGACCCGCTTCGTACCGGAAAACAACGATTCCGGCTCCCTGCCGGAAATCCGCCGCGGCCGCGCCCTGCCGGAAGTACCGGAAAGCCTGCGCCCGCTGTTCTACCTGGTGGAGCTGGAGCACACCAATACGGTCGGCGCGGTCAACTGGCTACGCACCGCCTTCGGCAGCAAGATCACCGCCCAGGAAGACAACGCCCGCAACGCCATCATGCTGAGCGGCGCGCCACAGAATGTCAGCGCCGCCCTGCAGGCATTGTCCGTGCTGGACCAGCCCCTGATGCGCGGCCGGCTGGGCGCCCGCATCGTGCCGACCTACTGGTCGGCCGAAGAATTGTCCAAGCGGCTGTCGGACATCCTGACCACGGAAGGCTACTTCAACGGCACGCAGCCTACCTCGCCGGCGCCCTTGGTCATGATCCCGGTCGGGCCGATCAATTCCATCATTGTCTTCGCCAACAACCAGGCCCTGCTCGACCACACCATGAAATGGGCCGAGGAACTGGACCAGCCCACCCAGGCGCGCAACAGCAACTACTTTATCTATCCGGTGCGCAATGCCGATGCGACCGATATCGCCGCGACCCTGTCCCAGGTGCTGGGCGGCGGTAGCGTGCAAGCCGCGCCGGCGGCCGCCGGCGCCACCGGCAATGCGACCGGTCGCGGCCCTTCGCGGGTCGTGGTGGACAAGGCCACCAACAGCATCATCGTGCAAGCCTCGTCGGCCGAATACCAGCAGTGGATCAGCCTGCTGAAAGAGCTGGACCGGCCTGCCAAGAATGCCCTGGTATCGGTGTCGGTAGCGGAAGTGCGGCTGACCGAGAAAGAGGACTTCGGCTTCGAGTGGCTGCTGCAAAACCTGAAGATCGGCGGCCTGACCGGCACCCTCGGCAAGACCAATATCCTCGCCGGCACCTTGAAGGAAGGCGCGACCACGGTGCTCAAGCTCAGCTCGGGCCTCACGCCGCGTGTGCTGCTGAATGCCCTGGCCTCCACCAACAAGACCCGCGTGCTGGCCAACCCTTCCTTGCTGACCCGCAGCGGCGAAGACGCCACCATCAATGTCGGCCAGGAGGTGCCCGTCACCACCAGCCAGCAGAGCACCAATACCACTGGCGGCTTGCTGGAAACCGTCCAGTACCGCAGCGTGGGCGTGATCCTGAAGGTGCGCCCGGTGGTGCATGCCGGTGGGCGCATCGATCTGGATATCGACCAGGAGGTCAGCTCGGCCGCATCCAACAACACCGGCACCAACAAGAACCCGGTGATCAGCAGCCGCAAGCTCACCACCAAGCTGACCGTCACCGACGGCAATACCATCGTGCTGGGCGGCCTGATGCGCGACGACCGCAGCGACAACAACGCCGGACTCCCCTACGTCAAGGACATCCCCGTCGTCGGACCGCTGCTGTTCGGCTCCACTAATATTAATAATGATCGTACCGAGCTGGTTATCCTGATCACCGCCTATGCCATCGAAGACGACTTCGACGTCCAGGCCGTGAGCGACGCCTTCCGCAAGAACTTCCCCTGGACCAAGCCGCTGCTGAACGACGCCGTCGCGATGCCGCCGAAGGCTGGAAACGAAAAAGCGACCGGCCAGGCATTATTACCGGCCGACACCCCACCGCCAAACGCAGTGCGCGGCTACCAATCACGTCCTTACCAGCCGAAAAGCGAGGCCCAGGTGGCGGCGGAAGCGAAATCGGAGCCTATTTCCGCATCGCCAGGCGAAACTGCCAAGCCGTCGGAAAACCCCTACAAAGGGGAAAAGCCCCTTGTTTCGCCGCCAGCCAAAACCGCACCCGCGGCCGCTGACAAAAATCCAAAAGGCCGGGTAGTAAGCGATGAAGCCTTAAACAAGGAATTGTTCGAAGCATTGCAAAGAAGCCGTAAACCCTGAGCGATGGCCGGCGTTGCTTCACCACAACAATTAACCGGCCGCCGGCAATAGCGATTCTTCACAATAATAATTACCCCCCGCATCGGTAATCCCGGGGATTTTTTACATAAACCGTTGTTTTATCAGAAGGTAGGGCAGCCGGGGTTGGTATAAACCGGCATAAACCATTTACTCGCGAAAGGCCATCCCGTGCATTGCCAGGCCGCGCCAATACTGGCACTGCGCATTTCCCCGGGTTGGCACGGATTGAATGAATGGTTTAAGCTCGCGAACAGCGGCTCTGTCATAGTCGGGCACAGGGTCAAGCCTTGCGGCGGTTTCAGTTGCGAACAAGCAATCGTACTCACGCAATGTGTGCCGCCGCATTTTGGCTGACGGCGTGCTAAGCTTTACAAGCCCTACCTTGTGCGGCATCGCCCGGCAAACAAGTTGCATGCGCAAACACGGACAGTTATGATTGCACCGCCGAAAAATTTAGGCGACATGCGCAACATGATTACTCGGGTTGGCATGCATTCCAAAGCTATCTTACGTTTGAGGACTATCCAAACATGAACCAAAAGCTGATCTCCCGCCTCGTCATGGGCGCCCTGGTAGGCCTCGCCGCCACGGGTAGCTACGCCGGCCAAATCCAGTCGTCGTCCGTGTCGATCGCTCGTGAAGTTATCACGACCGATACACAAGCCGTGACCTCGCCTACCGTAGCCTACCGTTTCTCGGGCGACGTCGATGCACGCCTGCAAAACCAAACGTTCCAGATCCAGTTCGCCCTGCCTGCAGGCGCTACCTGGAACACCGCCGGTGTTGCAGCCAGCATCGTCGTTGCTGACGGCCAAACCGGTACTTCCGTTGCTCAAGGCCTTACTCACGGTCTCTACACTGTAGATACCCTGGCTATCGACGCTGGCAGCCCGAATGTGCTGTACGCAACCATCACCGTGCACAGCGATGGTTCCGGTCTGGCTGCTGGCCTGATCAAGCAACCGATCATCTCGATCTCGAGCTCCACCGTTCCGGCTAACAACCCGACCATCAAGGGTCTGTTCACCGTCGTTAAGGCTATCGAAGAGTGTGACGTGCAGGTGAAGACCCTGCCGATCTCGTTCAAGCACTATGTGGCCCTGTCCGCTCCAGCCTCGCTGGCCAGCGACACGACCGCTACGCCTGACGAACACAACCGTTCCGGCTCGACCAACGCCACGACCCTGATCACCTTCCCGACCAACATCCTGGTCAAGGTGACCAAGTCGTCCGGTAACGCCAAGCTGAACGTTGCCAGCGGCAACACCCTGTTCGCCGGCACCACTGGTACTTCGTTCATCAGCACCACCCTGGCTAACCTGGGTAACGTTTCGCTGGTACAAAACGCCAGTGGTTACGACTCCAACCTGTTGGATCCGTACATCCTGGCCGACGCCTCCGCTCCTGCCGGTCTGAAGGGTATCGCTACCGCTATCCACGGTACGGGCTCCGCTGTGACCGTTGCCGGTGATGTGGAAGTTGAGCGCGTGACCGTCAAGGTTTCCGCTTCGCAAGGTCTGTCGGTTGGTGGTTCGCTGTTCCTGGCTACCGATGCTCTGTGTGCCGCTCCGGTTGCTGGTTCGGCCGTGGCCATCACTGCAGGCAACGCAGCTGGTCCGATCACCCTGACCGTTCCTACCGCTGGCGTGAACGCTGCATTCGGCGTCACCGGCGCTGGCCCAGTCCACGTTTGCTACGGCGTGTCCGGCACCGCTCTGATCCCAGGCAGCAACTTCGCTGTTGATGCAGCTACCGTTGTCAAGGCCGCTGCAGGTACCGATCTGAACGAACAGAACAACTTCTGTAAGGGTCCGTTGTACGCTCTGTCCGGCTCGATCAAGATCGATGTCCGTAACTACGCAAACAGCACCCGTACCGATGGCTGGATGAGCATTGTTCGTCTGATCAACACCAGCGAAACCCGTACTGCCACCGTATTCGGCCAGTACATCCACGCTGACGGCATGTACGGCAAGTGGGGCAAGGTTGCCACTCTGGCTCCTCGCGCCGTGCTGAACATGACCCCGGCTGAAGTGGACACGCTGCTGACCAACGCACCTGCCCACGCTACCGCTGCTCTGAACGCAACCACCGCTGTCGGTACCGCTGGTTCCGCTCCGCGTCTGCGTCTGACCACGGAAGACGGCGATACCCTGCGCGTACAAAACTACCTGTACAACCCGGATTCGAAGAACTTCATCGAAGCTTCGAGCAGCCAAGGCGTTGACTTCACCGGTTCGACCGACCGCGCTCCGGCAAACGAAGGTCAGTACCAAGAGCAAGACGCACAGAAGGGCCTGAACGGCGGCAACTAAGCCACAGGTACTTTAGCGTCGAGTCTTCGCCGCAAGGCAAGATTCAAGCTGTAAAACCGGGGAGTTCGCTCCCCGGTTTTTTTACGTCCGCGATCTGCTCGGCGCTTACGCCGGTCAATGCTAAAATCGCGGCTCGTTTTCCTAGGAAGCCAACCTTGTCCGAGCTACCCACCCTACGCCTTGGCGAGATACTGATAGCGCGCGGCGCGCTCGATGCCAATGCGGTCCAGCGGGCGGTAGCCCTGCAGCGCGATAGCGGCGGCGACCGTTTGGGCGCCATCCTGATCAGGCTGGGCCTGATCTCCGAATTCACCCTGCTGGAGGCGCTGAGCAGCCAGCTGGGGTACCCCATCTTCGATGTACTGCAGCACCCTGACGCGGTCAGCGGTATGCGCACCTTCCACAATGCGCAAGGTATCAACCGTGCCCTGGCACAACGCTTCTCCTTCCTGATACTGCCGCGTACGGACGCCCTCCCGCTGGTCGTCTGCCGCGACCCGCTCGACTCCGGCCTGCTGGAGTACCTGGACGGGCACGCCCTGGCGGGTCAGCACTACGGCTGGGCGCTGATCGCACAGCGCGATTTCGAGCGCCTGCTATCCGAGGTCTACCGCATTGCCGCCGATGTCCAGCAAGGCGACCAGGACCTGCGCCGCATGGCCGAGGACGCGCCCGTGGTCGAGCTGGTCAATGCCATGCTGGCACGCGCCAACGACAAGGCCGCTTCGGATGTCCATATCGAGCCGCTCGAATATGGCTTTACCGTCCGTTACCGCGTCGATGGACACCTGCAAGGCACCGAGCACTATCCGCGCGAGCGCTTCGACGCCGTGGTCAGCCGCATCAAGCTGGTGTCCGGCCTGGACATCTCCGAACGCCGCCTGACCCAGGATGGACGCTTTTCCAACCGCGCCGCCGGTGTGGAAACCGATATCCGCGTTTCGGTCATCCCCTCGGTGTTCGGCGAATCGCTGGTCATGCGGCTGCTGCCGGTCTCGCACAACAAGCGTTTCTCGCTGGACGGGCTCGGCTTCGAACCGGACCATCTACGGATGTTCCAGGACTGGATGTCGCTGCCTGACGGCATCATCCTGGTCACCGGCCCGACCGGCTCCGGCAAGAGCACCACACTCTATGCCGCCCTGTCGGCCTGTGACCGCGAGCGCGAGCGCATCCTCACCGTCGAGGACCCGGTCGAGTACAAGATCGAGGGCGTCACCCAGTTCCAGGTCAATGCCGAAATCGGCTTTACCTTTACCGCGGCCTTGCGCTCCATCTTGCGCCACGACCCCGATACCATCATGATCGGCGAAATCCGCGACGTCGATACCGCCCGTATCGCCGTGCAGGCCTCGCTGACCGGCCACCGCGTCCTGTCCACCCTGCATACCAACGACAGCGCAACCGCATTCCTGCGGCTGGTCGATCTGGGTGTTGAACAGTTCCTGGTCGGCGCCACCGTCCGCGGTGTGATCGCCCAACGCCTGGTACGGCGGCTATGCACCAGTTGCAGCGAACCCTACGATCCCAGCGCGCTCCTATCCGAACACGCCAAGGCCACACTCGCCAAGCTAGGCACCCTCCCAGCCCAATGGTGCTTCCGTAGGCCTGTAGGATGCCCCAGCTGTGGGGGTAGCGGCTATCGAGGACGTACCGCAATTTATGAGTTATTACCCGCTACTGATCGCGTCCGCGCGGTACTCAGCCAACCCTCGCCCTCGCATTTCGACCTGTTGCGGTCCTTGGACGACAAATTCCGCGCCCTGCATGAAGATGGCCTGCTCAAGGCGGTACGCGGCCTGACCAGCCTGGAAGAAGTATTCGCCGTCGCCGGCTCCACGGTTTCCCACCGGTCGGCCTGATGACAGCGCCGAAACTCCCTTACCGCCCCAGTGTCTGTAAAGCCATCCCTATAGGCCCAGGCCAGCCCGACCAAAGGAAGCGTTAGACAGCATGGCGGAATTTACTTTCAAGGCGGCAAGCGCCGACGGCCGTCAGGAAACCGGCAGCATCCAGGCGCAATCCAGCGCGGATGCCATGCGCCTGCTGGAAGAGCGGCTGCTGGTGGTATTCGAACTGCAGCCGCTCACCACAGCCGGCGCCGGCAGCCAGCGCCGAGGCAAGGTGGGGCATGCCGACCTGGTGATCCTGGTTCGCGAGCTGGCCACCCTGGCCAACTCCGGCATCAGCCTGGCCGATGCGTTGACGACCTTGAAGGATGCCAGCCGCGACACCCCGCTGAGCGCGCCGCTGGAGCGCATGCTGACCGCCATCCATGCCGGCGACGGCTTCTCGGTCGCGCTGCAAAAGGCCGAACTGGCCCTGCCAGCCTACGTCTTTGCCATGGTGCGGGCGGGCGAGGCGACCAGCAATCTGGGACTGGCCCTCGGCCGCGCGGCCGAACAGATGGATTTCGATGCCAAGATGCGTTCGCAAACCCGCGAGGCCATGGTCTATCCGATGATCCTGGTCAGCACCGGCACCATCGCCGTACTGTTTATCTTTTCCTTTGTGGTGCCCCGCTTCGCCGGCATGCTCAAAGGTAGAATCGACAGCCTGCCGTGGATATCCGAAGTCGTGCTGCGCACCGGCCTGTTTTTCAATGCGCATTTCATTGCAACCTTGGTCACCTTGGCCGCGGCGGTGTTCGCCGGCGTCATGGCCGCGCGCAATCCGCGCATCCGGGTACGCATGCTGGAACTTACCGCCCGCGCGCCCATTCTGGGCGAGTGGATACGTAGCGGCGAAACCGCCCGCTGGACCACCGCCCTGGCCATGCTCCTGCATAGCCGCGTGGCCATCCTGGCCGCCCTGGAACTGGCGGGAGGTTCGGTCCGGCTGGCGGAAACAGCCGCCAGGCTGGAAAGCGTGCGTAACGAGGTAAACCGGGGCCGGCGCCTGTCGCAGGCGATCGAACACCAACGCTTGCTGGAACCGATCTCGCTCTCCATGGTAAAGGTGGGCGAGCAGTCCGGCGAGCTGGCAAGCATGTTGCAACACGTTGCGCAGTACTGGGGCGATAAGAACCAGTCATTGCAACGCCGCGTGGTTTCGCTGATCGAACCGGCCAGCATCTTGCTGCTGGGTCTGGTAATCGGCTTTGTGATGGTAGGCGTGGTCATGGCCATGGCCAGTTTGACTGAGGTGAAATTGTGATACGGAAACAGAGTCGTCGAATCGCGCAGACGCTGCGCCCCGCCCAACTGGGCTTTACCCTGCTGGAGATGCTGGTGGTCCTGGTGATCATCGGCATGCTGGTCAGCCTGGTCGGTCCTCGGCTGTTCGCCCAGGTCGATTCGTCCAAGGTGCAGACCGCCCAGACCCAGGTCAAGTTGCTGCGCGGCGCCATCGAAACCATGCGGCTCGACCTGGGTAGCTATCCGACCAAGGAACAAGGCCTCTCCCTTCTGATCACGCCCCCCGGCGACGAAAAGCTGGCCAAACGCTGGCGCGGCCCCTACCTGGAAGACGCACTACCCAACGACCCATGGAACAATGCCTACGAGTACGTGGTGCCGGGGCCTGAAGGCCGGCCTTTCGGCATCTATTCGCTGGGCGCGGACGGCAAGCCCGGCGGCGAAGGCAATGACGCCGACGTCGGCATGGTGCCGAAGCAGGCTACGCCGTGACCAATCCAATCGCGGCGCGCGCGCGTAGGTATCCGGTCTAGCCATGCGTGGTACGGCCGGATTTTCGCTGCTGGAATTGCTGGTGGTGATGGCCCTGATCGCTATGCTGATGGGCCTGGTTGGTCCGAACTTCGTCGGCCAACTCGATCGCTCGCGCCAGCGTTTCGCGCTGGAGCAGTTCCGCGCCCAACTGACGCAGTTGCCGCGCTGGGCCCGTCTATCCGGCCAGTCCTTCACGCTGGAAAAGCTGGACGCGCCACTCCTGCTGAACAATGAAGAAATCCTCAGCCTCCCCGCTGGTTGGCGAGCCCAATTCGAGCCGCCCTTGCTGATATCGTCCACGCAGATCTGTTCCAGCAGCCGCGTCCGCTTACAGGACGAAAAGGGCCAGGCCATTGCCGACTATACCTTGAGCGGACCGGCCTGCGAACCTAAGGACCAGGCCGAATGAGGCGCAGCGGCAAGCGAACCGGCGGCGGCTTCGCCATGATAGAAGTGCTGGTCGCCCTGGTCCTGGTTACCTCGGTCGGCGTGGCCATCGTGATGTGGGCCGAAAGCGGCCTGCATTCGATCGGCCGCCTGCGGCTCGAATACGAACGCATGCGCGCCGTGCGCATGGCACAGGACTGGATACGCGCGCTGCCGGAAGACAGCAAGCAGCTCAAGGGCGAGGCCAAGCTCGGTAGCTGGAAAATCAGCTGGGAACGCAAGCTGATCTCGCAATCGGCGCAGAATGGCTATCCGCGCGGCCTGGGCATCCATGACGCCTTGCTTTACCAGTACCAATACCAGGTCTTTCAGGCCGACGAGCGCCGCCCCTGGTTCAGCGACGACGCCGTCGTGTTGCTGTCGCGCCAGGCCCGCACCTACAAGGCACCATTCCAATGATGCAGCCGTTGCCATCCCGGCGCATCGTGCAGGGTTTTACCTTGATCGAGGTGATGGTCGCCTTGGCGATTACCGCCCTGGTCATGACCCTGCTGATGAGCGCCACCTTCTATATGCTGCAGATCCGCTCCAAGCTGGGCGAGGAAGTCCAGCAGGGCGAACAGGTGGCGCGCCGGGAAGCCTGGTTCAGGCAGATCATCGGCAGCATCCAACCGCTGGAAGACGAAGCACCCGACCCATTCGAGGCCGACGCCAGCGGTTTTCGCGCCCTGGTCAGCCGTCCTTTGCGCGCCCAAGCGCTGGTCGCGCCGGAACAGATCGAACTGCGGATCGTCGCCGACGACCAGGGCGCGACCCTGGTCTACAAGGTAGACAAGGTCGAAACGGTGCTCGCCAACTGGCCGCGCGCAGCCGCGCGCTTCGCATACCTGAATCGGGCCGGCAAGATCGAGACCAGCTGGAATACCCTGCTTCAGCCCACCGAGCGCATACCGAGGGCGATCCAGATCGAAATCACCAGCAAGGATGGTGGGCGCCCGCTCGACTACTGGTTCGCCCGGATCGACGCCGACCCATGGCGCTATAAGAAGACCCTGCCGCCCTTCCTGCTACCCGGCGCAGGAGGCAGCTGATGCGTAAGCCATTCCTTACCCGCAAGCTTCAAACCGGCCGGCGCGGCAGCGGCCGGCGCGGCAGCCGAAGCCGGCAATCGGGCTATGTGCTGGTCATGACCATTGCCGCGCTGGCCCTATTGGGCCTGGCCGGCGCCTATATCGGCGAGCGTGTTTCCAGCGCGCTGCGGCTAGCCGCGGCGGAGCAGGAGTTCGCCAAGCAGGACAAGCTATTGCGCGACGGGATGGACAATGCGGTCTACCTGTTGGCCACCGTCAAACGCAGCCGCTTCGGCCTCGGCGGCGACACCGTTGCCATCCGGCTGGACGGCCGCTGGTACGACAACGGCAAGGGCATGGCCATCTCGCTACAGGATGCCTTCGGCCTATTGAATATCAAAACCGCGCCGCTGGGCTGGAAACAGCAGATGCTGGCGGGCTATGGGGTGCCCACCGAGCGCATAGGCTATCTGCTTGACGCCCTGGACGATTATATCGATACCGACTCGCTACGACGCCTGCAAGGCGCGGAAGCCGCCGATTACCAAGGCAAGGAATTGCCGCCGCGCAACCATCTGCTGCTCAACACCAGCGAGCTGCTGCGGGTCTACGGCTGGAGGACGGAAACAAAGCTATGGGGCGACGACCCGCTGCTGGACCATCTGGTCCTGGCGGAAGGTACCGGAGTAAACCCCGCCACCGCCAGTTGGCGTGTGCTGGCGGCCAGCCTGGGCCTGAGCGAAAGCGCCGCCAAGGATTTCGTCGTGCGGCGCCAGGATGCCGACCTCCCCACCCTGACCCAGCTGGCGGCCCCCTTTACCACGCCCAGCGGCGGCCTCGATATCTTCAAGCTGCATACAACCAGCCTGTTCCCCTCCGCCACCACCGTCATCACGGTGGCCCCCATCGGTAGCCGCCGCGCCCTGCGCGCCACCCTGACCATCACCCCGGACCAGCAGGGCAGCCCCTGGACCCTGAATGATGTGCACGAGATATCGCTGGCCAAACCGCTGCCGGGCAAGTTGCCCAAACTGCCGGATGTCAGCCCTTACACCGTGAATATCGAACAGGAACACATCGTGGAGCTGCCGTTCTGAGCTGCTTGTCAGCGGTCTAGTGGGTTTGTTGCATAAGCTTGTCGGTATACGCCATCACCACGGCCGATAGCAGGAACGTGCAATGGATCACCACCTGCCACAATACGCCCTGCATCAAACCGGTCGAGGAAGCGAGCGTGGGATTGCTGAGCTCGATAAAGGTCTTCAGCAGATGGATGGACGAGATGCTGATCAACGCCAGGGACAACTTGGTCTTGAGTACCCCGGCGTTGACGTGCGATAGCCATTCCGGCCGATCCTGGTGTTTCTCCAGGGCGTCGATCTTGGAAACAAAGGTCTCGTAGCCGCCTATCACCACCATGATCAGCAGATTGGCGATCATCACCACATCGATCAGGCCCAGCACGATCAGCATGATCTGTGCTTCGGTCACCGTCGTGGCGATGCTGACCAGATGGACCAGCTCATGCAGGAAATGGTAGACGTAAACGCCTTGGGCCACGATCAAGCCAAGATAGAGCGGCGCCTGTAGCCAGCGGCTGGCGAAGATGGCCGACTCCATACTGGAGACAAAAGGTTTCATGGGGCTACCTCGATAAATCAACGGAAAGAACGCGCCAGTATCCATATGCCGGCGGCGAGTGCAAGCCCGGCGGCAAGGAAATGGCGGTAGAACGAGGACGAATACGCAACGGTCGTCGCCTTATGTCCCTGCCGGGGAGAAAAACCCCAAGCCAAATGCGGCGGACGCCGCGCCGAGCGTAGAATCGCCGGGCGGCGGCCAGGGATGTACGGGACCAGACCATGCCTTGTTCCACCGAACCCGCCCCAAGCCATACTCCCCATATAGCTGGAATCACCTCAGGAGAACAAAGATGAAGCATTGGAAAGGCCGTTGGTTGGTTGGCGTATCGTTCATCCATACCGTGTTCGCCGTTGTCGTGTTCCATGAAGTCCTGATGGGGGTGCTTCAACGCGGTCTGTTCGACACCGTTGGCACCGACCCGATGATCGGCGCGGTGGTGTGGTTCGTCCTGTTTGGTCTGGCACTCTTTATCTGCGGCCTCGCCGTATCCGCACTGGAAAAGTCGTCGTCCGGCCCGCTACCGAAGTCGCTGGGCTGGAGCTTGCTGGCCCTCGCTATCCTCGGGGTGGTCCTGATGCCGGCATCGGGTTTCTGGCTGGTCTTCCCGCCGGTCATTGCGATATTGGCACGGCGATCGGAAGCAAAGTTGAGCGCGGCGGTGGGCGGAAGCGCGTAACCCTGATTGCGCGGGGGCTGCCCATTTCCCTGCACTCAATTCGTTTCGCGCCTAATATATATCCTATGCATTCCGAAAAAATGGTCGTTTTTCTCCTCTCTATCGCTGTGTTCGTGGTGCTTTTAGTAGGCATGAGCCTACTGAAGATCCACAAAAGCACAAAGTGGCAAGCCGCCGGCCTGTGCAGCGGATGCGGCAGGCCCTTGAGCTCCTCTCCCGCTCCCGTCGAGTCAGGTGCGAAACAGGAGCCCATGCCAATCGTCGTTTGCGAGCGTTGCATGAAGGGCCAAAAGCGGATGGGCCGCCTGTTCGCTTGCATGATGGCGCTCCTCCTGGCGGCGGCTTCATACCCGCAAATAATGCAATTCTTTTCCAGATAGATATTCACCCTCTTCACCGCTGAATAAGCGGGAGGGGATTAACAAAGCCCCGTATGGCTGACCAAGCCATGCGGGCTTTTTAACCCCCACGGCCTACATTCCACCGCAATCACCGCCATGCAAATCGAAATCTGCCCGACGTCCCTTGCCGACAAACGCACCATCTGGAACCTGTTCCAATTCTATTGCTACGACACCTCCATCGAGGACGGCTATGACGTCGAAGCGGACGGCTTCTTTTCTCTCAGTGCGGACTATTTCGCCCAGTACTGGGACAAACCACGCTGGAGTGCCCATCTCGTTCGTGCAAACGGCGCCATCGCAGGCTTCGTCCTGATAGAGCCTTCGGACGTGCTGCCACACGCCCAGGAGATTGGCGATCTGTTCATCCTTAAGCGCTGGCGCCGCCAAGGTATTGCGGAGCACGTCGCCAAGCAATTTCTAGCCAGGCGAACGGAGACCTGGGCAATCACCGTATTCAACGAATGGCGAGATGCGCGAAGCTTCTGGACAAAGATGTTTTCGCACCCTGCCCTGTCGGTAGACCAACAGCTGGCCGACCCCGATGGCCGCGATACGACGGTATTCGTGCTGGAGCCGAATATGGCCGCCTAGAGCGGCTACTACAGGTATGGACTATTAAAATGGGGGCAACCTTTGTTCACCTGAGCCGCCCTCAGGTCACTATCCAAATACAGCCTCGGAGCGCTTCAGATAGCCAATGAAATTGATCCAACGCACATCGACGGTTGCTAGCCCACAGACAGCCGGGATCTTGTAGTTGGGCATCAGCTTGGGCAATGCCGCTTGAAATTTTTCGTCGGTGACCAACTCAAGCCCGTGGATCTTGGAAGTTGCAATAATCAGCAGGTCATTCTCGCCCACGCCGCCACCAAACTTGTCTTCGACAACTCCGAGCAAACCTTTGATTCGTAATGCTTCATGCAGTATTACTTCGCTTACCGGGAGCCTGTCCAAATTGACGTCCCGTAGCCAGGCAGAACACTCGGGAACTTTATGCTCCACCTCATCGAACGCAATTGCGGACATTCGAACCAACCTCGCGTTGATTCGGTCCGCCAACCAAGTCCATAGGCCAGGAAACTGGCTCACCGGGTAGTTGTCCCACGCATAAATCATCGATGAGGCATCAAACGACTGCATAGTATTGCTCTAGCTTATGCAGATCCTTGATTGTCAGGTTGTCCAGGTAACTACTGGCCTTTGCCAGAGTAATGTGACGCATGCTCAATGCATCCAAGACAGTCTTGACATAGACTTCGCCGAAAATGTGCTTGGGCTCTCGGTTGCGGAACGCTCGGCTACCACCGTCGTCCGCGTTAAGGGTTGGTAGTTGCTGCCGCCACGCACGGTACGCGGCGTAAACGGCTCGATTTAAACGACCCGCGTCCATCAGTCGGCGCAATATCACCTCGCCGCTGACTCCCCAAGCCTTGCGCTGTGGCGCCATCCAATCATCGAGTTCGGTCACCTCGTTCGGACGCCCCTCGTCACGGATGCTAAGCAAAAAGCTGTCCGGGACCAGCAAGTACCCTGCAAACTTATTTGCGTCTTGTTCGTACCCATCATGCGAATGGAGATCGTTGTCGTCGTCGATGGAGCTGGTCTTATGCAATAGGAGGTGTCCCAGCTCATGCATCAAGGTAAAGCTCTGCTGCGTCTCGGCAGCCTGTTTCTTGATCACGATCACCGGGCACTGCGCGTCATAAAGCGAAAAACCGAGGATGGGGCTTTCCTTGGCAATCTGCCACGGCCCCTGGTAGCCATTGCTGCGAAAAACCAACAAGCCCCGCGCCTCTAATGCACGGCGATAATTGTCAAAGTCATTCCGGTCAGGCAAACCCAACCAGCGCCGAACCACTTCGGCGGCTTCATTCAGCGTAAACCCGCCAAGTACAGGGGGGTCGAAGCGAGCTAGTTCCCCATTGTCCAGCTCGTCGCGCAGATTCAAGAATACGGCACGCTGCCGCTCCACCCGCTCGATGAGCGCCTTTACCTTTGCGGACAGTTCAGGCTTTTGGTTCGCCAAGGTTCGAAACTGTGGCGTGTGTACTTGCTCCTCGTTCACCGGACCGGCTTCCAAGAAGAACAACACGCCCCGACCGCAGAACTCGGCAATCTGTTTCAGTTGATTGAAGGTCAGGCCAAGGTCACCCGACATGATTTTTTCAACGCTCGCAGGGGAAATCCCGACCTCGCGCGCGAGGTCTTCCGGTGTGATACCACGATCGGTACAGCACCAGGCTATACGTGCAATATTGATCGACTGAATCCGTTCCATATGAGCTCATTATATCGATTGGATTTCCAAGTAGCTTCAGGATATGTAACGTGTTATCCGTGTTGTGTCTTCCGTATTTCCGCTTGGTTGATGCTCCCACAAAGCAAAACCCCGCTCGACCCGATAGGGTCGTGCGGGGTTTTGTCCTGCTGCGGACCTGCCTAAGCAGGCCGTCGCATTACAACGAGTAATACATCTCGAACTCGACCGGATGGGTGGTCATGCGGAACTTGGTCACGTCTTCCATCTTCAGGGCGATATAGGAATCGATCCAGTCGTTGGAGAACACGCCGCCGCGGGTCAGGAACTCGCGGTCCTGGTCCAGGGCTTCCAGGGCTTGTTCCAGGCTGGTGCAGACCTTGGGGATCAGCTTGTCTTCTTCCGGCGGCAGGTCGTACAGGTTCTTGTCGGCCGGATCGCCCGGGTGGATCTTGTTCTGCACGCCATCCAGGCCCGCCATCATCAGCGCGGTGAAGGCCAGGTACGGGTTGGCCAAAGGATCGGGGAAGCGGGCTTCGATACGGCGGCCCTTGTCGCTGGCGACGTAAGGGATACGGATCGAGGCGGAACGGTTCTTGGCCGAGTAGGCCAGCATCACCGGTGCTTCGTAGTGCGGTACCAGGCGCTTGTACGAGTTGGTGCCGGGATTGGTGATGGCATTGAGCGCCTTGGCGTGCTTGATGATGCCGCCGATGTAGTACAGCGCGAACTCGGACAGGCCGGCATAGCCGTTGCCCGCGAACAGGTTCTTGCCATCCTTCCAGATGGACTGGTGCACATGCATGCCGCTGCCGTTGTCGCCGACGATGGGCTTGGGCATGAAGGTAGCGGTCTTGCCGTACTGGTGCGCCACGTTGTGGACGATGTACTTCAGGCGCTGGGTCCAGTCGGCACGCTGTACCAGGGTGCTGAACTTGGTACCGATTTCGCACTGGCCGGCGGTGGCCACTTCGTGGTGGTGCACTTCAACCGGGATGCCCAGTTCTTCCAGTGCCAGGCACATGGCCGAACGGATGTCGTGCAGGCTGTCCACCGGGGCAACCGGGAAATAGCCGCCCTTCACGCCGGGACGATGGCCGCTGTTGCCGGACTCGTAGTTCTCGCTGGACGACCAGGCGGCTTCTTCCGACTTGATCTTGACGTGGGTGCCGGACATATCCGTACCCCAGGTCACGCTGTCGAAGATAAAGAATTCTGGTTCCGGACCGAAGAAGGCGGTGTCGCCCAGTCCGGATGCCTTCAGGTAGGCCTCGCCTCGCTTGGCGATGGAACGCGGATCGCGGTCGTAGCCCTTGCCATCGGTCGGGTCGATCACGTCGCAGGTGATGAAAATGGTCGGTTCGTCGTAGAAGGGATCGATCGCGGCACTGGCCGGATCCGGGATCAACAGCATGTCGGATGCCTGGATGCCCTTCCAGCCGGCGATCGAGGAGCCGTCAAAGGCGTGGCCGTTTTCGAACCACTCTTCATCCACCACGTGAGCCGGCACGGACACGTGCTGTTCCTTGCCCTTGGTATCGGTAAAGCGCAGATCGACGAAACGGATGTCGTTGTCCTGGATTTGCTTGAGTACGTCGGCGACCGCCATTTGCATAACTCCTGAGGGTAGTGGGACGCCGGCGCGTTGCCGGGCCGGCTGGATATTGGATTGTAAAGCCTGGCCACGCGTCCTGCTCGTGCCCGATGAGATCAGGCCAGCCATTTAGCAGGAAGCATGCCACGGCCGGCCGGACTGGCCCGTTCACCATGCGGGGGCATTTTACCCCCGTGGCGCGCCCTGCATTGGTGCGGCGCAAATAAAATGACGCCCTGTTTTGGTGCGGGCCATTCCTCGCCAACTCAGCGCGGCCTATCTTTGCCATAATCCATTACAAGCCGACAGGCAGCCAGTGGAGAACCCATCATGAGCCAGACCAACGATATCCTGCAACGCGCTCGGGTACGTGCCGAACAACAGGGCCTTGCCTATTCCGGTGCCCTCACCCCTGACGAAGCACATACCCTGCTGGCCAACTTGCCCAATAGCAAGCTGGTGGATGTGCGCAGCCATGCGGAATGGCAGTTCGTCGGCACGCCGGCCAACGCCGTCAAGATCGAATGGAAGACCTGGCCGGGCATGCATCCCAACCCGAATTTCCTGGAACAGCTCAAACATCAGCTGGATGCGGAAGAGGTGCTGTTCTTCCTTTGCCGCACCGGCGGCCGCTCGCACGAAGCCGCTGCCCTGGCGGCCGCCAACGGCTACTCGGAGTGCTACAACGTGCTGGAAGGCTTCGAGGGCGATCGCGACGACGCGGGCCAGCGCGGCCGGCTCAATGGCTGGAAGGCCCGCGGCTTGCCGTGGAACCAGGCCTAGCATGCGCCTCCCGCTGGTGCTGATCGTTGCCGGACTGTTGGCCGCCGCCTGGTGGCAGCGCGACAGCCTGATGGCCACCCTGCAGCCGGCCCAGGAAAGCAAGCCGGTCTATCGCTGGACCGATGCCGGCGGCAAGGTCCAATATGGCGATCACCCGGGCGCGGCCAACGCGGTACAAGTCCAGCTCAAGCCCTTGAACATCGTCAAGGGCGCCAGCAAGGCAGAGTTGGCCAAGGCAAGCCAGCCGCCGGCCAGCGCCGCGACGCCGGCCGCGCCACCGGCCAGCTGCGAGATGGACGATGTGGCGGCACAAGCCCGCTGCATCCAGGCGCAGACGGCGCCGCGCAACCTGGCGCTGGAACGGGTCAGGCAACTCGGCGACCAGCTCGGCAAATAGGCGGGCGGCACCGCTCTTAACTCTTCACCTTGATGCGCCCCCTACATGACCGACCGTTATGCCGTCATCGGCAACCCGATTGCCCACAGCAAATCACCCGCCATCCATGCCGCTTTCGCGCTCCAGACCGGCCAGAAACTGAACTACACGCGACTGGAAGCGCCGCTGGATGGTTTTAGCGACTGCGCCGCCGAATTCCTGGCCATGGGCGGCAAGGGCTGCAATGTCACCGTCCCGTTCAAGGAAGAAGCCTACCGCTTCGCCAACCGGTTGAGCGCGCGTGCCGAACTGGCCGGCGCGGTGAATACGCTTTGGCTGGACGACGACGGCCTGGTCGGCGACAACACCGATGGCGCCGGACTGTGCCGTGACCTGCTGCGCCATACCGAACTGCGCGGTAAACGTATCCTGCTGCTGGGTGCAGGCGGCGCGGCGCGCGGCGTGATCGCGCCCCTGCTGGCGGAAAAGCCGGCGCGCTTGCTACTGGCCAATCGTTCCGCCGACAAGGCGACCCAGCTGGCCGAGCGATTCTCCGCGGCCAACTTGCAAGCCACCGGCCTGGATGCCTTGGCCGGACAGGCTTTCGACCTGGTGATCAATGCCACGTCCGCCAGCCTGGCCGGCCAGCAGCTGCCCTTGCCGCCCAGTTTATGGCGGCTGGAAACGGTGGCTTACGACATGATGTACGGCAAGGAAGAAACGCCATTCCTGGCGCAAGCGGCCGCAGGCGGCGTGGCCATGCGGCTGGATGGCCTGGGGATGCTGGTGGAACAGGCGGCGGAAGCGTTCTACCTGTGGCGCGGGGTGCGGCCCGAGACCCAGCCGGTACTGACCGAGCTGCGCGCCGCCTTAGGGACACACTGAAATATTGCGCCTTCTCAAACTGCGGCTCACCGCCCGGCAGAGCCGGGCGTTCACGGGCTGTGATAAATCAACGATCCCTTCGCTGATTTATCACACTCCCCCTCACCCGGGCGGCCCCGCCCTCGCACCCGCAAGGAGTGGGCCGTGGTTGTACGGTGCCTTCGGCGCCTACAACCACGCACCCGCCGCGAGGGAGCCTCGCTGACGCTCGTCAATGCATGGAATCAGCGCGTCCTAGCGTAATGGGCAGCGGCACGACGGCGCACCGTCGTGCCTTGTCGGACTTACCAGGCCGGCAACTCGTGGCCAAAGGCTTCGCGGTAATCGGCCCTCAGGCTGTCGCGATCGAAGTGGTGGTTCTGGCCACCGCGCGCGGCGATCTTGATGGCGCCCAGCAGCGAGGCCAGGCGGCCGGTGGTTTCCCAATCCCAGCCTTTCTCGATACCGAACAACAGGCCGGCGCGATAAGCATCGCCGCAACCGGTCGGATCCAGCACATCCTTGGCTTGCGCCGCCGGAATCACGATCTCGCGACCGCCCACATAGATGGTCGACCCCTCACTGCCGCGCGTCACGATCAGCGCGCGTACCATGGCGGCCAGGTCGGTGATCGACTTGCCGGTCTTTTCTTCCATCAGCGCTGCTTCGTAGTCGTTCAGCGTGACATAGGCCGCGGCAGCCACGGCGCCCCGCAATTCCTCGCCGGTAAACAGCGGCATGGCCTGGCCCGGATCGAACACAAAGGGAATATCCGCTTCCTGCAGCTCGCGGCAACGCGCCAGCATGCCTTCACGGCCGTCCGGACCGACCAGGGCCAGCTTCAAGCCGCTGATATGATCGAAGCGATTGTCGTGCGATTCGCTCATGGCGCCGGGATGGAAAGCGGTGATCTGGTTGTCGTCCAGATCGGTAGTAATGAAGCACTGCGGCGTAAAGAGTTCCGGTACCATGCGGATGCAGTCCTGGCGCACGCCAAGCGCGCTCAGCCGGGCGGCATAGGGGGTGAAGTCCTGCCCCACGGTCGCCATGATGACCGGCTCGCCGCCCAGCAACTGCAGGTTGTAGCCGATATTGCCGGCGCAACCGCCAAACTCGCGACGCATCTCGGGCACCAGGAAAGACACCGAGAGCATATGGACCTTGTCCGGCAGGATGTGATGCTTGAAGCGGTCCGGAAAGACCATGATGGTGTCGTAAGCGACCGAGCCGCAAATCAGGGTGGGCATGTGCTGTCCAAGTTGAAAAGGCAAACCCGCATTGTATCCGGCCGACACCCTAGGCAGATACCCCAATAGCGCATTGTCCGGATTTGCCTACTTCCTGGCGCGGGGTCGGATCAGCCCGCCCAGGCCCGCAGCAAGGCCATCGGCGGCGCGAAATAGGCAGCGCTGCTTACCGCACGGCTAAAACGCAACAGATGGTCGCCTTCTCCTTCGCTCCGGGCATTCATGCGTGCCAGCATCAAATTGAAGTGGCGCGGCGTCTTGCAGTAGCTGACGAAAAACAGCCCTTGCTCGGCCCCGGGCTGCCCATAGGGCAATGACTGGCGGACGATCTCCAACTCCTCGCCATCCTCCTCGATCACCACCCGGGCGATATGGGCGCCGGCCGGTTTGACCGCATCGTCCATCTCGATATCGTCAGCCTTGCTGCGGCCCACCATCCCCTCCTGCTCCGCCACCGGCAACCGTTCCCAATTGCGCAGGTCATGCACATAGCGCTGCACATGCAGATAGCTGCCGCCATTGAACGCGCCGTCGTCATCGACCAGGGCCACCTCGGGGCGCTCCTCCGGCGGCGGGTTTTCGGTACCGTCCACGAAACCGGTCAGATCGCGGCTGTCCAGGTAGCGGAATCCGGCCGTGCAATCCGCCAGGACAAACTGCCGCGCCAATATGCTTTGGGCCAGTTGCCCGGCCTGGTGGCAGAGATCATGCCGCTCGCTGCGCAGATGGATAAACAGGGCATGTGGCGTCACCGGCATCGGATAGCGCGCATCCTCGAAATGGGGAAAAGGCTGCAGCTCACGCGGCGCGTCGGTGCCTACCAGTTCCAACCAGGCCTCGCTGCCCACTGCGATGGCCCAACAATTACGCGCGGCCGGTACGCTGAGGACCCAATCGTCCAGCCGTGCGGCCAGCTCGCCGATGGCGCACCGGGCGGCCGCCGCTTCGGCGTGGTCCAGCAGGTCGAAACCGAGAAAGAGCCCGTGGGCATGGCTGACCGCGCAAATGGCGGTTTGGGCAAGGGAGGCAAGCGACATGGATAAGACCTTGGGACGCGATCAGGACATTTTAGGGCCTGGACAACGATGTGGGCGGCAAAGCTGAGTCAGACAGTCGAGTCCGCCATGGTTTAATAAAAATGCTGGTCGAGCTACTCTAGCGGCTCATCGAATTTTCACAGGCCGCCATGACTACCCTGCCGACGCTTGCTCTTGACGTGTATCCCATGCGCTGGGGCGATATGGGGGCCACCAAGCCGCTGCCCGCCGCCTGGCGCGAACAATCGGGAGGCCTGGCGCCATGAGGCAGGCATTCACGGTACGCGACGCCCAGCCCGGCGATGCGCCGGCACTGTACGAGCTGGTACGCGAGTTGGCCGCCTACGAAAAACTCAGCCACCAATGCGTCGGCTCGGCGGACCAGTTGCATGAACACTTGTGGGGTCCCCGCCCCTATATCGAAGCGCTGCTGGCCGAAGTGGACCGGGGCGGCCACGCGCATGCGGTCGGCTTCGCCCTGTATTACCACAATTACTCCAGTTTTCTCGCCAAACCCGGCCTGTATCTCGAAGACCTGTTCGTGCTACCCGAATACCGGCGCAACGGCATAGGCGAGGCCATGTTCCGCGAAGTCGCCAAGCGCGCGGTCGCGCGCGAATGCGGCCGCTTCGAATGGGCCGTGCTGGACTGGAATACGCCGGCGCTGGACTTCTACCGGGCCCTGGGTGCGACCGTGTTGCCGGAATGGCGCAACTGCCGGGCAACCGGGCAAACCTTGCGTAATATGGCCGAACTCGAATAAGCCGGCGAAGTCCCATCCGTTTCCGCCAAGCACCGATGTATGCGCGCTAGCCGCTAATCTGTACCCAAAAAATGGGCCCAAGGCCCGTCATGGAGAGAACATGCGTTTCACCCCCTTGAGCATCGCACTTGCCCTGTCGTTGGGCTTTACCCTGCCCGGCGTGGCCGCGGAAGGCGCGCCCGCCTCGCCTGCCGCCGCGCCCAACGCGCAAGCGGTCAAATACACCAGCGTGGAGGGGATCAGCGAATACCGCCTGGCCAACGGCTTGCGCGTGCTGCTGGCGCCCGATGCGTCCAAGTCCACCACCACGGTCAATATCACCTACCTGGTCGGTAGCCGGCACGAGAGCTACGGCGAAACCGGCATGGCCCACCTGCTGGAACACCTGGTGTTCAAGGGCACGCCGTCCATGCCGGACAAGACCATCGTGCAGGAACTCGCCAAACGCGGCATGCGTTTCAATGGCACCACCTGGTATGACCGCACCAACTACCACGAGACTTTCGCCGCCAGCGACGAGAACCTGGATTGGGCGCTCAGGATGGAAGCCGACCGCATGGTCAATTCCTTTATCGCCAAGACCGCGCTGGACTCGGAAATGACCGTGGTCCGCAACGAAATGGAAATGGGCGAGAACGATCCGGCCCGCATCCTGATGCAAAAGATGACGGCCACCGCCTTTGACTGGCACAACTACGGCAAGGACACCATCGGCGCGCGGGCGGATGTGGAGAACGTCAAGATCGAAAACCTGCAGGCCTTTTACCAGCGCCATTACCAGCCGGACAATGCGGTGCTGACCGTCACCGGCAAGTTCGATGAAGCCCAGGTCCTGCAGCGCATCGTGGCGCATTTCGCCGCCATCCCCAAGCCGGCACGGGTCCTGACACCGACCTATACCCGCGATCCGGTCCAGGATGGCGCCCGCGAGGTCTCGCTGACCCGGGTCGGCGACACCCAGCAGGTCGGCGTGCTCTACCACACCGCGCCGGCCGCCCACCCGGACTCGTCCGCCATGGCGCTGCTGGTGCAGATCCTCGGCGACACCCCCACCGGGCGCCTGCATAAAGCCTTGGTGGAGAAGAAAAAAGCCGCCAATGCCTGGGCCTACCAATTCGAATTGCGCGAACCCGGCTATGTCCTGTTCTTCACCGAGCTGAACAAGACACAATCGCGCGCGGATGCCCGTCAAGGCTTGCTGGCCGTGATAGAAGAGATTAAACGGCAGCCGATAACGGAAGCGGAACTGAAGCGGGCCAGGACCGCCTTGCTGAACCGCTACGACAAGACCCTCAGCGACCCGGTCCAATTCGGCGTGGAATTGTCCGAAGCCATTGCCGCGGGCGATTGGCGCCTGTTCTTCCTCGGGCGGGACCGGATCGAAGCCGCCAGCTTGGCCGATGTCCAGCGCGTGGCCGAAAACTACCTGAAGGAATCCAACCGTACCCTGGGACAATTCATCCCCACGGACAAGCCGCCGCGCGTCGCCATGCCGGCCGATCCCGACATCGGCCAGATGGTGGCCAACTACCAGGGCAAAGCCGCCCTGGCAGCCGGCGAGACATTCGACCCCAGCCCGGCCAATATCGATTCCCGCACCACGCGATTGGCCCTGCCCAATGGCATGCAACTGGCCTTACTGCCCAAGCAGACCCGGGGCGGCACCGTGAACGGCGTGCTAAGCCTGTGGATGGGCGACGAAAAGAGCCTGTTCAAGCAGTCCGCCAATGCAGCCTTGCTGGGCGACATGCTGCTGCGCGGCACCGCCAAGCTGAACCGCCAGGAGATCGCCGACCGGCTGGAAGCGCTGAAGGCACAGGTCTCCATCAATGCCACGGCCGACCATTTGCAGGTGCATTTCGAATCCCGCCGCGAGCAACTGCCCGAACTGCTGGTGCTCCTGCACGATCTGCTGCGCGCGCCTAGCCTGCCCGCAGCCGAATTGGATAGCCTCAAGACCGAAAACATCACCGGTATCGAAAATCAGATGCGCCAGCCCGATGCCCTGGCCCAGCAGGCGCTGAGCCGGCACGATAGCCCCTACGGCAAGGGGGATCCGCGCTACGTTCCCACCTACGAGGAAATGATCACCGATATCAAGGCAGTCAAGCTGGCCGACCTGAAGGCCTTCCACCAGCGCTTCTACGGCGCCGGCCATGGCGAGCTGGCACTGGTGGGAGACTTCGACAAAGCCGCTGTGACGGCACAGGCCAAGCAATTGTTCGGCGACTGGAAAGCCAAGGTGCCGTTCACCTATGTGCTGGAGTCGCACTATGCGGCCAAGCCCGCAGCCATCGTCCTGGAAACCCCGGACAAGGCCAATGCGGCGTATTTCGCCGCGCTGCCTTTCGCCATGCGCGACACTGCGCCCGACTATCCCGCCCTGGCCTTGGCCAGCCGCGTGCTGGGCGGCGGTGCGCTGAAGAACCGCCTGATGGACAGGTTGCGGCAGCAGGAAGGCATCAGCTATGGTGCCGGCAGCTGGCTGGAGGTCAGCAGTCCGGATGACAATGCCTCGCTGGGCATGTACGCCATCTACGCCCCGGAAAACCTCGCCAAGCTCAAGAACGGCGTGCAGGAAGAAGTCGCCAGGCTGGCCAAGGACGGCATCACCGAAACCGAACTGAGCGAGGCCAAGAGCGGCTTGCTGCAAGGCGCCGCCATCAATCGCACCAAGGACGGCAACCTGGCCAATCTCCTGGTGGGCCAGCTGTTCCTGAAACGCGATATGCGCTTCGTGGCGGATCAGGAAGCGCGTATCCAGGCTACCAGCCTGGACGAGGTGAATGCGGCCATCAGGAAATACATCGAGCCCAGCCGCTTGATCCAGGTGTATGCCGGCGATTTCGCCAAATCCAAGCCGATCGCGGCGAAATAGCTCGGTTTAGCCGCTACGATCCGGCGGTTAAACCTGCCCAGGCCATGACTTCCGGCAGCATGCCCTGCCAGCGCTGGAAGCCATGGTCGCCTCCCTCGTGCACCGTTTGCCGGCAGCCGGCGTAGTACGCCACGGCATCGCGGTAATCGAGGGTCTCGTCGCCCTCCTCCGCCAGCAGCCAGTAGCGCGCCTGGCTGAGCCGGGCAGGCTCCAGGGCGGCCAGCTCGGCCATGTGATGCGCTGCCAGAATGTATTCCTCGCCGCTATACAGATTGCGTTGCGGTCCCAGCAAGCCATCGAGCAAGCGGTAGGGCCGCACCGCCGGATTGATCAATACCGCCCGGCAGGCAAAGCGCTCGGCCGCCCAGGTGGCGTAAAAGCCCCCCAGCGAACTACCGATACAGGTGGTTTGCAGCGGATCGATCCGGGTGAAGTGGTCTTCGATCATGGCCGCTGCGGCGGCAGGCGAAAAGGGTAAGGCCGGACAATGAAAATGCTCGGCCAGGCCCCGTGCTTCCAGCCAGGCCTGTGTCTGGCGGGATTTCAAGGACAGGGGGCTGCTATTGAAACCGTGGAGATACAGGATTTGGCGCATGGCCCACTTTAACGTTGACGGCGCGGTCAATCCAGCTCGAACAACCTGCCGAAGTTGGCCACATCCAATACCGCCCGGACCGTGCCGCGGGTATTGGTCAGCTTGATGGCACGTTCACCGAAACGTTCGCGCAAGAGCAACAGCATGCCCAGCGCGGCACTGTCCATATACTCTACACCGTCGAAGTCGATGAGCAGGGATTCCACCTCCGGCCGCGACATGACATTCTGGTTCGCTTCCTTGAAGGGCCGGTGCGACTCGAAGGTAAAGTCGCCAACCAGCTTGATCGAAGCGTGGCTGCCGTCAAAGTTGACGATGGCTTCCATGGTTGAAATCCCTAGTGAGAATGGTTGAATGGGCTGTTTCGAGTCTAGCAGGCTTGTCCGCTTTTACCTGCCGAAGGTATCGCCGCCGAGCGCTTCGCGGCCCATCGTCAACGGTTCCCATAGCTACGTAGGCGCCGCTTCCGTTATGGTTACGCTTTTGGGGCGACCGGGCGCATGGGCCGGACGCCGATTTCCTCCACCCTCTCCATCCGCACCAGCGCAACTGGAGTATCCCTTTGCAAAGCCTTCAAAGCGCGATGACACCCGATAAGACCGCCTGGCACACCGCCCTGTTCAACCGCCGCATGCTGGTTTGCGTTTTCACCGGGTTCAGCTCGGGGCTTCCGCTCTACCTCTTGATCAACCTGGTACCCGCCTGGCTCCGGTCGGTCAATGTCGAGCTGAAGGACATCGGCCTGTTCGTGCTGATCCAGTTCCCCTACACCTGGAAATTCCTCTGGTCGCCCCTGATCGACCGCTATGCGCCGGCGACCCGCCTGCTGGGGCGAAGGCGCGGCTGGATGGCACTCAGCCAACTGGCCCTGGCGGCAACGATACCGCTATTCGGCCTATATAACCCCAGTGTCGATCTTGCCGCCATTGCGGTGCTGGCCGTGGTGATCGCGCTGTTTTCCGCCACCCAGGACATCGTGCTGGATGCCTACCGTCGCGAGCTGCTGCCCGAAGCCGAGCTGGGCTTGGGCAATGCCATCCATGTGAATGCCTATCGCATCGCCGGCCTGGTGCCCGGCTCCCTGGCCCTGATCCTGGCCGACCATATGGCCTGGAGCAGTGTTTTCACCATCACCGCCCTGTTTATGTTGCCGGGCGCGGTCGCCACGCTGCTGCTGGCGCCCAACCCCGCCATCCTGGTCGCCGCCCCGAAGAATCTGGAAGAAGCGGTACTGGCGCCGTTTCGGGAATTCATCGGCCGGCATGGCGGCTGGGCCGCGTTTGAAATCCTGGCGTTTATCTTTCTCTACAAGCTGGGCGACAGCATGGCAACGGCGCTATCGACGCCGTTCTATCTGGACCTGGGCTTCACCAAGAGCGAAATCGGCCTGGTCGCCAAGCACGCTGGCCTCTGGCCGGCCGTGATAGGCGGCATCCTGGGAGGGATCTGGATGATCAAGCTGGGCATCAACCGCGCGCTTTGGCTATTCGGCCTGGTGCAGTTGGTGGCGATCCTGGGCTTTGCCGTCCTGGCCCAGGTTGGCCACGATCTTTGGGTGCTGGCCGCGGTGATCGGCCTGGAATACGCCGGGGTCGGCCTCGGTACCGCCGCCTTTGTGGCCTTTATCGCCCGCAGCACCGACCCGCGCTTCACCGCCACCCAATTCGCCCTGTTCACCAGCCTGGCGGCGGTACCGCGCACCCTGGTAAGCGCCAGTACCGGCTGGCTGGTGGAACAAATGGGCTGGACTTCCTTTTTCGGCCTGTGCTTCCTGATGGGGCTGCCCGGCATGCTACTGCTGATGCGGGTCGCGCCCTGGAACGCGCCGGCACATCAGGCGGTAAAGGCGTAATCGACCGTCAAGGGCGCGTGGTCGGAAAACTTCACGTCCTTGTAGATGGCGGCGGCCTGGGCGGTGGCGGCGATGCCGGACGTGGCGATCTGGTAGTCGATACGCCAGCCCACATCCTTGGCATAGGCCTGGCCACGATTGCTCCACCAGGTATATCCGGGCGCTTCGGGATGGAAGCTGCGCCAGACATCGACCCAGCCTATCCCCAGCAGCGCGGTCAGCCAGGCGCGCTCCTCCGGCAGAAAGCCGGAATTCTTCAGATTGCCCTTCCAGTTCTTCAGATCGAGGGGCTGATGGGCAATATTCCAATCGCCACACACCACGATCTCGCGCCCTTCCGCCAACAGCGTCGCCATATGGGGCATGAAACGCTCCAAAAAGGCAAACTTGACCTGTTGCCGCTCTTCGCTGCTGGAACCCGACGGCAGATAGAGCGAGATCACCGTCAGCATGCCGAAGTCGGCCCGCAGATAACGGCCCTCCATATCGATATCGGCAATGCCCAACCCGGTGATCACCCGGTCCGGCTGGCGCCGGCAGTAGATACCCACCCCGCTATAGCCCTTTTTTTCGGCCGGGTGGAAAAAACCATGGTAACCGGGCGGTGCCAGCATGGTCTCGCTCATATCGGGTAGCTGGGCCTTTAATTCCTGGACACAGACGACATCGGCATCGGTCGTCGCCAGCCAGTCGAAAAAGCCTTTGTTGGCGGCGGAACGGATGCCATTGAGATTGGCGGAAATGATACGCATGGTTGAAAGGCCTGGGGCCGGGCGAAAAAGGTAGCGGAATGATATGCTACAAATCTTCCTCATTCGTATTTTCAGCCGCTTTTATGAGCTCATCGCGCACCGACTTTATTGCCTTCGCCGTCCAACAGGACGTACTGCGTTTCGGCGAATTCCAGACCAAGGCCGGCCGTCTGTCGCCTTATTTCTTCAATGCCGGCCTTTTTCATGACGGCCGGTCTATCGGCGCCCTGGCTAAGTTCTATGCTGAAGCCGTGATCGCCTCGGGCGTGACGTTCGACATGTTGTTCGGTCCGGCCTACAAAGGAATCTCCTTGGCGGCCACCACCGCCGTCGCACTTGCCGAAAATGGTCGCAATGTGCCGTTCTGCTTCAATCGCAAGGAAGCCAAGGCCCATGGCGAGGGCGGCAGTCTGATCGGAGCCCCCTTACGGGGCAAGGTGATGATCATCGACGACGTGATCTCCGCCGGCACCTCGGTGCGCGAGTCGGTGGAACTGATCCGCGCCCAGGGTGCAGAGCCCGCCGGCGTATTGATAGCGCTGGATAGACAAGAGCGCGGCCAGGGTACGATGTCGGCGGTACAGGAGGTGGAAAAGCAATACGGCATACCGGTCATACCCATTGCCAAATTGACCGATCTGATCGCTTTTCTGCATGGCAAGGCAGAGCTGGAACGCAACTTGCAAGCGGTCGAGCGTTATCGCGCCGAATACGGCGTGGCCTGAGGAGTTTTGCAATGTTCCGCCCGCTGTCCCTGATCGTCCTGCTGCTCACCACCCCCCTTGCCGCCCAAGCGGGGGAACGGCTTTATAAATGGGTGGATGAAAACGGCAAGCTCCAGTACAGCGACAAGCCGCCCATGCAGCAAACGCAAAAGGGCGTGTCGGAACTGAACAAGCAGGGCCTGACCATCCGCCAGACGGAAGGTCTGCTGACGCCGGAACAGCGCATTGCCCGCGAAGCCGAGCTGGCCAAGCAACGCGAGGAAGCCAAGACCGCGCTGGACGCGCGCCGGCGCGACAAGGCGCTGATCAACAGCTTCACCAAGACCAGTGAAATCGACGCAATCCGCGACCGCAATATCGAACAACTGGCCGCCGGCATCCAGTCCGACCAGCAGCGGATCGAAGCCATCAACAAGCGCCTGGCCGTCTATCAGCGCCAGGTCGATAAGCTGACCCTGGCGAAGCGGCCGATTTCGGACGACCTGAAGGCGAACATCGCCGAACGTACCGGCGAACTCGCCAAGATCAATGAGCATATGCAGCAGCAACAGCAAAACATCGAGCAGGTCCGCGCGCGCGCCGAAGCGGACAAGAAGCGGCTGATCGAATTGCGTGGCGACAGCGTACAGCGTTAGCACTACGCGGCCATCGCCACCTTAGGTAAAAACCGTCATCCCGCTGCAAGCACCCGCAAGGAGTGGGGCGGGATGACCGGTGCTTTACCAGATCGGGTAATCGAAACCCTGCAGCAGCGCGCCGGTTTCGGCCAAGGGCAGGCCGATCACACCGCTGAAGCTACCCTCCATGGCTGCTATCAGTAGCGCGCCCTTGCCTTGCGCGCCGTAGCTGCCGGCCTTGTCCATGGGCTCGCCGGTAGCGACATAGCTGCGGATCTCGGCCGCGCTCAGGATACGGAAGCGTACCTGGCTGACCGATACCACGACTTCCACCCGCTCCCCATCCGTCACCGCCACCCCGGTCATGACCTGGTGAGACTTGCCGGACAAGCTGGCCAGCATCGCCTCCGCATCGGCCACATCCACCGGCTTGCCCAGAATGGCTTCCCCCAAGGCGACCGTGGTGTCGGCCGCCAGCAGCAGGCGCGGCGGCAGGCCGGCCGCGCGATAGGCCGCCACGCCCGCCTCGGCCTTGGCTCTGGCCAAGCGTGCCACATAGGGGTGGGGCAACTCGCCGGCCAAAGGCGTTTCATCGATCTCGCAGCGTAGCAATTCGAAGGGTACGCCGATCTGGGTCAATAGTTCGCGGCGGCGCGGACTGGCCGAAGCCAGGTAGATAGCGGGTTTGGTCATGGTTTTTCAACGGTATGGAAAGCGCGGCTTGTATTCGCGCAAACGCCGGGTCTTTACGTACAAAAGGCATCCCCTCAAGAATGCCTTCTATTCCCGGTGATAGGGATGCCCTTGATTGATCGCCACGGCACGGTAGAGCTGCTCGGCGAGCATGACCCGCACCATGCCGTGCGGCAGGGTCAAGGCGGAGAGCTGGATCAGATCGTCGGCCTGGTTCTTGACCTCGGCATGCAATCCATCCGCACCACCGATGACAAAGGCCACATCACCGCCCTCGCGCTGCCAGCCCTTCAGCTTGTCGGCCAGCCTGACACTGCTCCAGGCCGCCCCGCGTTCATCCAGGATGATCTTGCGGCATCCCTGCGGCAGGGCCGCCAAGATACGGTCGCGCTCGGTTTCCATGGCCTTTTCGACGCTGGAGCCTGAACGCTGGCCTGGCTTCAGCTCGACCAACTCGATGGTGGCCTCGCGCGGCATCCGCTTCACATATTCCTTGAAGCCCTGCTCGACCCAGTCGGGCATCTTGTGGCCGACCGCAACGATATACAGCTTCACGGCACCGCTCAGACGGGATCGTCGTGCGACTGGATAGCCGCTTCCCACGGACGGGTCGGATTGAAGGTCGGCTTCTGGCCGCCCCACAGCTGTTCGATATTGTAGTAATCGCGTACCGCCGGCAGCATGACGTGCACGATCAGCGCGCCAACGTCCAACAGTACCCACTCGCCACTCACGTCGCCTTCCATGCCCAGAATCTCGGCACCGGCTTCCTTGAGCTTTTCACGTACGTTATTGGCCAAGGCCTTGGCTTGGCGATTGGAATTACCGGTCGCCACGATCATGCATTCGAACATGGAGGTCAGTTTGGTGGTGTCCAGCACCAGGATGTCTTCGCCCTTGACGTCTTCCAGGGCGGCGACCGCGATATCACGCATCTGATCGATAGAGAGGTGTTGTGTCATATTCTGTAAAACAAATGCCGCCCGGCGTAGTCGAGCACGGCATCGGGCACCAGGTAGCGGGCGGAGTGCCCGTTAGCCAGTTGCGCACGGATTGCGGTGCTGGAAATGGCGAGCGGCGTAGTTGGTAAAAGGCGGATTGTACCCAATTCCACCTGGCCGGTCACACTAAGTGTTTGAATTCTCGGCAGGACTTCCTTCACCAGGGCCGGCGCGGCGACTTCTTTCCAGTGCGCCAGCTCAAAGCCGGGCCGGCAAGCGACCGCCAGGCAGCCCAAATCGAACAATTCGCGCCAGCGATGCCAGCGATCCAGGCTCAGAAAACTGTCGGCCCCGATCAGCCAGGCCAGCGGTGCGGACGGACCCAGTGCTGCGCGCATTTCGCTCAAGGTATCAATCGTGTAGCAGGTGCCGTCGCGGCGCAGTTCCCGGTCATCGGCCGCCAGGCGGGGGTTGTCGGCGATGGCCAGCCGCACCATCTCCAGCCGCTGCGCATTGCTGGCCAGTGCGCCGCTGCGATGCGGCGGATTGGCGGTGGGCATCAGCCGCACCTGGTCCAGCGCAAGCGCGTCGGCGAACTCCTCGGCGATACGAAGATGACCATAATGGATGGGATCGAAAGTACCGCCAAACAGTCCTGTTCCTGCCACTCAAACGCCTCCGTGCCTACCGCGATCGTTCAAATTGAGCCACCAGGTCCTGCAAGGCCTTGGCGGTTTGTGCCAGACGGTCGGCCGATACGGCCACATCCTGCGCCTCGCGATTACTCGCGTCGATGGTATCCGTCATCCGCCCTATGGTACTCGCCACCGCGTCGGCTGCCGAGGATTGCTGACGCAAGGTCGTCGAAATCTGCCCGGTCATCTCCACCGTACGTTCGGCCGCCATCGCCACCGCCTCCAGATTGCGGCTGCTGGCCTCGATCGAAGCGGTACCGTTGGCGACTTCCGCCACCGCATCGTCCATGGTCATCAGCGTCGCCTGGGTCACCATCTGGATATTGGTCACATTATTGCTGATGTCCTGGGTGGACTGGGTCGTGCGTTCAGCCAGCTTGCGCACTTCGTCGGCCACCACGGCGAAGCCGCGTCCCGACTCGCCCGCGCGGGCAGCCTCGATGGCCGCATTAAGGGCCAACAGATTGGTCTGGTCGGCGATTTCCTTGATGGTGCCCGTCATGCTGCCGATCCGGGCCACGGCCTGGTTCAGGTCATCCAGGGTGGAACGGGCCTCGCCCACCACTTCCACGATACGGCTGGTGGAAGCCAGGCTGGCCTGCATATTGGCTTCGCCCTCGCGGACCACTACTTTGGCCTGCATGGCACTCTCGGCCGTCTCCTGCGTCGCCCGGCTGATATCGGTGACCGACATGCTCATCTGCTCGGTCGCCGCGCTGACCTGCATCGCCTGCTTGCTCTGCTGGCCGGTTTGATTGGCCAGCGATTCCGCCGCCTGGTCCAGATGCGCCGATTCGGCCGCCATCTTGCTGGACGAGGACGTCACCGCTTCCATCAAGGTATGCAAGCGCCCGGATAGCGACTTCACCGCGGCAATCGTGCTGGCGAACTCATCACCCGACTCCGTCTCCAGCCGGAACTGGAAATTGCCTTGTTCGATATGCTTGAGCGCCGTCTCGACCTTGCCGACACTCTGGTTGGTGGCGTTGACCCACCAGCCGCCACCGACCAGTGCCGCCACTGCCGCCACGCCGGCCATTCCCCAGACCGCTCCGCTACCCCAACCCAGGCTGGCGGCCAAGGCGGTGGCAAGATTCAGCAGGGCAAGCAGTACGAACGCCAACCAGGCGCGTTGGGTGAAAGTCAGTGTTTGCATATGGGCTCCGGGGCGGTTGGGCGAAGCAGTTGTGCCTGCCGCTGAACTTCATAATAGGCGGCGCACAGCCGCTCGCCACGGCCGGATGCAGGCAAGGGCAACTTTATATTGCCGCCCCTCCATCGCCCTACCAGCGGGAGTGATGCTGCTCCGCCACGCCCAGCAAGCCTTCGATCAGCCTGGGCGCCTCATCCATCGTAGCCCTTACCCAGCCTGAGTAAACACCGACCGGCTGGACATAGTGGCTGGCGGCGATCAATAGATTGCGATCCTCGCGCCGCTCGCCTTCCGGCTGGAAACGCAAGTCCAATAGGCCGTCATCCGTACTGACACGCCACACCGCCTGCGTATCGGCCGGATCGAACTCGAAGCGGGCGGCCCCCAGGGCGATCAGCTTGCCATCGAGCCACAGGACATTTTCGTGATTACCGAAATAGCCCGCCTGTAGATTGAAGCCGACTTCGGCGGCATGGGCGGAGGCCCATAGCCAGCGGGTATCGCGCGGCAATAGCCCATTGGAATGATCCAGGCTGGCATGGGCGCCATCCAGCGGGAAAACCTTGCCTGCCGCATGCGCCTCGCCTCGTACCGCCAGCGCCGGCGATTTGTGGGTAGCATGCCAAACGCCTCCCTCCACCGGCCCGCAGGCAAACAGCCAGGGCGCCGTGTTGCGGCCATCCAGCTCGGCCGTCACCCGAAAACCGCCAGGCCCGCTGACCGCCAGGCTGAACAGGTTCGCCTCCTGCTCGATAAAGCTTATCCGCGCCCCCAGCCAGGCAAAGCGGCTGGCCTCGCCCGTGGCGGGCACATCGGCCACCTTCGCCGTCAGTCCCGGCAGGCCATCGCGCGACAGCGAGCCGATCACCTTGCCGCTGGCCCGGTCGAACAGGTAGGCAAAAGCGGTATTGGTCCAACCGACATCGACAATGGCGCAGCCAATAAAGCAGTCGCCGCAGGCGATACCGATATATTGCCAACGCTTGTGATGCAGTAGCCGCCACCAGCCGGGACGCTGCAAGGCCGCGGGCAGACCGCGCCAGTCGAGCCGGTCGCAGCGGCCGGCAAAGCGACCTTGCAGCGGCTGGCCCGCCGCATCGTAGAGCGACGCCGGCGCAGCCGGCAGATCAGACGCGAATCTGTCCATCACCGAGCACCACCCATTTCTGGCTAGTCAGGCCATGTAGCCCCACCGGGCCGCGCGCGTGGATCTTGTCGGTGGAAATACCGATTTCCGCACCCAAGCCATATTCAAAACCATCGGCGAAGCGGGTCGAGGCATTCACCATCACGCTGGCCGAATCGACTTCGCGCAGAAAGCGCCGCGCCTTGCCATAGTTTTCGGTCACGATGGCATCGGTATGGTGGCTGCCGTATTCATTGATATGGCTGATCGCCTCGTCCAGATCGGCCACGACGCGGATGGCAAGGATGGGCGCCAGGTATTCGGTCCGCCAGTCCGCCTCGGTAGCGGCCTCGGCGTCGGGCAGCCATTCGCGGGTGCGGGGGCAGGCGCGCAGGGCGACACCCTTGGCGCGATAGATTTCGCCCAGCGGCGGCAGGATCAGCTCGGCCACGGTTTCGTTCACCAGCAACGTTTCCATGGTGTTGCAGGTGCCGTAGCGATGGGTCTTGGCGTTGTCGGCAATACGCAGCGCCTTGTCCGGGTCGGCCTCGTCATCGATATAGACGTGGCAGATCCCGTCCAGGTGCTTGATGACCGGTACACGTGCCTCGCGCGTGATGCGCTCGATCAAGCCCTTGCCGCCGCGCGGCACGATTACATCGACATAGTCGCTCATGGTGATCAAGGCCCCCACCGCGGCGCGGTCGGTCGTCTCCACCACCTGCACCACGGTTTCCGGCAGGCCCGCGCTACGCAGGCCTTCGCGTACCAGCGCGGCAATCGCCTGGTTGCAGCGCAGCGCCTCCGAACCGCCGCGCAGGATGGCGGCATTGCCCGACTTCAGGCACAGGCCGGCGGCGTCGGCCGTCACATTGGGGCGCGCCTCGTAGATGATGCCGATCACGCCCAGGGGCACCCGCATCTTGCCCACCTGGATACCGGACGGACGGTAGGCGAAATCGCCCATCTCCCCCACCGGATCGGGCAGCGCGGCGATCTGGCGCAGGCCTTCGGCCATGGCCGCGACGCCCTTGGGCGTCAACGCCAGGCGGTCCAACAGCGCCTCGTCCAGGCCGGCGGCACGCGCGGCCGCCATATCGGCGGCATTGGCCGCCAATAATTGCTCGGCATCGCGCTCGATGGCGGCGGCCATCGCATGCAAGGCGGCGTTCTTGGCATTGGTATCCGTCCGGGCGATCTGGCGCGAGGCCGCGCGCGCGGCACGGCCCAGCTCGGTCATATAAGTCTGCACATCCATTGCGGCTTGCTCCGTCGAAACATGGCTGGCATCGATTCTGCCAGAATCACCTCCTGCCTGCCGGCCACAGACCGGCGGGACAAGGATTTTCTGGATTCGCTGTTGCCCAAAGACCATTTAGACGAGAAAAGTCATGCCATTGATCACCTGTGTCGAAGATCTCCGCTTACAGGCCAAGCGAAGGGTACCGCGCATGTTTTACGACTATGCAGACTCCGGCTCCTGGACCGAGGGCAGCTATCGTTCGAACGAGCAGGCTTTCCAGGCAATCAAGTTTCGCCAGCGGGTGGCGGTAAATATCGCGCAGCGCAGCTTGCGTAGCGATATGGCCGGCACCAGCGTCGCCATGCCGGTGGCTTTGGCGCCGACCGGATTGACCGGCATGCAGCACGCGGACGGCGAGATCCTGGCGGCTCGTGCGGCCGAACGCTTCGGCGTGCCCTTCACCCTCTCGACCATGAGCATCTGCTCCATCGAGGACGTCGCGGCCCATACCCAGGCGCCGTTCTGGTTCCAGCTCTATGTCATGAAGGACCGTGCCTTTATCGAAAGCCTGATCGAGCGCGCCCGCGCCGCGCGTTGTAGCGCCCTGGTCCTGACCCTGGACTTGCAGATCCTCGGCCAGCGGCACAAGGATCTGCGCAACGGCCTATCCGTGCCGCCCAAACCCACCTTGGCCAACCTGATCAACCTGGCCGGCAAGCTGCCCTGGTGTTGGGATATGTTGCACACGCGCCGCCGCAGCTTCGGCAATATCGTCGGCCATGTGCAAGGCGTGGCGGACCTCTCCTCGCTCAGCGCCTGGACGGCTGCCCAGTTCGACCCCGCCTTGAACTGGGCCGACGTGGAGTGGATCAAGCGCCGCTGGGGCGGAAAATTGATACTGAAAGGCATCATGGACGCGGAAGACGCCCGCCTGGCCCGCGACAGCGGCGCCGATGCGCTGATCGTCTCCAACCACGGCGGCCGCCAGCTGGACGGCGCCCCCTCCAGCATCTCGGCCCTGCCGGCCATCGCCGAGGCGGTGGGCCGCGATATGGAGGTCTGGCTCGACGGCGGCATCCGCTCCGGCCAGGATGTGCTGAAAGCCATCGCCCTGGGCGCCAAGGGCACCCTGATCGGCCGCGCCTTCCTGTATGGCCTGGGCGCGCAGGGAGAAGCCGGCGTGACGCGTTGCCTGGAAGTCATCGCCCGCGAACTGGACCTCAGCATGGCCTTTTGCGGGCATGTCGATATCCGCAAAGTCACGCGCGACATCCTGGTGCCGGGGACCTATCCGACCCAGCCTTGCTAGGCCGGCGCAGCGCCAGACCCCTCGCTGCATCAGCCCGCCGGCGCGCTTGTCGGCATGCTATGCAGCGGCTATTATTTTTTTGCTTCGTTTCACATCGGGCCGATAGCTCAGCTGGGAGAGCGCTGCGTTCGCAATGCAGAGGTCGGGAGTTCGATCCTCCTTCGGTCCACCAAATACCCTTCCAAGAAATTCCAAAAAGGTCCTAAAAGCCAATCAGATACAAGGTTTAACGCCTTTCCTTCGTCCGCAATCATCCAAGCAAGTCCGTTGCAATCCCAGGGCAAGAGGGGGCAATATTGGGGGCAACAAATATTCAAAACGTGGCCGAAAAGGCGCGGGGGTTTTGGGAGTAGGAAATGATTTTCATGGGCACTTTTACGTCCCGTCACCACCGCATGGCGTCGCCATCGGTTCCATTAGATTTCCCTATTGATTCGCGTATCTCGCGTATTCAAAGCTTGGCCCATTCGGCTTCCATCTTGGCGTTTGTACCTCCCGACAAATAGCTAAATTCTCGGCAGCGAAACGTTTAACGTGGTGAATATCATGGGTTCTATCGCGCTGGCCGCCCTGCTCGGCAGCTTGGTCAGAGGCTCGGGCGTAGCAGAAGCCGCGAACTGCAACAGAGGGTAAGCTAGCCGGTATGGACGTTCGGCTTTCCTGGGCAACACGCGGGGCAAATCTAACGTTTTAATGAATTTAAAAGTGATGACGCGATGTTAAAGAAACCCACCGTTTACTATTACGCAGCAGGCGTCGGCGCCATCATGGTGGCGGCCTTTGCCTTTACGCAAGGGTATGGGCAAGCAACGCCCGAGAAAGTAGACAGCGTGCCCGCCAGCCATGCGGCTGCCCGCCACTCGGATACCGAGCCGCAAATCGTGTATAGCGCGGCCCTGGCTCAGACCCCGGCGCAAGCGGCCGAGCCGCCGCCTCGGCAGTCCTTGGCGAGCGCGTATGCGAATGCCAAGAACCTTTATGCCTTCGCCAACCAAGCCAAACTATTCCCGGAACAAGGCGGCTTGCTCTATGCCTACAGTCTGGCGCGGACTTGTAGTAATAACCTCGGTTCCTTGGCAAACCGACCCCCAGCGGAAAGCCAGGACGACCCGACGACCCGCGCCAAACGGCACGCCGCCGAAGGCAAAATCCATCAGCGCTGTGATGGATTCATGGCGGATATCAACAAGGACCCTTTGCTAGCCGACTTCTATTCCAATATCAAAAAGACCAGCGCCGACCCTTATTTTTCCGCAAGGACCGATGCCGCCGCCGCGATTAAGTTGCTGGAATCGGCGAATGATCCATATTTGATCGAATCGCTGTTGCTATCTGCCGCGCCGCTGGGCAATGACAAGAATGGCGAGCCCAGCCGGTATTTCGATGGGGCCTGGTTGACCAAAGCCGACCGCGAAATACTGGAAATGGCGACGACACTGGCCGCCTGTCGCATGGGCCTGGCCTGTACCGCCGCAGACGACCCGACGCTACTCCAGAATTGCGCATTCGGTGGCATCTGCGCGGAGACTCGCGAAGGATTGTGGAAGGCCATGATTGCTGAAAACAACATCGTGGGCGGCCAAGAGAAGCTTATGCAGTACACGGACAAGATTGTGGAAGCCCTGCGCGAAAAGAATTTTCGCGCATTTGTACCGGTGAAATAAGGCAGTCCGCCAATAAGCGAGCTGCAATTACCATTTGCCTGTGGGAATGCCTTCGCGGCGACGGATGTGCCAGTTTTACAAGCAATTATCCCCGCCTAAGCGGGGACATTTTGTTTGGCTTGATGTAGTATCGAGTTTGCGTGCCCGCACGCCACTCCACTGCGAATTTACTGCAATGTATTACTGACAGTATTAGTCTTGCAGATTGTTACCCCACCTTGCCGAATTTCCATATATCGATGGTAGGTGCCAGCCCAGCCTTGTTGATTGGTATAAGCGTAGTCAGCTGGCAGTGCCACCAAGGTAGAAAAAAATGCACCCGAAACGTCGGGTATACCGTTCTTTGTGCCAAACACATACGCTTCGGAATTTGGCGGTAGGTTCGCGCCATTAATTGCATAGGAATATGGCTTGCCTGCTGGCACAACTGCCGGAGAGGAACTCAACGTGCAAGTAGGAGCAGCCAGCATTTCTGTTGAGACGGCATTTGTGGTGCAAACAGTCTCGCCAATTGAATTACGAATTTGCAGATAGCGAACGTACTTCCCTTTTTGGCCTGCTTGACTGACAAACCTATAAGCCGTCGGGAAAACCGATATATTCCCTTGCAAATCGCCGTTTGCATCTGCGACACCATCCTTTGTGCCGTACCAAAATACTTGTGCATTATTAGGCAAGTTAGCACCGCCGACCGTGTAACTGAATTCCGCACCTTTTGCAATAACGGATGGCGCGACAGTTAGGCTGCAAGTTGTCGGTTGAGTATCTGCAAAGGCATATAAGAGACCATGTCTTCTATTCGTCACGAAATCATATTCGTTTAATCCGTAGCCCGCATAGATTTTTAGGTCGGCAACTTGGAATGGTAGCTGGCTTCCAGTTAATACGGGAATTTCGTGGGTGCCCAATGTTGTAATACGATAGGGTAAAGGAGCACTGATCTCGCTTGAAACCCACCCAGTGGGCAACAAAAAGTAGCTACTGCCGTTTTTTGTTACTGCTTGTATGTAGATATTTCCGGTTTTGCCTATGTCGCTTTGCTCAACGTTTAGAGTGACGTTAAGTGAGGGACGGGACGTATCGAGATTGGTTCCCGTAGCGTTGGCAGTAAAAGGCCGAATGAACATACCCTTTGCGGCCAGAACAGCAGAATACGCATCCAGCATACCGGCGCCGCAACCCGCGCAACTTCCCACGAAACGATGTGAAGTCGCCTTTAGTATCGTTTCAACTTGATCGGGGCTTAAGTTTGGATTGGCTAATAGCATAAGTGCCACGACGCCACTCACGTGCGGCGCGGCTAAAGACGTACCCACCTCATAACTATAGTTGTCTTTTCCGGGTGTTGTCTTTCCATCATTAGATGGTGTAACGATAGCGTCACGAACACTATTGTTTATAAAAGCGCCGCCCGGTGCCGCAATATCCACTTTCGAACCGAAATTGGAGTAGGAAGCACGTGCGCCAGATGGTTCAAGTGCTGCAACTGTTATGACGCCGTCGCAATTTGCTGGGGTATTACCGCTAACATCTTGGTTGTCATTCCCCGCTGCGGCGATTACTACTGCCCCAGCTTTTCTGGCTTCGTTGATCGCCCATTGTACATTTTCTGCGCAGGCTCCGGATCGGCGCATAGAAACATTGATAACTCTTGCTAAGGTGCGATTTTTCTCTAGAGTGAAATCAACTGGCTGGCCCATATGGTATTGCCGGCCTTTTACTCCGCCACCAACTGCCCAATAAATTGAATCGGCCAAATCCGTATCTGAAGCCCCTTGCCACCCAGCTACGCGCAAAGGTAATATTTTCGCGTCATATGCTATTCCGGCATTGCCGGTTCCATTATTTGTTTTTGAAGCAATAATGCCTATCAGACAGGTGCCGTGCCAAGAAGAATCACGGGGCCATGATAGGTGATAGTCTCCCATGTCTGTCGCGTCACGGTCACGATCCCCGAAAACAGGATAATGCGTACGGCTAGCTTTTACATCCGGCCAACCAACCTGGCCATCTCGGCCGATGACCTCAGCCATTATGAAATCCATACCTTGTATAAGATTGGAATTGAAATCCGGATGCGGGCGGTAGCCAGTATCCGATACGCCGACAATAACTCCTGCGCCCGTCGATAAATCCCAGGCGGCAGGCGCGTTAATTCCAACAAGCGAATTTTGCATATTCCATTGAGCAGACCAATTCGGATCGTTGGGAGTCATGCTCTGTGGTGCAAGCATTCGGTAGTTTGGTTGCGCAGACGATATTCGGCTGTCGCTTTTCTTTATTTCAGCAGCAAGAATTTCTGCATCAGCATTGAAAATATAGCGATCGAGCTTCCAGATGGTCCGGCCAAATTCGTTTGCGTTCAATAGCTCCATTTTCCGGCCGTGTCGAATTGCCGCAGCGTGAATTTTGCTCGTATTCGTCTTGCTCGTGGTTTCAGTCAAGGCATCCAAGCTGTTGGCGTTCTTGTACCAAATAACTATTTCATTTGTCGTGCCTAGATAGTTTGAATCAGCCGGAGTGGAAGGATCTCCAGTTGCAGCTTGCATGGCGAGGGCTAACGATAAAATTATGCTGTATTTTTTATAAAGCGAAATGCGTTTAGTGCGGCGATTCATTCCTGCTCCAGGGAGTGTTGTGTGGCAATTAGCTATTAGCTATTGGCTATTAGCTATTGGCTATTGGCTATTGGCTATTGGCTATTGGCTATTGGCTATTGGCTATTGGCTATTGGCTAGCTATTATAATTTTGTGATTCGCATCTTCAACGCGGAATGCGAGACAGAAATCGTTCCTGCGTTAGTTAGGCGTAATTACCGGCGTCACCAAAAGAGGAGTGTCAATACTAAATGAGTGATAATTCGGCTCGGCTGATTTTACAAGTACATTGCTTGCTTTGATTTCTTTGGCGAGGATTTCAGCGTCGGAGTGGGGGATTGTTTTGTCTAGCTTCCACATGTATTGCCCATAGGTATTGACGTGGGAGAATGTAATTTTTAGTCCTCGACGTGCCGCTACGGCTTGCAGAATGGGTCGTTTAACTAAATTTGGATCTTGGTCTTTCGATTTGCGTGAATCATTGAAGCGGACAAGTATTTCATCCGTCCCAAAATCTATTTTCTCCTTGCGTTGCGGCGACGCACTATTCGGTGGGACGGTTTCAAGCGCCTGTGCTGCACACGCGCTTAGGATGAACGCCAAGATGATGGCAAGCCCGTTGCTATGTTTAAACATATTTCCAGCCTCCTGATATGCATTTATGTTGATTTCCTTCGCAAAGGAAGGTGCTTTGGCCACGCATACTAATGCGAACTCACTAGTTTGGCGCGGATATGGTTTTTATGCGATCGATTTTGAGCAGTCGATAGTTAGGCGATGCGTAGTCAACCAGCAAACTACTCGCCTGTATTTCTTTAGAGAAGCGCTCTGCATCAGCGTGGGAGATTTTCTTGTTTAGCTGCCACATTTGCACATCATTATTACGGGTTTCGCAAAAAGTTATAATCAGCCGGTAGCGTGCAGCTATTGCTTGCAACATGGGACCTTTTGTTATGGCTGGGCTTTGAGACGGGAATGGCTCTTTGAAGCGGATCATTATTTCATCCGTTCCGGGGTCCGATGCCTCTCTGTTTTGCGATTCCGCATTGCTTGGTTGGACGGCCGCACAAGCCTGTGTAGTAAACGTACTCAAGGCTATAGCCAGAAAACTGGCAAACCAATTCTTATTTTGCAACATCCTTTCAACCTCCTGATGATGCGTTGTTATGATCTTCCCTTGAGAAGAAAGGTATTTTAGTCGCACATAATAGTGAGAATTTCGATCCTTGCATAGCAGGTCAAATGGCCTACGCAAGTGGGGTTTTCAGCTGGATAAAGTCGTAAGGAGCCTCAAGTGGGCGGGGGACCCTGGAAGATTCGAGCGCATGCGGATCGGGGAACTAGCCGTTGTCGTCGGGACCCGCGAACTCACCGAAGCTGAGTACGACGACTTCGCCAATTACCTCTTGGCGGACCGCGACTGGCTACCCGGTCGCACTTGCCTAAACGTCGGCCAGCGACGCAAGGTGATGGCAGTCAACGCACCAGGCCGCCGCACGCTGATTGTCGATCCTTCGGGTTACAACTACGGGCGGTATGTGGGATTCGCGGTGGACAAGCCCACTTGCTACGCAGCAGGGTTATATCGGATTAGTCCTTGCATATGAGGGGGAAGTGCCCTAAGGATGTGGGGTACGATCTCAATATCATCTACTGTCTTCCAGACAAGCGTTTTGAGCGATGCTGGTACCTTCTCATCGCTGCCGCCGTGTTGGCTTAACACCAGCATGATGATACGAAATCCATCACTACGCATGGCGGCTTCATGCTGAGCACGGTCAATTTCTTTGCGAATGACACCTGCATCTACGAATTCGCTTGAAATAAAAAATACTGCTGCTGCACAACTTGCGAATGCATTATCAACACCTCTAACCAGGGTATCTCCCGCCACAAGGTCATCACGATCAAACCATGTTTTCAGGCTCAGGAGTCGCAATGTCCGATCAACCTTTTCGATCAGCGGTTTGTTAATGCCTTTATGGCTTAAAAAAATGCTGGAGTTTTCCACGGCCTGTCTCCTTGCCTGCGCCCAATTTTTAATTAGCTCCGCGATTTTTTCACCAACTATCTGCTTTGTGGCCGTTGCTTCTTCCGTATAAGCTCCCGCCGGGAAGATTCCAGCAGCTGCGAATCCTGCTGTAAATTGCATCTGTAAAAAACTCTGCTTGACCATATCTCGCTCACTAATGTCAAGCGGAGCGTTGTGGTTTCGGAAAAACTCACAGTTCGGTTCTCGTAGTATAGGATTCGTGGTTTCCATTCCACGAGCTGGGAGATGCGCGCGTTTATCTGATGAAATGAACAGCAGAAATTTATCTTCATCCCAAGAAACGAACACGTCTACTTCCAACAATTTAGGGATGTATTGCTTGAGTTCTGGATGAATGAATACGATATGGTGAAGGAAATGGTCAATATGTCCCAACAAATCGGCTCGTGGGAGATAACAACCTTCTGCGATCACTAAATGCGATTCTCGTACAAATGAAATACCTTCCATACTCCCTCCTGGTCGGCTACTTCTAACAACGCTTGACAGGCTCTGCGAGCGAAGGCTACTCCAAGAGCGCACTTACGTGGAGCCAGTCGCTGAAGGCTTTTGTCGCTGAATTCGCCACGGTATCAAGGCTGTATAGATGAAGGTGGCATGTACAGGCAACTTGGCAGTGTTTTTTTGTTTAGCACCTGCTCACTCGCTTGTCTCAAACGCTCAAGCAAGCGATGCAACGCTAGAAAGGCCGGGGTCCCTGCCGATCTCCGGCGCCTGCGGGTCGGCGTACCCGCGCGGTGCCGCTAGTCACAGAATTTTCAAGCGGTTTCGTTTGGGGCCACCCCGACGTAATGCGCCGGCTCTCTACAAACAGCACTGCACCTCACCGGCCAGCACGTTTAGAAGGCTTGAAACGAAATTTCCACGCGGGGCATTTCGCCGGCCACGTCTCAGAAATATAACCGACCCAACGCCTGCCCCTCGTCAGCGATACCTAGGCTGGTATGAAGTACGGCAAAAGCTCGTGCTATGCTCATGTCTATACGCAGCGAAAGAAAGCACAGACGACAAGAGGCACCCGACGATAGATGGGGGCAACTTTGGGGGCAACATCAATCAACCACACAACAAAACCCCTTAAGAATCGTAGCGTTATAGCAACAGTTCGATAGCCCTTCGGCACATAGCACATATCCAGGCAGTTCTAAAGAGGCCTGTAAGCCCAGCAAATACAAGGGCATCAGCCGTTTTTTACGTGCACAGCCGTCCGACTCCATCCACTAGAAGCCGGGCTCATCCGGGGCATAATTGGGGGGTTTTTTTTCGCCAATCCAATTTTGAGAACTTGTGTGTAAATCCGATGCGCTTAATCCGCAATTCCTGACCAAAAAACAAAGCGTGTTCCAGAAAATCGCTGCTTGTGTTGCGAAGTTCAAAGGTGTGGGTGGGCAGGTCTGCGGAATGGATGCCATGTTCATTCCCAATCGTCGCACCAATTAGTACCGACAGCGGCACAGATAAATATTCAGTTACCCGGGAATTTCGGATAACCGCTGACATAGAAGAAATCCTGATCGCCACAGGAAACACCTGAGATGACTTCTAAAAAGAACACCCCCGGTTGGAGCGAAGTCAAAACCAAATTGGCCGACTTCGACCACTTCTGGTCGGTAGCCAGACTGGCGGGTGAGGAGTAAATATGAGCAAACTCCCCATCAACCTCACCGACCTGCTGCGCCAGCGCACGGTCGAAGGCGAGCGCATCGAGTACAAGTCTGGATGGAATCCGGACGCAATCATCCGCACAGTGTGCGCCTTTGCCAACGACTTCGAGAACCTCGGCGGCGGTTATGTGGTGATCGGACAGGATTGCGATGCCAACGGCCAACCTGTGTTCCCACCCGTGGGGCTGGCCGACAACCAGCTCGACAAGATTCAGCAGGACTTGCTGGCTACCTGCCAGTTGATCCAGCCGCCGTACTTCCCTGTGTTGAGCATTGAGGAAGTTGAGGGGCGTAAACTGATCGTGCTGTGGGCACCGGGCGGCCAGAATCGGCCCTACAAGGCACCGGAAGCCGTCACCGCCAACAAGAAGATGTGGCGCTACTACATCCGGCGCTATAGCAGCACGGTGGAGGCCAAGGGCGAGACCGAGCAGGAGTTGCTGAGCCTGGCGGCCAAGGTGCCGTTTGACGACCGCTACAACCAGTCTGCACGGATCGATGATTTGTCCAAACCGCTGATGCAGGCCTTTTTGCAGGAAGTGGGCAGTGCGCTGGCGGCAGATGCGCCGAGGCCGTCGGTCGAGGCGTTGGCGCGGCAAATGAACGTGGCGGGTGGCCCCACCGAATCACCATGGCCAAAGAACGTGGGCCTACTGTTTTTCAATGAGACGCCTGAGCGATTCTTCCCGGGCGTGCAAATTGATGTGGTTTGGTTTCCCGAAGGCGCGGGCGGTGATCGCTTTGAAGAAAAGATTTTCAAGGGGCCGCTGGCGCGCATGACGCGTGAGGCCCTGAGTTACATTCAGCGCAACTTTTTGATCGAAACCGTGCTCAAGCACCCGGACCGCGCCGAGGCCACGCGGGTTTGGAACTTTCCCTACGCTGCCATTGAGGAAGCCTTGGTCAACGCGGTATATCACCGTTCCTATGAGGAGCGCGAACCCATCGAAGTGCGCATCAGCCACGACGAGTTGGTCGTCGTCAGCTTCCCCGGCCCGGATCGATCCATACGGCTGGAGGACCTTCAAGCAGGGCGGGCAGTCAGCCGTCGCTACCGCAATCGGCGGATCGGCGAATTTCTGAAAGAGCTTGACCTGACCGAAGGCCGCGCGACGGGTATCCCGAAAATACTCAAGGTGATGTCCGCCAACGGCTCGCCCGCGCCGCTTTTCGAAACGGATGAGGATCGACTCTCGTTTGCAATTAGCTTGCCCAGTCATCCCCTGGCAAGGGGGAGTGTTTCGCCCACCGACCAAGTCACCGACCAAGTCACCGACCAAGTCACCGGGGAAGTAATGCGGTTGCTGGCAGCGGCAGCACGGGGCGAGCACACTCGCAGTGCACTGCAAGAAACCTTGGGCTTGAAGCACACGCCGCATTTCCGCCAGGCCTATCTGCTGCCTGCGCTGGAGATGGGCCTGATTGAAATGACCTTGCCCGAAAAGCCCAACAGCCGTAGCCAGCGCTACCGCTTGACTGTTCTCGGACAACGTTGGCTGGAGATGCATCCTGGTGACAGACTGGGTTGAAATCTACCCCCCAAAGTCTGCAGTCACCCGCACTAGTGCTCATTGGCCTCAATTGCAAGTCGTCCGCTAGCCCCCACCACCACAAAAAAATAAAAGCAAAGGGAGTTCGATGAAGACCCACTTAGATCGAGAAGATGCGCTTCGCCAAGCAAGGAAATTCTTCAAAGAGCAGGAGCCCGAAAACCGCTGTTTCCAAACCCGTGTGATCGAGGTATCTCGTGAGCGCCATGAGCGTAAGAGCCAAGCGCCAATTGCGGAGTCACCTCTCGGCAGGCCTTAGCAGCTTTAGTGACTAAGCGTTGTATGTTGCCCTTCGCATCATGACGGGAAGCGAGTTGCCCAGCTTGCTCTCTAATGGGCTTTGTCCTGCTGTGGCCCGTCCTTTGCCGGTTGAACCAGACGCTACATAAACTATCACTCTTTCGGGGATCAACCGCTGTTCAAGCTCTTGAGCCTTAGCTGAGAGCCCTGAGGCATTGCGTGTATGGATGACCCGCTTGACGCGCTCCATGGCCACCTCATGTGCCGAGCTTTTTCGTGTCATTTCAATACTCTTGTCGATCGCTTCATATGGCGCCCTGAGTATTGGCGGTTCTCCAACTGTTTCTCATACCCAAGGGCGACCACTACTGACTTCCTCCATTGGAATGGAGACTGCTGGCCCCAGGGAAGTTCTCCACACCCCTGCAACTTCTTCAAGCCCCAACCCCTCCAACACGCCCACGGCGTATTTCCACGCGCCGCCTATGCTATATCCTTGTCCCGCTCATGACGTCTTAACCAATGAAAGCCGGCCTCATGGAAAATACAATGACCAAGCTACGCTACCTACTCGCTGCCTCGCTGCTCGCCGCTTCCGCCTTGGCGCAAGCAGCGCCCAGTCCGCAGGAACCATTGCAGCTGACCATGCGCTTCCAACAGGCGGCGCCTCCTGCTCCCGGCGATATCCAATTGCATTTCGCCGGCTACCACGACACCCGCTGTCCCTCCGACGTGAACTGCGCGGTCGCGGGGGAAGCCGTTGCGCTCTTCTGGGTGTATGGGCCGCATATCAAGCCGCAGGTGATCGCCCTCCCCTGGGATGGGGGTTCCGAGCAGCTTGACCGCCACGCCAAGGTCGTCGGCAAGTATCGCGTCTATCTATCCTCGCTCGAGCCCCGGCCGCGCCAAGCCGGCCAAGTCAATCCGTCGGAGTACACCGCGGTCGTCAAATTATTCGGTCCGCCTGCACTCAAGTCAGGAACGCGCAAGTAGATCGTGTGCCGTCAAAAGCACCAAGGGGACGGTCATCCCGTCCCCTTGGTGTATCAACGCATGTCGAGATCCTATTCCATGGCCAAGCGCCGAGCCGCTTCCTTGCCTCGACGTAGCGGCAAGGCCCGCACCAGTACATAGAACAGTGGTACGAAGAAGATCGCCAGTACGGTAGCGGAGAGCACGCCGCCCAGTACGCCGGTACCGATGGCGTTCTGGCTGGCCGAGCCCGGACCATCGGCGATGACCAGGGGGATGACGCCGGCGCCGAAGGCCAGCGAGGTCATGACGATGGGGCGTAGCCGCAGGCGGGCGCCTTCGATCACGCCTTCCAACGCGGTCGCGCCCTGTTTTACGGCGGCTTCGGCGAACTCGATGATCAGGATGGCGTTCTTGGCCGATAGGCCGATCGTCGTGAGCAAACCGACCTGGAAGTAGATATCGCTGGGCATCCCCCGCACGGTCACGGCCAGCATGGCGCCGACCACGCCCAAGGGGAATACCAGCAGTACCGCGCACGGCACCGTCCAGCTTTCATACAAGGCCGCCAGGCAGAGAAAGACAAACAGGATGGAAGCGGCATACAGCAGTGGCGCCTGGCCGCTGGACAGCTTGTCCTGGTAGGACAGTCCGCTCCATTCGTAGTTGGTGCCCGGTAGCCGGGCAGCCATCTTCTCGATCGCTTCCATGGCTTCGCCCGAGCTGACCCCGCCGGCCGCCGAGCCGAACACCTGCATGGCCGGCAGGCCGTTGTAGCGGCGCAGCTGCGCGGGGCCGTTGTCCCAGCGGGTGTCGGCAAAGGCGGAGAACGGCGCCATGGCGCCATTGCCGCTGCGCACGGCCCATAGCGAGATATCCTCGGGACGCGAACGATAGGGCGCATCGGCCTGGACGAAGACTTTCTTGACCCGGCCGTGGTGGACAAAATCGTTGACGTAGGCGCCACCCCAAGCCGTGGCCAGGGTACCGTTCACATCGGTCAGGTCCAAACCCAATACGGAGGCCTTGGCCTGGTCGATATCCACCCGCAATTGCGGCGTGTTGTCGCTACCGTTGGCTCGTACCGCCATCAGCCGCTTGTCCTGCTGGGCCAGATTTACCAACTGCTCGCGCGCTTCCACCAGCTTGGCTTGTCCCTGGCCGCTGATGTCCTGCAGCCAGAATTCGAAACCATTGGTTTGTCCCAGCCCATCGATGGGCGGCAATACCATGCTGAATACGTCGGCATCGCGCAATTCGCTCAGCGCGCCATTGGCCCGCTCGGCGATCGCCGCGGCGCTGTGCTCGGCGCCCTGCCGCTCCGACCAGTCCTTCAGCGATATAAATGCCATGCCGGCATTCTGGCCGGAACCGCCGAAGCTGAAACCGGACAAGGTATAGATGGCATCGATATCGGCCTTCTCCCCTTCCAGGAAGTGGCGTTCGACCGCCTGCACGATCTTGGCGGTACGCGGATAGGTCGCGCCGCTGGGCAGATTGAATTGCACCATCACGGTGCCCTGGTCCTCATCCGGGACAAAGGCTGTAGGCAGGCGGTGATGCAGGAAGACCATCAAGCCCACGATGGCCAGGTAGACCAGGCTGAAGCGCACCGGCCGCGTCAGCAGGCTGCGCAGTTGCTTGCCGTATCCCGTTTGCGCTTGCTCGAACCGCCGGTTGAACCAGCCGAACAGGCCGCGTGGCTGTCCATGTTCCGGCTTGAGGAAGGTGGCGCACAGCACCGGGGTAAGACAGACGGCCACCACCACCGACAAGGCCATGGCTGCCACGATGGTGACGGAGAATTGACGGTAGATCACCCCCACCGAACCGCTGAAGAAGGCCATGGGCAGAAAGACCGCGCCCAGCACGATGGCGATGCCGACCAGGGCGCCGGTGATCTCCCGCATCGATGCCAGGGTGGCCGACCTGGCGTCCAGGCCTTGCTCGCGCATGATGCGCTCGACGTTTTCCACCACCACGATGGCATCGTCCACCAGCAGGCCAATGGCCAGCACCATGGCGAACAAGGTCAGCGTATTGATGGAATAGCCGGCCAGTGCCAGCACCGCCAGGGTGCCCAGCAGCACCACCGGTACGGTGATGGCGGGAATCAAGGTTGCGCGCCAGTTCTGCAGGAACAGGTACATCACCAGCACCACCAGCACCACCGCTTCGACCAGGGTCTTGAGCACTTCGCGGAGGGATAGCTTGACGCTGCGGGTGGTGTCTTCCGGATAGGCCACCTCGATGCCGGCCGGGAACGCGCCCGCCAATTGCGCTACCTTGGCCTTGATTGCTTCGGCGGTGTCCAGGGCGTTGGCGCCGGGCGCCAGCATAAAGGCCAGGCCGGAGGCCGGATGGCCATTCAGGCGCGAGGTGCTGCTGTAATCCTCGCTACCCAGTTCGACCCGTGCGACATCGGCAAGGCGCACCACCGCACCGTCCGAGCGCGTCTTCAACACCAGCTGGCGGAACTGTTCAACCGACTGCAAGCGCGACAAGGCCGTTACCGTGGCGTTGAGCTGCTGCTCATCCGAAGACGGCCGCGCGCCCAGCTCGCCCACCGATACCTCGGTATTCTGCTCGGCGATGGCCTTGGTGACATCGGTGGGCATCAAGCCGTAACCGTTGAGCTTGTGCGGGTCCAGCCAGACGCGCATGGCATAGGGCGAACCGAAATTCTGCACCATGCCCACCCCCTCGACGCGGCTGAGCGGGTCCTGCAGGGTACTGGACAGCCAATCGGAGATATCGGTATCGCTGCGCCGGTCGGTCTTGTCGTAGAAGGCGGCGATCATCAGAAAGCTGCCTTGCTGCTTGGTCACGACCAGGCCGTTCTGCTGCACCTGGCGCGGCAGGCGGCTGCTGGCCTGGCTGGCCTTGTTCTGCACCTGCACCTGCGCCACATCGGGATCGGTGCCTTGCTTGAAGGTCAGCATGATCTCGGCCCGGCCGGCGGCGCTACTGGTCGAGTTGAAGTACATCAGGTTGTCCAGGCCCTTGAGCTCCTGCTCCAGCACCTGGGTCACGCTGTTTTCCACCACCTCGGCCGACGCGCCGGGATAGTTGGCGGTGATCATCACGGAGGGCGGTGCGATATCGGGGTATTTGGATACCGGCAGGATCGCCATCGCCAGGCCGCCGGCCAGCATGATGACGGTCGCCAGCACCCAGGCGAACACCGGACGCTCGATAAAGAAGCGGGCCAGCATGATCAACCGCCTTGCTTGCTGGCGACGGATGCGGTGGCGGGCGCCAGCGCGACCGGCTCCACCGGCTGGCCGACCACGGCGCGCTGCAGGCCGTCCACGATCAGCCGGTCGCCGGCTTGCAAGCCGGCCGTAACGATCCAATGCTTGCCCTGGGTGCCCTGGACCTGCAATAGCCGGGCTTCGGCTTGATTACGGGCGTTGACCACCAGTGCGGTGGGCTGGCCCTTTTCGTTGCGGGTCACGCCTTGCTGCGGTACCAGCAGGGCACGGCGGCGCACGCCCTGCTCCACCTCGGCGCGCACGAACATGCCCGGCAGCAACAGCCCATCCGGATTGGGGAACTGTGCCCGCAGGGTGACCGCGCCGCTGGCGGGGTCGACATTGACCTCGGCGAACTGCAGTACGCCGGGATGTTCGTAGGCGCTGCCGTCTTCCAGCTTCAAGGCGACCCGGGCACGCCCGGACTGCATGCCGCCGGCCAATTGCCGCTTGAGCTGCAGCAAGGCTTGGCTGGATTGGACGATATCGACATAGATGGGGTCGAGTTGCTGCAAGGTCGCCATGGGCTGGACCTGGCCCAGGCTCACCAGCGCCCCTTCGCTGACGGTCGAGCGGCCGATACGGCCACTGATGGGTGCCACCACGCGGGTACGTTCCAGTTCAAGGGAAGCGGCTTTCAGGGCGGCCTGGCGCGATTTGTAGTTGGCTTGTGCCTGGCGGAAAGCCGCCTTGGCATCATCGTGCGCCTGCTGGCTGACGACTTTCAGCTTGATCAGCTCGTCCTGGCGGGTCAGCTTGGCTTGCTGGCTATCCAGATTGGCACTGGCGTCGTGCAAGCTGGCTTCGGCCTGCTCGCGCGCGGCCTGGTAGCTGGCCGCTTCGATCTGGTACAGGACCTGGCCGGCCTTGACTTCCGCCCCTTCGGTAAACAGGCGGCGTTGCACGATGCCGGCGACCTGCGGGCGGATTTCCGCGACCCGGTAAGCGGCGGTGCGGCCTGCCAGTTCAGTGCGTATCACGGCATCCTGCTCTGCCAATACCACGGTTCCCACCTTGGGCGCCGGCATGGGTGGGGGCTCACCCTCGGCAGCCGCACCACAGCCCAGCAAGCCCATGGGCAAGCACAGATAAGCAATTTTCTTCAGCATGTTTCGACACCATGCCCGCGACCGCCTTGAGGCAGCCGCAAGCAGGTCACTCCCGGGTTAAAGCCATGAACAGTCCATATGGCAGCGGACACGGACGGGCCGCGTCGGTTACCATTGAACAAATGATAATAATCATATTAATGATAACACTTATCATTACTAATCAAGTACGCAAACACCCGAAGGACCATCGAGCATGACCCACTCTCTCTCCGGCCCGCCCCGCCGCCTGCCGGCCGGCCTGGCGTGCCTACTTGTGTCGCTATCGTTGCTGACGGGCTGCGACACCGGTCCGACTACCGCCAAGCCACCGGCTGCCACGGCGGCGGCCACACCCAAGACAGCCGCGTCGGCGCAAGCGGGCCAATGGCCGCGCACCATCGCCAGCGTCAGGGGCGATATCGTGCTGGAGCAAAGGCCGCTGCGCATCGTCTCCACCAGCGTCACCCTGACCGGCACGCTGCTGACCATCAATGCACCCTTGGTTGCCAGCGGCGCCACCAAGGCCGGTACGCCGATCACCGATGCGCAGGGCTACTTCAGCCAGTGGGCCGATGTCGCCACGGCACGCGGCGTGAAACCGCTGTACCAGGGCGAGCCGAATGCCGAGGCCATCATTGCCGCCAACCCCGATCTGATCATCATGGCCGGCACCGGCGGCGATTCCGCGCTCAAGCTGTATGAGCAGCTCAATCTGATCGCCCCGACCCTGGTCATCAACTACGACGACAAGAGCTGGCAGGAGCTGGCCACGATCCTGGGCAAGGCGACCGGCCACGAGGCGGATGCCGCCGCGGCGATCGCACGCTTCGCCCAACAGGCGGAGCAGACCCGCGCCAAGCTGCGCCTGCCGCCCCAGCCGACCACCGCCATGGTGTATTACGAGGATGATTCGGGCGCCAATGTCTGGACCGCCGAATCGGCCCAAGGCAAGCTGCTGAAGGATCTGGGCTTCCAGTTGGCCGAGGTGCCCGAGAGCGTCAAGGGCGACCGCAGCATGGGGGTGCGGCGCGACATCATCCAGCTATCGGGCGAAAAATTCGCCGATGGCCTGCAAGGCCGTAGCCTGCTGCTGTTCGCCGCCAACGAAGCCGTTGCCGAGCAGCTCAAGCGCAACCGCTTTCTCGCCCGCAACCCGGCGGTCACCGGCAAGCAGGTCTTCGCCATGGGAAGGGATAATTTCCGCCTCGACTACTACAGCGCCAGCAAGCTGCTGACGCGATTGCAGCAGCTATTCCCGGGCCCGGCATAGGAACCGCCGGGATTTACCCGTCAACCTTGCTCGGCCAGCTCGCCCGCCTGGCCGTCTTCGCCGCCCGATCGGCCATTCAAGCGCCGCAGCGAGGCAAACCCCCCGCACATCATGACGGCTACCGCGGTGGCGGCGCCGCCAAACAGGCATAGCGCCAACAAGGGGGCGAAGAAGCGGGCCAGCGCGCCCATGCCCAGCGCGCCGGCTGCATCGCCGACCACGTCCTGGGCATTCCATAGGCTATTGACCCGGCCCAGCAGACGGTCCGGGGTATGGTCCTGCACCAGGGTGAATTGCAACAGCGAGGCGATCGAACCGAGATAGCCCAGCAGGACCAGCAGCAACAGACCGGCCGCCAGGTAGTGGATAGCGCCCAGCGCCACCACACCGAGCGACGAAGCCAGTACGCAGCCCAGCATCACCAGGCCGGGCCGGCGCAAGCCTCCCACCCAGCCGCTGGTGAAGGCGCCTACCATGGCGCCCAGCGGCACGGCCGAATACATCAGCCCCACTTCCGCCGCACCGCCGTCATAGCCTTGCTCCGCCAGCGCGGGGAACAGCACACGCACGGCACTCAGCAGCGCCTGCAAGGTACCGACCATCACCACGGCACCTACCACCTTGTTCTGCCACAGAAAGCGGAAGCCATCCTGCAGGGCCCGCAGCGGATGCTCCGGCTCATACCCTTCGGGCTTGAGGCTGGGCAAGCGGGTCAGCGGGATCAGCGTGGCCAGGGTACCGACGCCGGCCAGCAGGTAATTCCAGCTGACGCCCGCACCGACGATGATCAAGCCACCGGCCGCCGGCGCCAACACGGCGCCGAAGCGCACGGTCAGCATGCTGAGCGCGCCGGCTGCGGGCAGGTTCTCCCTGCCCACCAGGCCCGGCGTGGCCGCCATCAGGGCGGTGATGCCCATGGCGCCAAAGAAGCCGTCCCACAGCGAAACCAGGTAAAGCGCGGCGACCGAAGGCGCGGCGACAAAGCTGTTCAGCGCCAGCACCAGGAAACCCACGCCGCACAGGCCGCGGGCCAACAGGATCAATTTGCGCCGGTCGAAACGGTCCGCCAGGACCCCGCCGCACATCAAGCCGATAAACATGCCGACCCCGTCCAGGGCCATGGCAGCACCGACCTGCAGGGAGGAGCCGGTGAGGGCATGGATTTGCACGGGTACGGCGACCAACATGATGCCCAGTGCGAAAACCGACATCATCCGCGCCACGAAAACGGCACGGAAATGGGGATTTTGCTTGAGCAGACTGAAATCCAGCAGTAAGGAAGGCTTGGGCATGGCGACTCGAACGGGTGAGAGGGGCGGCACCGCGCCGGCAAGGTCCTGGACCCTGCCCGTGTGCCACCTGGAGGCGTCGCATGGTAACATTACAGCGCCGAAATCTAAATAATAACGATTTTCATTTGCCATCGATCTCCCACATGCCTTCCCCTTCGGCCCAGTCATATGGCTCGCCTAGCAGTTCATCGGTCCTGTTGCGCAAACGCTTATCGTGGCTACTGCTGTGCCTGGTCCTGCTGGCGGCCATCGTCCTGGCCAGCCTGCTGCTGGGCGCCAAGCCGATCGCACTGACGGTGGTACTGGACAGCCTGTTCGGCAGCGGCGCCCACCCCGACGCCATCATCGTCCGGCAAGGCCGTTTACCGCGTACCGTGCTGGGGCTGCTGGCCGGCGCCGCACTGGGCATTTCGGGCGCGCTGATACAGGCCTTGACCCGTAACCCGCTGGCCGATCCGGGCATCCTGGGCGTCAACGCCGGCGCCAGCTTCGCGGTGATCGTGGGCATCTCCTTCTTTGCCGTCGGCTCGCCGGCCGGCTACCTCGGCTTCGCCTTCACCGGCGCCCTGCTGACCACCATCCTGGTGTACCTGGTTGGCAGCTACGGCTCGGCCAGGCTGGAGCCCATGCGCTTCGTGCTGGCCGGCGTCGCCATCAGCGCGGTCATGATGGGCCTGTCGTCCGGCCTGACCTTGATCAATCCATGGGTATTCGACAAGGCCCGTTTCTGGAGCGCCGGCTCGCTCGACATACGCGACCTCGGCCTGGCCTTGCAGGTGGCGCCCGCCATCGTGGTCGGCTGCATCCTGGCCGTGCTGCTGGGGCGCCCGCTCAATATCCTGGGCATGGGCGAGGAGATGGCGGCCGCATTGGGCAGCCGGCCGCGCCGGGTGCATGTCGTGGCGGTATTGGCCATCACCCTGCTATGCGGCGCCAGTACGGCGGTCGCCGGTCCGATCGGCTTCGTCGGCTTGATGATTCCCCATATCGCCCGCTGGATGGTGGGCACCGACCAGCGCTGGATACTGCCCTTCAGCCTGCTGCTCGCACCCATCCTGCTGCTTTCATCCGATATCCTCGGCCGCCTGCTGGTGGCGGGCGAGCTGCGCGTCTCCATCGTCACGGCCTTTATCGGCGCGCCGGTCCTGATCTGGCTGGCGCGCCGCGGCACCCTCGCGGGAGGCGGCCGATGAGCCGCCATCGCACCCTGCTGATCGGCCGCCTGGACGGCCGCTGGAATATGCGCCTGCATACGGCCGGCCTGCTGACCGGGAGCCTGCTATGCCTGGCCTGCCTGCTGCTGGCCTGCTGCGCGCTGCAAGCCGGCACGCTGGCACTGGGCACGGACCAGATCATCCTCGCCTTGCAGGGCGAGGGACCGGCGCGCTTGCAGGCGGTCGTACTGCAATGGCGCTTGCCGCGCGTGGTGTTCGCACTGGTGGTGGGGGGGGCGCTGGGCATGAGCGGCGCCATCTTCCAATCGCTGATACGCAACCCCCTGGGCAGCCCGGACGTGATCGGTTTCAACACCGGCGCCCACACCGGCGCCCTGGTCACCATCGTGCTGCTGCAAGGCAGTTATTTCCAGATTGCCGGCGGCGCCTTGCTGGGTGGCCTGGCCTCGGCCTTGCTGGTCTACCTGCTGGCTTACCGACAGGGTGTGGATAACTTCCGGCTGATCATCGTCGGCATTGCCGTCAGCGCCATGCTGGCGGCCTTCAACACCTGGCTGACCATCAGCGCCAGCCTGGAATCGGCCATGAGCGCCGCGCTCTGGGGCGCCGGCACGCTGAATGGCATCACCTGGGACAAGGGCGCCGCCCCGGCGCTGTTCTGCCTGCTGGCGGTGCTTGCCGTCCTGGCCTTGGGTCGCCGCATGCACTTGCTGGAGATGGGTGACGACAGCGCCAGCGCGCTGGGGATTCCCGCCGAACGTACCCGCCTGGCCATGATGGGCCTGGGCGTTGTCCTGACGGCGGCCGCGACCGCCGCCGCCGGCCCTATCTCCTTTATCGCGCTGGCCGCGCCGCAGATCGCCCAACGCCTGAGCCGCAGCCATAGCACCTCCCTGCTGGGCGCTGCCTGGACCGGCGCATTGCTGCTGCTGTCGGCCGACTATGCCGCCCAACATCTGTTCCCGCCGCACCAGCTGCCGGTCGGCGTCGTCACGGTGAGCATTGGCGGTATCTACCTGGTGTGGCTGCTGCTGCGCCAATCACGGCCCGAATCGACATGACGCTCCTACACGACACCCCGCCGGCCCGCCTGACGGCCAGCAAGCTGCGGCTGGCTTATGGCCAGCAAACGATCTGCGATGGGCTGGATCTCAGCATTCCCGACGGCTCGTTCACCGTGATCGTCGGCCCCAACGGCTGCGGCAAATCCACCCTGCTGCGCAGCCTGTGCCGCTTGCTGCCGCCAAAGGCGGGCCAGATCTGCCTGGACGGCAAGGATATCCACCGCTATCCGGCCAAGCAGATAGCCAGGGAGCTGGGACTGTTGCCGCAGAGCGCGGTGGCGCCGGATGGCATCAGCGTGCTCGACCTGGTCTCGCGCGGCCGTTACCCGCACCAGAGCCTGTTCAAGCAGTGGAGCCGCGCCGACGAAGAGGCGGTGACCCAGGCCATGGCCGCCACCGGCGTGGCTGCGCTGGCCGAACGCAGTGTCGGCGAGTTGTCCGGCGGGCAACGCCAACGGGTTTTCGTCGCCATGGCGCTCGCCCAGCAAACGCCGTTGCTGCTGCTGGACGAACCGACCACCTACCTCGACATCGCCCACCAGATCGAGCTCCTGGACCTGTTCCGGCAGCTGCGCGAAACGGCCGGCCGGACCCTGATCGCCGTGCTGCACGATCTGAATCACGCCTGCCGCTACGCCACCCACCTGGTCGCCATGCGCGAAGGCCGGATCGTGGCGCAGGGCGCTCCCCGTGAGGTGATCACGGCGGCCTTGGTGGAAGAGGTGTTTGGATTGCCGTGCTTGATCATCGACGATCCGGTCAGCCATACCCCGCTGGTGATTCCGAAATAAACCCTACCTGACTGCCGATTCGCGGCAACCCCGTGCAGGGTTACCGCGAACCAAGCAATCAGCTACCCAGCGTCGGCACTTCCTCCAACACCTTCCGCAGCAACGGTCCCAGCACTTCAAGCGACTCGGGCGACACGATGTCCTCATGGGCGCAATCGAGTTCGTGCGTCACCAGGCGATCGACAAAGGGCGCCCAGGTCTGCTGTACATCCATGCCGGCCGGCAGGGTGCGCTTGGCCACGAACAGTACCGCTTCGCCGGCAAAGCGGGGCGTGCCGGCTTGCGACAGCAGCCGCACCGCGTCCTGGTAGTTGGCGACAATGTGGCCGAACATCTCGGTCTTCTCGCGCAACATGAACGCATCGGCGGCGGCCTCGGTTGCCGTCATGAACTGCTCCTGCTCGCGCGCCACTTCGGCGCGGGCTTCCTCTTCGGTCGGCCCGCTCCAATCCTGTCCTTCCGGCGGATAGGTATCGAACAAGCCCAGGAAGGCCACTTCCTCGCCCAGCGCCTGCAGCCGCGCCGCCAAGGCTTGCGCCACCGTACCGCCCAGGGAGTAGCCGACCAGGTGATACGGTCCATGCGGCTGGATGGTGCGCAGTGTCGCCAGGTGCTGTTCGCACACGGCGACCATGTCGGCACTGGCTGCGATGGCGCCGTGTGGACGGGGCGACTGCAATCCCACCAAGGGCAGGTGTGCCGGCAGGTAGCGGGAAAAACCGCTGTATTGCCAGGCAAAACCGGAGGCGGGGTGGATGCAGAACAGCGGTTTGCCGGCGCCGGCGCGCAGGTGCAGTACCTCGCCGAATCCGGCATTGGCCGGATCCGCCGCCATGCCGGCGTCGGACAACACCGCCGCCAGCTTGGCGACCGTGGGCGAAACCATGATCTGCCCCACCGATACCGGCTGGCCCAACTCGCGCCGCAACTCCGCCGCCAGCCGCATGGCCAGCAAGGAATGGCCGCCCAGGGCAAAGAAGTCGTCCTCGGCCTGCACTTGCGGCAGATCCAGGGTGCGGGCGAAGACCCCAGCGATCTGGCTTTCCATGCCGGGCCGAGGCGGACGTCCGCTGGCGCCGCTCACCGCCATCGGCTCCGGCAGGGCCTTGCGGTCCAGCTTGCCGTTGGCGCTGAGCGGGAAGGCGGCCAGGCAGACGATGGCCACCGGCACCATATGGGCGGGCAAGCCGGCCGCCAGGGCCTGCCGCAGCGCGGCGGTATCCAGCTCCGCCGTAGGATCGGCCGCCACCACGTAAGCCACCAGTTGGCGCGCATCGGCACCGGCCATGTCATCCGGCCGGGCACCCAGGGTACGGGCAACCACGACGGCGGCCTGCACCTCGGCTTGCGCCAACAAGGCGGTTTCGATCTCGCCCAGCTCGATACGCTGGCCGCGTATCTTCAATTGGTCGTCGCTGCGCCCCAGGTATTCGACATCGCCGGTCGGCAGCCAGCGCACCACGTCGCCGGTCCGGTACATGCGCTCGCCGTCGCCCCAGGGGTCCGCGACAAAACGGCTGGCCGTCAGATCGGGGCGGCCCAGGTAGCCATGGGCCAATTGCACGCCGGCCAGGTACAGCTCGCCAGCCACGCCCACCGGCACCGGCCGCAGATAGTTGTCGAGGATGCGCAATTGCGTGTTCCAGACCGGTCGCCCGATCGGCACGCTGGCGGCCAGGCGCGTGCCGGCGTCGTGTTCCGCCGCCGGCTTGTAGCTGACATCGACGGCCGCTTCGGTCGGGCCATACAGATTATGCAGCGGCGCGGCGATATGCCGGCCGTACAGTTCCGCCAATTCGCGCGACAGTGCTTCGCCACTGCAGAACACATGGCGCAAGCTGGCGCAGGCGGCGTCACGCTGTTGCGGGTCGGCGCGCAGGAAACCGACAAAGGCCGCCAGCATGGAGGGGACGAAGTGGGCGATGGTGATGCCATGCGCCTCGATCAAGCCCAGGAGCGCCTCCGGATCGCGGTGCGATTCCGGTGGCGCCATAAATAGACGGGCACCGTACATCAAGGGCCAGAAGAACTCCCACACCGATACATCGAAGCTGCACGGGGTCTTTTGCAGCACCACGTCGCTACCGTCCAGTCCGTATTCATGCTGCATCCAGGCCAAGCGATTGACGATGGCGCGGTGGGACACCAACACGCCCTTGGGGCGGCCGGTGGAACCCGAGGTGTAGAGCAGATAGGCGGCGTGATCGGGCGTCAGGCCCGCAACGGCCGGACCGTCGCCGGTCGCCGCGCCGTCGGCCAGGACCGGCAGTTCATCCAGGAGCAGCAAGCGTCCCAGGGGGCCGAAGCGCTCGGCCAGCGCCGAGGTCGTGACGATCAGGCGCGGTTTGGCATCGCCCACCATATAGGCCAGGCGCTCGTCGGGATAGCCGGTATCCAGCGGCAGATAGGCCGCCCCCAGCTCCAGCGTCGCCATCAATGCCAGGCTCAGTTGAACCGAACGCGGCAGGGCTACCGCGACGATATCGCCCAAGCCGACGCCGTCAGCCCGCATGCGTGCCGCCAGATCAGCCACCTGTGCGCGGGTTTCGCGATAGCTCAGGCTATGCGCCACATCCAGCAGGGCCGGCGCCGACGGGGTGCGCTGTGCCTGTGTCACCAGCATATCGCGCAGGGTCAGCGGGGCCAGCTCACGGCCGGTGGCATTGGTCGCGACGATCAGCGCCTGTTCGGCCTGGGTCTGCCCCACGAAATCCGACCACGGCTGCTCGGGACGATAGGCCAGATGTTCCAGCAGCATCAGCAGGCGTTCGGCCAATTGCGCCGGTTCGCGGACCAGGTCGCGGTACTCGATCAACAGGCGTAAGCGCTCGCCCGGCAGCACCAGGATGGTCAGCGGATAGTGGGTATGGCCGCGGTTGCGCAGCGCACCCAAACGGGCCCCCTGGTATTCGCGGGCATGCAGGTCGTCCTGGTCGGGGTAGTTCTCGACCACCAACAGGGTATCGAACAGCGTCGGCGCACCGGCCAGCCGCTGGATCTCGCCCAGTCCCAGGCCATCGTTTTCCAGCAACTGGATCTGCTGCGCCTGGACGGCGGCGAATTGTGCCCACAAGGACAAGTCAGCTTGCAGGCGCACCCGCACCGGAATGGTATTGCTGAACAAGCCGATATGTTCGTCGATACCGTCCACCGGGCTGAAACGGCCGGATACCGGCGAACCGAATACCACGTCGTCACGGCCGGTAAGAATGGACAGCAAGGCCCCCCAGGCTCCCTGCATGACCGTATTGAGGGTCAAGCCATATTGCCGGTAGCAAGCCGCCAGGGCTTGTTCCAAGTCCTTCGGCACCACCAATTCAAACTCATGCACAGCCGGCGCCGCCGTGGCGCCTTCGAACAGCAGGGTGGGCTTGACATCCGCCAGGACCTCGCGCCAGACCTGCCGCGCGGCGGCCAGGTCGCGGCCTGCCAGGGCGCGCACCACGGTGGGATAGTCCACGCGGGTCGGGCGCAGGCTCTGCGGTCCGTCGCCATAGGCTTTGAGGAAGTCGCGCAACAGGATGGGCGTGGACCAGCCGTCCACCACCAGGTGATGGGCGGTCAGGAACAGGGCGTGCCGGTCGCCGTCCAGCTCGACCAGGAGGGCGTGCAAGAGCGGTCCGGCATCAGCGGCGCCGATGGCGAAATCGCGATCCAGCTCGGCGCGCTCCAGGGCATGCAGGCGCTCAGCCCATTCCGCTTCCGGCACGCCGGCCAGGCTGCAACGGGACCAGGGCCAGCGGCGCTCGGCCCGCGTGGCCAGCGGCAGCAATTGCAGCGGCTCGCGCCGCAGTTCGCTGTCGAACAAGGCGCCCAACTGCGGATGGCGGGCCAAAACGGCTTCCAGCGCGTCGCGCAGGCCTTCTTCCACCACCGGCCCGGTGAAATCCAGACGGGTAATGGAGTTGTACTTGCTGGCCGACTCGCCCAGTTGGGCATGGAATAGCAGCCCTTCCTGCAAAGGCAATACCGGCAGTACCGCGGCTAGCGGTCCATAGCGATGGCACAGCTGGCCCAGCGCGGCATCGTCCAGCGTCTGGCCACCGCCCAGTTGCGTTTCCGCCGCCACCAGGGTGTCGGCCGCCGCCGCTGGGTTGGCCGTGGCGAAGCGCAGCAGCGAGGCGGCATGGTGGGCGATACGTTGATGCAGCGTGTCGACGATATCGGCATCGAACAAGCTTTGCGCCCAGGTCCAGTTGATGGCCAGGGCAGGTCCCTGCCGGGTTTCCTCGACGAAGACATTGATTTCCATGCCGTGCAGCAAGGGCATGGCCGGGTCCACGTCCACGGCGAAGCTGTCGGCGAAACAGCCGCCTGCCCGTTGCGGCATCCAGTCGCCGCTACCGCCATTGAAACGGCCGAGATAATTGAATAGTACGGGCGGACGGTTGAGCGCCTCCAGCGCGGCCAGGGCCGGACCATGCTCATCGTCGAGATAGCGCAATACGCCGTAGCCCAGGCCGCGATCGGGAATGCAGCGCATTGCGCGCTTGATGGCGCGTATCGCTTCGGCACCGCTATCCGGATTGGCCAGGGCGGTATGCAGGTCGAAGGCGACCGGGTACTCGGCGGTCAGCCAACCGACCGTGCGGCCCAGGTCCACCTGTTCGGTAATGGCTTGACGGCCATGCGACTCCATCGAGAAGCGCAGGCCGGGCGCCTGGAAGACTTCACCGCAAGCCATGGCAACGGCGGCCAGCACGATTTCTTCGACGTTGGCGCGATAGGCCTGCGGCAACGTCAGCAACATCGCCTCGGTCAAGGCCTGGTCAAGCAAGGTGCGCGCTTGTCCGGCCGACCCGTAATTGTCACGCTGCGCGTCCAGCGCGCCCTTTGCCAGCGGCGCCTGCGGCTCGGCCAGGATGCCACGCCAAAGCGCCAGTTCGCCGCGGCGGGCCGGCACTTCCTCGGCCAGCAGCTGTGCCCAATCCCGCAGCGATAGGTCTTCCCGCGCCAGCATGGGCGTCGCGCCGGCTACCGCGGCCAGGCAGGCGGCTTCCAGTTCCGGCAGCAGGATACGCCAGGACACGCCGTCCACCACCAGGTGGTGCATGGCCAGCAGCAGCCGGGTGCGCCCGTCGGCCTGGAAACGCACCACTTGCATCATCAAGCCGCTGGCGGGATCCAGGCGCTTGGCGGCCGCCTGGAACAGCGCATCCGGATCGGCCGGCTGGCCTGGTGCTTCGTGCAGGATGCGCGCATCCAACTCGGCCGGCATGGCTGCCACCACCAGTTGCCCGCCTGCCACCCGCGCCCGCAAGACCGGATGCGCGCGCTGCAAGGCCAGCAGGGCTAGCGCCAGATGGCGCGCCTCGACCTCGGTGGGGATGGACAACAGCACGGCCTGGGCGAAACGACGCTCCAGGCCATGGTGCTGGGCGAACCAGCTGATGATGGGCAAACGCCCGATTTCACCGCCCTTGTCCAGGGCGGCATGGTCGTCCTGCTTGGTCGCCAGGGCTTGCAATACCGTTGCCATGCGGGCGGGCGAGCGCTGCGCGAAGATATCGCGCGGCCGCAGCAGAAAGCCGGCGCGACGCAATTCGGTTCCCAGGCTCATGGCGGAAATACTGTCGCCGCCCAGGTTGAAGAAATCGTCGTCGGCGCCGACCTCGGCCAAGCCCAATACGCTGGCGACACCGGCACAGACCAGGCGCTCCGCCTCGCCCTCGGCGGCCCGGCCGCGCCGGACGGGCGCCGGCGCCATGGCGGCCAGGGCACGCTTGTCGATCTTGCCGTTGACCGTCATGGGCCAGGCCGGCAGCACGCGCAGGCTGGCCGGCACCATATAGTCGGGCAGCACTTCCGCCAGTTGGGCCAACAAGGCAGCGCCCGCCGCTTCGGCATCCCACTCGTCCGACGCTACTCCAGCCAGGGTGCAATAGCCGTTCAAGCGGGTATTGCCGCCCACCGCCTCGGGCAGGACCACCGCGTCGCTTACGCCATCCAAGGTGGCCAGGGCATGTTCGATCTCGCCCAGCTCGATACGGAAGCCCCGTACCTTGATCTGCTGATCGTCACGGCCGATGAATTCCAGCTGGCCGTCCGTACGCCAACGCACCAGGTCGCCGCTGCGGTACATCCGCTCGCCGTCGGCAAAGGGATCGGCCACGAATCGGCTTGCCGTCATGGCCGGGCGGTCCAGGTAGCCGCGCGCCAGGCCGGGGCCGGCGATATAGAGTTCGCCCACCACGCCGACCGGCACCGGCCGCAGCGATTTGTCGAGTACATGGATACGGGTATTGGCGAGCGGCCGGCCAATCACCGGCTCGGTCGCCACGGCGACGGCCGCGCTCAAGGTATCGACCGTGTATTCGGTGGGGCCGTAGAAGTTATGTACCTGCAGATCCGGATACTGGCGCAGCTCGCGCCACAGGGCCGGCGACACCGCCTCGCTACCGGTCATGACCAGCACGGGGTGATGCTGTCCGGCCGCCATCAGGCCACAGGCCAATAATTGCTGCAGCATGGAGGGTGGCACATCGACCGCGTCGATGCGCTGCGCCCGCACCAGCGCCACCAGGGCCTGGGCATCGCGGCGCAGTTCTTCGTCGCACAGATGGAGTTCCTGGCCCAGCAACAGCCAGATCAGTTGTTCCCAGGAGGCATCGAAGGAGAAGGAAGTGCTGTGCACCGCCCTTAGACGCCGGCCGTCCAGGCGTGCCAACGTGTCGCCATAAATGCCGGCCTGGTGCGAAAGCAGCAGATTGAGCAAACCGCCATGGGTCACCATCACGCCCTTGGGCGTGCCGGTGGAACCGGAGGTGTAGATCAGATAGGCCAGGTGCGCGGCCTGTAGCGGTTCGCTGCGCTCGGCATCGCTGATCGTCGTGCCGGCATGGGCGCCCAGGCGGCTGCATACGGCCGCCTCATCGAGGCATAGCCGTGGTACGCCAAGCGGCAGGCGGGCCTGCGTGGCAACCGTGGTCAGCAACAGGGCCGGCTTGGCATCGGCCAGCATCAGCGCCAGGCGCTCGGCCGGATAATCCAGGTCCAGGGGCAGATAGGCGGCCCCAGCCGACAGCACTGCCAGCAGGCTGACCACGCTATCGATGCCGCGGGGTACCGCGATGGCCACCACGCTGCCGACCGAGACGCCCTGGGCCAGCAATTCCCGACCCAATTGCGCGACGCGCGTGGTCAGCGCGGCAAAATCCAGTTCCGCCCCATCGCAAACCAAGGCGCGTTGTCCCACGCCTTCGGCGCGCTGCGCGAAGATATCCAGCACCGTGCGTACAGCAGCTGGCGCAGCCAGGTTTGTGCCTTGCGACCACGCGGCCAGTTGGCCGCGTTCCAGCGTGCCCAACAGCTCGGGTGCCGCGATGGCGCGCTGCCCGTCCGCCAGGAGGGCCTGGAAAAGTCCTTCCAGGCGCAGGCAATGCAGTTGCAGTTCCGCTTCGCTGTAACGGGCCGGATTGGCCGCCAATTCGACCGTCAGCACGCCATCGACCTGCCACAGGCCGAATTCCAGGTCTTCCACCGGGCCGGCCGCCAACAGGCGGGTATTGCCCGGCGTCCCGGCCAGGTCCAGGCCCTGTTCGTAGATCTTCAGATTGATGGTGGGACCATAGAGCGCGCGGCCGGAGCCGATCAGGCCCATATCGCGCTGCATTTGCTCGGCGCTATAGCGTTCGTGCCGCCGGATCCGCTTGAACTCGGCGGCCAGGCGCTGCGCCAGCTCGGCCAGGCTCAGTGCCGTATCCACTTCCAATTGCAGCGGCAGCACATTGACCACCGGGCCCAGCGCCCGTATCGCCACCGAACCCATACGCTGCATAAACGGAATGCCGGCCACGATATGGCGTTCACCACTCATGCGCGCCAGGTAGGCGAACAGGCCGGCCATCGCCATCTCGGCGGCGCTGAGCGCGGGTCCCGGCAACGCCGTCGCTGCCCGGCTCAAGCGATCGGCATCCAATTGCAGGCTATGGCGCAATACCTCGGTGTTGGCCACGCTTTGCGCCGCGCGCGCCTCGCGGCTGGACAAGCTGACCGGCATGGCCAGCGTGTGCGCGTATTCCTGCCAGAAGGCCTTGTCGCGCGCACAGGCATCCGAGGCCAGGTAGGTTTGCCGTTCCGCAACCACGCGGGCAAAGGAGACGAAGGGGCTATCGCCGGCGGGGCGGCCTTGCCGCAGCGCGGTATAGATGTCGGCCATGCGCCGGCTCAGCGCGGCAAAGCTATAGCCATCGACGCAGACATGGTGATAGCGCTGGTACCAAAGCCAGCGCTGTTCATCCAGACGCAGCAGGATATGCCGATAAAGCGGCTCCTCGGCATCGGCGGCCAAGGGGCGGTCCAGGTCGGCTCGCATCAAGGCTTGGGCAGCCAAACCCGGATCAGCCTCACCGCGCAGGTCCAGGCAAGCCGGTTCGGGCAGGTCCGCCGCCTGAATACCCTGCGGCAGGAACTGCAGCGGCCCCGCCGGGGTATCGGCGAAGCGGGCCAAGGGGGTATCGGCCTCGGCCAGGCCCTGGCGAATCGCCTGGCACAGCAAGGGAATATCCATGGGACCGGCCAGCTCGATATAGTGCGCCACGGTATAGGCATTCCCCGGCGCACCGATCTGGTCCGCCAGCCAGATACCCAACTGGGAACCGAGCAGTGGAAGCGCCAACTCGGTGGCGGATGGCGTGTGCAACTTGGCAGTACTTAACACAATGTATTTCCCTTGACCGCTGATACCTGGCCCCGCTGGGCCGGCAAAGAAGTAAATGAACTTTGATCGCTGCGTAGGGCGCTTTACGCGCTGCGCAGCTGACCTGGCCGGATATCGGTCCAATTGCGGTCCAGGTAGTCCATGCAGGCGGCGCGGCTATCCGGCCCAGAACGGTGCGCCAACCGGCCGGTGCGGCGGCCACGGTGGGCCAGAGGCTGTACTGCTCCTGCTCGTTCACCAACACCAGGAAACTCAGGCTTTCGTCATCGAACGGGTTTTGCGCTTCGGTACTCATGGTTTCTCTCCTTAATATGGATTGCCTACCCGCCAGGGGTGGCTTTGCAATGTATTCGGGCAGATCTACGGGGCCAGCAGGCAGGACAGGCCATCCAGCAGGCCGCCGCGCCAGCACAACCAGTCGTGCCCGCCTTCGAAACGGCGGTAATGGACTTCGTGGCCGGCCTGGCGCAGGCCTTCGTGCAGGCTGTCGTTCACATCGATCATGACGTCCTCGCGGCTGCCGACTTCCATGAACACGCGCAGTCCACCTTGTGCCAGCTTGCCGGCCGCCAGATGCTCGGCCAGCCGGCCCCGGCTGCCGGGTTTGCGTGGACAGGGCTGACCGGGCGGGGCATCGAGCAAATTGACGTGGGGCCACCAGAATGAGCCCGATTGGCTCAGCACGCGGCCAAAGCGTTCCGGCCAGTGCAAGCCGGCATAGGCGGCGGACAAGCCGCCCAGGCTTTGTCCGGCCACCACCGTGTGGCCGGCTTCGTCGCTGAACGGTTCAATGGCGGCCGCCTTCGGTAGCAATTCCGCCTGTACCGCCTGCCAGAACAAGGGCTCGCAGGACAATTCCTCCTGCCTGCGCGCGCCATCGATCACATCGATCAATACATAGACGGCGGGAGGCAGCCGGCCGGCGGCGGTTTCGCTGTCCAGCGCCGAGTAGATGGGCATGCTCATGGCCCAATGCTGGCCATCCAGCAAGAGAACCAGCGGCCGCTGCCGGCGCTGCGCCTCGTCCAGGCCCGCTCCGGTGGCATGGATCCAGATCCGACGCCGATTGCCGAGCAGCTCGCTGTGCCAGTCGAGCGTCCGCAGCGTGGCTGGCTGGGCATATTGACCGCTGTCCACCTGCTGCCATGCCGATTGGTCCGGCGCCTGCGGCAGGTGCAGCGCCGATAAGGCGCCACCCCAGGCACTGGCATGGGGGCGGCGCGGGTTGAGTGCATCGGGCTGAGCGTGGTCGAGTACGGCCCGCCACCATTGCCGATGACGATTGCGCTGCACATCCAGCTCGCCCACCGGAGACGGCGGCAGGTTCGCTTCGCCGACCGGAATGAACAGGTAGCTGCCACGCCAGTCGGCTGGCAGGACGGCTTGCCAGTACCAGACATCGGTCTCGCCGATGCGGGTCAGCGAGGCCGGTTCAAGGCTGTGGTGATTGGTGACCGAGTTCACGTCGATAAACACCCGCAGGGTGCTCGACTGCTTGGGTCCGCCCTGTGGATCGCGCCAAAGGAAGGTGGCGCAGACCGTATCCTCGGTAATCTGTTCGCAAAAAGGTGCGCCGCGATCGGCGACGGCTTGCCACCATCGCTCGCTGCCCACTTCCAGCGCTTGCAGCCAGGCTGCCGTTTCGGATGCCGCTGAGTTCAAAATCACTCCCCCTCTATCCCTTGGAAAGGCATGCAGCGCCTTGCACAAAAACGCATCACTTCATGCGTGACGCATAGGAAATATGCGGATCACATTGCGCACAATAATGAGAAATATTATCATTTGTATTCAACATTGAAAATACGTTGCCCGCCAACGTGCCAAATCACAGGGATAGAAACAGATGGACATTCGCAGTACGCGCAAGCGCAACGCCCTTCTGCTGGCCAGCAAACTGAGCCTGGCCTGTCTGAGCGCCATGGCGCTGGTCCCCGCCAGCCATGCGGCAGAAACCACCACTTCGGCAGCACAGAACTATCGGATTCCAGCCGGCCGACTGGCTGACCAGCTCAAACTTTTCAGCCAGCAATCGGGCAAGGCCCTGCTGGTGGACGAAGCCTTGGTGAAGAACCTGAATGGTCCGGCCGTCCAGGGCAGCCATAGTCCGCAGGGCGCGTTGGCTTTGCTGCTGGCGGATGCCGGCATGCATGCCACCGCCAACAAGGACGGCAGCTTCAAGGTCGGCGCAGCGGAAGGCGCCCTGGCGGCCGTCACCGTCACCGGCGAAAAGATCGACCGCTCCATGCAGGAAACCACCACCGCCGTGACCGTGCTGCGCGGCCGCGACGTGGATGTGGGCGGATCGCGCTCGGTCTATGAAGTAGTCAGTCGCGCGCCTAACGTTACCGCCAATGGCGCCGGCATCCCCAATATCCGTGGCGTAGCGGGCACCGGCCCTTCGACGGGCGTGTTCTCGTTTATCTCCGGCGCCCGCCCCCGGGTCAGCACGTCGGTGGATGGCGTATCGGAAAGCTGGTCCGGCCAGCGCTATGTCGATTCCGGCCTGTGGGATGTTGCCCAGATGGAAGTGATGAGCGGCCCGCAATCCACCACCCAAGGCCGCAATACCATAGGCGGCGCCATCGTCGTCAATACCAATGATCCGACCTTCCATCGCGAAGGCGCGGTACGGGCCGGTTACGAAAACAAGGGCGGCAAGGCGCTCCTGGCGGGCATGGTGTCCGGCCCGCTAGTGGAAGACGAACTGGCTTTCCGTATCACCGCAGAAGGCTTGCGCGGTAAGGGCTTTATCAATTACCCGGGCGAATGGCCGTGGGACCCGTCCGAAATCCGCCGCAGCAGCGTGCGTGCCAAACTGCTCTGGCAACCGAAGGCCGCACCAGGTCTGTCGGCCAAGCTCACCCTGTCGCGCCGCGACCAGAAGGGCGAATACCTCAACACCGTGGACGGTGATTTCACCGCTTATCAATTCCGCGGCTTGGCCTCCAATACCCGCTATCAGGATTCCAGCAACACCACGGTCAGCACCGATGTACGCTACCGCTTCTCGGATGCGCTCACCGGCCACCTGCAGTACAGTCGCGGCGACTACGACGCCAAGTTCAAGGAAACCGGCGCCGATCGTTTTTCGCTGAAGATGGATGAGAAGAGCAATACGCTGGAATCGCGCCTGGTCTATGACCCGAACGGCGGCGCATTCAGCGGCGTGGTCGGCTTGTACTATTACGATCGCAAGCAAGACCTGAATGCAGCACCGGACGGCTTCGTCGGCGACGACAAGGTCAAGACCCTGGCCCTGTTCGGCGAATCCACCCTGACTATAGCCAACGGCCTCGACCTGATCCTGGGCGGCCGCGTGGAGCGCGAGAAGCAGAACCGCGATGTCACCGCCTGGCCCGGCAAGCCCTGGACCGGCTACGTCAAGACCGATATCGCCGAAACCCTGTTCCTGCCCAAGTTCGGCATCAGCTACAAAGCCACGCCCGAAACCACCGTGGGCTTCACCGCCCGCAAGGGTTATAACGCCGGCGGCGGCAGCGTGGACTGGATCACCAGCGAGTTTTACCAGTACGGCAAGGAAGAGGTCAGCACCTATGAATTCAGCACCCGCTCGCAGTTGCTGGACAAGCGCCTGAACCTGAACGCCAATCTGTTCATCAATCGCTACGACGATTACCAGGCCTTGTTGAACCGCCGCTTCGTCAATATCCCCAAGGGCAGCAGCCATGGCCTGGAAGTCAGCGCCAACGGCATGGTGACCCGCCAGCTGGAATTGCATGGCTCGCTGGGCTGGCTGCATACCAAGGTGAACACCGCGCCGGCCGCCAATCCCGCTATCGCCGGCAATCACTTCAACTATGCACCCAGGTTCACCGCCAATCTGGGCTTCAAGCAACGCCTGGACGGCGGCTGGTACTTCGGCGGCGACCTGACCCATACCGGCAAGTACTACTCGGAGATCGACAATAACGAGCAGTTCAAGGCCGGCGGTTACACCTTGGTCGATGCCAATGCAGGCTACCAGCGTGCCGCCTGGAATGTGCGTGCCTACGTCAAGAACGCGACCAACCGGAATGTGATGTTCCTGAAGACCGCGACCCTGGCCCAGGTAGGACAGCCCAGGACGATGGGCGTGACGGTCGATTATCTGTTCTGATCGATGACCGGACTGCGCTCATCGGGCGGTGATTGCCGGTGAGCGCGGTTAGGTTTTCAGCTTGCAGTCACACTTTCAATAGCGCAGCAATTGGAAGCAATTCAACTGCTTTCTTTTATATACCCAGAACGAATGCCATTTAAATTATTCAGCGCAGTATCGCAACCACCAAATCCTTTTAGGCTAGCTCGGGAACATTGCCTTCCACGCTTGATTCAGCTCACCTTCAAGCGCTTTCGCTTTTTTAATCGACTTTTCGTCGGAGGCATTCGCAGTACAAATAAATCTATCTTCCTTCGATAATGGCCATACCTGCCGATCATGATGTGCCGATTTTTCCGCAATCCATTTCTTGTTGCCACTATCAATCGCTGCTTTTGCCAAACTAATTTCCTGTGCAATATTCGAAGCGATAATATCCGAAGCGATCTTGCAAATTTCATCCCTTTCATGTTTAAACGTTATGAGGGCAGGCCTGAATGGCGACATCAGCCATCCCCAAATCCGTACAAACACCCTTTTAACAGGCGAAGCATATGGCTGTTGCTTTGGCAAGGCACCTTTCAGCGCATCTCGCAATTCACCCAGCTTAATATGGATACTTTCTCTCCGATTCTTCAGCAACTCATTTTTTTCGAAATCCATCATTGCCAATTGTAATCCCGCCCGCATCGCATCGACGAGATTAACATCCTTTGGGGATATTTCTCGGCCCGGTTTCCAGTTGCTCAATATTTCTTGCTCTCGGGCAACTTTGGCGCTGAGCGTCGTCCACGAGTCTGCCTCCGCGTGTTTTTTGTGCAACTCCCTTTTAAGGTCGCCCACGCGGACCAACCATTTATCTTTGCCGTCATTTATGTACTTCACCTGAAAATCCACTCCTTCGATGCTGATTTTTTTACACCATTATTTTGCAATTCACTAAAATACTCATGAAGCAGTTCATTGCCTTCAGAATTGCCAGCCTCCACATCGATTTCCAGCGCCTTCTGCCCCTTGCTCACATGAGCGCCAGGGACAGCTCTCCCCGATTGAATGCCCGCAATTGACTTTCCCGAGCCATACGGTACTGCCGTAGATTCGGGGGCAGATATGTGTCTGGATGCGGATTTTCTCGATGGGCTCCCCCCCATCCCCACCTTATCGCAGCCTTTATCCGCCACTGTCACGGAAGGGGGTCGGAATAGGTTGCGAGAACCATCCGGAAAACTCCCCCGATTCTCAATCTCGACCGAAGGTGTAGATTCGTGTAATTTCCCACTCCTTGAAGCGGCACTCGGATTTGTTCGTGGAAAGAATATTTTCGAAATTTCAGCCAGCATAATCAATTCCACTTAGTATATTTTCCGAGAATTTATATTCCCAAATTCCAACTCAATTTTCTTTCGCAAAATACCGGGAATTGTCGTTCACGGAAAAGCCGAATGCCAGCACGGCCGCCCCCTCCAGCCCCACACTTCACCCCGCTTCGCTTCGGCAAGTCCTATCGTTGCAGGTCTGTACATTGCGATATGTCGGCCCGCAACGGGAACCTTGCCGGCACGATCCGGTCTGGATACCCAGGACGCATAAGCCGAATCCTGGCTTAGACAGTGACAAGGCAAGTTCCGACCGCCGCGGAAAGCGCATAGGCAGCCGCGGGCAAGGTCCGTCCCGCCCATACCGAGCCGGTGGCCGGGTATCGGCCATTCCATCGCCCGTCCGCGCGCAATGTAACCGATCGGTAATAAAGCGATTTGCACGCCGCATGCCGGATAACGCATACGCCCAATATCGAAACCGATAGCCGTCTATAAATAATTCAGCTGTCGGCAATCATTATTTCCACAGGTGTACCTTGCATTCCGCCAACCCTCACATTTCCTGCGTCGTACCGGCATATAACGAAGGCGAAGGGATTCGCGACTTCCTGCTGGCGCTTTGGGCCACGCTGCAACCGCTGGCGTCCCGGTGCGAAATCATCGTGGTCAACGACGGCAGCCGCGATAACACCGCCAGCGTGGTCGCCGACCTTTGCCAATCCGGCATGCCCTTGCGCTTGATCAACCTGTCGCGCAATTTCGGCAAGGAGGCGGCGCTGACCGCCGGGCTGGACCATGTGTCGGGCGACCTGGTCATCCTGATCGATGCCGACTTCCAGCATCCCTTGGCCCTGATTCCCGCCTTTCTGGCGCGCTGGCGCGAGGGCTACGACATGGTCTACGGCGTGCGCCAGTCGCGTGCCGATGAATCGCGTCTCAAGCGGACCGGCGCCTTCGCTTTCTATGGCCTGATGAATTGGCTCTCCAGCGTGAATATCCCGGCCGATGCCGGCGATTTCCGCTTGCTGGACCGCAAGGTGATCGACAGCCTGCAGTCGATGCCGGAGCGGGCCCGCTTTATGAAGGGCATGTATGCCTGGGTGGGCTATCGCTCGATTGCCGTGCCGTTCGACGTGCAGACGCGCAATAGCGGCCAGAGCGCTTTCAATATCCGCGCACTGCTGCAACTGGCGCAGACCGGCATTCTGTCCTTTTCCGATATTCCCCTGCGCGTCTGGAGCGTGGTGGGCTTCTTTATTTCGGCGCTTTCACTGGCCTACGCCGCCTGGATCATCATCGACACCCTGCGTTTCGGGGTGGAGATTCCGGGCTGGGCGACACTGGCGGCTGCCTTGATGTTCCTGGGCGGCGTACAGCTGATTTCCATCGGTGTGCTGGGCGAATATCTGGCCGGCGTGTTCCATGAGGTCAAGCGGCGGCCCATCTACCTGGTATCGGAACGAATAGGTTTTGAAGAAACCGACGAGACATGATCGCCGCACGGCGGCCGGTAGCTTTCTATTGCATCGCCACCGGGTGTACCGGCCCCGCCGTCGAACGAGTCAGGATGGCCCGTCCCGAGCCGCGCCACAGTACGCGCAAGCCATGCCGGCGCGCCACCTCATCGGCCAGCGGCTCCGCCAGCACCACGAAAATCGGCCGCTGTTGCCGCAGCAGGCTGGCGAATCCTTCCTCGCCCACCAGCCATGCGGCGGCTTCCGGCTGCCATCCCAAGGCGTAATGGAATTCACGGCGCCAGTTATCCTTGCCGGCCAGTGTCGGGTCGCGCCAGTTGTCCACCACATGGATGGGTTCGCGCCGATTGAGATAGATGGGCAGGTCCTGGTAGTAGTCGTGATAACTGATCAGCAAGGCCTGCTCGCTCAGGTGGGGTTTCAGCGCCTGCGCCACCGGCCAGCTGGTCTGGTCATCCACCCGTCCGACGATGATATTCACGCACCAGCCCGTTCCGGCCGCTGCGAGCAGGAGTCCTGACAAAACCAGGTCCAGCCGCTTGCGCACGGTTCCCCAGGCCAGCAGCAACGCACCGGCCAACAGCACGCCGGCCAGCAAGGCCAGCCACGGCGCCAACTGGGGTGCGGCCGGATAGCGTGCCTGCAGGGAAGGGATGGCATACAGCAGCAGTCCGCCGGCCCCGGCCAGGACCACGGTCGCCAGCATGGCCAAGCGCTTCGGGACACCGGCCGTGTTCAGTTGCTCGTCGAAATAAGCCGCCAACAGCAAGGCCAGCGGCGGCAGCACCGGCAGGATATAGCTGACGATCTTGGATGCGGGTAGCGAGAAGAACAGCAGGATCAGGGCAGGCCAAACCAATAGAAACGGGCGTGTTTCGTCCGCCTCCGTACGCCGCTGCCAGGCTCGCCGTAGCGCCGCCGGCAACCAGAGCGACCACGGCAGCACGAACAGGCCCAGCACCAGCAAGTAGAAGTACCACGGGAAGGCATTATTGAACCCACCGGCGGTATAACGCTCGAACTGCTGGAAGACGAAGAAGTAATGCAGGAACTGGGGGTTGGCCGCCTGCACCGCCGCATACCAGGGCAAGCAGACCAGCAGCACCAGCGGCAAGGACCAGCCCAGGTGCCAGGACGGCAGCTCGCGCCAGCGCCGACGCCATAGCAGCCAGCCTGCCAGTACCAACCCGGGCAGGACCACGCCGATCAGGCCCTTGGTCAGTACCCCGCAACCGCCGGCCAGATAAGCCGCGATAAAGTAGCGGCGGCGCTTGGCTGGCGGCGCCTGGCGTCCCAGCAGCACGGCGAACAGCGCGGCGCTGATCCAGATCGCCACCTCCAGGTCCAGGTTGGCATACTGGCTGGCGATGTAATAAAGCGGCGAGCTGGCCAGGATGCCGGCCGCCAGCCAGCCGGCACGGCGGCTGAACAGGCGCCGGCCGACGAGGAAGACCAGCAGGCAACCCGCCACGCCGAACAGCGCCGGCATGACGCGCGTGGAAGCCGTGCCCACACCCAGTACCTGGTAGCTGAGCGCTTGCAGCCAGTAGTACAGCGCCGGCTTGTCGAGGAACACCGCGCCGTTGACTTTCGGAGTAATAAAGTCGCCGCTGAGCAGCATCGCCCGCGCCACTTCGGGGTAGCGGCCTTCGTCCGGCACATTCAAGGGCCGTGCAGCGAGCAGGGCCAGGAAATAGGGCAATAAGAGCAAGAGCAACAGGCAAATGTCGCGCGGCAAACGTTTACGAAAATCAGGCATGACGGATCCCGCAGTGAAACAAACCGACCGAAGGGGCGCAACGGCGGCGGCCCGGCGCTTGATCGTCTGTGCCGACGATTTTGCTACGAACGCGGCCGTCTCGACCGCCATCCTCGAACTGCTGGCCCTGCAGCGTATCAGTGCTACCTCCTGCATGAGCGACTCGCCGCGCTGGCCGGTCGATGGCGCGGCGCTGCGCGAGCGAGGCTGGCAAAAGCACGCCGGCCTGCATTTCGACCTGACCGCCGATTTTCCCGGCCGGGCCGGCATGCCGCTGGGCCGCTTGATGTTGGCGGCACGCTGCGGTGCTTTGGCTGCAAGCCTGGTCCGTACCGCGCTGGAGCGGCAGCTGGACCGCTACGAGCGGGTCATGGCGGCAGCGCCTGCCTTTGTGGACGGCCATCAGCATATCCATCTGTTTCCGGTCATTCGCGAGCAATTGTTCGATGTCCTGGCACGGCGCTACACACAGCGTCCCTGGCTGAGAAATTTGGCCGAGATCCATACCCCCGCGCCGCTGGCTAAACGCCTCGCCCTCTCCATGATGGGCGCGACCGGGCACGGCCGCCAGGCGGCCGCGCTGGGCTGGTCCGGCAATCGCGGATTCGCCGGCCTCTATGCCTTGCGCCCCCAGGATGGCTTTGCCGAGCGCCTGCCCCACTGGCTGAGCAGCCTGCCGGACGACGGCCTGTTGATGTGCCATCCGGCCAAGCAAGCGGAAACGGATGACGCCATTGGCCAGGCCCGGCGGGTTGAATTCGCGTGTCTTGCCAGTGCAGCCTGGCCGGCCATGCTGACCGAACACGGCCGGGTTCTGGTCGCCGCCCCGCTGAACTAGCGGCGGCGGGCTTGGAAGGAGCCATTGCGGGCAAGTTCCGTGGGTGGGAATGGTGCTTGCCATCCCCCCAAGAGCATCGTGCCCTTGCCATGTCGCTGGTCTATGCTGGCAGGGTGCCAACTCCGCCTCCCCCAAGTGGGCATTCCCATGTCAAAAAGCCCCCTCAACGCACTGATCGTGGATGGTTCGTCGCCGGCAAGACTGTCGATTTCCACGATATTGCAGGGTTTCGGCATCAGCAAGATCGAAAATTGCAGCACCGTCGCCGACGCGCGCCGTAAGGTACTGGACGGCAAATACGACATCATCCTGTGCGAATACCATTTCGACGGCGACGAGACCGGGCAGGACCTGCTGGAGCAGCTATCGGAACGCCATCAATTGCCCCCACCCACCATCTTCATCATGGTCACCGGCGAAGCGAAATACTCACGCGTGGCCAGCGTGGCCGAAGTGACGCCGGACGACTATCTGCTCAAACCGGTGCAGACCGGCCAGCTGGAAGACCGGATAGAACGGGCGTTTACGCGCCGCGAAGCGCTGATGGATATCTACGACGCCCTCTATGCCAAGGAATATGGCCGCGCCCTGAATGTCGCCCAGCAGATGCTGTCCGGCAAGACGCGCTATTTCAACGAGGTGGCCAAGCTGGCGGTGCAGACCCTTTGCCGGCTGGAGCGCTATGAGGATGCCACGGTCTTCTACCGGCGCATCGTCGAGCGCAAGCATGCCGCCTGGGCAAAATTCGGGCTGGCCCGGATGAGCCTGAAAACCGGCGATAAAGAGGTCGCCGAAACCATGCTGCTGGATGTGATCAACCAGCATTTGCGCTATTTGCCGGTCTACGACCAGCTGATCGACTTCTACCTGGAGGAAGGTCGCCAGGCCGATGCCCTGGGCATCCTCGAACGCTCGATCGTGATCAGCCCCCGCAGCAATAGACGCTTGCAACTGGCCGGCCAGTTGGCTTTCGAACTGGGCTTGGCGGTGCAGGCGGACACTTATCTGAATCGAGCCATCGCCCTGCGCGGTTCGACCATCGAGCTGGATTTCCGCACGCTGCTGCACCTGGTGATACTCAAGTTCGACGAAGGGGAAACCGGCAGTGGCGTCAGCCTGGTCAAACAGATGCAGACACGGCTGAAACAGCTGACCGCACCGGTGGAAGCACAGCGCGCCACCTGGTACTGCAATCTGGCCATGGCCGCACAGGCGATCGCCTCGCGCGAGCCGGTCGCGGCCATCGACCTGATGCGTTCCATCACCGGCCAAGCGGTCGCCGAGACATTCGACTTCACCCTGGCGCAGGACTACCTGACCATCATCGCCCGGCTCTATTCCAACGATTTGGCGCAGATGCTGACCGAATGGGTGCGTCCCTTGATCCAGCGCTATCTCACCAGCCAGGCCCGCCTGAGCATGATGCTGCCACGGGTAGCGGGATGCGAGCAGTTGACGGCGGTCATGCATGGCACCGCCGCCACCTTGGACTCGGATGTCGACGCGCCGACGTGAACCGGGTGCCGCTCGTAGCAAGGCAGGCTTTTCACAAGCTGTTGCGTAACAGCGAGATAAAAACTGTACCTGTTCCGGTCCGCCACGGCATCGAATAATCAAGCCATGCCCGCGCCCACTCTTTATAGCCAGCTCGCCAATCATTATCTCCATGCCATCGAAGCCGGTACGCTGCGCTGCGGCGACCGCATGCCCTCGGTCAGGACACTGATGGAGCGCCATACGGTCAGCCTCTCGACCGCCCTGCAGGCATGCCGCCATCTGGAAAGCCGTGGCGTGCTGGAAGCCCGGCCTCGTTCCGGCTATTTCGTGCGCCCGCGCCAGCAGGCCGCGCTGGCGCCGATGAAGGAGCCCGGTGCCGCCCTGCCCGATCCGGCCCAGTATGTCGGCATCCACCAACGCGTTTCGGCCATCATCGCCAAGAGCCAGCAATCGCCGGTTGCCATCAATCTGGCAGGCGCTTGCGGCGCGCCCGAGCTTTATCCGACCGAGGCCTTGCAGACGGCGATGATCAGGGCCTTGCGCGGCAACCCCGGCCTATTGGGCCGGCCAGGGCCGCCCACCCCGAATGGCGACCCCGGCTTTCGTGCCGCCATTGCCAAGAACGCCTTGTGGGCGCGCGTCACGCTGAGCGCGGATGAGATCATCGTGACCCATGGCTGTATCGAAGCGTTGAATCTGGCGCTACGGGCGGTGACCCAGCCCGGCGATGTGGTGGCGGTCGAGTCGCCGACCTTTTTCGGACTGCTGCAGATCCTGGAGAGCCTGGGCCTGCGCGCGCTGGAAATCCCCAGCAGCCCGCAAACCGGCATTTCCCTGGAGGCACTGGAACTAGCCGCCCAGAGCTATAACGACATTAAGGCGGTGGTGGTGGTCCCCAATCTGCAAAACCCGCTGGGCAGCGTCATGCCCGATCGCCATAAGGAGGACCTGGTCCATTGGTGCGAAGCGCAACGCATCCCCTTGATCGAGGACGACACCTATTCCGCCCTGGGCGATGCCGATACCCCCTTGTCCGCCCTCAAGGCCTGGGATCGTACCGGCAACGTTATCCATTGCGCTTCGCTGCACAAGACCTTGGCGCCCGGCATGCGGCTGGGGTGGATCAGCGCCGGCAAGTGGCATGCGCGGGTGGAGATGCTCAAGTATGCGCAATCGCGCTCCAATGAATCCCTGCCGCAAATCGCCGTGGCCGAGTTCATGGCTTCCGGTGCCTACGAACGCCATTTGCGTCGGCTCCGCACCTCCCTGCGCCGGCAACGCGAGCAGGTCTCGGCCGCCATTGCCAGCTATTTCCCTGCCGGCACCCGCCTGAGCCAACCCCCTGGCGGGCTGGCATTGTGGGTGGAAATGCCGGGCAAGCGTTCATCCGAATCCTTGTTCCATGCCGCGCTGCAAGCGGGCATTCGCATCGCGCCCGGCCTGATGTTTTCCAACTCCAAGCGTTTCGATCACTACCTGCGCATCAGCTGCGGCTCGCTCTACTCGCGCGAACTGGAGCAGGGCATTCGCAAGCTGGCCGGCCTGGTCGAAGCGCTGCCGCACACCGATTAGGCCGGCGGAAATATGCGAGGGCTTGCCGGCATAAGGCGCGAAGCCGCTCGTACCTGGATGGCGATGCCGGCTCGATATGGAAGAAACGCGTAGCGGCCAGTGCATTTAGGGATACCCAGCCGGATTCGCCCACCAGATGAACCTGGCCTGGCGCCAGCCGGTGCGCGTGGCTGACCGGGGTCTCCGCCAGCCAGCCCGGCGGTTCGTGCAAAACCATGCTCCCCGCCACCAGATGCAGCACGGTACCGCGTCGGCACCAAAATTGCTGTACCTGGCCGGCGCCAAGGGCAATTGGCTGATTGACGGCTATATTCGGTCTCATGGTGGCGCTATGCCTTTCCTATCGGTTGCCTTGCTCGGTCGAAACAGCCCGGCCCGGCCAGGCAAGGCAAGGCCGGGCGTGAGACCACAGCATATAAGCCGGCCCGCCCTGCCAATAGACACACATATCGACCGTTTTCACCGCATCAGAGCGTCAGGACAGCTGCTGTTCAGGTCTGCCGGAGGTAGATCTGTATCGGCCACGATAACTAATCGTTTTTTTGAGGAGACTTCCATGGTGATCGCAGCAATCCGAGTGTTGATCCTGTCCCTGCCGCTGGCCTTGCTGACCGCCTGTGGCGGAAGCGGCGGCGGCAGCGAGGGGGCACGCAGCCTGGCGGGGCCAGCCTGGCCTTGACGATCAGCGGCCTGCCCGGCGATACGGAGGGCGCGGTGCTGGTCACCGGCCCAGGTGCATACAGCCAGGCCTTGACGGCCAGCCGCACGCTCGGCCCCTTGCCGCTCGGCAGCTATACGGTGACGGCCAGCACGCTATTGCGCGACCGTACGCCCTATGCGGCACAAACGCCGATCCAGACCGTGGTGGTGAGCGAACAGGCCGGCGCCAGCGCCAGCGTCGTCTATGCCGCGCAGTCCAACCTGAACTTGAACTGGCGGCGCATCGCCGCCGGGCTGGATAAACCGCTGTTCCTGACCGCTCCGCCCGGCGACGATCGCCTGTTCGTCGTCGAACAGACGGGCCGGATTCTGATATTGAAGAACGGCACGCCGCTGGCCACACCCTTCCTCGACCTGGGCAACCGCATCAGCAGCGGGGGCGAGCGGGGCCTGCTGTCCATGGCCTTTGATCCGCGCTATGCGAACAATGGTCATTTCTATGTCTATTACACCGATCCGCAGGGTGATATCGCCATTCACCGCTTTACCGTGGCGGCCGGCAATCCGGACCTGGCCAATCCCGCCAGCGACCTGCCCATCCTGACCATCCCCCACCCGGTTTATACCAATCACAATGGCGGGCTGCTGGCCTTCGGCCCGGATGGCATGCTGTATATCGGTAGCGGTGACGGCGGGGGCGCCGGCGACCCGAACAATCAGGCGCAAAACCTGAATAGCCTGCTGGGCAAGCTGCTGCGCCTGGATGTCGGCGCGGCCAGCGTGGCCGCACCCTATGCCATCCCGCGCGACAATCCCTATCTCAACCAGCCCGGCAGACGTGCCGAGATCTGGGCCCATGGCCTGCGCAATCCGTGGCGCTATGCCTTCGACGACAAGCGCTTGTATATCGCCGATGTCGGCCAGGCGCGGCGCGAGGAGGTGAACGTGGCAAACAGCAATGCCGGCGGGCTCAACTACGGCTGGAATCGTACCGAGGGCAATCTTTGCTACGGTGGCGACCCCTGCGACAAGTCCAACCTCACCTTGCCGGTGCATGAGTACGACCATGACAACGGCTGCTCGATCACCGGGGGCTATGTCTACCGTGGCCAGGCGATACCCGAACTGCGCGGCCGGTATTTCTACTCGGATTATTGCGGTGGCTGGCTGAAGAGCCTGGTCTATCGCACTACCGTCGGCGAGCGGGTCGATTGGCCGGTCAACGCGGTGGGGCCTATCGTCTCATTCGGAGAAGATGGCCAGCGGGAGCTGTATGCGCTGTCCTCGGACGGCGGTAGCGTCTATCGCCTGGAGCGTAGATAACCGACATCGCCCAGGTAGCGCGGCTGGCTTGCCGCCGGACGAACGGACTTGATTAGAGAACGAACGTTCTCCATACTAAGTGAACGTTCGTTCTCTGGAGTTCGTCATGCAAGCAGCGCTCGCCGAAGTTCCCAAGCACCCCGGTGTCTGGCGCGGGGATGGTTTCCGTCCTTCCGCGCCCGCCACCCTCGACTGCGGCCATGCCCCCTGGCGGCGCTATTGCCGGGCGGCGGCTGGCCACAGTCCAGCGTCACCGAGTTGCTGACCAGCCGCAGTGGCTGCGGTGAACTCAAGCTGCTGCTGCCCGCCCTGGCCAGCCTGACCCAGGCGGGCAAGCGGGTAGTGCTGGTCGCCCCGCCGAACATCCCCTACGCCCCGGCCTGGCAAGCGGCCGGCGTGGACCTGCGCCAGCTTACCTGGCTGGCCCCCGCCAGCGAACATGATGCCTTGTGGGCCATGGAACAGGCCTTGCGCGAGCCCGCCTGCGGCGCGGTACTGGGCTGGTTCGAACAAAGCCTGGGCGATCGCAACTGCCGGCGCATGCAACTGGCCGCCGAACAAGGCGCCGGCTGCGGCTTCGTGCTGCGCCAGAGCCCGCCCGACAAGACCGCCTCGCCCTTCAGCCTGCGCCTGGGCATCGAATCGGTGGCCGGCGGGGTCGCCGTGCAGGTGCTCAAGCGCCGCGGCGCCCCTGCGGCGCGACCGGTTTTCCTGCCCCACGCTTCACTTTCTTCCGGCCAAGTCCATGCTGTGGCTAGCGCTGCACTTCCCCTCCCTGCCGCTCGACGCGCTCGCCCTCAACCTTACGCCCACGCAGCCTGAACCGTGGGCGGTGGTGGAAGCGGCGGGACGCATCGAGCGGGTGGTGGTCTGCAATCAAGCGGCCGACGCGCTGGGGATAAAAGCCGGCCAGCGCAGCGCCACGGCGCAGGCACTGGCGGCCAATCTGCGCCTGGCACCGCGTCAGCCCGCCCAGGAACAAGCGCTGCTGGACAACCTGGCGGCCTGGAGCCTGCAGTTCACCCCCACGGTCTGTCTCGATCCACCGGCCGGCTTGCTGCTGGAGATCGGCGGCTGCCTGACCTACTTCAAGGGCCTGCCCCGCTTGCGCCGTTTGATCGCCAAGCGGCTGGCCAAGCAAGGCTTGCGCGCGCGCCAGGGCATCGCCCCCACCCCCTTGCTGGCCAGCTGGCTGGCCCAGCTCGGCCAGGCCGAGCCCATCCTCCCCGGCCAGCTTTCGCCCACGGTCCTGCAAGCCTTGCCGCTAGCCCGCCTGCCCTTGTCCGCCGAAATCCGCCATGGCCTGCATGCCCTGGGCCTGCGCCAGGCCGGCGAATTGCTGTCGCTCCCCCGCGACAGCCTGGACAAGCGCTTTGGCCCGGGTTTGTCATTACAGCTGGATCGCGCCCTGGGCCTGCGGCCAGATCCACGCAAACACTTTGTCGCGGCCGATTGTTTTAGCCGGCGGATCGAACTGAACTGGGCAACCGACCAGGTCGAAGCGCTGGGTTTTGTCGCCAAGCGGCTATTGACCGAACTGGCCGGATTTCTGCAAGGCCGGGGCCTGGGCGTGCAGCAGTTGCTGTTCCGCTTACAGCACGAAGACAAGCACAGCAGCGAATTCCATGTCGGCCTGGGCAAGCCGACCCGGTCGGCCGAAGCCATGCTGGCCATCAGCCGCGAACGACTGGCGCGGCTGAGCCTGGCCGCCCCGGTAGAGGGCGTGACCTTGCAGGCCGATAGGCTGCACCGTCTCGACGGTGCGCCGCTCGATCTGTTCGGCGATGCCGGCCAGGCGGCCGATTTCGACTTGCTGCACGCCCGGCTGGTGGCCCGCCTGGGCGAATCGGCCGTGCGCGGCCTGGCGACGGTGGATGACCATCGACCCGAATACGCGTGGCAAGCCCGGACCCGGGCCGGCCCCACCCCGCCGCCGGTGCAAGGTGAACGGCCGACCTGGCTGCTGCCCGAGCCGCTGCCGTTGACCAGCCATGCCGGCCAGCCCTGGCATGGCGGGCCGCTGCGGCTGCTGGACCGGGCCGAACGGATCGAGTCGGGCTGGTGGGATGGCGACACCCTGGCGCGCGATTACCACCAGGCCGAAGACCCTTCAGGCCAGCGCTACTGGATCTACCGGCTACGCGGCGAAGGCCGCTGGTTCCTGCACGGCCAATTTGCCTGAAGCCCATCATGCTGCCCGACTACGCCGAACTGCACTGCCTATCCAACTTCAGCTTCCAGCGCGGCGCCTCGCATGCCGAAGAGCTGGTCGAGCGCGCCCAGGCGCTCGGCTACCGCGCGCTCGCCATTACCGACGAGTGCTCCCTGGCCGGCATCGTGCGCGCCCATGTCGCTGCCAAGGAGGCGGGCCTGGCCTTGATCGTCGGGAGTGAATTCACTTTGGTGGACGGCTTGCGGCTGGTGTTGCTGGCGCCCGACCGGGAAGCCTATGGCGATCTCTCCAGCCTGATCAGCCTGGGCCGGCGCCAAGCCGACAAAGGCAGCTACCGGCTGGATCGGGCCGACGTCGCCCGCCTGGGCGGACGCTTGCTGGCACTGTGGCTACCGCCGGCGGCACCGCATGCCGGCGATGGCGACTGGCTGCGCGCATGCTTCCCCGACCGCGCCTGGCTGGCGGTGGAATTGCTCCAAGGGCCCGCCGACCAGGCCCGCCTGGCCGCGCTGTCCCGGCTGGCCGCCGCCTGCCGGCTGCCCTGCGTGGCCAGCGGCGATGTCCATATGCACCTCCGTTCCCGCCGGGTCCTGCAGGATCTGCTGACGGCCATCCGGCTGGGACGGCCGGTCGCCCAATGCGGCCAGGCCTTGTTTCCCAACGGCGAACGCCATCTGCGCGCCCGCCCTGCCCTGGCCCTGCTCTACCCGGCCGCCATGCTGGCCGAAACCGTCCGTATCGCCGAACGCTGTCACTTTTCATTGGACAGCCTGCGCTACGAGTACCCGGATGAGCTGGTACCGGCCGGCTACACGGCCAGCCAGTACTTGGCCGAGCTGACCGAGGCCGGCTTTCGCGAACGCTACCCGCAAGGGGTGCCGAGCCGGGTCCGGCAGCAGGTGGCCGATGAACTGGCCCTGATTGCCGAGCTGGGCTACGAACACTATTTTTTGACCGTCGACGATATCGTCCGCTTTGCCCGCAGCCGCGACATCCTCTGCCAGGGCCGCGGCTCGGCGGCCAACTCGGCGGTGTGCTACGTCCTGGGCATTACCGCGGTCGATCCCAGCCGCATGAATATGCTGTTCGGCCGCTTCCTATCGCGCGAACGCAGCGAGCCGCCCGATATCGACGTGGATTTCGAACATGACCGGCGCGAGGAGGTGATCCAGTACCTGTACCGCAAATACGGCCGCGAACGGGCCGCCCTGACCGCCACCGTGATCACCTATCGGCCGCGCAGCGCCATGCGCGACGTGGGCAGGGCCTTGGGGATCGCCGAGGAGCAACTGGACCGGCTGGCCAAGACGCTCGCCTGGTGGGACAAACGGACCGAACTGCCGGCGCGCCTGGCCGAAGCGGGCTTCGACCCGGACAGCCGGCAGGTACAACTGCTCCTCAAGCTGGTCATGCTATTGCTGCGCTTCCCCCGCCATCTTTCCCAGCATGTGGGTGGTTTTGTGTTTTCGCGCGGACCGCTGGCGCGGCTGGTCCCCATCGAGAATGCCGCCATGCCGGAACGTACCGTGATCCAGTGGGATAAGGACGATCTGGACTCGGTCGGCCTGCTCAAGGTCGATGTGCTGGCATTGGGCATGCTCAGCGCCATCCGCCGCAGCCTGGCACTGGTATCCGCCATCCGGCAGGCGCCCTTCCGCCTGGGCGACATCCCGGCCGAGGACCCCCTCGTCTACGCCATGCTCGGCCAAGCCGATACGGTGGGCGTCTTCCAGGTGGAATCGCGAGCCCAGATGTCCATGCTGCCCCGCCTCAAGCCGGTCGATTTCTACGACCTGGTGATCGAGGTGGCCATCGTCCGGCCCGGCCCCATCCAGGGCGGCATGGTGCATCCCTATCTGCGTCGGCGCCAGGGACTGGAAATACCGGAAGTGCATAGCAAGGAAGTCGCCGCGGTGCTGGACCGCACCCTGGGCATCCCCATCTTCCAGGAACAGGTGATGCAGCTGGCGGTGGTGGCGGCCGGCTTCACCGCCGGCGAAGCCGATCAGTTGCGCCGCTCCATGGCGGCCTGGCGCCGTACCGGCAAGCTGGAGCCCTTCCGCGACAAGCTCACCAGCGGCATGCTGCAGAACGGCTACAGCGCGGAATTCGCCCAGCGCATCTTCAGCCAGATCCAGGGCTTTTCAGAATATGGCTTTCCCGAGTCGCACGCGGCCAGCTTCGCCCTGCTGGTCTATGCCTCGGCCTGGCTCAAGCGCCACGAACCGGCCGCCTTTCTATGCAGCCTGCTCAATGCCTGGCCGATGGGTTTCTATTCCCCCTCGCAGCTGGTCCAGGATGCCCAGCGGCACGGCGTCACGGTATTACCGGTCGATATCCTATGCAGCGATTGGGAATGCAGCCTGGAAGACCTGCCGCTCCCCGGCGCCTCCCCGCTGGATCGGCCCCAGCCCTCGGTACGGCTGGGGCTAAGACTGATCAAGGGACTATCGCAAGCCGCCGGCGAGCGGATCGCCCAGCTACGTGGGACAGGCATCGGCGACCTCGCCAATCTGCAACGCCAGGCACAGCTGGACAAACGCGAGTTGAACGCCCTCGCCGCGGCAGGGGCGCTGGGCAGCCTGGCCGGCCACCGCCGCAGCGCGCTTTGGCAGGTAAGCGGCTTGCAGGTCCAGGAAGGGCTGCTGGCCGAGCTGCCCGGCGAGGAAGCGGCGGTCACCCTGCCCGCCCCCACGGTAGGCCAGGACATCGTCGCCGACTACGCCAGCATGGGACTGACGCTGGGACCGCACCCTCTCAGCCTGCTACGTGCCCGGCTAACAAGCCAGCACTTGCTCAGCGCCGCCGAAATCCTGCAGCAGCCCCCGAATGCCACCGCCCGCGCCGCCGGCCTGGTGGTGGGCCGGCAACGACCGGATACCGCCACCGGTGTCACCTTCGTCACCCTGGAGGACGAAACCGGCAACGTGAACGTGATCGTCTGGCGCGAGCTGGCCGAGCACCAGCGCAAGGAACTGCTGGGCGCCAGGCTGCTACTGGTCTACGGCCAGATCCAGCGCGAGGGGAACGTGGTGCATCTGCTGGCCAAGCGGCTGGTGGACCGCAGCGAATGGCTGGGCGAGCTGGGGGTGAAGAGTCGGGATTTTCATTGAGGAAAGCGGAGGCGGCCGAAATCCCACAGCTTGCCCGGAATCGCAATAGCTGGCCGGTTCAGCCGTTGGCAAGGTGCATTGAATCAGCCCGGCACCGGGCACGCGATTGGTATGGGAGCATCCCGCACATGACCGAGGCCGAGCTGCTGCAAGTGCTGGCGCGTGGCGAAGACAGCCGCCATCAGTTCAAGCGTGACGAAACCAACGCCGACAGCGTGGCCGCGGAGCTGGCCGCATTCTCCAACAGTGGCGGGGGCAAATTGTTCCTTGGCGTGGCGGATGACTGTTCCGTCACCGGCCTCGACGCCGCAGCAGTTCGGCGGCTAAATCAGCTTATCGGCAACGCCGCCAGCCAGCATGTGCGCCCGCCCGTGCATCCGCAAACGGAAAATGTACAGACGGCACAGGAGATGGTCATCGTGGTAACCGTGCCCGACGGCCTCTCCAAGCCCTATGTGGACCACCGGGGCCGCATTTGGGTGAAGCAGGGCGCGGACAAGCGGCATGTCACGGCACGTGAAGAGATGCAGCGCATGTTCCAGCGTGCAGGATTGGTCTATGCGGATGTGGTCCCTGTGGCCGGCACTTCGGTTGCCGACATCGACGACGAGACCTTCCGGGCCTATTTCAGCCGTCGCTATAACCAACACCCGAAATTTGCCGGCCAAGACCAGGCACAAATGCTACAGAACCTGGGTTTGGGCGACGGACGCGAGCTGAACTTGGCAGGGTTGCTGCTATTTGGCCAACAGCCGCAACGCTACCGACCAGCCTTCGAGGTCAAGGCAGTATCCTTCCCCGGCACTGCCCTATACGACACGCGTTATCTGGACAGCGAAGACATCGACGGTACATTGTTGGAGCAATATCAGCGCAGCTTCGCCTTCTTCCGGCGTAACCTGCGCCACGTACAGGGCCAGCGAGGATTCAATACCCTGGGCCAGCTGGAAATTCCCGAGCTGGTTCTGGAAGAGCTGCTGGTCAACGCAATGATCCACCGAGACTACTTCACCAGTGCCTCGATCCGCCTGATGGTGTTTGCCGACCGGGTAGAGATAATCAGCCCCGGCCACCTGCCCGACAGCCTGAACACCGAGGCAATCCGCCACGGTGCCACCAATCGCCGCAACCCGACACTCACCGAACATGCCGTGCATATTCTGCCTTACCGTGGGCTAGGTACGGGCATACCCCGCGCCTTGCAGGGCTGGCCCGACATCGAATTGATCGATGAGGTGGATGCGAACCAGTTCAAGGTTGTTGTACGTAGACCGCAGCCGCATATTCAGGTAATCGTGCCCTCAAGTATTGGCTCGGCAAATACCGTACGTACGCCCACCCCCTGGGACACCGGGGAAGTCACCGGGGAAGTCACCGGGGAAGTTGAGGGACTGCTATCCGTAATGCAGGGAGAGATGAAACGCGTGGACATACAGGCCGCGCTAGGACTACGGCACGAAGACCACTTCCGCGAGGCTTATCTGCGTCCCGCACTGGAAGGCGGATTCATTGAAATGACCATCCCGGACAAACCCAAAAGCAGCCAGCAGAAATATCGACTTACACCTGCGGGCACGGCTTGGTTGGCACAAAGGAAGTCGGGCGATGATTCGATGTAATCAGCGCACTACAAGTATATGCAGCTTGAATGTGCCGTTAAGCACTAGCCAATGCCTGCAGGTTCGCCAGTAATGCCCGTATCGACGGGCTGGCCGGCGGCGGGATTGAGCGGGTGCGTGGTGGGCGTTCGTCACTCCAGACGTCCAACAGGGCTTCGCTTCCCCTGAGCCGGTAATACCAGGACTGCACCACCCTGAAGGGATGGGCTGCTTCACTGGCCATCAACAGGCTGGTCACCCGTATCGATTGCACTTCCTGAGCGGGCATATCGGGCGTCGTATCGTCCCGCCACAAGGTCTGCATCGCCCGCGTCAGGGCCTGCTCATCGAGGGCGGCGGCTTCGCCGGGGCCGGCAACGACGCGGCCGGCCAGCAATTCGCCGTCAGGGCACAACTCCACCACCGAGAGCCCGCCATCCTGCGAGCGGGACAATTCCAGCGCGAAGTTGCTGACCCGGCTACCGTGAAACACGCTGATATTGGTACGCAAGGTCAGCGGGGGCGACATCAGCACACGCAGGGTGCTATGGAGAGAATCATCGGAAGACATAGAGGGGCTCTGCACAAGATGTAAGCGCCGTACGCCCGGCTGGGCGCTAGCCAGAATGGGGGAATAACCCGCTCCGGCACCGCCGCATCCACCGGCCCCGCCGTTCTCACCCCGTTATCAGACCAGCATATTGCATTCATTCCGCCATGTCACGATCCGCCCGCGCACCGCGCCCGAGCTTGCTTCCTAGGTAGGCTGTGCTAGGCTCGGACGACCTACCCGATACCCTCGTCCATGCGTACCGCCCCCTGCCCTTCTTGCGGCGCCCCAGTCGAATTCCACTCCGCCGCATCCATCATGGCTGTCTGCGGCTTTTGCCGGAGTACCCTGGTACGGCACGATGCCGACCTGGAAAACCTGGGCAAGATGGCGGAACTGGCGGAAGACCGTAGTCCGTTCAAGCTGCGTTTTCGCGGCGCCTATCGCAAGGTCGGCTTCGAGTTGATCGGCCGCCTGCAACTGGCTTACGAGGATGGCTTCTGGAACGAGTGGTATGCCCGCTTCGACGACGGCCGCCTGGGCTGGCTGTCGGAAGGGTCCGGGCTTTGTTACGTCACCTTCGAAAAAACCCTCAAGACCGCCTTGCCGCCCTTGGCGTCCTTTACCCCTGGCATGACAGCCAAGCTCGACGGCGAGAGTTTCACGGTCAGCAATATCGAGCATGCCCACGCCGTGGCGGTCGAAGGCGAATTGCCTTTCAAGGCCACGCCCGGCTACGAAGCACCAGCGGTCGATCTGCGCTCCGAAACCCGCTTCGCCAGCCTCGACTACAGTGAAACGCCGCCCCGCGTTTATCTGGGCGCGGCCGCCACGCTGGACGAAGTGCTCGATCCGGCCGCGCCGACCGACACCGTCCAGGTGCGCAAAACCCAGGCGCGCGCGTTCAAATGCACCAGTTGCGGCGCGCCCTTGTCGGCCCGAGGTCCGGAAACGCTGGCGGTAGGTTGCGGCCACTGCGGCTCGGTGATCGATCCGAACGACGCCAACCTGGCCATCATCAGCCGCGTCAAGGGCATATTGGACCAGCCCTCCCTGCCCATGGGCAGCCAGGGCAAGCTGCGCGGCCGTAGTTATACCGTCATCGGCTATCTGAAGCGCGTCACGGTTATCGACAGCCTTAGCTACTACTGGAACGAGTACCTGCTGCACGCGCCGGATGCCGGCTATGCCTGGCTGGTCGAATCACAGGGCCACTGGAACCTGGCCAAGCCGGTCAGCCGCCAACCCACTGCAACTTGGGGAGCACGGTCCAGCGTCGAATTCCTGAATCGCAAGTACAAACACTTCCAGAAGTGCCAGGCCGAGGTCTGCCAAGTGCTGGGCGAATTTACCTGGCGGGTCGCAGTCGGTGAGAGCGTGCAGGTGCATGACTTTATCTCGCCGCCTTACCTGCTGTCGGCCGAGTTCAGCAAAAAGGAGTTGAGCTGGACCCTGTCCGAATACCTCCCCGGCACGGAAGTGAGCGAGGCCTTCAAGCCGGCCAAGCCATTGCCAGCCGCGGTCGGTGTGGCGGCAAACCAACCCAGTCCGACTAGCCACGGTCGGTATTGGCTGGCCTTTGGCGCTTTTTGCCTGCTGGCGGTGGTACTGCAGCTGATCTTCAGCAGCGTGGCTGCCCAGCGCAAGATATGGGAAGGCGATCTATCCATCCCGGCCAATGCGACGGAAGGCAGCCTGGACACCCCGCCCATCCGCATCGAGCGTACCGGCAACCTGGAAATACGGCAGTCGGCCCCGCTGCAAAACCGCTGGCTCTACACCGACCTGGCTTTGATCAACCGAAGCAATGGCGACACCATCCGCCTGGGCCGGGAATTGAGCTATTACAGTGGCGTGGATAGCGATGGCAGTTGGACCGAAGGCAGCCAGGGCGACGACGCCTTGCTGGCGGAGGTACCGGCGGGCGATTATGTGCTGCAAGTCGACGCCGAAACCGAGGCCAAGCCGGAGGACCTGACCGCCCACATCATGCTGGTGCGCGACGTCCCCATCTGGAGCAATTTCTGGCTATTGTTGTTTGGACTGTCCATCGTGCCCCTGCTGGCCTGGTGGCGCAGCCAGAGATTCGAGATCCGGCGCTGGGCCGAGAGCGATTACCCGCTAGTCAGCGGGGGAGACGACGACTGATGTTCTTCCGTATCTATCTGATCGCCGCCAGCCTGGCCACCGCGCTATATGGTTATGGCCAGTTCAATGGCCATCCGCTATTCAGTGCGACCGGCGAAAGCCGCGATCGCGGCGGCCCCGGCGCGGCCAGGCTGTACCATAAATAAGCGGAACCAGGCATGGACAGCCGGAAATACTTGCAGGCATTCGTTTACTTTTGCCTGCTGGCCTTGACGCTGCAAATAATCAGTAGCGGACGGGCGGCCGAGCGCAAGGTATGGGAAGGTTTCCTGATCATTCCGCCCAATTCGGCCGAAGGCAGCCTGGAGACCCCACCCATCCGCATCGAAGGTAGCGGCAACCTGGAAATCCGGCAGTCGGCCCCGCTGCAAGACCGCTGGCTCTTCACCGACCTGGCGTTGATCAACCGCAGCAATGGCGACACCATTCACTTGGCCCGGGAATTGAGCTATTACAGCGGCACGGATTACGATGGCAGATGGAGCGAAGGCAGCCAGCGCGACGATGCCCTGCTGGCGGAAGTCCCGCCGGGCGAATATATGCTGCAGATCGAGGCGAAAACCGAGGCGAAGCCGGAGGGACTGACCGATCACATCATGCTGGTGCGCGATGCGCCCTTCTGGGGCAATTTCTGGCTGTTGCTGATTGGTCTGTTCGCTATAACCCTGCTGGCCGCCGGGCTTGCCGAGCAAAAGAGAAAACGGAGTTTGTATAGCGCACCCTCCAATCGGTGAGTGCGAGAGACGACGAAGTGATGGACCTCCGCAACCAAGCAGCGCGATATCATCAATAACCGGAGCTAGGCATGGACCTACTGAAACTCGACTACATTTTGGCCTCGCTGGTCTATTCCCTGCTGGGCATAGCGGTGTTCTGGCTGTCCTTTATCATCATCGACAAGCTGACGCCCTACGATCTGTGGAAAAACCTGGTCGAAGAACGCAACCAAGCGCTGGCCACCGTAGTCGGCGCCATGTGTTTGGGTGTGGCCATTATCGTAGCCTCGGCAATCCACTAGCCCGCTGGTCGTCGATCCGAGGATGAGGCTCACCGGTACCAGACGAGCCCACCCCCGCATTCCTCGCCCGCTTTGACGCGGGCATCCACCGCAACCGTCCCCTTGCTGGCACTTCCGGCTGCCCATGCCCTACGCTCTGCTGTTTTCCATTTTTGTCGTCGCCGCCTGCGGCCTGGCTTACGAGCTGGTGGCTGCCGCCCTGTCGAGCTATTTGATCGGCGACTCCGTCACCCAGTTCTCCACCGTTATCGGGGTCTATCTATTCGCCATGGGCATAGGCTCGTGGCTATCCAAGCTGATACAGCGCGACCTGACCAGCAACTTTATCAAGATCGAGCTGGCCGTTGGCCTGCTGGGCGGTTTTTCCGCCGCCATGCTGTTCTGGGCGTTCGCCTGGCTGAGCGGACCCTTCCTGTTTCTGCTTTACCTGCTGGTCGGCCTGATCGGCATCCTGGTCGGCCTGGAGATTCCGCTGGTCATGCGCCTGCTGGAACCCCGCCTGCCCTTCAAGGAACTGGTGTCGCAAGTGCTCAGCGTCGACTACATCGGCGCGCTGGCGGTATCGCTGCTGTTTCCCCTGTGGCTGGCGCCCAAGCTGGGCATGGTGCGAACCGCGCTATTGTTCGGACTGATGAATATCGGGGTGGCGATCTGGACACTTTGGCTGTTCCGGCACGAACTGCCCAATCGCCGTAGCCTGGGCATGCAAGGCGGGCTGGCGATGTTGCTGGTGGCGCTTGGCTTCGCCGGCTCGGAGCAGCTCTCCGGCGTGGCTGAGCAGGCGCTCTATGAAGACAATATCGTGCTGGCCGAAACCACTCCCTACCAGCGCATCGTATTGACGCGCTGGAAAAGCGAGCTGCGCCTGTTCCTCAATGGCAACCTGCAATTCAGCTCGCGCGACGAGTACCGCTACCACGAAGCCCTGGTCCACCCCGGCCTGGCCAGCCTGCCCTGGGCCAAGCGGGTGCTCGTGCTGGGCGGCGGCGACGGGTTGGCGATACGGGAAATCCTCAAATACCCCCAAATCGAGTCGGTCACCCTGGTCGAGCTGGACCCGGCCATGCCGAACCTGTTCAAGACGCATCCCGCCCTGCGCAAGCTCAACGGCGGCGCCCTCGATTCCCCGCGCGTCCATATCATCAATACCGATGCCTTCCAATGGCTGGATCGCCAGCAGGATGCTTTCGACTTTATCGTGGTGGATTTCCCCGACCCGACCAACTACGCCGTCGGCAAGCTCTACACCAATACCTTCTACCGCCTGGTGGAACGCGCCCTCAATGTGCGGGGCAGGATGGTGGTGCAGGCCACCTCGCCCATGTATGCCCGCCATGCCTATTGGACCGTGGTGCAAACGATCGAAAGCGTCGGCCTCGGCAGCCAGCCCTACCATGCCCTGGTTCCCAGTTTCGGCGAATGGGGCTTTATCCTGGCCGGGCGGGAGCCTTATACCCTGCCCACGCGCCTGCCGGCGGGGCTACGCTTTATCGATGCCACCGCCTTGCCGACGCTGTTCAACTTCCCGCCCGATATGGCGCGTGTGCCCGCCGAGGTGAATCGCCTGAACAATCAATTGCTGGTGCGTACCTTTGAGCAGGAATGGAAGCAGGTGCAGCGATGAAGCGTCGCGACTTCCTGGCCGCAGGCGCGGCGGCCGGCCTGGCCGGCTGCGCCGGCAAGCGCCCGCCGCCGCTGCCGCCAGGAGAACTGATCGGGCCGAATATGACCCTGGGCCACCGCTTGCGCGATGGCGGCGCCTTCCCGCCGCCGAGCGAGACCCGCCGGGTCGATGCGCTGATCGTCGGTGCCGGCATGGCTGGGCTTGCCTGCGGATGGTGGCTGGCACGCAACGGCCAGCAGGACTTTGCCGTACTGGAGCTGGAAAACGAAGCGGGCGGCAACTGCCTCAGCGGCCGCAATGCGTTGACGGCTTATCCCTGGGGAGCCCATTACCTGCCCTTGCCCGGCACGGATGCGCCGGAACTTCGCCAGATGCTGGCCGAATTCGGTGTCTTGCGCGGCGACCCATTCGCCGCCAGGCCCGAGTATGAAGAACGCCATCTCTGCTTCAATCCGCAGGAGCGATTGTTTATCAACGGCGTGTGGCAGGACGGCCTGCTACCGCATTTCGGCATCGGCGCCAGCGAGCGGGCCCAGCAGCAACGCTTTATCGACCGTATGAGCGAATTGGGTGCGGCGCGCGATCACGCCGGCAAGGCCCAGTTCACCGTGCCGAGCGCCCGGGGTGGCGAGCGGGATCGCGCCTTGGATAGTGTGACCATGCGCGATTGGTTGCGGCGGGAAGGTTTCGATGCCCCCTCGCTGCATTGGTGGGTGAACTACGCCTGCCGCGACGATTACGGCACCGATTACAGTCAAGCATCAGCCTGGGCCGGCATCCACTATTTTGCCGGCCGACATGGTCTGGCCAGCAATGCCGATAGCGATACCGTGCTGACCTGGCCGGAAGGCAACGGCTGGCTGAGCCGGCGGTTGGCGGCACGCTTGGCGCCCTGGCTGCGCGCTAATGCCATGGTCTGGCGCATTGCCGCCGACAAGACCGGCGTGGATGTGGATGTCTACCTGGCCCGGGAGCAACGTAGCGTGCGTTACCGCGCCGCGCGGCTGGTGTGGGCCGGCCCGGTGGGTTTTCTTCCGCATATCTGGCCGGATCTGCCGCCGCAATGGCGCGCCGCCGCCGCGCGCTTCAGCTATGCACCGTGGCTGGTGGCCAATCTGAGCGTGCAGGACGTGCCGGCGCAAGTGCATGAACAAGCCCCGCTCAGCTGGGACAATGTCTTGTACCAGGGCCAGGGCCTGGGCTATGTGGTGGCCAACCATCAATCGCTGGCCCTGCATGGCAAAGGCAGCGTGCTCACCTACTACCGACCGCTGAGCGAAGCCAGCCCCGCCGCCGGGCGGCAGCTGCTGCGGACCCGTACGCGCGAGCAATGGGCCCAGTCGATCTTGGCCGACCTGTCCCGTGCCCACCCGGATATCCTCGACCTGACCACGCGCCTGGACGTTTGCCGCTGGGGCCATGCCATGGCCCGCCCTACCGTGGGCCTGCTGGACGGCCACCTGCTGCCATTGCGCCAGCCACAGCCCCGCGTCATGCTGGCACATGCCGATCTAAGCGGCTTTTCATTGGCGGAGGAAGCGCATTACTGGGGAATTCGGGCCGCCCGCTGGCTGCTGGGCGATAAAGGAACAAGCACATGAACGGCCTGCATCTGACCGCCGACCTGTATGACTGCGCCGCCGATGCCCTGTTGGTGGACGTCGCCCTGTTGACCCGGCTTTGCCATGACCGGGTCGCCGCCTGCGGCCTGCAAGCGGTTGCCGATTGCTGGCACCGGTTTCCCGACGGTCCAATTGGTCCTGGCGGCATGACCGGCGTGGTACTGCTGGCCGAATCGCACCTGGCCATCCATACCTGGCCGGAGCGCGGCGGTGTAACGCTGGACGTCTATGTCTGCAATTTCGGCGGCGACAATTCCGCCCGTGCCGAAGCGCTATTGCAGTCGCTGCTACAGGCTTTCGCACCCGCTCGCCAGCAGATTCAGCGGTTGCAGCGCGGGCTGGAAGAGAGCGCGTGACGCGGAGATGCCTTCCCGCCAGTATCAGGCGGGAAGGCTGCTTGGAAACCCCTGAACAAATCACCAAACGAGCGTTAGCGAGGCCCCCTCGCGGCGGGTGCGTGGTTGTTGCCCCTTTAGGGGCATACAACCACGGCCTACTCTTTACGGGTGCGAGGGCGGGGGGAGTGGAATAAAACAGCGAGGGATCGTTGATTTATCACGGACCATGAACACCCGGCTTCGCCGGGTGATTATCCAAGCGTTCAGCCTTCACATTTGTTCAGCGCGTCACCAAGCTACGGCTGCGCCCGATAGGTCACCTTCAGGTTGTAGGTGGAGGTCCCGCTGGTATAGCCATTCACCATGACGTATACATCGCCGGCAGGGTTGACGACAAGGCTGCAGGTCTCGTTGCTGCCGCTCTTGTAGGGACGGCAATCATAACTGCTGGTGGTAGGCGCCGAACCCTTGCGCACGTACAGATCGGCATCGCCCGTACCGGTCATCTCGGCCACGAAGCCGCCACCGGCTGCTACCTTGAATGGGCCATAGTTCAGCTTCTGGTTACGGGTCACGCTACCGGTGAAGTTCTCCACCTTTTCGCCCGGCGGTGGGATGGAGGGTCCATCGCTACCCAGTTCCACCGCGAAGGCCACGGCCATGCGGGCGAACTTGAGCGCATGCAGGGCCTGGCTGCCGGAGTTGGCATAGGTATCGCCGGTAGTGTGGATACGGGGGTTCGAATCGTTCATGGCCGATTCAAACGGCATGGATGCGAAGAAGCCCTGCGAACTCCACGAGGCGTGGTCGGAGCAAGCGTAGCCGCAGCGGTCGTAGCCTACCCGCAAGGTGGGCAGATAGGTATTGATCAAGCTGACCAGGAAATTATTCTGCGAGCTGTCGGTGTAATCGGTATAGATATAGATATCGGCATCCGAGCCCTTGTAGTTGGTCATGTCCAACTGCACCACGCCAACCACATTGACGTTATCCGCCTTGAACCTGCGGGCGATATCGTCCGAACCGCGCAAACCCACTTCCTCGGCGGCATAGGCCATGAACTTGATGGTACGACGCGGTTTGTAGCCGCTGTTCAGCATCACCCGGATCGCCTCGGTCATGCTGGCGATACCGGACGCATCGTCGTCCGCCCCGGGGGCGCGGGCGTTTTCGCTGCGGTCGCTGCCGTTGATGGAATCCTGATGGCCGCCGATGACCACCACCTCGCTGGCATTGTCGGTCCCCTTGATGGTGAGGATGACCGATTTCTGCGCCCAGCTATGGCTGTATTGCTCCACCGTGACGTCCGGACGGCCAGTCGCCAGTTGGGTCCAGCGCTGCTTGATCCAATTGGACGAATTGACGCCATGGGCGCTGGTGTAATACCGGTTGGTGAAGGCAGACAGATCGATGATGGTGCTGGCGATCTGGCTGTCCTGCAGCTGCGGCAGCAAGGGATTGACGACGCTTTGATTATCGATGGTGTAGCTGGGGCGGCTGGCCAGCGGGGCGGGCACCACCTGCTGCAACAGCGCCTTGCGGCCCGCCGCTTCGCTCGTATGGAAGGCAAAGCCGCCGCAGCGGTTGAGTTCATGGTGGACCGCATGCGACAGATCGTGCAATTGCGACTCGTCCACTTGGACCAGGTGGACACGCTCCAGACCTGCCTGCCTGCCGATCCCGGCGCTGGCGGTCATGGCGCGGCTGTCTTTAGCGACAGTTTTGGGAGCCAGCTTCTGTAATTGGGTAAAAGCGGCGTCGCCGACCGTGATCCAGACCTTTTTTGAGCCATTGAGCGGATCGGCCTGGCTGCCGAGACAAAGTCCGGCCAGCAGCAGAGGGATGATTCTGCGTTGCATGAAATACTCCTTAGGCCACGTACAGCGACGCGGCGTGGCAATCGACTGGGCAAGGAAAAGCCCCGCTCCGAATGGAGCGGGGCAGACAGCGGGAGGCTTACTGCTGATAGTTGCCGACCAGGGTCACGCCGCTGAACGCGGAGTAGCCGTTGATCATCACGTAGTAAGTACCGGTACGTCCGGTCGAGATGGTGACCTTTTCGTTATTGCCGTACTTGTAAGGACGGTAGTCGTAGGAAGTGAGGGTCGGTGCCGAACCGAACTTGATGTAGATATCGGCATCGCCCGTACCGCCGGACATGGTGAAGGTCAGGTTCCGGGCGCCGGCCGGCACCGCCATGGTGTAGTTCAGCTTCGCGTTCTTGGCGGCAGCCAAGCCCGTGACCGGCACACCCTTCTTCAGTTCATTGGTTGGAAGTGGCGGCTGGTCTTCGCAATGCACGCCCACCGCGCTGAACGCCGAAGTCACGTCAGCCTTGGTGTAGCCGCGTGCCACCGCGGCCTTTTCCACACCACAGGCACCTTCGTCGAAGGTGCTGTTCTCTTGCCAGTGCAGACGGTTGGCATCCACCATCACCTCGAATGCCTTGCGGGTGTTCCAGCCGGTCTTCTTGGCCAGGGTGTAGAACGCCTTATTGAAGACGCCGCTGGAATAGTGCACGTCCAATCCATCGTAGTAGTCCGAAGCGTTGCCGATCGAACGGCCATCGCGCGGTGGATTGTCCATATAGCGCAGTGCGCCGGAGGACTTGAAGATTTCGGCGCCGACCTGGAAGTCGTTGGTGCCGTTCTTCATGTAGTACTCGGCGGCCTCACCGGCCATATCGGAGAAGGCTTCGTTCATCCCGCCGGACATGCCGGAATATTCCAGTCCGGAGTTTTGCTCGGTAAAGCCGTGGCTGACCTCGTGAGCCGACACGTCGAGCGATACCAGCGGATAGAAGGTGCTGGCGCCGTCACCGAAGCTCATGGCGCTACCGTCCCAGAAGGCGTTTTCATAACCGCTGCTGTAGTGCACCTTCATGTACAGGGTCTGGGAGATAGGACGCAGGTTGAACCAGTCCTTGTACATATTGAACACGACATTACCGAAGTAATGCGCATCGTTCAGGGGCGAGAACGCACCGTTGATGGCCTTGACCGTATTACGTGGGCAAGTGAACTGATAGGCGGAAGAACCACTGGTGCCGTGGTTGAGATTGACGGTGATGACGTTGCCGCTGTTCATCTGGCAATTGTCGTTCACCACCAGCGGACCATAGGTGGTGCCATATTCATACTGGCCGGTCTTGGTGTTGCCGCCAGGGCCGGTGGCATCGCGGTGCGCCAGGCCTTCCCAGCGCTTGATCACGACACCGGTGTTGGCATCGATCAGGAAATGCGGCCTGGACGGTGCCTTCGCATCATTGACCATGAACGAGACGACATAGACCAGTCGGGCGACACCGTTGTCGAGCTTGACGAACAGCGAGGCTGTGTCGTTCTCGGTTGCGCCTGCCTTGGCCAGGGATTTGGCTTGGGCCAACACGACCGAAGACGAGAAGGCTGGCTTGGCGCTAGGCATATCGATGCTCACGCCCCTCAACATGGCACCCGACAGCAGCGGCTGTGCCTCGCCTGGATTACGCTGCTCGACGACCCCTACTCCCCAAACTGGTACGCCTTGATGGTATTGCCGATACCGGGTAACGACCTTGCCGTTGGCGTACGACTGGCTACGCAAAGGCTTCAGTTCATCGTTTGCCAGGCCCAGCATATTTTGTAGCGTACCACCGCTTACCGTCGCAGCTTTGGCCGAAAACCCCTCCAGGTTCACCCGCTCCGCCGCCATGGCGCTGATAGCGCCCATTACCAGAACGGACAGAAGGGCTGGACGTGCTGCTGCGTGAAATGCGTGCTTCATTGTTGTTTTTCCTCTGTTCCAAGTGACTACCAAGGGGACCCATTTCCCCAATCTGGCAATGCTTGCCGTCGATAGCCGGCAAGTTGCCTCCCCGCACGCCACACTGATAGATGTGACGTTACGTTGCGTGTCGCCACTACCGGAAAGTGCCGAAAAGTAGAGGAACCAGCGTTCAGTTCCACCGCAGCGGGTGCTGGCGGGAACACCTCGCCGACACCGCGATGCGGACTTGTCCGATCCAAGCCGAAGCCGTGGCTTTATGACATTCGATTTGACTTGCCTGCTTGAGCAAGCGACCGCTCCAGAATCGTCGCGTCAGTGAATAACGTTCAAATTACGGTGCGGCATAGCAAATTTGCTGGGAAAACTGAGCTGCCGGGCGAGAAAACACCAGCTGCACGACCCCGAATCGGTGCACGACCGTTCGAGTGCCTTTCGTGTAATAGACCTACTGGGTAGTAGACAAGGAAATGGGGTAGGTCAAAATGCGCATGTCATCAGCCGACGAACGGTAGGTGAATGGGTTGTCCATGCAACACAACTGTTACCGCCATACAAGTTGCCAGAAATGCCAGGGTAGGTTGCGGACCAGTTCGCTAAGGTCGGAATGGCTGGAAATCGCATGGGGACGGGAAGGTGGGGCATGTGCCAGGACGGCAGGAACAGTGCTTTCGGAAAAAGATTGCCCACTCAGGCAACAATGCCAACGGCATATATGAGATACTGGTTAAATCATGGCATCTTGGCAGGCGCCAAAAAATTCCACCCTCCTTCCGGCTAGCCGCGCCAGTCCGGGATGGCGCATGGCACACGCAAAAACGCCCGGCAGGGCCGGGCGTTGAACCACATTTCGCGTACCGCGCTGGGTGGGGCTTTCGCTACACCCTGGGCCGCTTGATTACCTGCACACCCAGTTGCTTGAGCTTGCGGTACAAGTGGGTGCGCTCCAAGCCCACCTTATCGGCCACGCGGCTCATATTGCCGCCTTCCAGGCCGATATGGTGATCGAAATACGCCCGTTCGAATTCGTCGCGGGCATCGCGCAGGGGTTGGTCGAAATTGAACTGCGGTCCACTGACCGTCACGGCTTGCGCCCTGGGGGGCGAAAACTGCGACAAGACGCGATTGACCGGCGCGGCATCGATCTCGACCTCGGTCGAAGTCAGCGCCAGGCTCTTGACGATATTGTGCAGCTGCTCGTGATTACCCGGCCAATCATGCTGGCGCAAGGCGTTCAGCGCGGAGGAGGCGAACCGCCGCGGGCTGGTCTTGCTCGATTCCACCACGCTGGCGAGGATGTGCTCCGCCAGCTCGGGGATATCGTCGCGGTGCTCGCGCAGGGCCGGCAAGGGCACCACGATCTGCGACAGATAGGTGAACAGCGCCGGATCGAAGCGGTCGATCAGTTCCGGCAGGCTGCGGCTGGTGGCACAGATAAGCCGCACATTGTGCTTATCCAGCTTCGGCAACAGCGAGACCAGGGCGCTCTGCGCCTTGCGCTCGTAATGGCCGATATCGCGCAGGAACAGCGAACCGTTGGCGGCCCGGGCCACCAGGTCCGCACCCGAGTCGATCAGGGCATCCTGGCTGTCCGGCGCCACGAACGGCGCCGTGGAGGGGCTCAGGTAGCGGGCGCAGGCCACAAAGCCGCTGCCCGGCTCGCCGGTCAGCAGCAGCGGAAAGGCCAGGTTCTGCGATTGGTCCAGCTGCTTCTTCAGTATCAGGATCAGCGGACTCTTGCCCAGGCCGGCCAGCGAATTCTCGGCCACCTTGGGTTGCACCTCGCCGTGCTTGAGCGCCCGCTTGACCGTAGCCAGCAGCTTCTGCAGCCCGATGGGCTTTTCCAGAAAATCGAAGGCCCCGATGCGGGTCGCTTCGACCGCGGTATCGATGGTGGCATGGCCCGACATCATTACCACCGGCATGGTCAGCTGACCATTGCTGCCCCATTCCTTCAGCAGCGTCACGCCATCGGTATCCGGCATCCAGATATCCAGCAGGACCAGCGACGGGCGCCCCTTGTTGCGGAATTGGCGCGCCTGGGCGGCATTTTCGGCTACCACCACGCGGTAGCCTTCGTCTTGCAGGATCTCCGACAGTAATTCGCGGATACCAATCTCGTCGTCGACGATCAGGATATCGTTACTCCCCACGCGCGTTCTCCCCTGAGTTCAGGCTGTTATCAGCATTGATTGTTACTACAGCCGGCAAGTCGATCCGCACGCAACCACCGTGCGGTTCGACATTGAAAGCGACGATCTGGCCATGGTGTTCGTCGATGATTTTCTTCACCACCGCCAATCCCAAGCCCGTGCCCTTCTGCTTGGTCGTTGCATAAGGCTCGAAAACCCGTTGCAAAATCGCCTCACTGAAACCGGTTCCGTTGTCTTCAACCGACAATCGTACCGCTTTCTCGCGTCTTTCGGTGCGCAGCCTGATGCGGCCGAATATATCGCCACTGACTGCCTCCTGTGCATTTTTCAACAAATTGTGTACAACCTGGCGCAATTGCGTGATGTCCGCCATCACCACCAGCTCTCCGTCGCCCACGTGTTCGCGCTCGATCGGCGCGGTTTCGTAGAGCACCATGATCTCGTCCAGCAGCTTGGCGAGGTTCACCGGCGCCAGTTCGGCCGAGGGTTGGCGGGCATACTCGCGGAACTCGTCGACCATCCGCTTGAGCGCACCGACCTGCGCCACGATGGTATTGGTCGAACGGGTCAGGATCTCGCGGCTGGCATCGTCAAGCTTGTCGGCCAGCTTGTGGGCCAAGCGCTCGGCCGCCAACTGGATGGGGGTAAGCGGATTGCGTATCTCGTGGGCCAGGCGCTTGGCCACTTCGCCCCAGGCGGCATCGCGCTGGGCACGCAGCAGGTCGGTCACGTCATCGAACACCACCACGGCGCCCGAAGCCTGATCGACCTCGCCACGCAGGCGCGCGCCATGTACCAGCAACATGCGGGTACTGCCATCGAAGCCCACCTCGAGCTGGCGCTGCCAGTCCTCGGTGCCGGCCTCGAAGGCTTGCTGCACGCCGATGGCGAAGCCGCTCAGGTGCGGGTACTCGAGCAGGCAGTCATCCAGCCGCCGCTCGTCCAGCTTATCGATATCGGCATGCAGGATATTGCCGGCGCTCAGGTTGCCGGCGCGCAGGCGCCATTGCTCGTCGAAGGTCAGCACCCCCGCCGTCAGGCTGCCCAGCACCGTCTCCAGATAGGCTTTGGCCGCCGCGGTTTCCTGCTGCTTCAGCTCGACCTGGTCGCGTGCATCGGACAACTGCCGCGTCATGCGGTTGAAGCTATGGGTCAGGGTGCCCAACTCATCCTGGCTGACCACCGGCTGCACCTGTGAAAAGTCGCCTTGCGCCACGGCCCGCGTACCGGCCGCCAGCACGGTCAGCGGGGCCGCCAGCTTCTCGGACAGGTACATACCCAGCACCACCGCGGTCAACAGCGCCAGCAGCAGCGCCAGCGTCAGCGTCAGGCTGTAGCTCTGCTTGAGCCCGGCGCGCGACAGCGACAGCAGCTTGTAGGCATTGCGCATCTCCTCCACTTTTTCGGCATCGCTGGCCAATTGCTTGGGCACCGGCTGGATCAGCTGCAGGATGCGTATCTCGCCGCCAAAACCGGACTGGCTGGCGTAATTGGGGTTGACCGGCACGATGACGCGCAGGCTGAGGCCGTAATTGGGGGTGGTCTCCAGTTGCCGATACGGCTTTTGCTCCAGCGCCCGCTTCAGCACCGCGCGCTCCGGCACCAGCGGCACCAGGTTGGCATAGGTGTCGCCCACGTGGTCCAGCACGCGGCCGCGCCCGTCGAACAGGCTGGCCTCCTGCACCCCGGTGGCTTCGCGCAGCCGGGTCAGGGTACGGTGCGCTTCGTCCATTTCGCCGCTGGACAGCTCGCCGGCCATCAACTGCGCCTTGCGCATCAGGTCGTCCAGCGAGTAATTGAGCATCTGGTTGCCCAGGTTCAAACCGCTGTCCAGGGCGGTATCCACCTTCACGTCGAACCAGGTTTCGATGGACTTGGTCAGGAACTGCACCGACAGGGTGTAGACCAGCGCGCCCGGCAGGATGGCCACCATGCCGAACATCAGGGTGAGCCGCCAGGCCAGCCGGGAGCCGAACTGCCTGGCCCGCACCTGTTTGCGCAAACGCATCAGACGGGCTCCCACCAGCACGACCAGCCCCGCCACCACCAGCACGTTCAGCGCCAGCAAGGGATGGTAATAACGGCCGAACACGGTGGAATTGCCGATCGAGGTCGCCAACATGAACAACAGGATGACGGCCAGCGAGCCGATCAGGATCAGGGTATTGCGCAATGGCATGGCCAGGCTCTTATTTCGCTTCGACGAACTCGACCAGCAGGGGGTCGGATTCCAGCTTCCAGTCGGCTTCGCCCAACAGGCTCAGCTGCAGGGGCTTGGGCAGTTTGCTGGTGTCCAGCCGCATCTGCAGCTCACCGGCAAAGCGGCTGTCCAGCCGCCGCGAGACGGCCCCGCGTTCAGCCACGGACCAATCGCGAATCACGCCCAGGCTGTGCAGGGCGCCATCCAGGGTATCGAAGCTCTGATAAAGGGTGCCCACGCTCACGCGGTAGCTGCGGGTCAGCGCGTGATAGGAAAGTTTGTACTCGATCCGCGCGGTGGGGTCGAACCAATCGGCCACCCGCCGCCAGGCCCAGTACCAGCGCGGCCGGGTCAAGGTGAACTCGACCGAGAAAGTCAGTGGCACGCCGGCCAGCAAGGCGTTTTCCTGGATGGCATCGAGTGTCACCAAAAAACGCGCATCCAGGCTGAACTTACCCTCATGCTCCACCCCGGCGGCCGACTCCAGCTGGATGCCGCCACCCGCCCAGAGCGGTAGGCAGCAGATCGCCGCGCACAGCCAGACAAGCAGGCAGCGTGGTTCAATCCTTGGCAAGCAGCGCGTAAAAAAAGCCATCGTGTTGATCGTTTGGCAGCAATTGACCGTTTACAGGCAAGGCCGCCGGTAAGGGAAGTTGCCGAGCATCGGGATGACGCCGTAGAAACTCGGCAACATGTTGTTGGTTTTCCTGCGGGAACACCGAACAGGTAACGTAAAGCAGTCTACCACCCGCTTTGAGGCAGCCCCACAGCGCGGCCAGCATTGCACTCTGTTGCGTGGCAAATTGCGCGAAATCGTCGGGTCGGCGCAACCATTTGATGTCGGGATGGCGACGCGCCACGCCGCTGGCGGAGCAAGGGACATCGGCGAGGATGCGGTCGAATGCTTGGCCGTCCCACCAGCCGGCCGGCTGGCTGGCGTCGCCCACCCGCAGATCGGCTTGCAGACCCAAGCGCGCCAGATTGTCGCCGACGCGCTTGAGCCGACCCCTGTCCAGGTCCAGGGCCGTCAGTTCAAGCTCGGCCAGTTCCAGCAGATGGCCGGTCTTGCCGCCGGGGGCGCAGCAAGCATCCAATACCCGCATGCCGTCGGCGACGTCGAGCAAGGGCGCGGCCCATTGCGCGCCGATATCCTGCACCGAACAGTAGCCGTCGAAGAAGCCCGGCAATTTGTCTACCGGCACCGGCTGCTGCAAGCGGATACCCACCGTGCCAAACGCCTCGCCCGACATACCGGCCGCTTGCAACTGCGCCAGATAGTCGTCGCGCCCGGTTTTGCGGACATTGACCCGCAAGCTCATCGGCGGATGCTGGTTATTGGCGTGCAACACTGCCTTCCAGGCGGCCGGATAGGCTTCGCGCATGGCGGTCACCCACCAGGTCGGATGATTCCAGCGTGCCTTGCCGTCCTGCGCTGCCTCGGCCAGCAAGGCATCCTTGTGGCGCAGGAAATTACGGAGCAGGCCGTTCACCATGCCCTTGGCGAAGCCGCCGTTCAATTGGCTGGCGACATTCACGGCGTGATCGACCACCGCATAGGGCGCGGCACGGTCCCAGGCCAATTGGTAGATAGCGACCGCCAACAGGGCACGCACGGCCGGATCGGTATCCGGCCGGTTCAGCAGCTTGGTCAGGATGAAATCGATTTCGCCATAGCGCCGCAGGGTGCTGTAGGTCACATCCTGGATGGCTGCGCGCTGGCGCGGCTCCAGTTCGGGGTGGGCATGCCGCTGGCGGCCCATGGTATCGGTGAGATTGCGGCCGGCCAGCACTGCGGCGACGGCCTCGCCGGCCAAGCTTTGAGTCAGGAACATATTATGAGGTCTTGCGGTGAGACAGGGCGGCTTGCCCTGCCGAAGTGGAATTTCCAGGCCGCCCCGACTACCGGGCGGACCGCCGGCACGATACGCCGCGCCGGCCGATCTGTTTCATTTCAATACGTCGCCCACCGCCAGTTTGCCGCCGGCCAGGAACTCCCGCGCAGCCAGGCGCTTGCCGCCCGGTCGCTGCAGCTCGCTCAAACGGACCGCACCTTGCCCGGTCGCCACCAGCACGCCGTCGTCGACGGCCAGCACGCTGCCCGGCTTGGCGCCGGCCTGTCCGTCAACCGCCACGCCGGCCCAGCACTTGATCAGCTCATCGCCATGCCGCGCGGTACAACCGGGGAAAGGATCGAATGCCCGTATACGCCTGGCGATATCCCGCGCCGGCATGCTCCAGTCAATGGCGGCCTCATCCTTGCGGATCTTCTCAGCATAGTTCACGCCTTCGGCGGGCTGCGGTGTTGCGCCTGCCTGCAGGGTAGGCAAATCGGCCAACGCCGCCACGATGGCGCCGGCACCGGCCAAGGCCAGCTTGTCGTGCAGACTGCGGCTGGTATCGTCCGCTGCGATCGGCACGATATGGCGGCTCAGCATCGCGCCGGTATCGAGGCCGGCGTCCATCTGCATGATGGTGATGCCGGTCTCCTCGTCGCCCAGCTGGATCGCCCGCTGGATCGGCGCCGCGCCGCGCCAGCGCGGCAATAGCGAGGCGTGGATATTGAGGCAGCCGAGGCGCGGCATATCCAGCACCGCCTGGGGCAGGATCAGGCCATAGGCGGCGACCACCATCACGTCGGCCGCCAGCGCCGCCAGCGGCGCCTGCTGTTCGGCGCTGCGCAATTTTTCCGGCTGGTAGACGGGGATGCCGTGACGCTCGGCCAGCTGCTTGACCGGCGAGGCCAACAACTTCATGCCGCGCCCGGCCGGACGGTCCGGCTGGGTCAATACCAGTACGATCTCATGGCCGGCATCGATCAGGGCTTGAAGGGCTGCGGCCGAAAAATCGGGCGTGCCTGCGTAAATCAGTTTCATCGGGTCTGCCTATCCGGCGTTGGGGAGGGCTAAACGAGCGGGGCGCCTATCGGCGCCCCCAAACCCGTCACAAGGTCTTGCGCTGGTTTTTCTTCAGCCGCGACAGAATGCGCGTCTGCTTCAAGCGCGACAGCTTTTCGACGAAGACCTTGCCGTCGAGATGGTCCATCTCATGCTGTATGCAGATCGCCAGTAGCCCGGTCGCTTCGATGCGCACCGCCTTGCCGTCGCGATCAAGCGCTTCGAGCACGATATGTTCGGCGCGTTCGACTTCCTCGTAGATGCCGGGCACCGACAGGCAGCCCTCTTCGAACATCGCCTTGCCGTCCGATGCAACAATACGCGGATTGACCAGGCCCAATAAACCGGTCTTGTCCTCGCTGATATCGACCACGATAACGCGCTTATGCACGTCCACCTGGGTGGCCGCCAAGCCGATGCCGGGCGCTTGGTACATGGTCTCGGCCATATCGTCGATCAGCTTGCGGATATCGTCGCCGACTTTTTCAACCGGCCGCGCAACTTTATGCAAGCGCTCGTCGGGATAATGCAGGATATTCAGAATCGCCATATTTTCTTGCTAGCCTAAGTATTTAGATGCAGAATTTGAGTAATTGGTTTACATGCCTCCAGCATAAAACACTTAGCCAAGGCCCGGCCAAACAAGGAAGCCAAACCATGCGCCAGTCTGTTTCACCTTTACGCGCCAAACTCATTTCCCGTCTCGTTCCTGCCGCCATTATAACGCTGGCGGCGCTTTTGCCAGCTTCGGCAGACGAACTCCGCATGCAGGAGAACGCCCCGGACCGCTACGTCGTCGTCAAAGGCGATACGTTGTGGGACATTTCCGGGAAGTTCCTGAAAGATCCGTGGAAATGGCCACAGATCTGGAATATGAACAAGGACGAAATCAAGAACCCCCACTGGATCTATCCCGGTGACGTGATCGTGCTCGACATGGTCAACGGCAATCCCCGCCTGCGGCTACTGGGCAATGAAAAGAACGACGGTCGCCGCAGCAAGATGAAGCTGGATCCACGCATCCGCATCACCCAGTTCGATCCGCAAGCCGCGCCAGCCATCCCTGCCAGCGCCATCGAGCCCTATCTGGCCAAGCCGCTGATCATCGATGAGCAAGCCTTCAAACTGGCCCCGCGCATCGCCCTCGGTCCGGACGACCATGTCACCATGTCCACCGGCGACAAGGCTTACGCCACCGGCATTACCGGCAATTCAGGCGATCAATGGCAGATTTTCCACGGCGGCAAGGAATTGCGCGATCCGGATACCAAGGAACTGCTGGGCTACGAAGTGCAGTATGTCGGCGATGCCATCGTCAAGCAGGTTGCCGACGTCAGCACCCTGCAGGTGAGCCGCGTGGTTCAGGAAGTCGCCATCGGCGATCGGCTGATCCAGCGCCCGCGCCGTGAATACGCCAATTATATCCCGCATGTGCCGGATGCCGATGTCAGCGGCAAGGTCATCTCGATCTACGGTGGCGTGAACGATGCAGGCCCCTATACCACCGTCGCCATCAACAAGGGCGAGCGCGATGGGCTGCACCCGGGACATGTATTGCTGTCCTACAAGGCGCCACGCCAGATCCGCGTGGAGACCAGCGCGGACAAGGGCAAGATGACCCTGCCGGAAAAATCCGGCAATGTTTACATCTATCGCGTCTTCCCCAAGCTGTCCTATGGCCTGTTGCTGGACAGCACCGTACCTATCAACCTGCTGGACATCGTCCGCAAACCGTAAGCAGGGAGCAACAAGGCAAGGCAGGCCGTAAGTATCCGTGCGGGGGTGGTGGAATTTGCCACGCCCCGTCCAAAGGAGGCCGCCTTGCCCGACTCCGACAGCGAAGCCTGGCTGAGACTCGTCCTGACTCCGGGGATAGGTCCCAGCCACGCGATTCGCCTGCTGACCGCCTTCGGCTCGCCCGACCGGATCTTGTCCGCCAGTACCGCCGCCCTCGCGCGGCATCTCCCGCCCAAGCTTACCCACGCCCTCGAGCAAGGCCCTCCGGCTTCCATGCTGGCGCACGCACACGCTTGGCTGGCACAGCCGGGCAACCACCTGCTTACCTTGGCCGATACCGACTATCCCGCGCAGCTGCTGCAGATTGCCGACCCACCACCCTTGCTATACGCAAAGGGCCATACGGCGCTATTGAACAGGTCGATCCTCGCCGTGGTGGGTAGCCGCAACGCAACGCCGCAAGGCCTGCGCAATGCCGAGGCCTTCGCCCGCGACCTGTCGCAACGCGGCTGGTGCATCGTTTCCGGCCTGGCCCTGGGCATCGACACGGCCGCCCATCGCGGCGGCCTGGCCGGTCGCGGGGCCACCATCGCAGTGGTGGGCACCGGCCTGGATATCGTCTACCCGGCCAGCAACCATGCGCTGGCGCACCGTATCGCGGCGGAAGGACTGATGCTCTCGGAATTTCCGCTGGGCACCCCCGGCCGCCCCGGCAACTTCCCCCGCCGCAACCGCCTGATTTCCGGCCTGGCACGCGGCGTGCTGGTGGTGGAAGCGGCCTTGCAGAGCGGCTCCCTCATCACTGCCCGAGAAGCGGCCGAACAGGGCCGTGAAGTGTTCGCGATACCGGGCTCCATCCACTCTCCGCTGGCCAAGGGCTGCCACCAATTGCTCAAGCAGGGCGCCAAGCTGGTGGAGCAGGCCGTCGACATTCTGGAGGAACTGGGCGAGTCGCCGACAGTCACAAGCCCTGCCCGATGCGCCGCGCAGGCAAACTTGCCCGATACCGCGCAAGCCAGCCTGCTGGCGGCCTTGGGGCACGACCCGCTCGATATCGACACCCTGACCGCGCGGGCCGGCTTGACGCCCGAGCAGGTCTACGCGATGCTGTTGTCGCTAGAGATGATGGGACAGGTCGCCAAATTGCCCGGCGGTCGCTATCAGCGCCTGGTTTGATTACTTATCGTTCACCGCTACACCAAAGGTTTCCCGCTCGATGTTCGATGTCCTCGCCTTTCTCTTCGAACAGTATTTCTCGCTTGAGAACTGTCCTGATCGCGGCACGCTGGCCAAGCAACTTTCGGCGGCAGGCTTCGACGAGGACGAGATCGGCGAGGCGCTCGCCTGGCTGAACGAGTTCGACGAATTGGACAATGCGCCCTACGCCTTGCTGGATGCGCGCGAGGCGGTATTGCCGCGTTTGCTGCACCCCAGGGAAGCCAACCGCCTGCAACCCGAGGCACAGGCTTTCTTTCATTACTTGTCGAGTTCGGGGGCACTCGGCACGGGCCAGCGCGAAATGCTGATAGACCGCCTGATGCAGAGCAACGCTCAATCCATCGACGAGGAAGCCGTCAAGCGCGTTGCGCTGATGGTGTTGTGGCGGCAGGGCGACGATCTGGCGAATCTGCTGATCGAAGAGCTTCTGTTCGCGGAATCCGACGGGCAAATGCACTAAGCTGCCCGCGCTGCTTGCTGCGGACGGCATTGGAAAATCCTGTCCGCACACCTAAATTACCCCTAACATCGCAACGCAGCCCGCCTCGCAAGTCGGGCTGCGCGCACTCCAATCATCGCCGCTAGCGGAGCCCGCATGGCAGACAATCTGTTGATCGTAGAATCGCCCTCCAAGGCGAAAACACTGAAAAAATACCTGGGCAGCGATTTCGAAATCCTGGCCTCCTACGGTCATGTGCGGGGTCTGATTCGCAAGGATGGCTCGGTCGAGGTCGACAATGGCTTTGCCATGAAGTACCAAGTGATCGCCAAGAACGCCAAGCATGTGGACGCCATCGTCAGCGCGGCCAAGGCGGCCAAGAACGTCTTCCTGGCAACCGACCCGGACCGCGAAGGCGAAGCGATCTCCTGGCACTTGCTGGAAATCCTCCACGGCAAGAAGGCCTTGACCAACAAGCTGGTCAAGCGGGTGGTATTCCACGAAATCACCGAGTCGGCGGTGCTGGCCGCCGTGGCCAATCCGCGCGATGTGGACAACCACCTGGTCAATGCCCAGCAGGCGCGCAGCGCGCTTGACTATCTGGTCGGCTTCAATCTTTCGCCGCTGTTGTGGCGCAAGGTCCGGTCCGGCCTGTCCGCGGGCCGGGTACAGAGCCCGGCCTTACGCTTGATCTGCGAGCGCGAGCTTGAGATCCGGGCCTTTGTCAGCCAGGAATACTGGTCCGTCCATCTGGACAGCCATAAGGGCAAGACCAAGTTCGGCGCCAAGCTCAATGAGTGGCGCGGCAAGAGGCTGGAACAATTCGATGTGCCCGACGAGGCCACCCAAGCCGAGATCCTGGCTGCCCTGGAAGGCAAGCCGGCGACCGTGGCCAATGTCGAAAAGAAGCGCAAGACACGCAACCCGACAGCCCCCTTCACCACGTCGACCATGCAGCAGGAAGCCGTGCGCAAGCTGGGCATGACCACCGACCGCACCATGCGTACCGCGCAGCAGCTGTACGAAGGTATCGCCCTGAGCGACGGCACCGCCGGCTTGATCACCTATATGCGTACCGACTCGGTAGCGCTGGCCGCGGAGGCCGTAGCCGAGATCCGCGACTATATCGGCGCGAATTTCGATGCCGAATCGCTGCCGGCCAACCCGGTGACTTACAAGAACAAATCCAAGAACGCCCAGGAAGCGCACGAGGCGATCCGCCCCACTTCCATCCTGCGCACGCCCGCCTCGGTCAAGTCCTACCTGAGCGCCGAGCAGTTCAAGCTGTACGAAATGATCTGGAAGCGCACCCTGGCCTCGCAGATGGCGCCGGCCCGCTTCGATACCACCGGCATCGATATCACGGTCGGCGAAGCGGTGTTCCGCGCCAGCGGCCAAGTGCTGGTCTTCGCGGGCTTCCTGGCCGTCTACGAAGAAGACGTGGACGACGCCGAGGATGAAGACAGCGCCAAGCTGCCCGTGCTGGAAGCGGGCGAATCGGTACCGGTGGACAAGCTGTTCGGCGAGCAGCATTTCACCCAGCCGCCGCCGCGCTTCTCGGAAGCCTCGCTGGTCAAGGCCCTGGAAGAATTCGGGATCGGCCGCCCTTCCACCTACGCCTCCATCATCAAGACGCTGAAGGACCGCGAGTACGTCAATCTCGATAAAAAACGCTTCCTGCCGACCGATACCGGCGAGGTGGTCAACAAGTTCCTGACCGACCATTTTGCCCAATACGTCGATTACCAGTTCACCTCCAAGCTGGAAGACAAGCTGGACGAGATCTCGAACGGCGAGCGTGACTGGATCCCGGTGATGGAAGAGTTCTGGACCGGTTTTTCGGCCCAGGTGGAAGAAAAGAAGTCGCTCAAGCGCAGCGAAGTCACCCACGAGGCGCTGGACGAAGCCTGTCCCAAGTGCAGCAAGCAACTCACCGTGCGGCTGGGCAAGCGCGGCCGCTTTGTCGGCTGCACCGGCTATCCCGAGTGCGATTACACCCGCGATATGAATGAAACCGCCGAGCAAAAGGCGGAAGAAGTGGTGCAGGTCATCGATGACCGCGTCTGTCCGAACGACGGTGGCCAATTGATCGTCAAGACCGGCCGCTACGGTAAGTTCATCGGCTGCGCCAACTACCCGAAGTGCAAGCATATCGAGCCGCTGGAGAAGCCGAAGGACACGGGCGTCAGCTGCCCCAGCTGCAATGCCGGCATGCTGATCGAACGCAAGTCGCGCTACGGCAAACTGTTCTACAGTTGCAATACTTATCCGAAATGCACCTACGCCACCTGGAACCCGCCCATCGCGGAAAGCTGCCCCAAGTGCAAATGGCCGGTCATGACACTCAAGACCACCAAGCGTCGCGGACTGGAAAAAGTTTGTCCGCAGAAGGAATGCGGCCATGCCGAGGTGGTGATGACGCCGGACCAACTGGCCGCGCAAGCCGAGGCGGCGGAAGCGGCCGAGTAAGCGGCAAGGGGCTCGCGCCATGGCGCCGAGCCCTTGTTACCGCTTGATCCAGCCGTTTTGGCATTTTGCCCATCACATGTTGTCGTCATTTCGAGAGTAAGATGTTCGCTTGCCCCGCACCGGGCAGGAGAGCCCAATCATGAATGCCCGTCGCGACCTCGACGACACCACCGCACCACTAGGCAACACCACCCGCGACTATCTTGAAGCGCTGGATGCGGCTGGCCAACTGATCACGGACGCCAGCCGCGACGCCCTCGAACGCGCGCTTGCCGCCATCGGCTGCGCCGCCGAGGCCGATGCGGCCGCGCTCTACCGGCATGGTGCCGGCAGCCTGCGCGCCGACTATATCGGTGCCTGGCGCGGCTCGATCAAACTACCCGGCCATGCCGCCGAATCGCTGGCCCGCCTCGATTACCGCCTTTACCGCGACCTGCACGAGACCCTGTCCGCCGGCCTGATGCTGGAACGGCGCGTCAGCGAATTGTTGCCCGCCACCCAGGTCATGCTCGGCCCGGTCGGCGTGCAGCATCTGCTGTGCGTCCCCCTGCTGGATGCCGGCGAGTTGATCGGCTTCCTCGCCCTGGCCTATCTGGATGCGCCGCGGCGGCGAATCTCCGGCGAACCGCGATTCCTGGCCACCCTGGCCAATTACCTGGCCTTGGCCTTGGTACGCCAACAAGCCGAACAGCGCATGGGCGTCAACGCGCTACGGCTGTCCACGCTGGTGGGCGCCACCGAGGATATGGTGTTCGAGCTGGACTCCGCCGGTATCGTGGTGAACGTCTGGTCGCACCATCCCGCCCTGCCGAGCGCCAGCCTGGTCGGCCTGCCGCTGGACCTGGCGTTTCCGCAGGATATGGCCTGGGCCCTGGGGCAGGCGTTGCCGCAGGCCCTGGCCAGCGAAGCGCGGGAACAGTTCGAATTCACCCTGCCCCGCCTGGAAGGCGCGATCTACTGCATCGGCCGGTTGCAAGCAGTGCCCAGCGAAGATGGCCGCCGCCGCAATGCCGTGGCGCTGATCCGCGACGTTTCCGAACTGATGCGCGAAGAAGCCCGCCGGCGGGCCATGGTAGAAACCCTGGACCAGCTGGAAGAAGCCGTGATCGAGCTGACTCCGACCGGCCACCTCACCCGGCTATCGGCAGCCTGGGCCACCCTGCGGGTCTGGCCGAACGCCGGCCGGCTCGATCTGGCCCAGCCGCTGACCAATTTTGTCCACGAGGAAGACCACGACGTCCTGCTGCGCGCCTTCGCCGAAGTACTGCGCGCGGGCGAACCGGTCTCGGCCCGCTTTCGGCTGCTGCGCCAAGGCGCCGAGCCGCTCTGGCTGGAAGCCCGGCTGCTGCCGAACTGGGGCGCCGATGGCCAGCCGCACGGCCTGCGCGGCGTGCTGCGCGATGTCACCACGGCCCACCTGAGCGAAGCGCATATCCGCCAGCTAGCGCTCTACGATAGCCTCACCGGCTTGCCCAACCGGGTCTTGCTGGACGATCTGCTCAACCAGGCCCTGTCGCGCGCCAAGCGCCATAGCACGCGGGTTGCGCTGGGCTTTATCGACCTGGACCATTTCAAGCAGATCAATGACGCCTTCGGCCACCAGGCCGGCGACCAGGTCCTGGCGACGCTGGCGCGGCAGATCCGTTCGGTCCTGCGCGAAGAAGACGTGCTTGCCCGCTGGGGCGGCGATGAGTTCATCGTGATGCTGCCTGACCTGCCCGATCTGGTCACGCTCAGCCAGGTGGCCGAACGGCTGCGTGAAATCGCCCGCCAAGGCGTGGTCCTGGAAGGGATAGAAACCCGCCCGACCATTTCCATCGGCATGGCGGTCTTCCCCGACAATGCCGACAATGCCGAAGCCCTGCTGCGCGCCGCCGACAGCACCATGTACCACGCCAAGGCGATGGGCCGGAACAATGTGCAGTTCTACGGCGACATCGTCCATCTCAAGAGCATAGGCCGCGAACATATGGCGGTGCAGACCCGCCTCAACCACGCCATCCTCAACAACGAACTGCAGGTGTTCTACCAACCCATCGTCAATGCCCGCAGCGGTGAAGTGACGTCCATCGAGGCCCTGGCCCGCTGGCACGACGATACGGCCGGCTGGATCACGCCACAGCTGTTTATCCCCATGGCGGAAAAACTCGGCCTGATCAGCGAGCTGTCCGAACAGATCATCGTGCAGGCGCTCACCAAGTTGCGTGGTTGGCGCGCCCGGGGTTTCAAGCAACCGCTGGCTCTCAATGTCTCGCGCAACCTGCTGTTTTCTCCTCGCTTCGTCCGCAATCTGATCAGCATGGTCGAGGAATACGGCCTGCGTCCGCACGATGTGGTGGTGGAGATTACCGAAAGCCTGGCCCTGACCGACCACGCCAGGCAGTCGCGCCATTTGAAGCAGCTGCATGAATCGGGTTTCCGGATCGCCATCGATGACTTCGGCACCGGCTACTCGTCCTTGTCGCAGCTGCACGATATGCCCATCGACATCCTCAAGGTCGACCTCAGTTTCACCGCACGGCTCAACAATGAGTCGGGCCGCCGCATCATGCAGGCCATCGTGCAGATGTCGCACGCGCTTGGCCTGGACGTGGTGGTGGAGGGCGTGGAAACCCTGGAGGCCGCCCGTTTTCTGCAAGGGCTGGGCGTGGAAAAAATGCAGGGCTTCCACTTCTGCGAGCCGGTCCCGGCCGGCGTGTGCGAACTGCACTTGCAGCTGGGTCTGGACGGCAAGGTTTGATACGCACGTCCAAATGCCCCAGAATGCCCACCGCGATTTTGCTTCCTCCCCCCACCCTCTTCTTTGCGAGGGCGCCTCGTCGGTGAGGTTGAATGGGCGTTTTCACCCAGATTGAGTTACCCGCCATGCGCATTATCCAGGCGATTTACAGCATTTATGTCGGGCTGATGTTCACGCTCGGCCTCGCCGCCGTTGTCCCCTTCTACCTCCCGGCCTTCCTGCTCGATGAACGTCGCCGCCTGACCGTGATGTATGCGGTCAACCGCGTCTCCATGCGCGTCTGGTCGCTGCTGACCGGCATCCGGGTACGCATCGAGGGCCAGGCAGCCTGGCAACCGGCACCGGTCATCATCGGCAATCACTGCAATGTGCTGGATATGCCGGTCTGCGCCATCGCCTGTGCCCAGCCCGTCAAGGTCCTGGCCAAGCAGGAGTTCGCCCGCATTCCGCTGCTGGGTTTTATCATCAAGAGCTTTGCCGTGCTGGTCACGCGCGATTCGCCGGAAAGCCGCCAACGCAGTATCGCCATCCTGAGCGCCGCACTGGGCCGCGGCTGGCCGGTGTTCATCTTCCCGGAAGGCACCCGCAATCGCGGCGCCACCCCGCTGCAACCCTTCCGCGACGGCCCGTTCCGCTTCGCCATCGCCGCCCAGGCGCCCATCCAGCCCTTCGTCCAGCTCAATATGCGCGGCGTGCAATCGCCCAATACGCTGATGCTGCGGCCAGGCCGGGTGATCTTCCGCTGGCTGCCGCCCATCCCCACCACGGGGCTTACCGAGGCCGATTTGCCGGCTCTGCGGGATAAGGTCTATGCGCTGATCGAAGCGCAGTTGCGACGGGATGATCCGGCGTTTGCGGGGTAGGGGCGCGCTCCTTATACGGTCGCATCGGTGAGGTCGGGGGGAGCACACCTGTTCAACAAGCGCGGTTTACGAATTGTGCACAAATAACACTCTTGCTATGCTTTTCGTGCAGTGATGGCAGAGGCCTAAGCGCTCATCACCACCTGGGTAGTAGTTGCGATAATGCCATCATGATCGTAAGCGTATTCTCAAATACGCCAACTCCAGGTAGCCCACTTTCCGAAGCCCCCTCCACACGCGAGGGGGCTTTCCGTTTAGGGAGCATGATGCTCTACCTGCGATAGGAGTGGGTAGTAGGCTGGCTGCTTCCAGTTGGTTTTCCACACGCTGTACGTTTAATAGGCTTTTCGGCATACTATTCTTCCGAACACTCGGATGGATATCATCATGTCAAATCGGCCAGTTTTCGTTCCCACTGCAGAAGCCGCGTACCTCGCTGAACTTTCAGATCGGCAGGTCAATCGCATGGTCGATGACCAGATCGTGCCAGCCAAACTTTTCGAGCAACACGAGCGTGGTCGTCGCCTGTTCACTAGACTATCGGCTGCTTTTGCCAGGTTCTACTTTGGCACCGAGGATACGCTTTTGCCCGCAGCCCGGCGGCTAGTACTCGCGGAACTGACCGACCGTGTCGAACGTCTATGTTGCAAGAACGATGTCTACACGCTGATTTTTTTGCCTGCCGAAATGAGCTGGAAAGTAACGCAATCTTCCGTGGAGATTGATGTGGCCCCATTCATCGCCAAAACACTTGCACGCATGAAAGAAGTCGACCAGGCAGATGCACTGGTAGTTACAGACCCTGAAATCTTGGGCGGCGTCCCCGTCTTTGCAGGCTCTCGCGTTCCAGTCGACATTGTGCTGGCATCTCTCGACAAGGGCATTGCTCTGGATCGCTTGTGCACCTCGTATCCATTTCTTACGAAAGCTCATCTAGCAGCAGCACGCACCTATATGCAAGTTCACCCTCGCCGAGGGCGGCCTAGGAATCTTGCCGAGGCCTATCCTGAGCTACAACTACGTACCGAGCGAATCGTAAGGACTGCTCGGGCGTGACATTCAAGCTACTTATAGACGAGTGCCTCTCGCCCGAGCTGGTGCAGCGTGCTATTGACGCTGGCTATCTTGAGTCAACCTGTATCCGTTATCGCGGCTTGGCTGGAACGAAGGACTGGAGATTGATCGAACATGTAGTGGCGAATGACTTCACCTTTGTTACTAATAACTCGATCGATTTCCGAGGCAGTTCAGGACACCCCGGCGGGCTCCATGCCAAGCAGCCGATCCACGCGGGCTTGATCTGCTTGAACTCGGCGCAAGTGATGGATTTGGCTCGTCAACACGACCTATTTGGAATCGTGCTGAGTGAGCTGGCGGGTTTGAATGACTTGATCAATACCGCACTTGAGGTAAGCGAAGCCGAAGATGGCGCCGTCAAACTAAAGACCTACACCATTCCGCACCCGGCTTAACTCACTAAGCGAACCACATCGTACACGCTGCGTATCCGTGTTGTCCGGCTCGCCTATGTCCCCCCGTTTGCCGCCTGATCCTTCGGCGGAATAAAGAACCGCTGCGGCGCACGGACAAAGCGCCTCAGCAACCGCCGCGTCAACGCCCAGCCATCCACAAAGCGAATCCGCCGCGAGCGCATGGCCACGAACAGGGCCAGGCCGAAGCTGACGGCCAGGTTGGTCAGGCCGATCAATACGATCCCGACGATGGACAGGGTCCACACCTCCCAGCCCAACTGGAAGTCCAGCGCTACCGCCGAGTAGGCCAGGAAGGCCGACGAGAAGGTGATATGGCGGATATCCAGCGGCAAGCCCAGCAGATAGCCCACCGTGCCCATCGAGCCCAGCATGATGCCGAAGAAGAAATTACCGGCCAGGGCGCCCAGATTGTTTTCGATATAGCGGCAGGCCCGCTGCCAGCGCGCTTCGCCAAACAGCCGGCGTGGCCAGCCCAGTTGCATCAGCCGTTCAGGGATGCGGTTGTAGACCGCCTTGTTGTCGTAATAGCCGGAGATCAGTCCCGCCAGGAACAGGCAGCAGCCGGCGATGGCCGCATGCGGCAGGGCCAGGCTGTGGAAAGGATCGATATCGTGCAGCAGATGGTGGGCTTTTTCCGGCGTGACCCAGACTTCGCCCAGACCATACTTTACCGCCAGCGCGATGGCGAAGGAGGTGGGAATGGCCAAGGCGACATTGCCGAGAATGGCGATGAACTGGGTACGCGCCACCGCTTCGATCAGGCCGGCCAAGGTATCCAGCCGGTCCTCGCCTTTAATGCCATGCTGTTCGATGCTGGCGGCGATCCGGGCCGCCGTCATGGCGGGCTGCTTGGTGGCGATGGTGAAGTGCAGGATATGCACCAGCATAAAGCCCAGCGAATAATTCATGCTGAAGGCAAAAGCCTCGATCAGCGGCGCCAGCTTGAGCTTGGCGGTGAGAATCTTGAGGATGGCCATGAAACCGACGATCAGGCCGGCCCCCATGGCCGAGCGTGCCATGGACTTCCATTCGGCGCGGTTGCCGGCAATGTAATGCTCGCCGGTACGGCCCGCGTGCTCGGTGATCTGCAAGGCCAGCAGATCGGTATTGTTGGAGAACAGATCGCGCAGGCTGGTCTTGCGGTTGTCGGCCTCCACCAATTGCTTGCAGAACTGCACGGCCAGAATAGGCACCCGGCTGCCCTGCTCGGGCGCCAATAGATCGAGTACCAGCCAGAGGCGGGCGATATGCTGCTGCAGCCTTACCATCAGATAGGTCAGGCTGATGCTCACGCCTTCCTGCGCGGCGGTCTTGCGCAGCTTGGTGATGATCACTTCGCACTGGCCCAGCAGGATACGCACATGGCTGTCGTCCTCGTGCAGCGCGGACGCGTCGATCAAGCGTGCCTTGTAGCATTCCAGATAGTCGCGCAAGGCGACATTCTGGGTCAGGAAAGGCGATTCGAACTGCTCGATGGCAGGATGGTTGCGAACCAGCTCCGGCTCCAGCCCGATGGCCGATATCCGGAAGGACAACACCTGGGCGGCTTCGATCAGTTCCAGCCGGGTATTGCGTGCGTCGCCGCCGTGGCTGCCCTCGTCGAAGCGCATGGCGCGCCAAACTTCCAGCCAGACCGTATCCGGGACGGCCTGCACCCACAGATAATCATCATGGCGGGAAAATATCTTGCCCAGCACATCCTTGAGATAATCGTCGCGATACTCGGCCGGCAGCAGCTTTTCGCCCAGCCTGCGCACAAAGGCGCTCCACAAGCCTTCGTTGGAAAGAATGCCGGTATCGGTGTACAGGTGCAGCTGCCGGCGGGTGCCGATCAGCTCCAATAGATATTCGCGCAGGCTGCGCCGGTAGTCCTGCCGTTGATTGAGCAGAAATGCCAGTGACCGCAGGGTATTGACGGGATGATCGTGGTCGTCGGCACGACGAGGGCGAATGGCGGCCACCAAGCCGGCCAATGGTCCCGCCGTAGCGGTCTTGCCGGCTGCAACGATAAGCTGCAGGGCTGTTTCGAGCGAAGCAGTCTGGGTCATAGGCGAGCTATTCTGTGCGGGTCCTTGGGTTTTAACATGAAAAGTCGTCAAGCAGTCGCGGAACCGATCGCGCGCTTGGGCACCGGCATGATCGATTCCTTGCATCTATGGAGAAAGCAACATGGGCAAAGCCCGTATCGAAATCCGCTATTGCACGCAATGCCGCTGGCTACTGCGTGCCGCCTGGCTGGCGCAGGAATTGCTGTCCACCTTCGAGCAGGATATTGGCGAAGTCGCCTTGCAACCTGGAACGGGCGGCGTTTTCGAGGTACTGGCGAACGGCGTGACGGTCTGGGAGCGCAAAGCCGACCAAGGCTTCCCGGACGCCGCCGAACTCAAACAGCGGGTGCGCGACGTGATCGCGCCGGACAAGGCGCTAGGACATAGTGAGCGGAGCGCCTGAGCCGCTTTAGCGCTGACCGCGCTTCGCTCAGTTAGTTTCCGGCAGGGTGAAATAAAAACAGCTGCCCCGGTTCGGTTCCGATTCGGCCCAGATCCGCCCGCCATGGCGGTGCACGATACGCTGGGCGATCGCCAGGCCGATGCCGGTACCGGGGAAATCGGATTCCCGATGGAAGCGCTGGAAGGGGACGAACAGCTTGTCGACACGCGTCGCATCGAAGCCGATGCCGTTGTCACGGACAAAGAATACTTCCCCACCGTCCGCTGCGGGTTGCATGCCGATCTCGATCTGCCCATGCACCTGCCGGCCGGAGAATTTCCAGGCATTGCCTATCAATTGCTCCAGCAAGCTGAACACCAGCGCCTTGTCGGCATTGATCGGCAGCGTGCTGGCAATGTTGACGGCGGCCTTGCGTTTGGGGTCGCGGCTACGCAGCCGGACCACCACCTGGCTGGCCAGCAGGGCCAGATCGGTACGTTCCCGCCGCACCAGATGGCCGGACAACTTGAATAGCTTGAGCAGGTCATCGATCTGCTCGTTCATGCGGGCCGCCTCGGCGCAGATGCGCAGCAGGTAATGGCGTCCCTCTTCTGGCAGCTTGGCCAGATGCTCTTCCAACAAGATATTGCTGAAACCGTTGATCGTCCGCAAGGGTGCCCGCAGATCGTGCGAGACCGCATAGCTATACGCTTCCAACTCTTGCTGGATGGCGGAAAGGCCGGTGGTCCGGTCCTGCGCCTTCTGCTCCAGCTCGCGCAGGTAGCGGACATTTTCCAACGCCATCGCCACCGTATCCGCCAGGGTTTGCAGCAAGGCGGTTTCCTCGGCATCCGGCAAATGGGCTTGCGCCCAGTAGGTGCCGATCGCGGCAACCGTCTCGCCATGGCTGACCGGCGTCATGACCAGGCTTTTTACGAAGGTGGCGCGGTAGAGTTCGCGAGGAATCCGATCATCGGCATAGATATCGGGTATCACGGCCTGCCGGCCATTGAGCATGACCCAGCCGCTGATGCAGTTGCCCATGGGGAAACGTTGGCCTTTCCATAGCGGGCCCAGCGCATCCTCGTCGGCATACAGGCATTGATCGCCTTCGCGTAAGACAAAGGTCGCGCCATCGGCCAGCACCAGTTCGCGCGCGACGGTGCTCACTACGGCCATCACGTCTTCCAGCCGGCGTGCGGTCGATAGCGCCTGCACCGCCTGCACCAGGCGCATCTGGCGACGGCTATGCAGATAAAGCCCGTCGGCGCCGGCGTCTGCCGGCGGACGGTCGAACAGCTTGCGTACCGTGTGCTTGAGCCGCCAGAGATCGTGCTTGTCGATGTAATCCACCGCCCCTGCTTCCAGGCTGGCTTCGGCGTGGAGTTCGTCGGCATGGCCGCTGAAATACAGGAAGGGGACACCGGGCTGGATACGTTGCGCCAGCCAGAGAGCTTCGTGTCCCTCGCAACCTGGCACGCTGCTATCGGAGATCACCAGGTCGTAGCCCTCCCGACCCAGGGCGGCCCGGTAATCCTCGCCATTGTTGGCGATATGGATCTCCAGCTCGACACCCACCCGCTGCAAGGCATTCTGGGTCAAGGTGATATCGAGGGGATTGTCCTCGAGGTAGAGCACTTTCCTGGCCGTCATGACACAGTCCTCCGATCTCGCGCCTGCAGTGACGCGGGGCTTGGCTACGCCCGTGAATCCCTTGCCCGTGCTCGTTGGCACGAACTGTTTTGGCATTCCCACGCTTTTCGCCGCCGACCTCTACCCGTTCCTTCGGCAACGACGCGCTACTACAAGCATAGCCTGCCCGGCGAATAAGCCGGTTCGAATCTCAGCCTGGCAAACTTGCCAGTTAATTAGAGGATACTACTGATGTGACTGTCCATCCAGATTATTAGTTCTGCTTATTTTTCAATGACTACGGTGGCCGGTGCGCTGGCCAGCAGGAAAAACTCGCGATTGCCGTCGCCGCCGGTGATCGGGCTGTCGAGCCAGTCCAAAACCGTCAGCCCCAGTTCGCCTACCGCCGTCTCCAGCTTCTCGCGCACCGCCGCATACAAGACGGGATCGCGCACAATGCCGCCCCGGCCGATATGGTCCCGGCCCACTTCGAATTGCGGCTTCACCAGGCAAAGCAAGCGACCGCCCGGCCGAATCAGGGGTACCACCGTGGGCAGCACCAGGGTGAGCGAAATAAAGGACAGGTCCGCCACCAGCAGGTCATAGCCCTCCTTGCCATTGGCTGCCAGCATGGTGTCGGCATCCAGCGCACGGGCATTGGCCCGCTCGAACTGGGTGACCCTCGTATCGGCCGCCAGACGCGGATGCAATTGGCCATGACCGACATCCACGCCCACCACCGAGGCAGCCCCGGCCTGCAACAGGCAGTCGGTAAACCCACCGGTGGAAATGCCCACGTCCAGGCAGCGCCAGCCCTCGACGGCGAGGCCACAGTGCGCCAGCGCACCGGCCAGCTTGAGGCCGCCGCGCGAGACGTAACGGTCGGCGGGGTCGGGCTCCACTTCCAGGGGTGTATCGGCCAGCAGTTTCTGGCTGGCCTTGCTGACGGGGCTACGGCGGCCGGCGTCGAGTTGAAAAACCCGACCGGCGGCAATCTGCTGCTGGGCGGCGGTACGGGAGGAGGCAAGGCCACGCTCGGTGAGGAGCATATCGGCACGGATCATATTGGTCATGACGTAATTTTATGTCATTCGTACCGCGCAGGTGGTTTTCCGACGGCCGTGCCACCGTAGCAACGGGGTTTACGGGCACCGCAGGGCGGGTGTTCGCGACAATTTGCCGGAAAACGGCTTAAATACCGCCATTCCGCGAAAATCGCTTTAAAAAAAATGAAAAAATTTCTCCCCATACGCGGCCATGGCGATCACCGCCTGTCCATCAAGGCCATCGTAGAAGCCTTGGCGGAGGAGGGCCACGTCCCGTCCGACACCGCCAGCGCCTTCCTGATACCGGCCCGGACATCCGCGCACGGCAAGACCCATCCTTTTGTCTCGATCGCGCCGCAGGGTTGGCAGAGCCTGAAGACCGGCGAGCGCATGGACGTGGAATGGCTGGGAAACTGGCTGGGCAACAAAATCGACCTGCCCTGGCTGCATATCGACCCCCTGAAGATCGACGTCGCCAGTGTTGCCGGCGTGGTCAGCCATGGCTACGCCAGCCGCTACGCCATCCTGCCGGTGTCGGTCGATATGGGCTCGGTCACCCTGGCCACCGCGGAACCCTTCGTCCGCGAATGGGAGGACGAGTTGGCCCGGATTCTCAAGCGCAGCATCAAACGCGTGCTGGCCAATCCGGAAGAGATCAACCGTTACCTGCCCGAATTCTACAATCTGTCGCGCTTCGTCAAGCAGGCGGTGGCGCAAAGCGGTCCGCAGTCCAGCCTGGCCAGTTTCGAGCAGCTGGTGCAACTTGGACGCACCGGCAATGTCGATGCCAATGATCACCATATCGTCGCCCTGGTCGACTGGCTGTTCCAGTACGCCTTCGCGCAGCGCGCTTCCGATATCCACCTGGAGCCGCGCCGCGATGCGGGCCATGTGCGCTTCCGCATCGATGGGCTGTTGCACGCCGTTTACCAGGTGCCGCCCTCGGTGATGAATGCGCTGATATCGCGCATCAAGGTACTTGGCCGCATGGACCTGGCGGAGAAACGCCGGCCCCAGGACGGACGGGTCAAGACCAAGTCGCCGGATGGCCGCGAAATCGAGCTGCGGCTTTCGACCATGCCTACCGCCTTTGGCGAAAAGCTGGTGATGCGTATCTTCGACCCGGCCATCCTGGTCAAGGATTTCGCCTCGCTGGGCTTCGGCCCGGAAGACCAGGCCAACTGGCAGGGCTATGTGCGCCAGCCGCACGGTATCGTGCTGGTAACGGGACCCACCGGTTCCGGCAAGACCACCACGCTGTACACCACGCTCAAACAGCTGGCCACCGAGGAGGTCAACGTCTGTACCGTCGAAGACCCGATCGAGATGATAGAAACTTCGTTCAACCAATTGCAGGTGCAACCGCAGATCGACCTGACTTTTGCCGAATGCGTGCGCACCCTGTTGCGGCAGGACCCGGACATCATCATGATCGGTGAAATCCGCGACCGCGAAACCGCCGATATGGCTATCCAGGCCGCCCTGACCGGTCACCTGGTGTTGTCCACCCTGCACACCAACGATGCGCCCAGCGCGGTGACACGCTTGATGGAGCTGGGCGTACCGCCCTATCTGGTCAGTTCCACCCTGGTGGGCGTCATGGCCCAGCGGCTGGTGCGCACCCTCTGCCCGCACTGCAAACAGCCGGGCGCGCCCATGGAGGCGGAATGGAACGCACTGGTCGCGCCATGGAAGGCCCCCGTGCCGAAAACCGCCTGCAAGGCGGTCGGTTGCCTGGAATGCCGCAACACCGGCTACCTGGGCCGGATCGGTCTGTACGAGATGCTATCCATGAGCCAGGAGCTGCGCCGCCTGATCGCCACCGAGGCCCATCCGGGCGCGCTGAAGGACCAGGCCATCAAGGATGGCCTCAAGCCGCTCAAACTGGCCGGCGCCCAGAAGATCGCCGCCGGGCAGACCACGCTGGAAGAAGTACTGAAAGTGGTTCCATCCGGAATCGAATGACCCGAACCTCGCACCCTCGCCGGTGCCTCTTTTCTTGATTGATCTCTATGCAACGTCGTTCCCTGCTGCTGGCTCTCCCCCTATTGCTGGTCGCCTGCGCCAAGCCGCCGGCATCGCCCCCGCTCGCCGAGGCCTCGCCACATGCCGGCGAGTTCACGCCACCCAAGCCGCTACGCGTTCCCCGCATCGGCATTGCCCTGGGTGGCGGAGCCGCCAAGGGCTTTGCCCATATCGGGGTGCTCAAGGCACTGGAGGCCCAGGGTCTGGCGCCGGTGGCGGTAGCCGGCACCAGCGCCGGTAGCCTGGTCGGCGCCCTTTACGCCAGCGGCATGGATGGCTTCGCCCTGCAAGAGCGCTCGTTCGGGCTGGACGAGGCGCAGATGCGCGACTTCAGCTTTGGCGGCACCGGCCTGGTGAAGGGGGAAAAACTGCAGGACTACGTCAACGAGCAGGTCAAGAATCGACCTATCGAGAGAATGCCCAAGCCCTTTGCCGCCGTCGCCACCGAGCTGGATACCGGCCAGCGCATCGTGTTCCGGCGCGGCAATACCGGCCAGGCGGTACGTGCCTCGTGCAGCATCCCCGGCGTTTTCCAACCGGTGCTGATCTCGGCCAAGCGTTATGTGGATGGCGGCGTGGTCAGCCCGGTACCGGTCGATGCCGCGCGTGAACTGGGTGCCGACATCGTGATCGCCGTCGATATCTCCAGCAAGGCGCAAAACGGCAAGCCGGCTGCGGGTATGTTCGGCATCCTCAACCAGACGGTGGTCATCATGGGGCAGAAGCTGGGAGAACAGGAGTTGGCGCGGGCGGAAGTGGTCATTCGGCCGAGAATCGGCAAAATCGGCGCGACCGATTTCGACCAGAAGCACTTATCCATCCTGGAAGGCGAAAAAGCCACCCAGGCCGCCCTGCCGGCCATCCGTGAAGCCATCATCAAGTGGCAAGCAAGCCATCCATGATAGAACAACTGGAAAAGCTGCTGGATGGCCCGCGCGACGGCCCCTTGCTCCGGTTTTCATTGGGCAATGCCTATCTCAAGGCGGGCCAGGCCGAGCGGGCCGCCGACTTCTATCGCGATGCGCTGGCGCGCGATCCGGACTATTCGGCCGCCTGGCAGGGGCTGGGCAAAGCGTTGGCCGAAGCAGGCCAGCCGGCGCAAGCATGGGACATCTATCAACAGGGCATCGCGGTCGCACAAGCACGCGGCGATATCCAAGCCGCGCGCATGATGGGCGTGTTCGCCAAGCGCCTCGCGGCCGTACTCGACAACAAGGGCAAGACAGCATGAATCAGCACACCTTCGAACTGCGCGGCGAGTACATCGAGCTGCATAATCTACTGAAATTCCTCGCCATCGCCCATTCCGGCGGCGCCGCCAAGATGATGGTGGCCGACGGCCTGGTCGAAGTGGATGGCGAGCCCGAGAGCCGCAAGACCCGCAAGGTCTACGCCGGCAGCGTGGTCCGGGTATTGGATGAAGAAATCATGGTCGTGGCGGCTGCCGCTTGAAGAACAGCCGCTAAGTGGCGGATCAGCGCACCGGCCGCAACAGCGCCAAGGCCGTCTGATCCAACTCGCACCACTGCCCCTCGGCCAAGCCGGCCAGGCAGCCTGCTCCCAGCTGCACTTCCCCCATGCCGGTCCGATGCAAAGCCTCGACCCGGTTGCCGGCCGCCGCCACCATGCGTTTCACTTGATGGTACTTACCCTGGTCGATGGTGATCTCCAACACGGTTTCGTCCAAGCGGCGGCAAGCGAGGGCGGCCAACGGCGCCGGTTCGTCATGCAGTTGCACGCCGGCCAGCAATCTGGCCAGTAACTCATCCGTCAGCGCATGCTTGGCCGTCACCCGGTAGGTTTTCGGTATATGCCGCTTGGGCGAGGCCAGCCCATGGTTGAAGGCGCCGTCGTCGGTCAATAGCAACAGACCGGTGGTATCCGCATCCAGCCGCCCTACCGCTTGTACGCCACGGGCCACGAAGTGTGCCGGCAGCAGGCTGAACACCGAGGCGTGGTGCTGTGGGGTGCGCGAACATTCAAAACCGGCCGGCTTGTGCAGCGCCAGATAGAGCTGCTCCCGCCACGGCCAGGCTGTGCCATCCACTTCCAGCACCAAGCCAGCGGCATCGAAAGCTTGCTCGGGCCGGCGACAGGGCAAACCATCCACCCGCACCCTGCCCGCCTCGATCAGCCCGCGCGCCTCCTTGCGGCTGCCGAATCCTTGCGATTGCAGCAGACGTTCCAATGGCAGGGTTTTGATCGAAGGTGGCATAGCGGCTCATGCGATATCAAAGGAAACGGCCCCGGATGGGGCCGTTTCGCATGATAAAGCAAGTCGCGCGGGAATTCGTTTCAGCGGCCGCGATGGCCATGGTGGCCATGATGCCGGTGGTGGCGATGCTGCCAGCCGTGATGGCGCGGCTCGACATAGATCACCCGGTCGACCGAGCGGGGCTGCACATAGACATAACGCTCCTGCACCGGTTGATAGTAGACCGGCTCACGATATCGCTCACGGTAATAGACCGGCCGGCTTTCGACCACCACATCGCGGCGGTATTCATGACGGCTGCTTGCCGCGGCGCCCAGCGCCCCGCCCAAGGCAGCGCCCACGATCGCGCCATCGCGGCCATCGATATGGTAGCCGATGGCGGAACCGGCCGCGCCACCCAGTGCGCCACCCACGATGATGCGGGAAGAATCGGCCAAGGCCGCGCTACTGCCCAAGGCGGCCGCCAGCAGGAAAAGGGAAATGGACTTACGCATGATTCTGACTCCGTTCGGGCGCAGCGTTTGCTGCCGTGGAAAGCAGTGTGCAAAAACCTGGCTGAATCCGGACTGAATCCTGACCCTTCTCTGCCTGGCGGCGAACAATTTTTAACAAATAGTTTGCACACAATCTGTTTGTTGGCTATATTTCGTTTCACCCGACTCACTCTCTCTCCCCCGCTAAAGGAAGCAACCATGTCCGTACAAGTTCTCTACACCGCTCAAGCCACCGCCACCGGCGGACGTGAAGGCCAGATCGAATCCTCCGATGGCGTACTGCAAGCCAAGCTGGCCCTGCCCCGTGAAATGGGCGGCCCCGGCGGCGCGGCCACCAATCCGGAACAGCTGTTTGCCGCTGGCTATGCCGCCTGTTTCGAAGGCGCCGTGCGTTTCGTGGCCCGTCAACAAGGTGTCAAGATCGAGCATGCCTCGGTCACCGCCAAGGTCGGCGTGGGTCCCCGTGCGGCAGGCGGTTTCGGCATTACCGCCGAACTGGTCCTGTCCCTGCCTGGCATCGACCGTGCCGTCGCCGAGCAATTGGCCGAAGTCGCCCACCGCGATATCTGCCCGTACTCGCATGCCACCCGCGGCAATGTGGACGTAAAAGTATCGGTCGCAGAAGCCTGATCGTCCGGAAATACCGTTCCGCCCGGCATGCCGGCGGGACGGTATTTTCAATCGCATGCCAGGGCATGCCGCGTAGAATAAGCATCGCAAGCAACCCGCCGGCTTTTTATGAACGTCTCACCCATGAACAATGACCCGCAGGAAATGGACTGGCTGAAGCTCGATGCGCAGCTCTGCTTCCGTCTCTACGCCGCCTCGCGCAATGTCACCCGCTGCTACCAGCCCTTGCTGGCCGAATTGGGCCTGACTTATCCGCAATACCTGGTGATGCTGGTGCTATGGGAACATGACGCGGTGACCGTCAAGAATATAGGCGAGCGCCTGCGGCTGGATTCCGGCACGCTGACGCCACTACTGAAGCGGCTGGAACAGAATGGGCTGTTGCGGCGCGAACGCCGCGCCGAGAACGAACGCGAACTGCGGGTTTGCCTCAGCGAGGCAGGCCAACAATTGCGCGAACGCGCCACCGCCATCCCGCCGGCCTTGGTCGCAGCCTTGGGGCTTTCCTTGCCGGAGATCGAGCAGTTGCGGCAGTTGCTAGACAAATTGTTGGGCAGTACCGGCGAAAAAGAACGGCCCGCTGCGCCGGACCGTCCTCGTTCCCTGGACTAGCGCTGGCAGGCGGCCGGTGGCGTAGATGCCACCACACTGCTGAAATGCCAGGCGTAATCGCTGCCTATCGCCTGGGTGCCGCTCTTGCCGGCATGCTGGCCGATGATCCAGGTATCCGCCTTGGCGATGCCGCCGTTGCCATAGGCGGCGATATCGGTAAGGGCGTTGCCGTAGGCCCTGACGATGTTCAATCCCACCGTATCGCGCAGGTACCGCACGTAGTCGGTCTTGTGCTGTTCGGTATTGGGAGGGATAGGGCCGTCCGCATAGGGATTGCTGCGATAGTGCCAGGCCAGCAGGTGCTGCTTGCCGAACCACTCGCGTGCATCGCGCGTGACCCAGTATGGCCGGGCGGTCAGATAGATGATCTGGTAACCCTTCTGTTGATAGGCTTGCACCATCTGCGGCGCATAGTAGAAAGCCGCGGCGGTCTTGAGACCGGCGTAATCGGCATAGGCTTCGAAGTCATTGATGGTCAGCGTCCCGTCTATATCGAACAGGATAGTGTCGCGGCCACGCTCGACCACGCTGAGAAAGCCTTCGACCGCCGATCCGTCGCCCTCCACCACCATGCGGACCCGGTATTCACCGATCGGACGCGGCCCCAACGGTAGGGAGATCTTGCCGTCCGAATCGGTCAATTGGCTGCCCAGGTATTCCCACTCGCGCATATTGCTGCCGAATAGATAGACGTGGACACGTTCGTCTTCCAGGTCCTTGTGCAGAAGCGCGTCGTAGTCGAACTTGCCGACCAGGGTGGCGGACTGGCCGGCCGCCACCATACTGTCGTGCACCATATGCCAGGGCGCATACAGCCCGGACAGGAGCTTGCTGCCGAAATGGCGGAAGGACTTCTTGGCCGGTTGCGGTGCGGCCGGTGCCTGCTGCGGCGTCTGGTAATCGGGACAGGCGGCCTGGACGGCAAGACTGCCGGCCAGCGTAAAGGCCATCGCCATGGAAACCTGGTACTTCATCGATGCTGCTCCTTTTTTTTGAATGGTTCTCGCCTGCCAGGGCGTGCCAATTCTGCGGAGCCGCGATGACGGCTAGATGAATCCAAGCGATAGACCGGTTCGCGCCTCCTCAGAAGAAATCAGCATAGCGCTTGCGTTCCCAATCCGAGACATGGCGTAGATACTCGACCCATTCCAAACGTTTGAGCCGGGCGAACTCGGCCACGAAGTCTTTCCCCAGCGCTTCGCCCAGGACCGGGTCGGCCAGCAGCGCATCGACCGCCTCGCCCAGATGCTGCGGCACATGCTCGATGCCGGCGGCGGTCAGCTGGGCCGGCTGATACTCATAGAGGTCGTCATCGACCTTGTTGCCGGGATGCAACTTGCGCTCGATGCCATCCAGGCCCGCCGCGACCAGGGCGGCCGATACCAGATAGGGATTGGCGCCGGCATCGGCCAATCGCCATTCGATACGGCCGCCGGGACAACGGGCCAGCACCGTGCGGTTATCGCCATAAGCGATATAGGCCGGCGCCCAGGTCGCACCGGATAGTGAATTCCCCACCACCAGCCGTTTGTAGCTATTGACCGTCGGCGCGCAGATGGCGGTCAAGGCGGGTGCGTGGTGCAGGATGCCGGCCAGGAAGTGGTAGCCCATTTCGCTCAGCGCATAGCCGTTCGGATCCGCCGCATCCTCGAATAGATTGCGGCCCTCGGCATCGGCCAGCGACAGGTGGAAATGCAGGCCGCTGCCGGCGCGGTCGGCAAAAGGCTTGGGCATAAAGCTGCACAGCATGCCCAATTGCTCGGCGGCATGGCTGGCCGCCATCTTGAAATAGATATAACGGTCGGCGCTGGTCAGCGCATCGGCGTAGACATAGTTGATTTCATACTGGCCGGTCGCATCCTCATGGTCGATCTGGTAGACATCGGCGCCCACCGCCGCCATGGCTTCCGTGACCTGCTCCAGGAACTGCCGGTTGGCCGGTCGCGACATACCCTTGTAGTCGTAACTGGCCTTGTCCAGCACATCCAACTCGTCCGCCGGCCGGTAGTCGCCGCTGCCGTCGCGCTTGAGCAGGGTGAATTCCGGCTCAAGCCCGGTATTCAAGCGCCAGCCCCGTTCGGCCAAACGCTGCAATTGGGTTTTCAGCAAAACCCGCGAACAAAGCGGATGCGGCCGGCCGTGCACATGGCCATCGCCCACCACCCTGGCATAGCCGGGCAGCCAGGGAACCGGCGCCAGGGTGCTCAGGTCGGCGCGGGCATAATAGTCGCCGCCATTACGGGCGATACCGGTACCCCAGATGGCATAGCCGGAAAATCCCGCGCCCGTGGTGGTAATCAACTCCAGGTGGCGGGCCGGTACGATCTTGGTCTTGGCCGCACCGTGGATATCCACGAACTGGGCCAGCAGATAGTTCACCTTATGCTCGGCCAACCACTGGCCGGCCTGGGCCAGGTCGATATTGTCATTTGCCATGCAAAGCTCGCTGAAATCTTATCAAGGGGCATCCCGCGTCGGCAGGACAAAAGGGGCGTTGCGCACTTCGATATGCGGGGTGCCATGCCAGTCGGCACAGCGCTGCACGGCGGCGCCGATATCGCCTATCAGGCGCTGGCTGGCACGTATGCCCGGTTCCAGGTAGAGCGCCTTCAACTCGAACACCCCCAGCTTGCGATGGGCCTTGGCATCGACGCGGCCAACCAATTTACCGCGAGAAAGTATGGGTAATACAAAGTAACCATACTTTCGCTTTTCGGCCGGGGTATAGCATTCGATGCGGTAGTCGAAATCGAACAGCTCGGCGGCCCGCTTGCGGTCCCATACCACCGGATCGAAAGGCGACAGCAGCGTGGTCACGGTCGATTGCAGCTCGCCGGCAACGGCCTTATCCAGCAGTGGCGCCAGATCGCGGTGGACAAAGGCATCATGGCTTGCCGATTCCAGCCGGACCGGGATCAGTTCGCCGCTATCCGCCAGGGCATGCAGCGGCTGCTCGTACTTGCCGCCCTTGAGGCGGTAGTAATCGGCGATCCAACCCGCCTTGACCACGCCCAGCGCCTGGCAACTGCGCCGTATCATTTCCAGCCGAGCGGCTTCTGGCGTGGGCAGATCACGCTCATCGCGCCAGCCATCGGCGAAACCCCGCGCGAGTACCCGTTCCGCCAGATCATAGACACGCTGAAAATTGCGTCGCTCGGCCACCATCAGGCGACCACTGGTAAACAGCACTTCGAGGTGGCGCTTTTCCGGCTTCCAATCCCACCAGCCGCTACCCTTGCCACCGCCCGCGCGCTCGAAATCGGCCGAGCGGACCGGTCCCTGCTCGCGAATCCGCTGCACCAGCGCTTCGATCTCGGCGCCATGCTTTTGCAACCATTGCAGCGAAAACTTCCAGCCCATGCCGGTCAAATCCAGCATGCGATGGCGTAACAAGCCGTAGTCCTCGGTCGGCACGAAGCAGGCCTCGTGCGCCCAATATTCGAACAGCTTGCCTTCGGCCAACAGCGCTTCCAGCCAAGCCGGATCGTATTGGCCCAAGCGGCTCCACAGCACCAGGTAGGGGCTGCGCGCCACCACGTGGATGGTATCGATCTGCAACAAAGCCATGCGGCGTATGCACGCCAGCACATCGGCCTTGCCGGCCTTGCGGCGGGAGGGCGCCAGCAAGCCCTGCGCGGCCAAGTGGAGGGAGCGGGCCGCGGCCAGCGAAAGGGCGGGATTGGTCATGGCGAGGTGTTCTCGATAGGCATTTCAGCTTGGCGTAGGGAATAAGGCATGGATGTTTTCCGGCGGGCGCCCCAGCACGGCTCGCTCGCCCCGCACCACGATGGGGCGCTCGATCAAGTGGGGATGGGCCACCATGGCCGCCACCAACCGGGAATGCGTCAAGCCGGGATCGTCCAGGCCCAGTGCGGCATATTCGGCTTCCTGGCGGCGCATCAATTGGCGTGGATCGTCGAAACCCAGCAGCTCCAGCAGGCGTCGCAGGGTCGAAGCATCGGGCGGCGTTTCGAGGTAATGGACAACGGTGGCTTGCACGCCCCGTTGTTCCAGCAGGGCAAGGGTCTCGCGCGATTTACTGCAGCGCGGGTTGTGGTAAAGCATGGTCATGTGGCGTCGACTTCTAAATGGCGGCGCGCAACATTAGCATAGGGAAGCGGACTCGACAGCCATCCGAAATCGGAAATGGTGGCTATGTCGATGAAAACAAAGATATTTCATCCAGCAAGGGGCAAATCTGCGACAATGGTCGATTGCGCCACACCTCGATTTCGCCATGTCCGCACTCGCTACCCTCACGCCGCTGAACCAGTACAAGCCTCATTGGGGCACGCGGGGCCAGATCGCCCCCTTCCTGCCGATGAACCGGCAAGAAATGCTGGAGCTGGAGTGGGACGAGTGCGACATCATCCTGGTGACGGGCGACGCCTACCTGGACCATCCCAGTTTCGGCATGGCCCTGGTCGGGCGACTGTTGGAAGCACAGGGTTTTCGGGTCGGCATCATCGCCCAGCCTCGGCCCGATTCGGCCGTGGACTTCGCCGCCCTGGGCCGCCCCCGCCTGTTCTTCGGGGTGACCGCCGGCAATATGGATTCCATGATCAACCATTACACGGCAGACAAGAAGCCGCGTTCGGATGATGCCTACACCGCAGGCGGCCTGGCCGGCAAGCGACCGGACCGGGCCGTCACCATCTACTCGCAGCGTTGCCGCGAAGCCTATCCCGGCGTGCAGATCATGATAGGCGGCATCGAAGCCAGCCTGCGCCGGATCGCCCAGTACGACTACTGGAGCGACAAGGTCAGGCAATCGGCCCTGGTCTACGCCAAGGCCGATATCCTGCTGTTCGGCAATGCCGAGCGGGCCTTGGTGGAAGTGGCCCAGCGCGCCTCGATGGGCGAGCGGCTGCGCGACATGCATGATATCCGCGGCACCGCCTTTCTGGCGCCGGCCGGCTGGCTACCCGACCCGGGCTGGCAGCTGGAGGATTCGTCCAGCGTCGATACACCCGGCCGGGTCGAGCCACATGGCGACCCCTACGCCATGGAAGCGGAGAAGAGCGGCGCCGCGTCCAGTGGATCGGCTTGCGCAACTGCGCCGGCCGATGCGCCCAAGCCCATCCGCCTGGTCAGCAAGGCCGAGCGCCTGGCTGCCCGGCTGGAGGCGCGCATGAAGACGGTGGTGCGCCTGCCTGCCTATGAGCAGGTCGCCAATGATCCGGTCCTGTATGCCCACGCCAGCCGCGTCCTGCACCTGGAGTCCAATCCCGGCAATGCGCGCGCCCTGGTGCAGCGCCACGGCGAACGCGAAGTCTGGATCAATCCGCCGCCCATTCCGCTGAGCACGGCGGAAATGGACCATATCTATGGCTTGCGCTATGCCCGCAACCCCCATCCCAGCTATGGCAGTGTGCATATTCCGGCCTGGGAGATGATCCGCTTTTCCATCAATATCATGCGCGGCTGCTTCGGCGGCTGTACCTTCTGCTCCATCACCGAGCACGAAGGCCGCATCATCCAGAGCCGTTCGGAAGCCTCCATCCTTAACGAGATCGAAGAGATCCGCGACAAGACCAAGGGTTTCAAGGGCCATATCACCGACCTGGGCGGCCCGACCGCCAATATGTACCGGCTGGCCTGCAAGGATCCCAAGATCGAATCGTCGTGCCGCCGGCTGAGCTGCGTCTACCCGGGCATCTGCGAAAACCTCAATACCGACCATACGCCGCTGGTTCAGCTCTACCGCAAGGCCCGCGCCATTCCCGGGGTCAAGAAGATCTCGATCGGCTCCGGCCTGCGCTACGATATTGCGGTGCGTTCGCCGGAATACATCAAGGAACTGGTCACCCACCATGTCAGCGGCTACCTGAAGATCGCGCCCGAGCACACCGAGGAAAACGTGCTCAGCAAGATGATGAAGCCGGGCGTGGATGCTTTCGAACGCTTCCGCGAACTATTCGACCGCTTTAGCAAACAGGCCGGCAAGCAACAGTATCTGATCCCCTATTTCATCGCGGCCCACCCCGGCACCGCCGACGAGGACATGCTGAACCTGGCGATCTGGCTGAAGAAAAACAACTTCCGCCCCGACCAGGTGCAGGCCTTTACCCCGACGCCCATGGCGATGGCCACCACCATGTGGCACACCCGCCGCAACCCGCTGCGTAAGGTAGGACGCAACTCGGAGATCGTCGACAATGTGCGCGATGCCTACCGGCGCAAGCTGCACAAAGCCTTCCTGCGCTATCACGACCCCAAGCACTGGCCGATCCTGCGCGAGGCCCTGGTCCAGATGGGGCGCCCCGACCTGATCGGCGGCGCAGCCCACTGCCTGGTGCCCCATCCCACCGCAGCCGAGCGGGCCCAGCAGGCGCCGCGCGGCAATGCCCGTGGCGGTGGCGGCCCCGGCACAGCGGCACCGCGTCCGCCGAAGCCGGCCAAGCAACCGATACTGCGTGGCAAAGCACGCGGGCGTTGATGGGCCTCGTCCGGGCAAGCCTTCGAGTAGCTTGTCCGGCAAAAAATCCCTGGGTTTCACCACCCGCCACCTCAGGCAGCGGCTAAACTCGCGCCTGACTTTTTCAGGCATATCCACACCATGGCACTCAAAGCCACCATTCATAAGGCCGACCTGTCGATCAGCGACATGGACCGCGGCTACTACGCAAACCATAGCCTCACCCTGGCCCAGCATCCCTCGGAAACGATAGAGCGGCTGATGCTGCGCCTGGCCGTCTTCGTGCTGCACGCCAGCGAGCGGCTGGCCTTTACCCGCGATATCGCCGGGGACGACGAGCCGGCCTTGTGGCAAAAGAATTATTCCGACGAAATCGAGCTATGGATAGATCTGGGCGAGCCCGATGAGCGGCGTATGCGCCAGGCCTGCGGCCGGGCCGACCAGGTCTGGGTCTATACCTACAACGGCCGCGCCGGCAATGTCTGGTGGAAAGGGATCGAATCCAAGCTGGGCCGCCTGGATAACCTCAATGTGATCGGCATCGATGCCGACACGCTGGCCAAGCTGGCAGCCCTCAATAGTCGAGGCATGCAGCTGCAGGCCACCGTGCAGGACGGACAGCTATGGCTGTCGAACGGCACGGATACCGTATTGGTTGAAGGCGAAAAGCTGAAAGTGGTCGGAGAATAGAATCGGAACGGCCGTGCCCCGGTGAACGGATCACCGAGGCACGGTGCCCTATCCTTCGCGCATGGTCCACATCTTTTCGATACCCGTCGCACCGACCTCATAGATCACCACCAGCGCGCAATCGCCTACCAGCGGATGGCCCGTGACGATCTCGTGGTCGATAACCCGATTGCCCACCACGATGCGCTGGTCCACCCGTGCATGCACGGTCGAACCGGGGAACAGGATGCGTTCGTAGCGTTCGCGGATTGCAGCCTTGCCGCGCATACGCAGCTCGCTCGGGAAGTCATAGACCTCGATATCCTCGCCATACAGCGCGAGAAAACCCGTCAAATCGTGCGCGTTATAGCGTTCCAGCTGCGCCTGGGCATATTGCTCGGGGGTCATCGGCTAATCAATCCACGTTTGGCCAGCATCGGCTCCACCTTGGGATCGCGGCCGCGGAATGCACGGTAGGCCGCTGCCGGGTCCTCGGTGTTGCCGGCGCTGTAGACATGGCGCAGCAGGCGCTGGGCCGTGGCCGGGTCGAAAGGGTCGCCGGCTTCGATAAAGGCGTCGTAGCCATCCGCATCCAGCACCTCGGCCCACATATAGACGTAATAACCGGCGGCATAATGTGCGCTGGCGAACAGATGGCCGAAGTGGGAAAGATAGTGGCGCTGGCCGATATCGGCCGGCACGCCCAGTTTTTCGCACTGCTCCGCCTCGAAGGCGGCGATATCGACCGGCGTACCGTTGGGCAAGGAATGCAAAGCCATATCGATCAAGGCCGGACCGGTGTACTGGACAGTCGCCCAGGCCTGGTTGAATTGGCTGGCCTGCTTCAACTTGGCCAAGGTGGCTGTCGATATCGGCTCGCCGGCGCGGAAGTGGCGGGCATGGCGCTGCAATACCTGCTCTTCTTCCGCCCAGTTTTCGAAAATCTGCGAAGGCAGTTCGACATAGTCGCGCAGCACTTCGGTACCGGCCAGGTGCTCGTAGCGGACTTGCGACAGCAAGCCATGCAGGCCATGGCCGAATTCGTGGAACAAGGTGCGCACATCGTCAAAGCTCAATAGCGGGGTATCGGCCTTGGCGAAATTATTGTTGTTGATCACGATGGGCAAGGTGCCGCCATCGATGCCGGACTGGCTACGGAATACATGCATCCATGCGCCGCTGCGTTTGCTGGCGCGGGCGAAGTTATCGCCGATAAACAGGCCGACCAACTGTTCGTCGCGGTCGCGCACTTCCCATAGCCGGGCGTCCGGATGGTGAAGGGCGATGCCTTGCTGTTCAACGAAGTGGACACCGAAGAGCCGCTGGGCACAATCGAACATTGCGGCGATCATATTCTCCAGCGCGAAGTAGGGCTTGAGCTCGGCATCGTCCAGGTCATAGCGTTGAATACGCACCTGCTCGGCCAGGTAGCGCCAGTCCCAAGCTGCGATAGGGGTTGGCTGTCCCAGCGACCGGGCCATTTCGGTCAGCGCGGTACGATCCACCTCGGCACGCGCCTTGGCCGGCTCCCAGGCCTGGCTCAGCAAGGCTTGCACCGCCGCCGGCGTCCCGGCCATGCGGTCCACCAGTTCATAGTCGGCATAGCTGGCATAGCCATGCAGCTGCGCCTGCTCCTGCCGTAGCGCAACGATACGCGCCACCAGCGGGCGATTGTCGTGCTCGCCGGCTTGCGCGCCGCGCGCTTGCCGCGCCCGCCAGACCAGCTCGCGCAGATCGCGCCGGCTGGAGAACGTCAGGAAAGGTTCGGCCAGGGAAGGCGACAGGGTGATGACATGGCTGCCGGCCGGCAAGCCACGCTCGGCGGCCGCGCCTTGCGCCGCCGCCAGCACGAAATCGGGCAAGCCGGCCAGGTCGGCTTCGCCGTGCAAGGGCAGCACGAAGGCCGCCTCGTCGGCCAATACATTCTGGTGGAAGCTGGTGGAGAGACCGGCCAGCTGTTCCATCAATTCGCCATAGCGCGCCTTCGCTTCGGCCGGCAATTTGGCGCCGGCCCGGACGAAGTCCAGGTGCACTCGCTCCAATAGGCGCAACTGATCTTTCTCTAAACCCAGACCAGCCCGATCGCGATATAGCGCATCGATTCGTCCGAACATGCCGGCATGCATACGAATGGCATTGCCATGGGCAGCAAGACGGGGCGCCATGAGTAGTTCGACGGCTTGCAAGGCCGGCGAGGTCTCGCTCAAGCAGAGATTGTCGAACAACAGGTCGATCCGCTTGCGCAGCCTGCCTGACTTATCGAAGGCCACCAGCGTGTTGTCGAACGAAGGGGGTTCGGCCTGGTCGGCGATGGTATCGATTTCGGCCAGGTGGGCCGCCAGGGCGATCTCGAAAGCGGGCTCGAAATGCTCGGCGCGCACTTGCGCGAACGGAGGCAGGCCGTAGGGCGTCTGCCAGTCTTGCAACAGCGGATTGCCGGAAAGGGAAGCTGGGAAGGCGGGCATGACGATTTCCGTTCGGGACGAGAGGTCGTCATTCTAATGCGCCGGCCCCTGCCCTGCCGAGCGGATGCGACAAGTTGTTCAAGCTCGGGGCAAAAGACTCACGCCGCGCAAAAAAAACGCTCCTCCATCTCTTCCAAGCCCAGCTCCGCCAGCAAGGACCGCAAACGCTCGGCCGGCTTGCGGCGCGGCAGGTCCTTGTACTGGGCGATGATCAACTCGTTCTTCATCGAGTGCTCCCACCCCACCAGCTCCGTCACGGTCAGCTGGTAGCCATGCGCCTCCAGTTGCAGGCAGCGCAGCACATTGGTCAGCTGACTGCCGAATTCGCGGGTATGGATGGGGTGGCGCCAGATCTCGGTCAAGGGATTGCTCAGCATGCGCCCCTTGTTCTTGCGCAATACGGCAGCCACCTCCGCCTGGCAACAGGGCACCAGCACGATGGCGCGCGCCTGCCGGCCCAGGGCGAAACGGATGGCATCGTCGGTGGCGGTATTGCAGGCGTGCAGCGCAGTTACGATATCGATCCGCTCTGGCAATTCGTCCGAAGTTATCGAATCCGCAACGGACAAATTAAGAAACGACATGCCGGGGAACCCTGCCTGTTCGGCCAGGTCACGCGAACGACGGACCAGCTCGTCTCGGGTCTCGATGCCGTAGATATGGCCGGCCGGTGCCCGATTCTTGAAAAACAAATCATAGAGGATAAAGCCCAGGTAGGACTTGCCCGCGCCGTGATCGACCAATCGGATATCGGCATGCTGGCCCAAGGCGGTCTCCAGCAAAGGCTCGATAAAATTGAACAGATGGTAGACCTGCTTGAGCTTGCGGCGGCTGTCCTGGTTGAGCTGGCCGTCGCGGGTCAGGATATGCAACGCTTTCAGCAGCTCGACGGACTGGCCGGGGCGGATGTCGTACTTCTCGGTCATGGCGGGATCTTTGCAGCAATAAGACCTGGAATGCTACGCGGCTGGAGGGAAATGGTTAAGCTCCGCCCCCTAAACTTCGAGATTTTCTGAACATACGTACCATGGCAGCGCCTTCTTAGGAGAAATGAGATGGAAGACCGTATCACCGAACTGGAAATCAAGTTCGCGCTGCAGGACGACCTGCTCGACGAGCTGAATCGGGTAGTTGCGCTTCAGCAGCAGCAAATGGCGTGGCTGGTGCAGGAGGTGCGCCGCCTGCAAGAGCAGAACCGGTCGCAGGATGGCGGTAAACAAGGGGCGGAGCAGGAGATTCCTCCGCATTATTGAGCAGCGTCCTCACGGGTCGTCAGGCCGAAGGCGACTAGAACGCGCTGTATCGTCCTCTAGGGTAAAATGTCGCCTTCACCTATAAACCTAGTGGCCCCGAAGGGGTGATCGCTATTCCCCGCTTTCTGGAGCCTTGATGTCCGCTACCCTTATTCCTTTGCTGCAACAGGCCTTCGAGGCGCGTAGCGCTTTGCTGGCGCAACTGCAGGCCGAACAAACCAATGCCTATCGCCTGTTCCATGGTAGCGTCGAAGGCGCCTCGGGCCTGACCATCGATCGCTACGGCGACCTGCTGCTGGTGCAAAGCTTTCATACCGCGCTGTCGCCGGCCGAACTCGATGCCATCGAATCCTTTTACGCCGGCGTGCAGCCCGGCCTGACCGTGGTCTACAACGATCGCAGCGCCGGCAATTCGCGCATCTGCAATCCGCTGGACGAGGCCAAGCTGGAAGCCGCCATGCTGCCGCGCGAAATGCAGGAACTGGGGGTGAACTATCGCATCCAGGCCCGCCACGCCGGCCAGGACCCTTGGCTGTTTCTCGATCTGCGGGCCGGTCGCCGCCGGGTGATGCAGGAAGCCGCCGGCAAGTCGGTGCTCAATCTGTTCGCCTATACCTGCGGTGTCGGCATTGCGGCCGCCAAGGCCGGCGCCCGTCACGTCATCAATGTGGACTTCGCCGAAACGGCGCTGGCGGTGGGCAAGGAAAGCGCCCGCCTCAACACGCTCGCCACCCGTCCGCGCTTTGTCCATAGCGACGTCTTCCCGGCCGTGCGACAGTTGTCCGGCATCGGCCAGGCGCAGATGGTCCGTGGCAAACGTATGCCTCCCTTCCCCAAGCTGGAAGCGCAGCAGTTCGACCTGGTCTTCCTCGACCCGCCCCGCTATGCCAAGAGCCTGTTCGGCGTGGTGGACCTGGTCAACGACTATTCCGCCCTGTTCAAGCCGGCGCTGCTGGCCACCGCGCCGGGTGGCGCCCTGATCTGCTGCAACAATGTGGCGGAAGTGGATGGCGAAGCCTGGCTGGACCAGTTGCAACGAAGTGCCGCCAAGGCGGGCCGCCCGGTCCAGTCGGTGGAATGGATCGTCCCGGACGCCGACTTCCCCAGCCATGACGGTAAGCATCCCTTGAAGATGGTATTGCTGCGGGTGTAATGGGCCCCTTTCTTCCCTCGCGCTTGACCCTGACGTAAGGTAAGGGCTCAAGGTGTGGTCAGGAAGGAGGAAAGCGGATGCGACTGAAAATAGGCGAACTGGCGCGGCGTACCGGTATCACGGTACGCGCTCTGCATCACTACGACGCGGTCGGCCTGCTCACTCCCTCTGTCCGTTCCGATGCCGGCTACCGGCTCTACAGCCATGCTGACGTGGCGCGCCTGCATCAGATCCAGGCTTTGCGCCAGCTGGGTTTGAGCCTGGCCGAAATCGGAAACTTCATCGAGAGCGAGGGCGCCGCCTTACCGCTGCTGATCGAGCGGCAAATGCAGGCCTTGGACCGGCAGATGGCGGAAAACGCCATCCTGCGCGAACGGCTGGCACGCCTGCGGGATGCATTGCAGCACCAGGCTGCAACCGGTCAAAGCGGACCCGATCTCTCCGAGTGGTTAACGACCTTGGAGCAGATGACCATGCACGACAAATACTTCACCCCGCAAGAGCAGCGCGAACTTCGCGATCGCTATGACGAGGACGCCCGCCAGGCCGAGCAGGAGTGGCCGGCGCTGGTGGCGCGGGCAAGGCAGCTGATGAACGTCGGCGTAACGCCGGACGACCCGGCGGTACAGGTGCTGGCCAAACGCTGGATGGAAATGCTGCAGCAATTCATAGGCGGCAATCCCGCCTTGGCCCCAAACTCGATGCCATGTATCGGCAGGAGCCTTCGGTACACCAGCAGACCGGCATCGATCCGGACATGATGGCCTATATCGGCCGGGCGGCCAGTCAATTCCGCCTATCCATCTATGCCCGCTATCTGGACGAAACCGAGATGGCCAGGATGCGCCAGCATTACGGCCAGAACGCCGTCGAATGGCCGCCGCTGATCAGCCAGGTTCGCGGTCTGATGGCCAGCGGGGCAGCGGCGGACAGTCCTTCGGCCCGCGAATTGGCCGATCGCTGGAACCAGCTCAGCCGGCCTTTTGCCGGCGACGATGCCGCGACAAGGCAAAAGCTACGACTAGCCATGCAGGAAGCGCCTGAACTGCTGCACGGCACCGGAATCGACCAAGCCATGCTGGACTATGTCCGCGCGGGAATCTCGTCGCCAACCTGAAACGCATCGCCCGTTTCGAAAAACGCGCCGCCGGCGATGTAATGGATCGAGCGTTCGCGGCCGGGGTGCTGCTGCCAATGGCCTGCGTCGAAGTCGAGCGGGTCGGCCCAGGCGGCCACCACCTCGGCGATAAATAGATCGTAGCGCTGCTGGTTGTCCGGCTCGACGATGACTTTGCATTCCAGCCAAGCCAGGCAGCCTTCCAACAGCGGCGCGGCAATCCGCTCCGCCGCGAAGGTTGCCAGGCCCAGCTGGGCGAACTTGTCGCCGTCTCGGCCGGAACGGCTGCCTACCTCCACCGTGGCAGCCGCCAGCCCGCGCCCCGGAATATTCAGCGCGAACTCGCCCGACGCATCCACCAATTCGCGGGTCAAGGTGTGCTTATCGATGACCACCGTGATCTTGGGCGGGTCAAAATCCAGGGGCATGGACCAGGCAGCCGCCATCACATTGCGGCGCTCGCCATGAGCACTGGAAACCAACACGGTGGGACCGTGGTTCAGAAGGCGATAGGCTTTCTTCAGATCGACTGCTTGGCGCATGTATGCTCGTTCAGCTTAAGTATTGTCGTTGCCCAACCAGGCCAGCACACCCTGGCCGGCCTTGCGCCCGCTGGCGAAACAGGCGGTCAGCAGATAGCCGCCCGTGGGCGCTTCCCAGTCCAGCATTTCTCCGGCGCAGAATACGCCGGGCAGGGCGGACAGCATCAACCCGTCGGTCAACGCTTCGAAACGTACCCCGCCGGCGGTACTGATCGCTTCGGCCACCGGACGCGCCGCCTGCAGTTGAATGGGCAGGGCCTTGATGGCCGCCGCCAGTCTGGCCGGGTCGGCGAAATCGTCCTTGCTTACGCATTCCCACAACAACGCGGCCTTGACGCCGCCCAGGCCCACCCGGCTCTGCAGATGGCTGGACATCGAGCGCGAGCCGCGCGGATGGTCCAGTTCCCCGATCAGGCGGGCCGTGTCCTTGCCCGGTGTCAGATCGACGTGGATGGTGGCCGATCCTGCCTGAGCGATGGCTTGGCGCAAGCGGGCGGAAAAAGCATAGATCAGGCTGCCCTCCACCCCGGCCTCGCTCACCACGAACTCGCCTTGTTTGCGATGCAATTCGCCCGCCGCATCAGTAAAGGACAGCACCACGTTCTTCAATGGCGAGCCGGCGAATTTCTCGCAGAGATGCGCGCTCCAATTCACTTCAAAGCCGCAATTGGCCGCCTGCAAGGGTGCAATGGATACACCCCGCTCCGCCAGCAGGGGCAGCCAGCTGCCGTCCGACCCTAGCCGGGGCCAGCTGGCGCCGCCCAGCGCCAATACCACGGCGTCGGCTTTCACCGCCTGCTCCCCCGCTTCGCTGGCAAAACGCAAGGCACCATCCGCATCCCAGCCCAGCCAGCGGTGGCGTACATGCAATTGCACACCCGCCCCGCGCAAGCGCTGTAGCCAGGCGCGCAATAAGGGGGCCGCCTTCATATCGGTGGGAAAGACCCGGCCGGAACTCCCTACAAAGGTGGCGATGCCCAGGCCGTGGATCCACTCGCGCAATTCGGTGGGGGAAAATGCCGCCAGCAAGGGGGCGATGGCATCCCGCCGTTCGCCGTAGCGGCTCAAAAAGGGTTCCAGCGCTTCGGAATGGGTGATGTTCATTCCGCCCACACCGGCCAATAGAAACTTGCGCCCGACCGAGGGCATGGCGTCATATACCGCGACCCTTGCGCCAGCCTGGGCGAGCACTTCCGCCGCCATCAAACCGGCGGGACCGGCGCCGATAATGGCGACGAAAGCAGGTGGTTGCGTACCAGTATTCATGGGATGCCTGTTTTGCGAAGGGCGCGATTTTAGGCTAGATGCAACTAAGGGCCTAACATTGTCTGAGGCTCCGCCAAACGATCGAGCGCCAAGGCATCGATGCGGGCCATCAGCGTCTTCAGCATGGCTTGGTCCGGCCAGTCGGCATGCAAAAGCATGCCGCGCGCCAATTCCTGTCCGCCCGCCTCGGGTGGCGCGTATTCAGCCACCATCAGCGGCCAATTGCTTTCCGCGAAATGGCGGGCGGCCTGATCCAACCATGCCGCCAGCGGCAGCGCGTGCTCACCGCCCTGTGCGGCGGCCAGCCAATGCGGCTTCGGTAGACTGCGCCAGCGGCTATCCGCCCTGGTCTGCGGCACCGCCTCGCCGAAGCAGCGCCACCAGCCGCGCAGATGGTCAGGCGCCAGCCCCTCCCAAGGCGGATGCAAGTCATCGCGATAAAGCATACGGCCGCGCAACCAGCTCATGGGCTGCACGACCAGCCCCACCGGCAAGGCAGCCCGGCCGGCGGGAGAATTGGATAGTTTCAGCTGGTGATCGAACAAGCGCGCCAACTTCAAATCCAGCCCATCGCGCAGCCCCGGCCCCACGTAAACCATCCGCTCGCCCACGGGTAGTGCGATATAGAACTTCACCGCCAGCTCGATATGCAACGCCGGCATGCCTGCGGCTTGCGCCAGCAGAAAATCATACTCGCCCAGGCTGATGCCGTGATCCCGCACCGGCAACTGGCTGGCGATCAGGCGATGTCCGGGCAGCCTTTCGAACGCGGTCCGCATCAGCGCTTCGGCATGCCGCCCCAGCCGAAACGGGTGATTCGATGCCAAGGCCGCCGGCAAATCCGCGGACAGTTGCCGCCACCAGTCCTGCCCGACGGCGGCGTCACCATCCAGCACACCGGGCGGTAGCGCCGCCGGCGCCAGTAGCGAGGGCGAGGTCAGTAGCCAATGCAGATCGGCCTGGGTATCGGGCGGGGCAGTCATATCAGCCAGTGTAACGGTCGCTGCCCGGATCGGGTATTCGGCGAGAAGGCAGCGCAAGACCTATTATTTTGTTTAGGGCGGCTGGTGTACGACAAATACACCAGCGCTTCCAAATCGGTTCGATTCCCGTGCAAATGAACTGGCGCTTGTTATGAAATTGCAACTACCTATACGATAGGCTGATGAGGGGCAGAGCCAAGTTCACCCCCCAGTATTTGCCAGCCAACCACAATCCGCTATTCAATGCTTCCCTGGAGTAGAAGCAAGCTTGGTCGGGCAAGTGCCATCCAAGGAGAGATGTATGCATAACAAGGATAGGGACCGCTCCCCGCGTGGCGCACGGGAACAGATCATTCATCTGGCCGCTCGGCTGATGGCGGAAGAGCATATCGACGACTTCGCCACCGCCAAACGCAAGGCCGCCAAGCGCTTGGGCTTGCCGGAAGGCAAGAACCTGCCGGGCAACGATGAGATCGAGAGTGCCTTGCGCGAGTATCGCCAGCTTTTCAACCCCCAGCATGCGGACGTGTTGTCCGAGTTGCGGCGTAAAGCCACGGTGGTCATGCGTCTGTTTATCGAATTCAAGCCCTACCTGATCGGTTCGGTATTGAGCGGACTGGCCGGTCCGCATTCGGATATCAACCTGGTGGTGTATACCGACGATGCCAAGGCCCTGGAAATCCGCTGCCTGAATCTGGGCATCGACTACCGGGTTGAATCGGCGTCGATAGACAACCCTACCCTGGCCTTCTACGAGGAAGGCAGCCTGATACGCCTCAGCGTACGTTCCGAAAACGATGAACGCCAAGGCGCGCGCGGAGCCGATGAGCCATTGGATCGAGCCCGTCTGGCACAGGTGGAGCGTTTGCTGCTGGAACATAGCCATGCCTGAAACGTCTTCACGCCGGGCTCCAGTGGCGTAATATTGCGGGTCTTACTTTTTTGCCCGGAAACACCGCAGATGAACTCAGCGCCACCCGCTCTTCGACCCAAGCCCTGCAAACGCTGTGGCGCGCCCGGCAAATTGATGAAGGCCGGCTCGAATCGCTTTTGGGTGGAATGCTCGCACATGGGCGAGAACGGCAATTGCACGGAGATCAGCCGCCAGGCCGATAGTCGCAAGGGTGCCATCGATTTATGGAATGCCAGTTGCGCCCGCTGACGAAAAGACGCGCAGGCCGGAAATACACCGGGTAACAATCTGTTACCGCATGAAACCTCTTCCCACTTCAGCGGTCCGTTACCGGTCAACCAGGCCGGGCGAAATCGCGTATCGCTCGTTCGCCCATTCAACCCATACGGAAAAGTCAGTGAAACGGGAAACAGCTGCGGTCATGGCAAATATGCAGGTCCTGGCTGGCGCCAAGGCCGCGTCACGCCTACCCGCCTGGCGAGCACCGCAGTGGCGGGACAGCGGGCCGACACTGTCCATCCAACGCCGAACCGCTTGGGCATTGGGCGTAACGCTCTTGCTGCACAGCTTGTTGTTTCTGTTGCTGGTCAAACACAAGATGCCGACCGGCGAACAAGCCGCCCAGACCGAACCGCATCCCATCTACCTGCAATTGAATCCACTGCCCCAGGAAGGGGAAAAAGCGGCGGAACCAGCAGAGACACCGGCGCCAACAACTCCGGTGAGCAAGCAGGCCGCACGAACACCTACGCCTCGTCCCGCCATCACCAAACCGCTCAAACCAACTGACACCATCGTCCCCATCGAGGACATCAGCGCGCTATTGCAGCCGGAACAAGCCAAGCCACCGGTCGAAACGGCAAGCGGCGATATGATGGCCCAGGTCAACGCCAATCGGGAGCGTCGTCGCGCCACGGAGCGCATTGGCGCCGACCCGGCCGACGAAGCCCGGCCCAGCGCGGACGAGATCCGCATGGCCAATATACGTCGCAATCTACAGCCACCGGGCACGAATGGCGTATTCCAGATCTTGAGCAAGGGATATCGAACCGCCCAGTTCTCCTTCCGTGGCTGGAGCGGCAACTACAGCAATACCCAGCGCGAATTGATCGACGTGGATGCCGGCCCGGGTGGCGATGTGGAACGCGCTATCGTGCAAAGAATGATCGCGCTGATCCGCAAATACTATAAGGGCGATTTCAATTGGGAATCGCAAAGGCTGGGCCGGACCGTGGTCCTATCCGCACGCCTGGAAGACAACGAAGGATTGGAAGCGTTTTTGCTGCGGGAATTCTTTGGTGCGGGCCGCGGCGCCCCGCCCTGAAAGACCGCATTAGCCCGTAGGTTTGCGCCGGAGATCGGTATGCCGCGGATATAATCGCGGCTTATACGTTCAGGATGCACGCTTGCCATGGCCCTTCCCCTCGCCCTTCCTTCTTGCCGAAAGCAGGCATGAGCGACCACCCTCTTTTGTTCTGGACCCAGGCCGACGAAGCCCATAGCGCCCGTTGGCGCGCCGAGAATGGCATGGCGCCGCCCGGCAAGGTTTGGCTGGCCGATGATCGCCTGACGGCCGACCAGGCATTCCGGCTAGCCTGCGAAGGGACTGCCTTGCTGTGGCAAGGCGATTTCCACAATGCCCGCCAGTTGCTGCAAGCGATGGCCCGGCGTATCGACCGCAAACCGCGCAAAACGTCCGACCTGCCGGCCGAGGCATTCCATCTGCACCGGCAAGCACAGGCGCATCGCGCCCGCACCTTGGCCATGCTGCTGGTGCCGCTGGCCGCCGACTACAGCATCCCGCTGCGCCGTGCGCCGGATGCGAAACAGGCTTGCCTGGAGGCCTACGGACCGGCCGAAGCGGACTCGGTCGTCTCGCTGCGCGAACTGCAGGGCCTGATCGGCGCGCATGAATGGCGCAAGAAGGGTGTGGATATTCCGGAACTGGGCGGTCGCATCCATCCTCACCACGGTGTGTTCTCGCCGAATCGAGGCGAGTACATCGGCCTGGTGGCGCAAGCCCCCCTCCCCTCGCTGGAGTTGGCTTTCGATATCGGCACCGGCAGCGGGGTACTGGCTGGGGTCTTGGCAAAGCGCGGCGTCAAACGCATCGTCGCGACCGACCAGGATGAGCGTGCCCTGGCATGCGCACGAGACAATCTGACACGATTGGGTTTGATCTCTCGGGTGGACCTGTTGAATGCCGATCTTTTTCCGGCGGGACGCGCACCCTTGGTGGTATGCAATCCGCCCTGGGTGCCGGCCCGGCCCAGTTCACCGATCGAATATGCCGTGTACGACCCCGACAGCCGCATGCTGCTCGGCTTCCTGAATGGCCTGGCAGCTCACCTTACGCCCGGCGGGGAAGGCTGGCTGATCCTGTCCGACCTGGCCGAACATCTGGGTCTGCGCACGCGTGCCGAACTGCTGTCCGCGATCGAAGCGGCTGGGCTGCGGGTGAAGGACCGCCTCGATATACGCCCACGCCACCCGCGCGCCAGCGACGAGAAGGACCCGCTCCATCTCGCCAGGGCCGCCGAAATCACTTCGCTCTGGCGGCTGACGGCAGCTGACTAGTTTCCGGCAAGCGCACCTGCCATCCCGGCACTTACCGGGATGGCGGGGCGGGCTAACTTACGGGATCAAGGTGAAATTGCTATTGACGAATGCACCCACCTTTTCGGCCAACACCTTGTGGGTGTGGGTAGTCGGATGCAGGGCGTCCCAGAATAGATAGGTATCCGGGTTCGTGCAGCCGGAACGCGGTGTTTGCGCGCTCAGGTAGGCGAGACTGGAATCCGACCCGATATTGAGACAGGAATCCGCGGTATTGGTGACGCCATACTGCGAAGGATTGCTGATCACGCTATTGAACAGCCCGTAGGTATCGAACACGCGAATCTTCGCACTGCCGCCATATTGCGCTTCCAGGCTGGAGGCCAGTTCGGCCAAGCGGTTATTGAAGTCGAGCACCCGTCCGTGCGTGGCGTTGCGGTCCGCCTCGGTGCGGTACTTGAATACCGGGGCGCGCGACACGTCGGGCAACTTCAGCAACAGGATATTGCGGGCGCCGGCATTGAGCATATTTTGCAGGGCGACCTTTTCCCCAGCGATCACCTGGTCAACCGAGCGGTTGTAATTGACGAAATCGTTGCCGCCTACCATCACCGTGAACAAGGTGTTTTCCGGCCGATAATTGGCCGCGCGCTGCATATATTGCTTCCACGACTGGACCTGGTCGGTTACCCCGGAGATGACGAACTTCTCGGTATTGACCCCGGCGCCGCCCACTGCCCAGTTGTAGAGCGGCAGATGCAGCTTGTCCGACAGGTATTCGACCCAGTTGTAGCCGTTGCTGAAACGACCCAGCATCCAGCTATTGCGGTTGGGCAGCAGCCATTGCGAGGCGTTGTACATATTGTGGGTATCGGACAGGCTATCGCCGAAGGCCACGATGCGATTGATACGGTTGCCCTGCATGGCGCCGTCGTTGCTCCAGACTGTGTAGTTGAACGACAGCGCATTGTCGGCAGCCGCGTACATCACCACCGGCTTGTTGATGCCCTTCTTGGCCAAGGTGTCCTGGCAGGCTGCCTTGAGCGCGTCCTGGCTGACATCGCTGTAAAACATATTCTTCCAGTCGAACACGCCGCCCGACCACCACGAACCATTGATCCGGTAGTAGTCGCCCGAGGTGGGCTCCAGCCCCCACACATAGTTGCCGGTGGGCTTGGTCGGCGTACCGGTGCCGTAGTAGCAACGCAAATAGGTGTAGGTATTGCTGCTGCCAAGTGCCATGGCCTGCGGGCGATTCAGCGGCTTCCTGGCCGCCATCTTGCGGACCTCGGTCGCCGAAGCCGGGCCATATGGCGAAAGATAATGGCCCAGCTTGGGATCTGGCTTATCTCCGACATCTGCAGCGTAGGCCAGTGAAGCGCATAGGGCGGTTGCGCCTATCAAAAGGTATTGGGACATGCGTTTTTTCTTCCTTCTTGGGCATTGGCGGTTTTGTCGACCAACCGATTGGTACACGCAGCGCAATCGGCGGTGACGGCGGATCAGATGAGCCCGCCCGAATACCGTTCCGGCGTTCGTTCCAAACACAAAAAATCTGGATGAATTATGGAAAGCAGTAGGTTGGGCATTGGCGCATGGGCACTTCTTTTGGGTGCTTCCATCTCCTTCGCTTAAGACTGCTGCCAACCCAAAAGGTCGAGCGAGCGCTTGAGCGAGCCGTCAGCATAGAACAAGTTGGAAATTTTTAGAGTTATTACTCTGCTCCTGTGGCATATCCGCAACCGGCTGAAGCTAAAGGGATATATCGGTATATATGCCGCACGCATGCCGAAAATAGCTGCTGCAATGCACAATGGCATAGCCATTTCCGGCCATGGCAGCCGTGGCGTTCATTCGGCGAAGCAAGATGGGATAAGGTAAAGCGCAGACCAAAGCGAGCGCGGATCACGACCGTTTGCGCTGCTGCGATGCAACGTCGGCAAGGTGTGATCCGCTTCGAAAATATCGAGGAAAATCGCGTCAATAGGGGTTGGCCGCAGAAGGGCCAAGCTGCGCACTAGCTGAGAAGAAGTACGGAAAATCAGTGCGAGTCATTATACGAAGCGGGCCGGAAGCAGCTCCGGCCCGCCCCCAACCTACCCCTATGCCGCCAAGGGTAGGTAGATCAGGGTCTTCAACTCGGTCGGCGGCGTAGTCTTGGGATCGTTCAGATACTCTTCGAACACCGGGAAATCAGCCGGCTGCCGGCCACTTTGCGGTAGCCAGACGGCAAACAGCCACTGGTAGGCGGTATGCATCTCGGCGTAGGGGCCGGTGTAATCCAGCACCGCGCAAGGACCGGCGGGGATGGTGATTTTCTCGAAGGGCGCCTTGACGTTCTGCTCGGTCCCGACCGACAGCGCGGCTTGCGAGCGCAACTCCGGCGCGGCCACCTGCTCGGGATCGTCATGGTAGATCCCGATAAAACGCGCTTCCGGCGAGAACCAGCCCTGGGCTTGCGCCTGCAGCATCAGTTTGTCGAAGGCCAGGCCGATTTCCAGGTAAGGCCCGCGGTGAGCAAGCGCCACGGTAGGAATGGCGGCAATGTTTTCAAGGGTGATGGGGTACATCGCAATCTCCTGCTGGGTGAGTGGAGGGGCGGAGCGATGGAGACGATACTGGCCGGGCGGCAGCCCGTAGCGCAGCTGGAAGGCCCGGCTGAAAGCCGGCACCGAGCCGTAGCCGGCCTGCGTGGCGACTTGCGGCAGGGTTTTACCGGTTCGGCGCAGATTGTCGGCCGCCAAATGCAGTCGAAAGGTACGCAAGGTCTCGGCCACCGTCTCGCCCATCAAGCCGCGGTAGACGCGGTGGAAATGATAGGGCGAAAGATTGGCGATATCCGCCAGCTGGTAGAGATCGGGTTCCATATCCCGGTGCCGACCGAGGTAATCGAGCACCTTACCGATCTGTTCCGCGTACCGATTCAAGGTGCTGTGCTTCATTTCCATCCTCCATGGCCTGCAGTCTATTGACTGGCATTTGACATTTTTTGCGCATATCGCGGCAGCCGCCGCTCCTTGTCATGAAACGGTCACGCCGGCGCCCCCCTGCGCTGACTATGCTGCCTGCACACTCATCTCACACTCCGTCGCCATGCCTCGCCCGCCTCTCGCCGAACTGATCGCGCTTGAACGTCTGGTCAAGCTGGGCGAAGGCCGGCTGCAAGCCCGCACGGTGACGGAAGTCCGAGTCGGCAAGACCATGCTACCGGTGCTGGCACTCAGCCTGGGCAGCCAGGATGCGGACGCGCCCATTGTCGGCTTTTTCGGCGGGGTGCATGGCCTGGAGCGCATCGGCACCCAGGTATTGCTGGCCTTTATGCACAATCTGCTGATGCGCCTACGCTGGGATAGCACGCTGGAATACCAGCTGGATCATATGCGCTTGCTCTTCATGCCCCTGGTCAACCCAGGCGGCATGCTGCTGCATAGGCGGGCCAATCCTGCGGGCATCGATCTGATGCGAAATGCGCCGCTGGACGCCACCGATCCGGTGGCTTGGCTACTGGGCGGCCATCGCCTGAGCGCCGCTCTGCCCTGGTATCGCGGGCCGGTGGACCAGCCCATGCAAGCCGAAAGCGCAGCCTTGTGCCAGGTGGTGACGGAAGAAATGCTCAGCCGCCCGCTGGCCTTGGCGCTGGATTGCCATTCGGGATTCGGAATGCGCGACCGCATCTGGTTCCCCCTCGCCGGCAGCCAGCGGCCCATCGAGGTAGTGGGTGAGATCTACACGCTCAAGTGCCTGTTCGATCAAGCCTATCCCCACCACCGCTACGTATTCGAGCCACAGAGCCATCAATATCTGACCCATGGCGACCTGTGGGACTATCTGTATCTTCAGTCGCGCCGGCAAGCCAAGGGGCTGTTCCTGCCGCTGACGCTGGAAATGGGATCGTGGAACTGGGTGCGCAAGAACCCTCGCCAGCTGCTGTCGCGCCTGGGCGCCTTCAATCCGCTGGCGCCACACCGCCAGCAGCGTGCCATGCGCACCCACCTGGCCTTCATGGACTTTCTGACCCGCCTGGCGGGGAGCGGCGACCGCTGGCTGGCCGGCAGCCAACGCGGGCCGCGCCACCGGATGGAAGCCATGAACCTGTGGTACCGCAATGGCACCTGAAGTCCCCAATCCGACTCCGTGGGTATTGCTGCGCGGGCTGGGCCGCGAAGCGCGGCACTGGGGGGACTTTCCCGCCTACCTGGCGGAGGCGTTGGGCAACGCGCCCGTCCATTGTCCCGACCTGGCGGGGAACGGGCGCCATTGGCGGTCGGTCAGTGCCACCACCATCCAAGGGCAATGCGATGGGGTTCGCCAAGCATTGCATCCCATTCTGGCCCAAGGTCCGGTCAATCTCCTGGCGCTCTCGCTGGGCGGCATGGTGGCGCTCGATTGGGCCGCGCGCCACCCCGCCGAAGTGTCCCGCCTGGTCCTGATCAATACCAGCCTGGCCGGCATCGCCCCATTCTGGCGCCGGCTGCGCTGGCAAAATTACCCTGCCTTGCTTGGCCTGCTGAGCCAGCGCCCCGCCCAGCGCGAGCAATCCATCCTGCGCCTGTGCGGCAATCACGCCGAACGCCGCGCCGCCGTGCTGGCCGACTGGCAACGCTGGCAGTCCGAGTGCCCTGTCTCCGGCGCCAATCTGCTACGCCAGTTGACGGCCGCCGCTCGCTATCGCCCCCCTGAAAACTGGCCCCGCCAACCGACCTTACTGCTGTGCAGCCGGCAGGATCGCCTGGTGGATTGCGCCTGCACCACGGCGCTGGCCGCAGCCGCCCATTGGCCGCTGCGCCGGCATCCGACGGCGGGGCACGATGTGGCGCTGGACGCGCCTCAGTGGCTGGCGGAGCAGGTAGCGGCCTGGTGCGCCGAGCCAGGGCAATAAAGAAACCGCCAGCTCGAATAATTTGTAGTTTACCTACCAAACCGCTTTGGATTACTATCAGAACTGGTTGGTTTATGGCCGTGCCGTCCACTGCAAAGTCGAACGCCGGCCCTACACCCATTCCGCTCACGGCAAAAAAATTTCCGGAGCGGACAAGAACAAAACGCGACTTGTGCGCTCCAAGCGAGCTTGCGCAAGTCGGCAACCCCGTTTTCCCAATGGCGCGCGATGCCATTGCAATGATCACTCCTCTCCGGCGCGGCAGGTCGGCTGATTAAAACCAGCAGACTCCGCGTCGCTTTTTTTGTTGGTCAACTATTTCCATTGCGACATGCGGAGCGATCGGTTCAGCACCCGGGGAACCCGGGAGTTCACGGCCAGCAGCATTTCAACCGCCCCTCGCTCGATTTAATCCGACTCCCCCTTACCCGGGCGGCCCCGCCCTCGTACCCGCAAGGAGTAGGCCGTGGTTGTAAGCCCCTAAAGGGGCAACAACCACGCACCCTACGCTCGTTAGTGACTTGTCCGAAGATTCCCTAGTAAATTGAGGGTTGCAACCTATGCGAGCCCTACCATGGATCTGAAAGCGCTCTCCCTCCATCTGAATCTTTCGATGACCACGGTCAGCCGCGCGCTCAACGGCTATTCCGATGTCAGCCTCAAAACCCGGCAACGGGTCATCGAGGCGGCCCAAACCCTCGGCTATCAACCCAACCCGGTCGCCCGCAGCCTGGCGCGGGGCAAGGCCAACGCCATCGGTATCGTCTACCCTCTGGAGGCCGGCGATGTCGCCGATCCGCGCTTCCTGGAGGTGGTGTCGGGTATTACCGAAGGACTGGCGCCGGCCAAGATCGATTTGTTGCTGGCCTCGGCCACGCACAAGGGCGAACTGGATACCTATGATCGGCTGGTACACGGCCGCCGGGTGGATGGCTTCATCGTGGCGCGCACCCTGCGCCACGACGAGCGCATCGACTACCTGCGCCAGACCGGCGTGCCTTTCCTGGCCTATGGCCGCAGCGCCCAGTGCAACGATTATCCGTGGTTCGACTTCGACAACGAGGCTGGCAGCGTCTTGGCGGTGGAGCGGCTGGTGGCGCTCGGCCACCGCCGCATCGCCTATATCCATGCCTCGCTGGACTACAATTTTGCCTTTCAACGGCATGCCGGCTTTCTACAGGGTATGCGTATGGCCGGCCTGGCGCCCGAAGCGCAATGGCTGCTACCGGCCGGCCTGGCCCGCCGCAGCGGTTATACCGCCATGTCCAGGCTGCTGGACCAGCCCGCGCTCCCCAGCGCCGTCATCATCGACAACAATCTGGCCGGTGTCGGCGCGGTTCGCGCCATGTTGGACCGTGGCATCGCCATCGGTCGCGATCTATCGGTAATCGTCTATGACGGCATTCCGCCCGACACCTTGCTTACCCTCAAGATGACCTCGGTGGTGCAGCCCACCCAGCAGGAAAGTGGTTTGCGCATGGCCCAGCTTATTCAAAAGGTCATTGCCGGCGACGATTTGCTGGCCGATCTGCAAATGCTTTGCCAGCCGGAAATCCTGCCGGGCGAGTCGGACGGCCCCTGCCGTCCTTAAGGCCGCCCCACCCCGATGTAGCTTTGCTACATCAGGCTTTCCGAGGGATTGCGCACCATTTTCCCAGGCTTCGACCCACCCCATTGTGGTAACAATCGAACACTTGCATCGGCCATGGTTGACCGAGCCGGATGTGCGTCCGGGCCCCATCTTGCCCCGCCGAATCGTCCTGCCGGGGAACACCTGCACGCAGCGTGCCATCTTCGCTGTGCATCCACGCCGGATCGACTCCCGTCCCCGCCGACACGGCCCGCCTGTTTGCCCTCCTGAGGAGGCAGCTTTCCCGCCTTGCCAAGGGAAGCCGGCCTTGACCAAGCAGCCTCCTCCTGGCCAGCTCCCGACAATGTGGTAATAAGAAACAAATACTTACGCTAGTCAAACAGGGAATGGTTGTGATACATTGCGGCTTCGGTTGGGTTCTCCCTACCTGATTTGCCTCCCTTGCAGTTCTCAAGCACCGTCCCTTAGGCAGCCGTTTCGCATTATGCGGAACCGCCTATCCTGATGCCCGAAGCTTGTTGTCGAATGGCACCCATACGTGCCCGCTTCGCTTTTCTGCAATGCTGGCTTCGTACCAAAACGAAGCGTGCCTGTAACAAACAGGCGGCACAATTTGACCCTCGTTCTGGTTTTATTTACCGCATGACAGACCACGGTCGTCATGCCGGCGGCGCAAATACTTGGCCATGTGGCGGCGTATTGGTTACGCTATCCCTTGGCCCTGTTGTTGTGCGTTGGTATCCACCTTCTTCGGCGAGCATGGCTTGCCCCGGTCGATACAGCCGTCGCGCAGCCTTGTCGCGCCAGTGAACCAAATCTCCGGCCCGCCCTCTATCGGCGTCCGGCCTCACTGGCCCAATCAGCTGCAGCAGCCCGGCAACGCACCGGTCCGCTACTAAAAACAAAAAATAGGAAGCACAAATGAAAGTTCAAGAGCTCAAAGTCGGCGATCAGTTCGTCCAGGAAAATCACGGCGAAGCCATTCGCTTCGAGGTTCTCGCGGTCGAACAAGTAGGTCGCCAGTTCCAGGTCTGGTTCCAGTCGCGCCTCGGCCAGGGTAGTGCCCGTTATAACGGCAATGCCTACCTGCCAGGTACGCGGGCCACGACCCATTAATCGCCGGCGCAAGCCGGCAAGAAAAGAAGCCGATACCGGATTTCCGCCATCGGCTTTTCTCCGTCTGGACACACTGAAATATTGCGCGCAATCAACCCGCAGCTCACCACCCGGCGAAGCCGGGCGTTCACGGTCATTGGCATATGAACCGTCCCTCGCTTGATTTAGTCCTACTCCCCCCGCCCTCGCCGCCGCGAGGGAGCCTCGCTGACGCTCGTTTGCGCACTACCTAACCGTCGGCGCAAGCCGGCAAGAAAAGAAGCCGATGCCGGATTTCCGCCATCGGCTTTTCTCCGTCCATTCCAATCAGAGTTGGCGAAACTGCCGTCCGTGGGCTTACATGGGTAAGTGACTCACCCAAGTTAGAGTGCCCGCCATGGAATTCGCCGAAGTCCAAGCCCAGCATTTCAGCACCCTCTCCCGCGATCCCTTTCCCCACGTACTGATTGAGCGCGCCTTGCTGCAGCTGGTGAGCGGCGAGGGAGAGAGTGCCCAGTTCCGCCGGAATGTCCTGGCCGCCGCCGGTTGGCCGCATAGCAGCCTGATCTCTTTCGGCAAATATCCTGACCAGGCCGCCACGGCATTCAATCGTATTCGCCTGGTCCTGGCCCAAAGCGAAGACCCCGCCACCATCCTGGCCAAGCTCAAGCAAGGTTAGCAAGCGGCGCCCCACTTGTTCGCCGCCATCATGACGGCGGCGAAGCTTTTCTGCGCTCATGATTCCGCAGTAGCTACCCAACCCGTGTAAAGCCTTGCTCCCCGCCTGGCACACCTCGCGCGCTTTCCATTACCATGCGCAGCAGACCGCCAACGGATGCCACCATGAATAAACCCAAACCATTTTCGATGATTCGCGAATTCCATCTGGCAGACTGGTTCACGCTGTCGAATGCATTCTGCGGGGTAGGCTCCCTGTTCGCCGTGATGACCTACCTGCAGACCGCCGAAGTCGTGCATCTCTATTTCGCCTGCGGCCTGATCCCCTTTGCCTTGTTGTTCGACGTGCTGGACGGCAGGATCGCCCGCTGGCGGCAACAGAGTTCGGCGATGGGCCGCGAGCTGGACTCGTTGGCGGACGTCATCTCCTTCGGTGTCGCACCGGCAGTGATCGCCTACGGCTGTGGCATGCAAGGATTGTTCGACCGCATCGTGCTGCTGTTCTTCGTCGCCAGCGGCGTGTCGCGGCTGGCGCGCTATAACGTCACCGCGGAAAAGCTCGCGGAAGGTGGCGACAAGGTCAAATACTTCGAAGGAACCCCCATCCCGACCTCCCTGCTGCTGGTAGCGGTGTTGGCCATCGCCGTCTGGCAAGGCGCCTTGGGTATGCAGATCTGGTTCGGCGTGGTCTATATCGGCGGATTCCAGTTCCACCCGCTGGTATTGATGTTCGCCCTCTCCGGCTCGCTGATGATCAGCCGTATCAGGATTCCAAAGTTATAAGGCGGCAAGGCGGAATAGACGCGGCGGGCGGTTAGTCCTTACACTGCCCGCGCTATCCACTGTCGGGAGTTTCCGCTTGAAGTACTTCGCCATTCCCTTATTGCTGCTGTCGGCCGGCTGCGCCACCCCGCCAGCTCCCGCTGCTTCGCCCGTTTCCGCCAAGCCAAGCCGCAGCGTGGCCGAAATCGAATTCTACAGCCCCATCCGCAACGAAGGCGGCGGCAGCCAGTCGCTGCAAAAAAGGGGCAGCATCACCGTTTCCAAGCCCATGGCCAAACCGGCGTCGATTCGCTACCCGTTGACCTATGCCACGCTGTGCGAAAAACAGCCTTTCGGCTGCCGCCACGCGGCGGTAAAGACAGGACTGGAAGTACGTATCACCGAGGTATTGGCGGATGGCATCACGCTGAGCGGCGTGCTGCATACGTCCATGGGGCGCGAGCAGACCGAGACCGAGGCGGCCTCGGGGGTTCGCTGGAAATGAGCAGGACGTTGGCCATCCCAGAAACGGGTACGGTCATCGGTGAAGAAAGCAGGGACATCCCATTCACCGCCACCCTCAAGTATGGCCAGCGCCTGAAGCTGGACGGCCTGGTCGGCTCGCGCGTCGAGATCCTGGCGAAACCGGAGTAACTCCGCTCCGTCTCGCCCGCCCTCACGCTTTTCAGGGGTTGTAGGCCAGGTTCGGCGCCAGATCCCGCTCGGCCTGCTCCACCGTGACGCCTCGCCGGGCGGCGTAGTCTTCCAGCTGATCCTTGTCCAGCTTGCCCAGGGCGAAATACTGCGCTTGCGGGTGGCTGAAATACAGGCCGCTGACGGCGGCGGTCGGCAGCATGGCATAGCCTTCGGTCAGCTGCATGCCGATGCGCTCGGCATCCAGCACGCGGAACATATCGGTCTTGGTGGTGTGGTCCGGGCAGGCGGGGTAGCCGGGCGCGGGGCGAATACCGGCGTAGCGCTCCTCGGTCAAGTCGTCCACGCTGAGCTGCTCGTCCGCCGCATAGCCCCAGAACTCGCGCCGGACCCGCGCATGCATCAACTCGGCGAAGGCTTCGGCCAGGCGGTCGGCCAGCGCCTTGACCATGATGGCGCTGTAATCGTCATTGGCGGCTTCGAAGCGCTGCACATGCGGATCGATATCCAGCCCGGCGGTGACCGCGAATAAGCCGACATAATCGCTCTTGCCGCTTTCGCGCGGTGCGACGAAGTCGCTCAGGCACCAGTTGGTCTTGCCGGCCGCCTTGCGGTTCTGCTGCCGCAGGCAATGCATGCTCATCAGCTTTTCGCCGCTGTCCGGCTGGTACAGCTCGATATCGTCGCCAACGGCATTGGCCGGGAACAAGCCGATCACTCCATTGGCCGCCACCCAGTTGCCTTCGATCATGCGTGCCAGCATCTGCTGGCCATCGGCGAACAAGGCGCGCGCGGATTCGCCCACGATCTCGTCGTCGAGGATGCGCGGGAATTTGCCCGCCAGCTCCCAGGCGTTGAAGAAGGGGCTCCAGTCGATATAGTCGGCGATCTCGGCCAGGGGGTAGTTCTCGAAGCGGATCAGGCCGGTACGTCTCGGCACCGGCGGGGTATAGCCGGCCCAGTCGAAGACAAAACGGTTGGCCCGTGCTTCGGCCAGTTTGAGCAGATCCTGCTTGCCCTTGTTGGCGTGAATGGTGCGGATATTGTCGTATTCGTCGGCCAGTTTGGCCACGTAAGGGGCGCGCAGCTCCTCGCTCAGCAAATTGGAGCAGACGCCGACCGCACGGGAGGCGTCGGGTACGTAGACCACCGGCTGCGGATAGTTGACGGCGATCTTGACCGCCGTATGTACCTTGGAAGTGGTCGCGCCGCCGATCAGCAAAGGCATGGTGAAGCCCTGCCGCTGCATTTCCTTGGCGACGTGGGCCATTTCCTCCAGGGAAGGCGTGATCAAGCCGGACAGGCCGATCATATCGGCCTCCACCTCACGCGCCTTGTCGAGGATCTTCTGGCACGGCACCATCACCCCCAGGTCGATCACTTCGTAGTTATTGCAGCGCAAGACCACCCCGACGATATTTTTGCCGATATCGTGTACATCGCCCTTCACCGTCGCCATGACAATGCGGCCCTTGGCGGAGGAATCCACCGTGCCCAGGCGGATCTTCTCTTCTTCGATAAACGGCTCCAGATAAGCCACCGCCGCCTTCATCACCCGCGCCGACTTCACCACTTGCGGCAGGAACATCTTGCCGGACCCGAACAGATCGCCGACATGGTTCATGCCGTTCATCAGCGGCCCCTCGATCACATTGATGGGACGGGGCAGGCTCAGCCGCGCTTCCTCGGTATCCTCGACGATGAAATTGGTGATGCCCTTGACCAGCGCATGGGTGATCCGCTCCTGCAGCGGCGCGGTCCGCCAGCTGAGGTCCTCGCCCTTCTGCACATTGGCATCGCCCTTGAAGCGCTCCGCCAGGGCGATCAGGTTCTCGGTGGCATCGCCGCCATCGCGAGGCGGCCGATCCAGCACCACATCCTCGATGGCATCGCGCAGCAGGGGATCGACCTCCTCGTAGATCTCCAGCGCGCCGGCATTGACGATGCCCATGCTCATGCCCCGCCCGATCGCGTGGTAGAGGAAAACCGCATGGATGGCTTCGCGCACCTTGTTGTTGCCGCGGAAACTGAACGAGACATTGGACACCCCGCCGGAGATCTTGGCGTGGGGCAGTTGCTGCTTGATCCAGTCGGTAGCCTCGATAAAGTCGAGGCCGTAGCGGGCGTGCTCTTCGATACCGGTGGCGACGGCGAAGATATTCGGATCGAAGATGATATCGGCCGGGTCGAAGCCCACTTCATCCACCAGGATGCGATAGCTCTTGCCGCAGATCTCGATCTTGCGGGCAAAGGTATCGGCCTGGCCGGTCTCGTCGAAGGCCATCACGATCACCGCCGCGCCATAGCGCCGGCAGAGGCGTGCATGGCGGACAAACTCGGGCACGCCTTCCTTCATCGAGATGGAATTGACGATGGGCTTGCCCTGCACGCATTTCAGGCCCGCTTCGATCACGCTCCACTTGGACGAATCGATCATCACCGGCACCCGCGAGATATCGGGCTCGGAGGCGATCAGATTGAGAAAGGTGACCATGGCTTTCTCGGCATCCAGCATGCCTTCGTCCATATTGATATCGATCACCTGCGCGCCGGCCACCACCTGCTGGCGGGCCACCTCCAGAGCGGCCGGATAGTCGCCGTTGAGAATCAGCCGGGCAAATGCCTTGGAGCCGGTCACATTGGTGCGCTCGCCGACGTTCACGAATAGATCGCCATCGCCGATATTGAACGGTTCCAGGCCGGCCAGGCGGGTCTTGGCCTCGATTTTCGGCAGCGCGCGCGGCGCCAGCCCGGCCAGCGCGCCGGCCATGGCGGCGATATGCGCCGGGGTGGTGCCGCAGCAGCCGCCGACAATATTGACCAGGCCGCTCTCACCCCACTCGCGCACATTCTCCGCCATCATTTCCGGCGACAGATCGTAACCGCCAAAGGCGTTGGGCAGCCCTGCATTGGCATGGACCGACACAAAGCCTTCCGCCACCCGGGCGATCTCCTCCACATAGGGACGTAGCAGGTCGGGGCCGAGCGCGCAGTTGAGGCCGTAGCTGATGGCATCGGCATGGCGCAGCGAGTTGTAGAAAGCCTCGGTGGTCTGGCCGGTGAGCGTGCGGCCGGATTGGTCGGTAATGGTGCCGGAAATCATCATGGGCAGCCGTTCCTGCTGCGGATGATCGTCGAAGTAACGATGTACGGCGAACACGGCCGCCTTGGCGTTCAGCGTGTCGAAGATGGTCTCGATCAAGAGCAGATCGGCACCGCCGGCCACCAGTCCGGCGATGGCCTCGGTATAGCTTTCCACCAGGGTATCGAAAGAGACGTTGCGATAGCCCGGGTCGTTGACGTCGGGGCTGATCGAGCAGGTCCGGTTGGTCGGCCCCAGCACGCCGGCGCAGAAGCGCGGCTTGGCCGGCGTCCGGGCGGTCTGCGCCAGGCACAATTCCTTGACCACCCTGGCCGCTTCGAAATTCAGCTCATAGACCAGCGCCTCCATATCGTAATCGGCCATGGCGATACTGGTGGCGTTGAAGCTATTGGTCTCGATGATATCGGCACCGGCATCCAGATATTGCTGGTGGATCCCGCCGACGATGGCCGGCTGGGTCAGCACCAGCAGGTCATTATTGCCCTTCAGGTCGCTGGGCCAATCGGCGAAGCGCTCACCACGGTAGTCGGCCTCGCCCAATTGGTGCTCTTGCACCATGGTTCCCATGCCCCCATCCAGGATAAGAATACGTTGCTGCAGGAGGGCGGTCAGGGCGTCGCGGCGAGATATCATGGAAGCGCTTGAATATACGGGGGAAAGAGGCTGATTTTAGCATGCACCGGACGCAATCCCGCTCACGCGGCGCCATCAACAACATGAACAAAATTCATATTGCTACCATACTATGCATTGTCCCTCCCAAGCCGGTCCGACCGCCAGGCAACAACTTGGGGACCAACATGGCGGCAAGCCTTGACGAAAGCGAGCGCGACACGATCTACTGCCTATGCGCCGCCATCGAGGCGCGTAAGCAGCGAATAAGAACATCATTGCCCGCGTTCGAGGCAGGGGAAACAATATATGCAAAGAAGGTCGCTCGCGCTGGGTCTGTCGCTGCTCCTGGCCGCCGCCGTGGTCGGGGCCATCTGGAAATCACGCCAGCCCACGGCGGCCGGCGACAATGCCATCGCCTTCGGCACACCGGCCTGCGAACCGGTCAAGCTGTTGACCGGTTCGGCCAAGTTCGCCTTCCTGCAAGACCCCCGGGTCAGCGCCGAATTGGCCAAGCAAGGGCTTTGCCCGGAATTGAGCAAGAGCGGCAATTTCAAGGACGACGCCGCCCGCGCCGGCGACTTCGACGCGGTCTGGCCGGCCGGGGCCAATGCCGCCAATGATTTTGTCCAGGCACTGAACGGCAAGGGTGCGGTCAGCACCCACCCGGTGTTCGCCAGCCCGCTGGCCATTGCCAGCTGGAAGCCGCTGCTGCCGGTGTTCCAGCAAAACGGCCTGCTGGATGCAGCCAGCGGTGAATTCCTGTTGGACAAGGCCTTGCCGCTGATGCTGGCCGGCACCCGCTGGAACGAGCTGCGGGACAATACCGTCTATGCGGTCAACAAGGGCCTGTTGGTCAACACCCCCGACATTCGCAAATCCAATACCGGCCTGTTGTATATCGCCCTGCTGGCCTGGATGAAGCACAAGCACGAAGTGCCTACCACGCAGGAAGCCGCCATCGGCCTGGCCAGCGAACTGAGCCCCTTGATCACGCGCCAGGGCTTCCAGGAAAGCACCCTGGCCGGCCCCTTCGAAGACTATATCGGCCAGGGCATGGGCAAGGCGCCACTGGTGCTGATCTATGAATCGCAGTTTGTCGAAGCCACCCGCCAAGGCAAGCTGCGCGACAAGCATGTCATGCTCTACCCCGTCCGGGCCTGATGCTCAAGCATGTGCTGGTGGCACGCAGCGCAGCGGGCAAACGCCTGGGCGAACAACTATCCACCAACCCGGTGCTGCAGACGATCGCGGCGGAATATGGCTTCCGCAGCAACGATGCCAAGCTGTTCGAGCAGGCCATGGCCCAGCTCAAGCTGCCGGCGCCGGAACTGCTGGAATTGGGCGACATCCCCGCCACCCACCTGCTGGATGCCATGCAAAAGACCATTACCGATCAATTGCAGTAGGGCGGCCCGGCCGAAGTTTGAATATATTGAACAGTCGCACCGAAACGATTTTCCAGTCCCTCTCCTTTTAAGAGCGCAGCGGCCATGACCACGCAGACCCAAACCACCCAGTCCGTCACGCCCATCAAGCTGGAACCGCCCGAACTGATCAGCCCGGTCGCACCCGAGCAGACCGCCGGTGCGGTCCCCCTGTCGCCGGAAGTCGAAGGGCGGGTGAAGGAACAGTTGGAAGACTTCGTGGGCAGGCTGCTGGCCGGCAATCCCAAGTCGGAGGAATTCCACCAGCAGATCGATAAGGCCTTTTCGGTGGGCCGCAAGGAAATCAGCGATGCCACCGCCCTATCGAACAAGTTTACCCAGCAGAACCTGGTCGGCATCGAGAACGACCCGGCGGCGAAATCCTTGCTTGAACTACGCAATCTGTTCGACGAGCTCAATCCCGCCCGCCAGGGCGAGCTATTCAGCGCCCGCAAGTTTCTCGGCATCCCCCTGCCGTTCGGCAACAAGCTGAGCAACTACCTGCGCAAATACCAGTCGGCCGGCGATCAGATCGACAAGCTGACCGAGCAATTGATCGAGGCCAAGGACGAGATCCAGTCCGATATCGCTTCGCTCAACGTCTCCATGCAGCAATTGTGGGGCGCCATGGAGAAGCTGGAAGCGGCCGCCTATTTCATACGCTCGCTCGATAGCCGCTTGGTCAGCGAGATCGCTCAGATCGCCGTCTCCGATCCGGAGCGGGCCAAGTCCCTCGAGCAGGAAGTGCTCTACTACACGCGCCAGAACCTGCAGGATATTCAAGCGACCCAGGCGCTCTCCATCAATGGCTATGCCGTGATGCGCGAGTTGAAGAAGACCGGCCGCGAGGTGATGAATGCCTGCGACCGCATGGCTACCCTGGGTCGGGCGGCCCTGACCGTGGCGGTGACCCTGGCCCGCGCCACCGACAAGCAGATGAAAGCGATGGAAATGGCCCAGGCCAGCAAGCAAACCATCGAGAATCTGATCGCGCAGACCGGTGTAGCGCTCAACAGCCATGTCGAAATGGTGACGCGCTTTTCGCAAGACCCGGCCGTGGGTATCCAGACCCTGCAGAATATGTTCGATCAGACCTTCAAGGCCATGGATGCGATGGACAGCTACCGCAGCCAGGCGCTGGGCACCATGGCGGAAAACAACAAAATGCTGCGCAGCCAGATCGAGAACGCCCAGGCGCGGCTGGGCCTGAAGGCCGAGCAACAGCAAGCGCCGGAAAAAGGCATCGCGCTGTAAACGCCGCTTTCATCGAACCTTGAGCGTAATCCGGAAAGCACCCATGCGTATCGTCCCCTTCCTCGCCCTGGGCTTGGCCCTCCTGCTTGGTGCCTGCGGCCGCGACCCAGCGGCCGAGCAGAACGATTTGCCGACCTTTCGCATCCTGGCGGGCTCGGAGCTGAAGGATATGGAGCCCTTGCTGAAGGAATTCGGCCAGGCCAACCAGGTCAATATCAAGCTGGAGTACAGCGGCACACTGGATGCGGTGGATACCCTGCAGGGCGGCACGAACCATGATGCAGCCTGGGTTTCGCACGGCAAATACCTGCAATTGGTGCCGGCCGTGAAACAGCAGATCGTCCAGTCGGAAAAGACCATGTACTCGCGCGTGGTGCTGGGTCTGAAGCCCGAGGCAGCCACGCGGCTGGGCTGGAGCTCGGGCCAGGTGGGCTGGCGCGAAGTGATCGCCGCCAGCGAGGCCGGCAAATTCCGGTTTGCCATGACCAATCCCACCGGCTCGAATACCGGCTTCGTCGCCCTGGTGGGCCTGGCCGCCGAACTGTCCGGCAAGGGTGACGCGCTACGGGTCGAGGATGTGCCCACCCGGAAGCTGACCGCCCTGTTCAAGGGGCAGAGCCTCAGCTCCGGCTCCAGCGGCGACCTGGCGGACCGCTGGCTGGCCAGCCCCGAGCTAGCCGACGGCATGGTCAACTATGAATCGGTGATACGCGGCATGGCGGCGCGCGGACTGCCGTTGACCGTCATCGTGCCGCGCGAGGGGGTGATCACCGCCGACTATCCGCTGATCCTGCTGAAAAAATCACAGCAGGCGCCGCTATACCAGAAGCTGGTGGCCTGGCTGCGCCAGCCCGATACGCAAAAGCGCATTGCCGAGCAGACCCGCCGCGCGCCGCTTGCCGGCTCGGACGACGACCAGGTGGTCAACGAACTGCCCTTCCCCGCCTCGCAAGCCGTGGTGGATGCCATTCTGCGCGGCTTTCTCGACGAGTACGCCAAACCGATCAGTACCTACCTGATCTACGACCACTCCGGCTCCATGCGCGGCGATCGCATCCAGGCCGCCCGCCAGGCGATTATCGCGCTGACCGGCAGCGACGGTACCGCCTCGGGTCGCTTCGCCACGCTGCGGGCACGCGAGAAATTGACCCTGGCGCCATTTTCTTCAGGACCGGACCCGCTGCAGGAATTCGTGCTGGGCGAGGATAGCAAGGCCAATGCGCAGCTACTGCAGCAAGTTGCCGCGGCGGTCGGGCAGATCGATGCCGATGGCGGCACCGCCATCTACGACACGCTAGCCGGCATTTATCCGCAAGCGCTGGCGGAAAAGAAGCAGGAACGCCGCAACGTCGCCATCATCCTGCTGACCGACGGCAAGAACACCGAAGGCAGGGATTTCGAAGATTTCGCCGGCCAGGTGCAAGTCAGCAGCAATACCCGCGTACCCATCTTTCCCATTATTTTCGGCGATGCGGATGCGGCGGAAATGCAGCAGCTTGCCAAGATGACGGGCGGCCAGACTTTCGATGCACGCACTACCCCCTTGGTCCAGGTGCTGAAGAAGATCCGGACCTACCAGTGAGCGGGGGAGCGCGCGCGTGAAGTATTTGCTGTCGAACGCCAATATCGGCGGTGCCTTGCTGGCGCTGGCGCTGCTGGTGGCTTATCTGCTGGGCCTGCTGGCCTTGCCCGGCTGGATGCTGGGGCTGGTGACGCTGGCCGCGTATGCCGCCGGCGCCTTGGGCGGCTACGCCCTGTCGCCGGGCGAATTGACCGGTCTACCGGCACAGCTGAGTAGTGACGAAGCGCTGATCTGGCTACGCGAAAATCGACTGGCCAAGCTGCCGCCGGACGCGCAAAAACCGCTGCAAACCATCCTGGACAAGGCGGCGGAACTGTTGCCGCGTATCAAGGCCCTGGAACAGGCCGGCGATGTCGATCCGGCCAGCCGCGTGCAACTCAAGCAGACCTTGCTGCGCCACCTGCCCCAAACGATCGAAACCTATTTGCGCCTGCCGCCGGTCTATGCCAGGGTGGCCACCACCGCCAATGGCAAGACCCCGCACCAACTGCTGCTGGAGCAACTACATTTGTTGGCCGATGGTATGGATGGCTTGCAAGCCGAGGTATTTTCCGGCGACTTGAACCAGTTGCTGGCACATAGCCAACTGCTGGAGCAGAAGTTCGGAAAAGACAGGCTGATGGGATAAGCAAACCGGAGCACGACGGTTTTACTCACTCCCCGCCGATCTCCCGCTCCAGGTTCAACTCCTGGATCTTGCGGGTCAGGGTATTGCGGCCCAGGCCCAATCGCTCGGCCGCCTCGATGCGCTTGCCCCCGGTTGCGGCCAGGGCCCGTAGGATCAGGGTCCGTTCGAACTGCTGGGTCAGTGCCTCGATAAAGCCGCGTTCGCCGTTGCGCAGCCGTCTATCGGCTTCCTGCGCCAGCAAGGTGGCCCAATCGCCGCGGCTGTCGCCCGCGCTGTCCTGCTCCTTCAATTCCGGCGGCAGGTCGGCTGGTCCAACGGTCTGGCCGGGCGCCATCACCGTGATCCAGTGGCAGAGATTCTCCAGCTGGCGGACATTGCCGGGAAACGCGAATCCCGCCAGCAAACGCATCGCGTCTTCGCTCAGCCGTTTGACCTCGCTGCCCAGTTCGCGTGCCGATCGGGCAAGAAAATGCCGTGCCAGCAAGGGAATATCCTCGCGCCGCTCCTGCAAGGCAGGCAAGCGTAAGCGGATTACATTCAGCCGGTGAAACAGGTCTTCGCGAAACAGGTTCGCCTTGACCCGCGCTTCCAATGCCTGGTGGGTCGCGGCAATCACCCGGACATTGGCCTTGATGGGCGCGTGTCCCCCCACCCGGTAGAAAAATCCGTCCGACAGCACCCGCAATAGCCGGGTTTGCAGCTCGGGCGGCATATCGCCGATTTCATCGAGAAACAGCGTGCCGCCCTCGGCCTGCTCAAAGCGGCCGGTGCGTTGACTCTGTGCGCCGGTGAACGAGCCCCGCTCATGCCCGAACAACTCGGATTCGAGCAAATCCTTGGGAATGGCGGCGGTATTGATGGCCACGAAAGGCTTGTCGGCACGGGGGCTATGGCGGTGCAGCGCCCGGGCGACCAATTCCTTGCCGGACCCCGATTCACCGGTAATCAACACCGTGGCGGCACTCTGGCTAAGCCGGCCGATGGCGCGGAACACCTCTTGCATGGCCGGTGCCTGGCCGAGGATTTCCGGTGCGGCCTCTTGCGGCGCTTCCACCACCTCCTGCTTCAGGCTCTCCTCCATGGCGCGCCTGATCAGGTCGACAGCGTGATCCACGTCGAATGGCTTGGGCAGGTACTCGAAGGCCCCGCCCTGGAATGCCGCCACCGCGCTTTCCAGGTCGGAATGCGCGGTCATGATGATGACCGGCAGGCGCGGATAGCGCGTCTTCAGCAAGGCCAGCAGGTCCAGCCCCGATTCGCCCGGCATGCGGATATCGCTCACCACGACGATGGGCGTTTCGCGCTTCAGCGCCTCGACCGCCTCGGCGGCGGAAGCAAAGGCTCGGAAATTTATGTCCTCGCGGCCCAATGCCTTTTCGAATACCCAGCGGATGGAACGGTCGTCATCAATGATCCAGACAGGTTTCATGGTCGCTTGTCGTTTATTTGCCGCCGTCCAGCGGCGTCCAGCCATTGAGCGGCAGCGTGATGGTGAAGCTGGTCCGGCCAGCCTGGCTGATGAAATCTATCGTGCCGTTGTGCTGCTGGACAAAGGTATGCGCCAGATGCAGGCCGATGCCGGTACCGCCAGGGCGGGCCGAGACCAGGGGATAGAACACCGTATCGCGGATATGGTCGGGGATGCCGGGACCGTTATCGGTGATTTCCAGCATCAAGCCCAGCGGAAAGCGCCGGCGATTGAGCGTGACCTGCCGGGCCACCCTGGTCTTCAGCACGATCTGCCCGGCGCCATGCATGGCCTGAGCCGCATTGCGGACGATATTCAGTACCGCCTGGATCAGTTGCTCCTTGTCGCCGTACAGGTCCGGCGCGCTGGTGTCGTAGTCGCGCCGGACCGCCAGGCCATTGGGATACTCGGCCAGCAGGACGCTGCGCACCCGTTCCAGCACTTCATGGATATTCAGCTCGCCCAGCTGCGGCAGGCTATGCGGCGTCAGCAGGCGGTCCAGCAGGCTTTGCAGCCTGTCCGCCTCATCGACGATCACCTGGGTGTATTCCTTCAGTGCCGGGTCCGGCAGCTCTTTTTTCAGCAATTGCGCCGCACCGCGTATGCCGCCCAGCGGGTTCTTGATCTCGTGCGCCAGATTGCGGATCAGTTGGCGGTTGGCCTGCTGCTGAGCAGCCAACCGCTCTTCGTTGGCGATCTTGCGTTGCTGGTCGGTCTGGCGGAATTCCAGCACGGTCAATGCCGGCGCCTCGATTTCCCTGACCGTGAAACCGACATGGATGGTATTGCCCAGACGCAGTGCCAACGCTACATCGTGCTCGGTCACGCTGGCGTTCTGCTTCTCGGCAGCCGCCAGGGCCGCCAGGATTTCGGTCGGTTCGGAAAAGCACGCCGACAGCGGCCGCCCCACCGTCTCGCGCGCCGACAGCTCGAACAGCGCTTCCGCCGCGGTATTCAGATGCCGCACAGCCTGCCCGGTATCGAGCACGATGACCGCGGTTTCCAACAGATCTAGGCCGGCAAAGGCGGATAGAGACATGGCGGTCACAATGAAAGGTTCGAGGAACGGTGGCTGGCCTGGCTCAAATATGGCGCAACGCTGCTGGGCCTGGGCTAGCAAATGCCATAGCAAGGAGCGGGCCAGGATTGTGCAATCAAGTACTTGTGCCGGGGAAAGCCGGCTAGAGTAGAAAGCCAGCCTGCTTTTGGCGCATGAGCGCACCATAATAGTGCATAACGAAAGGGGCAGGAATCCGGCTATGGCAACGAGCGACGCATTGCCCGTTGCCTTGGGAGTAGTAGCGGGTCGCGCACCCGTCTTGGTCTATGGCGTGGGAGGAGAGAAAGGCAAAGAGCCAATGTGGTGTCGCGGGCCCTCGTAACAGCCATCAATCGCTTTAATTCGTTTTACTCAGCCTGCCAAAGCATGAGCCTCGGTACCAAGCAAAGTACCCTGATTGGTCATGCCGCCAGCTTTTGGCGAGCAAAGATCTCAGGATCAACCAACTTAGCCTTAACATCGGCGGGCACGTCGAAAAGTTGTTCGAAGAGCTCTGGACCAAGCAGTTGCAACGCCTGGCCGCAATACTTGATATGAACTGCATTTATCACTTCAGCCGTCACACTCTCCTGAAGCGCACACGCCCGCAAGGCTGCCTGATAATGGCTTCGTATCCGAAGCAGGCTCACGAGTTGGTTCTGATTGGTTGAGCCGAGAAATGCTCTAGCTTCACGCTCAAAACCGTCGGCTTCCGTTGTCGAGCCCATTATCGCTGCCCCTCCTGATGTCGCATGCCACACCGATCCAGCTGCACCCAGGGAGGCACAATGATCCCTGCGTCGCACCCACGCCCTACTATTGAACCCATATGTTCCGTAAGCGAACTCCGTCAAACCATACCCACGAACACCTTTCACCGTCAACGGGGATGTGACCGACGGACCAACCCTACCGTTGCTAGACCATAGAATTTGATTGGCAAGTTGGTGGCAAACCCCATGCAACCCATAGCTAAAAACTGTTCCTCGGGCTCGTGGATCCTGCCTAGAACTAGCATTAGGCAGACAAATGCAGCTTGCAATTGCGATCGAAGCATTGACCGACGCAAATTGCGTACCTTGTACTCGGTAGTCGCCCCAACATACCCAGTTGAAACGGCCAGCTTCTGCTACATCTTCCAAGGTAGGATACCGATGAAGGGCAACGTCATAGTTAGTTATCCAGACATGATCGGCAGGAGAACCTCCTATGAAAGCATCACAAGTCCAAACGAATAGTTTAATCATAGCCACCCCAGAATTTTTCTATTTTTATGAAACCAGGGCTTATTAATAATATGAAATCATCAGGCGCTTCTGATAAAGCGAATTTACTATCGGTTTTTTACATGCCATTGGCAGCATTCCAAGGGAATCCATCTTAGCACCTAGCGGCAGTAGCTAATTCTGGCCGAGTAGAGCGTCACTTCAGTCGCATCGGTGAATATCGTCACGCCGCTGCAATGAAGCAACACTGCATGAATGTCAACAAAAGCTATATTCCCCGTCGCACCTTTCGGGAGGAAAGGCCCACCCTGATGGCAACGGCGGCAATCAAATAGCAAGACACTTCAATTCTGAACTGCACAAATAAGTAGCCCCCCCAGTTTGAGCTTCACCCTAGCGGGCTAGGAGAGAGGCTTGGAGGGCTTTGTTACCTTAGCATTGGCAGCCATATCCTCAGGCCGCTTGGCGCCTAACGTTCAAGCGCATTTTATGTTGGAAATAGCCGCTGAAAGTCGGCATCCGTTGCGGCCTGAAATCCCTTCATCCGCAGGTGGGCGATTGCAGACTGCACGCGGGAATTAAGTTCAGCTTCGGACAAAGGCGCAAGCCCGAACTTTGGAAGGGCCATGGTGACCTGCTCTTCATGCGGGACATCCTGTTTCGCGGGTGGGTCCCCACGCTCCCCGAACGATAGGCTTGCCTCAGTCTCATTACTCTTGCTGGCCATCCTTGTCCCTCTTCGCAGGTGAACATTGCGGCAGATTAATCAAATCCTTCGTCACGGGGTTGCAACTCACTGCACCCGCGAAATTTCCTTCCGCAGCGTCTCGATATTCTTCTCATGCATCAGCGCATTGTCGCGCTGCTTGGCATCGGTCGGCGCGGCGGCCAGGCGCTTGCGCGATTCTTCCAGCAGCTTCTGTTCGTTGCCCAGCTCGTCGTTGAGGATCTGCAACTTGGTCTGGTCGCGGTTACGCTGGGTGGCGGTATCCACGCGGGGAAAGCTGGCGGGCGTCGGCTGGCTGGAGGACTTGCCGCCGCCGTGGCCACCGGAATAGACGCGCGTGCCCGGCACCGACAGCGGAATCGGCCCCATATCGAGCTTCTTCGCGCCCTTGCTGGGGATATTGGAATAGGTGATCCGGCCTTCCTCATCGACGTGCTTGTAGATATCGGCCGTGACCGGCAAGGCGAACAGGATCAACAGAAGGGAGGACGGCTTCATACGCGAGACTTTAGCTTTGCTTCGATGAACAAGGGATGATTTTAATGACGTTGGCTTAGCGCGGGAACTGCCCTGATCATAGCATGATGGTGGAAATGCGCCGGGCGTCGAGCGCCGGGCGTCGGTCAAGCGCCGCACCTCATCAGACCTGTTCCCGCTTGGCCAGATTAGCCAGCACCCGCCCCGCCGCCGCCATGCCGAAGCTGGCGGTGACCGTTACCGCCGAGCCGTAACCGGCGCAATTGAGGCCGCTCGCACCTGCCGAGCCTGTCTCGCACAGACTGTCGGGACGGGTAATCGGTTCCGTCGAATAGACCGCTTCGACACCGAATTTCTTCCCCTCACGGGCAAAGCCATGCTTGCGCCGCAGTTCCGCGCGGATCTTGGCCAATAGCGCATCACCGCTGGTCTGGGCAATATCGGCGAGGGTTACCCGGCTGGCATCGATACGGCCGCCGGCGCCGCCGGAGACCATCAGCGGAATCTTGTTCCGCTTGCAGTGCACCACCAATGCCACCTTGACCCGCATCTGGTCGATACAGTCGATAACGTAATCGAACCGCTTGGGCGCAATCAGGCTGGCCATGTTCTCGTCGGTCAGGAAATCGTCGATCTCCGTGACCTCCGCGCGCGGATTGATGGCAAGGATGCGTTCACGCATGGCCGCTACCTTGGCCTTGCCGAAATTGCCGTCCAGCGCCGGTAGCTGCCGATTGACGTTGGAGGGCGCGATATGGTCGAGATCGATCAGGGTGATCCGCCCCACCGCGCTGCGGGCGATGGCTTCGGCCGCCCAGGAACCGACGCCGCCTATGCCGATAATGCAGACATGGGCGGCTTCGAAACGGGCCAGCCCGGCCGCACCATAGAGCCGGGCGATGCCGCCGAAGCGGCGTTGATGATCAAGTTCGTCTGGTGTAGTCATGGACGCGATTTTAGCGCGGTCATCCCGTCCGGGGCGTAGCGAGTTAAAATGGCGTTTTCGTGCAGGAACGCCAAAATGAGCGACGCCCCCCAAGATACCCTACGCCTCTCCAAGCGCATGGCCGAACTCGGCCTGTGCTCGCGTCGCGAGGCCGACGAATATATCGAGCAAGGCTTGGTCAAGGTCGATGGCGTGGTGGTGGATGTGCTGGGTAGCCGGGTATCGCCCGACCAGCACATCGAGCTGGACCGCATGGCCACCATGACGCAAAACCTTCGGGTCACCATCCTGATGAACAAGCCGATCGGCTTTGTTTCGGGCCAGGCGGAAGGGGGTTACAAACCGGCGGCCAATCTGTTCACCGCCGAGAACCGCTATGCCGGCGACCGCTCCGGTATCGAGTTCACCCGCCGCCACCTGAACGGCCTGGCGCCCGCCGGCCGGCTGGATATCGACTCCACCGGCATGCTGGTGCTGACCCAGGATGGCCGCGTCGCCAAGACCCTGATCGGCGACGACAGCAAGATCGAAAAGGAATACCTGGTGCGGGTGGAAGGCATGCTGTCCAACGAGGGCATGGCCTTGCTGAACCACGGCCTGAGCCTGGATGGGCAGGCACTGAAACCGGCCAAGGTCAGCTGGCAAAACGAAGACCAGCTGCGCTTCGTACTGCGCGAGGGCAAGAAGCGCCAGATCCGCCGCATGTGCGAACTGGTCGGCCTCAAGGTGGTGGGCCTCAAGCGCATCCGCATCGGCCGCATCCCCCTCTCCGACCTGCCGCTGGGGCAGTGGCGCTACCTGCGGCCGGACGAGAAGTTCTAAACGCGTTTCCGTCGATTCGACGGAATGGTGGCACTAGGCCGGGGGCATTCGCCCCCTGGCGCTAGGCACTCCCTTTGCTGGCCAGGCGGGCCAGCGCCTGCTCCACCGTGGCCCGGTCCAGCCGGGTCAGGTGCAGCACGCTTTGCCGCACATCCGGCGGCAATACATAGCGCGATTCCGATGCGGCGGCCCGCAAGGGGCCATTGAAGGCCAGCTTGCCGGCCTCGTCCTCCACCGCCAGGCCCGCTTGTTTAAGCGTGCCGATAAAGGTACGGAAAATCGCCCTGTCGAAGAATTCCGGCGCATTGAATTCCCGCAACAGGCTCAAGCGCTGGGCCAGCAGATGGCAGAGCGCCTCCAGCTCGTCCGCGCCGACCACGCCGCTGCCTTGCTGGGTCAATACCGACAGCGAAATGAAATAGCGCACCAGGGTAGGTCTGACCGCCTGGCCCAGCAGCGCCAGCTGGGCGTACTCGTCGCTATTCATATTCGGGGCGTTATAAATGCCTTCACGCCCAGCACTGGCCCCTAGCCAACCCATCTCGACCAAGGCCGCCAGATAGGCATCCAGCGCCTCATCCAATTCCTCCGGCTGCCAGCGCAGAAACAATTCGGCGCGCAGGAAGGGATAGACGGTCCGGGTCAGCCCGCTCAACTGCTCGCGGCTCAGGCTGGCATTGCGCGAGAACAGGCAGGCGATCAGCGCCGGCAAGGCCACGCAATGCAGCACGTTATTGCGCATATAGCTGCACAGCACCGCATCGTCGGGATAGAAGTGCAACACGTCGCCAAGGGCATGCGGATGACGCTGCACCAATTTGAGGCGCTCGCAATGTTCGATGATGGCGCGGCCATCCATCGCCGTCAGCTGGGCACGGTCGGCATAAGGCACAGCCGTCAATAATTTGCGGTAACCATCCAGCTGCGCGCTCAACTGCTCCTCGTCCATGGCATGGCGCGGCGTGGCCAGCAAGGCCAGGCTGATCAGGTTGACCGGATTGGCCACCGCCGCGCTATTGATACCGTCGGCGATATGCTGGCCCAGGCGACGGATGGATTGGGTGAACCAGGCCGGTCGGCTTTCTTCCAATGGCGGCTCGCCGCGCCAATCCGGATGCGCCTCGGCCAGCACATCGGCAAGCTTGATCGGTTCGCCGAAATTGACGTGCACCTTGCCGAAATTCTTCTTCATCTCGCGCAAGCTGAGAATCAGGTTGAACAACGATTCCTTCTGCTTGGGCTTACCCATCAGCTCGCCGACATAGCTGCGGCCTTCGAACAATTTCTCGTAGCCGACGTAGACCGGCAGGAACACGATGGGACGGCTGGAATCGCGTAGATAACTCTGTACGGTCATGGCCAGCATGCCGGGGCGCGGCTGCAATAATCGACCGGTCCGGCTGCGGCCGCCTTCGACGAAATACTCGATGGGATTGCCACGCGCAATCACCATATGCAGGTATTCGTTGAAGACCGCGCCGTAGAGTGGATTACCCTTGAAGGAACGACGCAGGAAGAATGCGCCGCCGCGCCGCAGGATACCGCCCACCACCGGCAGGTTCAGGTTCGCACCGGCCGCGATATGCGGAATCATCAGGCCGTGTTGGAACACGATATAGCTGAGCAACAGATAATCGATATGGCTGCGGTGGCAGGGCACGTAGACGATTTCGTGATCCTGCGCAACGCCGGTGACGGTATCGAAGTTGCCGACCTCCACGCCGTCGTACAGACGCGTCCACACCCAGGTCAGGAAGCGGTGCAGTACCCGCACCACCGGATAACTGTAGTCGGCGGCGATTTCCCAGGCGTAGTGCCGGGCCTTTTCCTGTGCCTTGAGCAAGGCGCTGGCGCTGGCGCCGCCTCCCTGCTCCGCCGCCAAGGCCTCGATGGCGGCCTTGACCGACTCGGTTTCGAGTATGCCCTCGACCTGGGTGCGTCGATGCGACAGATCGGGGCCGATGGCCATTTCGCGCTGCTGTCTGAAATGCACGCGGCAGACGCGCGCCACCTTGCGCAAGGCGCGTTCTTCGTCTTCCGCGTCCGCAGTCAGTTCACGCAAGGACAGCGGCTGGCCGAAGCGCACCAGGGTCTGGCGACCATGCAGCATGATGGTGAACAGCTGCCGCAAGGAGCCGCGCGGCGCCCAACTCTCGGAAAACAGCAGTTTCCAGATCGAGCTTTCCTTATCCGGCGTGCGCCCCCACAGGATATTCACCGGCACCAGCTGCACATCGAATTCGGGTCGGCTGCGCACCGCCTGGGTCAGGCGGACCAGGCGCGGCGAATAGCCGCTCGCGCTGCTGCGGCCGAACCAGGCTTCGCGCCGGCTGGTAAAGAAAAAGGCACGATCTTCCCGCACGCCTTCGGCAGACAGGCCGTCCAGCGGCGAAGGCAGGCCGGCGGCGCACACTTCCTTCTCCAGCACCAGGATGTTGCTGAGAAAGCGTCGCTGCAGCACGTAGCAGACCGGTTTGGTCGGATCCAGGCCGAGCGCCTGCGGGCCTTCGGAGAGGACATGGGTACGCACCAGGCTGAACAGCAGCTTGCGCGCGAGCAATAAAAAAGGCCTATCAAGGCCGAGATACTTGAGCATGAATCCAGACTGGCAGGGATAAGCGCGCGATTATAAACGCCAACCGGCCAAGCGCATGCTTGGATCGGACTGGCGGTAGCATAAAAAAGCGAGTTTACCCCTTGCGAGAGCGTCCCTACAGTCCCAGCCGCTGCCAGATCGTCGATACATTGCCTGCCGCATTCAGGGTGTAGAAATGCAGGCCGGGCGCGCCGCCGTCCAGCAATTTGCGGCACAGGTCGGTGATCACATCCAGGCCCAAGGCCTTGATCGACGCGCTGTCGTCGCCGTAGCTTTGCAGCTTCAAGCGCAGCCAGCGTGGAATCTCGGCGCCGCAGCTGTCGGAAAAACGGGCCAACTGGGTGAAATTATTGATCGGCATGATGCCGGGCACGATGGGGATGTCGACGCCACGGGCACGCACCTCATCGACGAAGGCGAAGTAGGCGTCCGGATTGAAGAAGTACTGCGTCATGGCCGAATCGGCGCCGGCCTTGGCCTTGCGCACGAAATTGTTCAGGTCGTCCTGGGCATTGCGTGCCTGCGGATGGTATTCCGGATAGGCCGCCACTTCGATATGAAACCAATCGCCATGCTCGGCACGGATAAATTCGACCAATTCATTGGCATAGCGGAACTCGCCGAACTCGACCATGCCGCTGGGAATATCGCCGCGCAGTGCGACGATGCGATCGATGCCATGCGACTTATAGGTATTGAGCAGACCCGCCACATTGCTACGGGTCGCGCCGATGCAGGATAGATGGGGCGCGGCCTCGAAACCCTCTGACTGGATTTCCAGCACGGTGGCCAGGGTTCCCTCCTGGGTGGTGCCGCCGGCGCCGAAGGTGACCGAAAAGAACGACGGATGAAGCTGGGCCAGTTGGCGGCGGGTGTTGCGCAGCTTGGCTATCCCCTCCTCGGTCTTGGGCGGGAAAAATTCGAAACTGAAGGTCTGGCTCACGGCGGACTCGGCTGGCTCATAGGTATACATGAATGCTAGCAGGGTAATTTGCGCCAGCTAATGAAAAATATGCATATTGAGGTGCGCAAGTACGATCTAGCGCTCTGCCCAATAAACAAAGTCCCCCCCGGCAGCGCGTTCAACGTCCTCCCGCATCCCCAGCTTCCTCGCCAGTGCCCGCGAGGCCGTATTGGCCGGTGCGATCTGCGCCATGACCCGCTCCGCCCGTACCACCTGGAAGGCGTGGTCCAGGGCAGCTTGCGCAGCCTCGCTGGCGTAACCCTTGCCCCAGTGCCGGCGTTCGACCAGCCAGCCTATCTCCAGCGCCGGATTATCGGCCGGATACATCAGCCCGGCCTGGCCGACTATCTCGCCGCTGGCCTTCTCCCGCACCGACCAGAAACCATATCCGCGCAACTGCCAGTGCCCGACATGCGTCGCGATCTTCAGCCAGCTGCCGCTACGGTCGAACGTCTGGCCGCCACGGATGTGCTGCATCGATTCCGCATCGCCATACATGGCCGCATAGCCGTCCAGATGGCTTTCATCGGGTCCGATCAACTGCAGGCGGGGGGTATCCAGTGTAGGTATGCGCATGGGTATCCTGATGCAAATGAAAAAAAGCCCTTATGCCGGCTGTCTGTAACCGGCATAAGGGCCGGGGTGGTCAGCCCCGGGCGACGCTTAGTAGCGGTAGTGGTCCGGCTTGTAGGGACCGGACTTCGATACCCCGATATAGGCGGCTTGCGCTTCGGTCAGCTCGGTCAGCTGCACATTCAGCTTCTTCAGCTGCAGGCGGGCGACCTTCTCATCCAGATGCTTGGGCAGCGTGTACACGCCCACCGGGTAGTCGGCGGTACGGGTATACAGCTCGATCTGCGCAATGGTCTGGTTGGCAAAGCTGGACGACATCACATAGCTGGGGTGGCCGGTACCGCAACCCAGGTTGACCAGGCGGCCCTTGGCCAGCAGGATGATGCGCTTGCCGTCGGGAAAGATAACATGATCGACCTGCGGCTTGATCTCTTCCCACTGGTACTTTTCCAGCGACGCGACTTCGATCTCGTTATCGAAGTGCCCGATATTGCAGACGATGGCCTGGTCCTTCATCTTCGCCATATGCGCATGGGTGATGATCTGGTAGTTGCCGGTAGCCGTCACGAAGATATCGGCCTTGTCCGCGGCGTAGTCCATGGTGACCACGCGGTAGCCTTCCATGGCGGCCTGCAGCGCGCAGATCGGGTCGACTTCGGTTACCCACACCTGGGCCGACAGTGCCCGCAAGGCTTGGGCGGAACCCTTGCCCACGTCGCCATAGCCCGCCACCACGGCCACCTTGCCGGCGATCATCACATCGGTGGCGCGCTTGATACCGTCCACCAGCGATTCGCGGCAACCATAGAGATTATCGAACTTGGACTTGGTTACCGAGTCATTGACATTGATGGCCGGGAAACGCAATTCGCCACGCTGATGCATCTGGTACAGGCGATGCACGCCGGTGGTGGTTTCTTCGGTCACGCCCATGATCTTTTCCAGCCGCACCGAATACCAGCGCGGATCAACGGCCAGCTTGGCGCGGATGGAGGCGAACAGGACGGTCTCCTCCTCGCTGCCCGGCTTTTCCAGCACGCCGAGATCCTGCTCGGCGCGGGCGCCCAGGTGCAGCAGCACGGTGGCATCGCCGCCATCGTCCAGGATCATGTTGGAATAGCCGCCGTCGGCCCATTCGAAAATACGATGGGTGTATTCCCAGTAGTCGGCCAACGACTCGCCCTTGACGGCGAATACCGGCGTATCGGTGGCGGCAATGGCGGCCGCGGCGTGATCCTGGGTCGAGAAGATATTGCACGAAGCCCAGCGCACCTTCGCACCCAGCGCCTGCAGCGTTTCGATCAGCACGGCGGTCTGGATGGTCATATGCAGCGAGCCGGTGATGCGCGCGCCCTTGAGCGGCTGGCTGGCGGCGAATTCCTCGCGGATCGCCATCAGGCCCGGCATTTCGGTCTCGGCGATGCGGATTTCCTTGCGGCCCCAAGCGGCCAGCGAGAGATCGGCGATTACATAGTCTTTGAAGTCAGCCACGGTGTTCATCCCTTGAACATTGTGGCCGGGTAGTGCGGGATGCGGACTCACCTGCTTTGCATCCCGTGCCCGGCACGGGTTGGTCAGGTGAGCGCGGTTTTGGATACCGGGCCTAGGACTATGATGCGTCTCGCAGCGCTCCCCGATAGCGAGCGATTATAAGGGCAAAACGGCGGACTGCGCCACTCTCCGCCCCTTATCGCGCGGCCCGCGTAGCGATACGCCAATTTAAGTAAATGCCATAGCTTCTGATTATTTCCGGAAGAGATATCCATAAGACAACAATTCTAAAATATATCACGCTGGTAAATTGATATTTACTCCTACTTGGAAATGAAAGTTATAAAATGCGGACAGATAAATATTCGATCAATAGCTTGGAACTCGCAACCATCGACTTGGAGCAGCAACCACTATTCAACAACGACAATCTGCCTGGAAAAGGCCTGGAAAGACCGACCTTCTCCTTCCCGGTCGCTCCCCCACCACCAGCTCCGCCCCCTACCGAGGGCACTCAGCTAATATTAGCCATAAAGCCGCACCGGGGAAGCAAGATCGTTTCCAATAGCAAGAAAAGATGTTTCGCCTTTGCTTCCTTGTTTGTCGCATCCACCGTACTGAGCGGACTGGACACCGCCATCACCGTGATACATTTCAATAATGCTCCTTTCCTTACCCGGGGCGCCGAGATCGCTACAATCGGCATTCTCGCGTTTACCGCCGCGATATCCGCCTATAAGGCTTATCACGCTCGCCAACAATGGCTAGCGGGAGTGGCCCCTCCCTCATATAAATACATACGAAGCTAAACCCCTTCATATCACTTTTAAAGCTCCTCAGCGACCGACCACGCCTTCGATTGTCGTTAACTTATAGAAACGTACAAAAAACGAAAGCGCCCAGCCAAGTGTTCGATTAGGGTGAGCAATTAATATCTTATTATCAGGGGGCTACCCATCATGCGTGTCACGCCCATCCATTCCAGCCCGGAAGTGTCGACCCACCCCGCGTGGCATGCGGACAGCGATCCCGCAACGCCGGACCCCTCCATCGCATGGCTGGAGGAACTGGAAGATAACCCGCCCGGGCCTGCCATGACGCTGGATCAGGCCGAAGCGCATCTCGCCAGATTGCAAGCCAAGGCCAAGGAGCCGTTGGTGGATGCACTCCGGCTGACCTATCGCAGCTCGGTCATCCGAACCATCGGTTTTGCGCTTATGTTGGCGGCAGGCCTGGTATGCGCCGTCTTCTCATTCACCGTGCCTTGGGAAGACTGGACCCGGATCCTGTTCGTGACCTGTTCCGGGATCGAGGCGCTCGTGCTGTTCGTATCGACTTACGCCTGCAACACCGCTTATCGCGCCTGGCGGGATGAGCGCCACTATATGGAACAACTGGCGCAGGGCAAGCTGGATGCCGAGCCGCCCAGGCAGTACAACGATTTCTACAAATGGGTCTAGCGGCCAACGCTTCAGGGCGCCAATTAAAGAATGCGCGCCAGCTTGAAAGCCGACGCGCATCCAAAAACCTGGGTCAGATGCCGCTACCCATCCCGCGACTACAAGCCGGCATCGGCCCGCAGCGCTTCGGCCTTGTCGGTAGCTTCCCAGCTGAACTCCGGCTCTTCCCGGCCGAAATGGCCATAGGCGGCTGTTTTGCTATAGATCGGCCGCAGCAGGTCCAGCGTCTGCACGATACCCTTGGGGCGCAGATCGAAATGGCGGCGGATCAGTTCGACGATCTGGTCATTCGAGATCTTACCGGTATCCCAGGTATCGACCATGATGGACACAGGTTTGGCGATACCGATGGCGTAAGCCACCTGAACCTGGCATTGCCGTGCAATGCCGGCTGCCACGATGTTCTTGGCGATGTACCGGCCCATATAGGCGGCCGAGCGGTCTACCTTGCTCGGATCCTTGCCGCTGAAAGCGCCGCCGCCGTGCGGTGCCGCTCCACCGTAGGTATCGACGATGATCTTGCGGCCGGTCAGGCCGCAATCGCCTTGCGGACCACCAATCACAAAGCGGCCGGTAGGGTTGATCAGATACTTGATCTCGCCGTTGAGCAGCTCGGTAGGCAGCACCGGCTTGATGATGTCCTCGATCACCGCTTCCTGCAGCACCTTGTAATCGATGTCCGGATGATGCTGGGTGGACAGCACAATGGTGTCGATGCCGATTGGACGACCGGTATCGGCGTCATAGCGCAGGGTTACCTGGCTCTTGGCATCGGGTCGCAGCCATGGCAGACGGCCATCCTTGCGCAATTCGCTCTGGCGCTGAACCAAGCGATGCGATAGGTAGATCGCCGCCGGCATCAGGGTGGGGGTTTCGTCGCAGGCATATCCGAACATCAAACCCTGGTCGCCGGCTCCCTGGTCGAGATCGATGCCCTGGCCTTCATTGACGCCTTGGGCGATATCGGGCGACTGCTTGTCGTACGCCACCAGGACGGCACAGCCCTTGTAGTCGAAGCCCAGTTCGGAACTGTCGTAACCGATCTTCTTGATGGTCTCGCGGGCCACCTGGATGTAATCGACATTGGCGTGAGTGGTGATCTCGCCAGCCAGCACACACAGCCCGGTATTCACCAACGTCTCGGCCGCCACACGGGCGTGCTTGTCCTGCGCCAGAACGGCGTCGAGGATAGCGTCCGAAATTTGATCGGCAACTTTGTCTGGATGGCCTTCCGAAACCGACTCGGAAGAGAACAGAAACTCGCGCATGGATTTTTCCTCTTGTCGCTGAACCGCCGATTAGGCGGCAGGGTGGTCAAACCCGCTAAAATGGGCGGATTCGAATGAACTTGTGACGTAGATGCTGACCCTACTATTGAAACTCCTGGCACGCTGCCCCTTGTTCCTCCTGCATGCCGCAGGCAGCCTCGCCGGTGTATTGGTCTGGCTGCTGGATGGCAACTATCGGCGGCGGCTGGCGGACAATCTGCGCCAGGCAAATCTTCCCGATTATACCTACTTGCTGGCCGACAGCATCAGCCAGCATGGCAAGGGTGCCCTGGAATTATTACTAGCGTGGGGAAGACCGGCCGATGCCGTCAGCCGACTGGTACGGCAATGCGAGGGCTGGCAGCATGTCGAGGCGGCCATCGCGGCACAGCAGTCCATTTTGTTCGTCACGCCTCATCTAGGCGGCTTCGATATCGCCGGCCGCTACGTCAGCAGTCGGCTGCCTTACCCGCTTACGGCCATGTACCGGCCTCCTAAACTCAAATGGCTGGAACCGCTTATGCAAGCCGGACGCGAGCGTGACAACGGCCGTACCGCCCCCGCCACTGCCGCCGGTGTGCGCATCCTGATGAAAGCGCTCAAATCGCGGGAAGCCACCGTGATCCTGCCCGACCAGGCGCCCGGAGCCGGCGACGGCGTATGGGCCAGCTTCTTTGGCAAACCGGCCTATACCATGACCTTGCTACCTCGACTGGCCCACGCCACCCATGCGGCCGTGCTGTTTTTCTTCGCCGAGCGGCTCAGCTGGGGCCGTGGCTACCGGGTCCATATCTTCCCCATGCAGGGCAGTTTCGACGGCGACAGGCAGCGCGACGCCGAAACCCTGAACCGCAATGTCGAAGCACTGATCAGACTGGCCCCCGCGCAATACCTGTGGAGCTACAACCGCTATAAGCAACCGGCCGGCGCACCACCGGCCCAGCAGGTGCCCGCATGATGCCCGGCCTGTTGAATGGTTTGCTGTGGTTGCTGCACTGGATTCCGTTCCGGCTGATGAGCCGGCTGGGTGGCATACTGGGCGAGCTGCTCTATCGCTTCGCCGGCGAACGCCGCCAGGTGGGCGAAATCAACCTGAAGCTGTGTTTCCCGGCCATGCCCGATGCCGAGCGCGCGGCTTTGCTGCGGCGGCATTTCCGCATGATGGCCCGCGCTTTCCTGGAATACGCCTATAGCTGGCACGCCAATGCCGACGAGCTGCGCCGGCTGGTACGCGTGGAGGGTATGGAACATCTGGAGGCCTTGCGGGACCGCCCGGTCATCTTGTTCGCGGGACATTTCACCGGCCTCGAAATCTGCGGCCTGCGCCTGTCGGTGGACGTTCCCATGATCGACATCTTCACCCACCAGAAACACGATGGCCTGGACGAACTGATGCGAGCCAAGCGCGGCCGCTTTGGGGGCCGCCTGGTTGCGCGCCAGGAGGGCATACGACCGATCTTGCGGGCGTTGAAAGAGGGATGGCGGCTGTATTACCTGCCCGACCAGGACCTGGGCGAGCGCGAAAGCGTGTTCCTACCGTTTTTCGGTGTCCAGGCCGCCACCATCACCGCCCTGTCGCGGCTGGCGCAAAGCACCGGCGCCGCCGTCGTGCCTTGCTTTCCCTACCGCGAGGAAAACGGCTATGTGATGCGTATCGAAGCACCACTACCCGACTTCCCCAGCGACGATCCCGTTGCCGACGCGGCCCGCATGAACCTGGAACTGGAAGGCCGCATCCTGCACGCGCCCGAGCAGTATTTCTGGCTGCACAAACGCTTCAAGACCCGGCCACCGGGAGAAGCGCGCTTTTACGATTGATCGACGCCAATGAGCAGGGCAAGCGCTGCTGATTCGAATGAATACCTGCAGCGCTTTGCTGCTTCAATCAGAACACGAAACGTTCGGGTTGCGGCGCATTCAGCAGCGGGTCCACCACGGTCTCAAACATGGTACGGGCCACTACCTTGCCGGCGGTCTTGGTGAACAGCGTGCCGGTCATGGCCGGCGCTTCGCCCACGATGGCGAACAAGCGGCCACCTTCGCTCAATTGCTCGAACAGAAACTCGGGCGCAAGCGGATAGGAGCCGCTGGCCACGATCACGTCGTACGGTGCGTGCTTGCTCCAGCCCATGACCGCATCGCCGGTTTCCACCGTGACATTGTGTATTTCGGCGGCCGCCAGATTGGCGCGGGCCTGCTCAGCCTGGGCCGGATCGATTTCGACCGAGTAGACATGCAAGGCCAGCTTGCCCAGCAGGGCGGCCACATAACCGGAACCGCTGCCGATTTCCAGCACGCGTTCCTTGCCGGTCAGCGCCACTTCCTGGACCGCGCGGGCTTCCAGCTTGGGCGACCACATCCGGGTGTTCGGCCCCAGCGGTATTTCCATATCCACCAAAGCCATCTCGCGGCGCGCCGCCGGGACGAAATTCTCGCGCTTCACTTCGGAGAGAAGCTGCAGTACGGTCAGATCGAGCACATCCCAAGGGCGTATCTGTTGCTCAACCATATTAAAACGGGCTTGTTCCCAATCCATCGCGGACATCCTAATTTTGCAGACGAGGTTGCAGACGAAAGTGCCGCGTGAGCGGCAGCGTCAACAGAAATCAAATCCTTGTAATTATTTCATACTTGCCTTAGCTTCACAGCACTTCGGCAAGTCATGCTTGCTCGAGACGCTAGGGGTTCCCCGGCCAAATGGAGATAAAGGAGCGCGTACCGCGCCCCGATCACCGCCCGCCGCGAGGATGAGAAAGACCCTTTGCACCTGATCCGGTTAACACCGGCGTAGGGAAGCGTCGCACGGTTGACTCTGCCGTACCCCGCCCGTCCCTGCGCCGTTCATGGAGTAAGATGAAGATGAACGCGCCCAACCAGTTTCTGTCGCAAACCGCCCACGTGGACGAAGCGTCGGTCCAGCCTTTCCCCAGCTCGCAAAAAGTCTATATCACCGGCAGCCGACCCGATCTTCGCGTCCCCATGCGCCAGGTCAGCCAAACGGATACGCCTACCAGCTTTGGCGGCGAAAAAAACCCCCCCATCTATGTCTATGACACCAGCGGCCCCTATACCGACCCGACGGTAAAGATCGACGTACGCAAGGGCCTGAGCCCGATGCGCGCCCAATGGATCGCCGAACGGGGCGATGTGGAAACGCTCCCCGGACTATCCAGCCAATTCGGCCGCGAACGCGAAGCGGACAAGTCGCTGGACAAGCTGCGCTTCGAATTGACCCGCCAGCCGCTGCGTGCCCGCGCCGGCGCCAATGTCAGCCAGATGCATTACGCCCGCCGCGGCATCGTCACCCCGGAGATGGAATACATCGCCATCCGCGAAAGCCTGCAACGCCAGCAATATATCGAATCGCTACGGCAAGCCGGCGGCAAGCTGGGCGACCGGATGGTGGAACTGCTGACCCGCCAGCATCCCGGCCAGAGCTTTGGCGCCGCCATTCCGCAGGAGATCACACCCGAGTTCGTACGCGCCGAAGTCGCCCGCGGCCGCGCCATCATCCCGGCCAATATCAACCATCCGGAATCGGAGCCGATGATCATCGGCCGCAATTTCCTGGTGAAGATCAACGGCAATATCGGCAACTCGGCCATCAGCTCGAATATCGAGGAAGAAGTCGAAAAGATGACCTGGGGTACCCGCTGGGGCGCCGATACCATCATGGATCTGTCTACCGGCAAGCATATCCATGAGACCCGCGAATGGATCCTGCGCAATTCGCCGGTGCCGATCGGCACGGTGCCGATCTACCAGGCCCTGGAAAAAGTGGACGGCAAAGCCGAGGAACTGACCTGGGAAATGTTCCGCGACACCCTGGTCGAACAGGCCGAACAAGGTGTGGATTACTTCACCATCCACGCCGGCGTGCTGCTGCGCTATGTCCCCATGACCGCCAAGCGCATGACCGGCATCGTCAGCCGTGGCGGCTCCATCATGGCCAAGTGGTGCCTGGCGCATCACCGCGAAAACTTCCTTTACACCCACTTCGAGGAAATCTGCGAAATCATGCAGGCCTACGACGTGTCGTTCAGCCTGGGCGACGGCTTGCGCCCCGGTTCCGGCTGGGACGCCAATGACGACGCGCAGCTGGGTGAGTTGAAAACGCTGGGCGAACTGACCCAGCTGGCCTGGAAGCACGACGTACAGACCATGATCGAAGGCCCGGGCCATGTGCCCATGCAGTTGATCAAGGAAAACATGGATCTCCAGCTGGATTGGTGCGATGAAGCCCCTTTCTACACGCTGGGACCGCTCACCACCGATATCGCCCCCGGCTACGACCATATCACCAGCGCCATCGGTGCGGCCCAGATCGGTTGGTACGGTACCGCCATGCTTTGCTACGTCACGCCCAAGGAGCACCTTGGCCTGCCGGACAAGGACGACGTCAAGGAAGGCATCATGGCCTACAAGATCGCCGCCCATGCCGCCGACCTGGCCAAGGGCCATCCCGGCGCGCAGATCCGCGACAACGCCCTGTCCAAGGCGCGCTTCGAATTTCGCTGGGAAGACCAATTCAACCTGGGCCTGGATCCGGACCGTGCCCGCGAATATCACGACGAGACCCTGCCGCAGCAAGGCGCCAAGGTTGCCCACTTCTGCTCCATGTGCGGACCGCATTTCTGCTCGATGAAGATCACCCAGGACGTACGTGACTATGCGGCCGCCCAGGGGATCGCCGCCGAAGCGGCGTTGGCGCAAGGCATGCAGGTGAAATCCATCGAGTTCGTCAAGCAAGGGGCGCAGGTGTACCACAAGGAATGACGGCGATACCCGCCGCCGGGTCGGTCGCGACTGGGCTTATACTCGCCGACCCGGTCTCCACTCTTTTCGCACCATCATGACCCATCAAGCGCATACCGATTCCGTCTTCCAGTCCTCGCCGGAAAGTCTGGACCCTGCCGACTGGCAGGCCTTTCGCGAGCAGGGCCACCGTATGCTGGACGATATGGTCGACTTCCTGGCCGGTTTGCGCGAGCAGCCGGTCTGGCAGCCCATGCCGGCCGAGGTACGTGGTGCGTTCGGCGAACCGCTGCCACGGGCGCCCGGCGACCTGCATGACGCCTACCAGGACTTCCGCCAATTGGTGCAACCCTATGGCGTCGGCAATGTGCATCCGCGCTTCATGGGCTGGGTGCAGGGCGGCGGCAATCCGGTCGGTATGCTGGCGGAAATGCTGGCGGCCGGCCTGAATGCCAATCTCGGTGGCCGCGACCACGCACCCATCGAGGTAGAGCGCCAGGTCATCCGTTGGTCCGCGGAAATGCTGGGCTTTCCCGCCACCGCCAGCGGCGTCCTCGTGACCGGCACCTCGCTGGCCAACTTGATTGCCGTACTGGTCGCCCGTACCCGCGCGCTGGGCCTCGAAGTTCGCCGCGACGGGCTGGACGGCCGTGCGCTGGTGGCGTACACCTCGACCGAAGCGCACAACTGCGTATCACGCGCCATGGATATGGCGGGCTTCGGTACCGCCGCCCTGCGGCTGATCCCCTGCGACGCCAACCATCGCATGGATCTGTCGCTATTGGCCGAGCGCCTGGCACAGGATCGCGCAGCAGGCCTGCAACCCTTTCTGGTCGTCGGCAGTGCCGGCACGGTGGATACCGGCGCGGTGGACGATTTACGCGGCCTGGCCACGCTGTGCCGGGCCGAGTCGCTCTGGTTCCATGTCGATGCCGCCTTCGGCGCACTGGCCATGCTGTCGCCAGCCCAACGCCCCTTGCTGGATGGGCTGGGCGAGGCGGATTCGGTCGCCTTCGATTTTCATAAATGGGCCCAGGTCCCTTACGACGCCGGCTGCATCATGGTGCGCGATGGCGATCTGCATGCGGCCAGTTTCGCCACCCAGCCGGCCTATCTGCGCCGGGAGGCGCGTGGCTTGGCGGCCGGCCACCCCTGGCCGGCGGATTTCGGCCCGGACCTGTCGCGCGGCTTCCGCGCCCTGAAGGTCTGGATGACGCTGAAGGTCTACGGTGCAGACAAACTGGGCGAAGTGGTCAGCCGCGCCTGTACGCTGGCCCAACGCCTACTTGAGCGGGTCCGGGCGGAATCGGCACTGGAGGCGCTCGCACCGGTCGCACTCAATGTGGTGTGCTTCCGGTTTATCGAAGCGGACGGCGATCTGGACAGCCTCAATGCCGATATCGTCGCCGACCTGCAGGAATCCGGCGTGGCCGTCCCCTCCACCACCCTGATCAATGGCCAACGCGCCATTCGCATCGCCCTGGTCAATCACCGCACCCGCGAAGAGGATATCCATATCCTGATCGATGCAATCCTGGCGGCCGGCCGGCGGAGGGTTGCACAGGCATAAGCATGGTTGTCGGCGGGACCGCTACAATAGAAGGTAGCGCGGCTATCACAGCGGCCCCCCATACCATCGAAAGCCTGTTTATGACGTATCCCCTTCCCAGTCTGAACGCCTCGCAGGAAGCCCTGCTACCCGCGGACTGGCCCGCCATCGAGACCGAACTGGCCTGTTTTACCGAATCCTTTCCCCTGCTCGCCCTGTTGGCGGTGCTGCGCCAGCCCGAAGCCTACGCACCGTACCTGGTCGATGAACTGACAGAATGCCTGGGCGACACCGCCAAGCGCATCGACGCCGACGAAGCACGGATGCTGCACCTGTATGCCATGCATCTGCTGGCCGCCCTGCGCGATGCCCGTGGCTTCCAACCACTGCTGCAAATCGCCAGGCTGGATGGCGAGACGCTGGAAGAGCTGCTGGGCGACCACCTGACCGAAGGGCTGCCGCGTGCCCTGGCCGCGACCTGTCCGGGCGACGAAGCAGCCCTGCAAGCATTGGCGGCGGATCGTTCGGTCTATTTCTGGAGCCGCTCGGCCGCCTTGCGTGCCTTGGCCTTGCGCACACTGGAAGGCGATTACCCTCGCAGCGAGTTGCTGGCCTGGCTGGAGCAGGAAGCCGGCGGAGAAGCCGAACGCATGGTTGACGAAGGTTTGCAGCCCGAGCAGGGTACGGATAGCGACTATCTATCCGAGCTGGTCGTGACCATGGAAGAGATCGGCGCCGGCGAATTGCTGCCGGCGGTCAGCGAATGGTTCGACGACGGCCTGGTGGAGAGCAGTTTCAACAAGCTCGACGAAACCAGCAAACGGCTACAGCGCGATTGGCAGACCTGCCGCACGGAAGAATTGGCGCACGGCTGGGGCTATCCTCGCGATATATTGGCCGAAATCGGGCGCTGGGCATGCTTCCAGCCCGATGAAGACAGCGACGACGACGAATCGTCGGGCGGCCCAAGCGTCCGCCCACCGTCCGCGAGGCGCCCAAGGTCGGCCGCAATGACCCCTGCCCTTGCGGCAGCGGAAAAAAATACAAGAAGTGCTGCGGCGCTTGATAGGGTCAGCACATATCGACATCGAGATTGCGGCACGGACCGGTCGCCATCGTATGTCCACCGAGGATGCGCATGGAATTATTCGCCGACGATGCCGTGCTCGCAACGCTGGAAGCCAGCCTTGCCGCTGAAGGCGTCCATTCGCCCGCTGACCAGGTCGCGCTGGCTTGGCATTTGCGCCAGCGCGATACCCGCCGGGCATTGACGCTGGCCGATGACGTAGCCGCCCGGCTGGGTTGGGCCGCGGCCGACAACACCTGCCTGCTGGCCCGGCTGGACCTCCTGCGCGGCGAGGCGGCCCTGCTATTTACCCGTTTCGACGAAGCGGCCGGCTTGATCGACACCGCCCAGGCGGCATTCGAATCCGCCGGAGACCTGGTCGGCATGGGCGACTGCCACCTGACCGCTTCCCTGCTGGCCAACGCCGGCGGCGACAGCCAGGCACATCTTGCCAGGGCCGGCCAGGCGCTTGCCTGCTACCGGCAGGCCGACGATGAGATCAGACAAGCGATCGCGGCGGCCTGGTGCGAACTGGCCGAAGTCTATGCCGACCCCACCGCGAGTGCCCACAAGCAGGCAGGACCGCCAGACCCGCTTCATACGCCGGTAGCCGCCCAGGTACTACGCGGGATGGCCGAAGGGGTAAGACTATTCAACGGCGGCGAATATGCCCAAGCCGCCATCGACTTCGCCCAGATGATTACCCCCGCCGCCAGCGCGGGCATGATGCTGTGGCGTATACGTATCGGTAATACGCTGAGCGCTGCCCTGGCCAATCTGGACGATCGCGAAAGCGCACTGCATTGGGTGGAACAGACACTGGCCCTGGCGCGTAGCAGCGGCTGGCCGGTGGCATTGGGCGATACCTTGGCCTTGCTGGGCAGCCTGGCCCGCGAAGCCGGCCAACTCGACCGCAGCATCGCCTTGCTGGCCGAAGCGGTAGGCTGGCTCAAGCCGGTACCGAACTCGCGCAGCATGGCCATGGCCAACTGCTACCTGAGCCAGACCGAGTTGGCCGCCGGACAATTTCAGCGTGCCTTGCAACATGCCGGAGCGGCCGAACGGATCGGTGCCCAACTGGGCACCCACGCGATCGTGGCCGATGCGCGCATCCTGGCCGGCCGCGCCCATGCCGGCCTGGGCGACGGCGAAACCGCCCGCCGCGAAGTATTGGCCGGGCTGACGCTGACCGAACAACATCAGTTGCCGTTCTGGCAGGTCGGCGCCCTGCGCGCCTTGGCGGAGATCGATGAAGCCTTTCCCACACCGGACAGTAGCCCGCTACCCCACCTGGAACACGCCCTGGAGGTCGTGACCGGAATGGGCGGACATTCCGAAAACGTCGCCCTGCTGGAAGCGCTGTCACGCGCCTACGAGCAGGTCGGCAACCTGGCGCGTGCCCTGGATTGCAATCGGCAGGCTCGCGCCAAGGCCAGCAATGCCGAGAATCGCCGGGTGGCCAACCAATTGATCGCCCTGGCATTGCGCCATAAGACCGAGCAGCAAAGGATAGAGGCGGAGTATCAACGCACCTTGGCGGATGCCCAGATTGCCCGTGCGCGCGAATTGGAAGCCTCCATGCAGGTGCTGGAGAACCTCGGCCGCATCGGCCGCGAGATCACCGCCAACCTGCACGTGGGCAATGTGCTGCAGACCTTGGTCAGCAATCTTGGCCGGCTGACCCAGGTCAACTATGTCGGCATCTCGGTATTGGAACCGAACGGCAAGGAAATGGTAGGGCGCGGCGTCGAAAACGGTCTGTCGGTACCCGACCGGCGGCTGGCCCTCGATCACCCGAACTCGCAAGCGGCCCGCTGCGCACGCGAACAACGCGAGATCCTGGTTGAACACAAACCCGGCGAAGTCAGCGCGTCGCATGTGCCAGGCACCCAGGTCGTACTGGCTTCCTGGTTTGGCCCGCTGATGGTGGGCGATGAGCTGCTGGGCGTGCTGACCATTCAATCCGCCATCGAGCACGCCTATGGCCCGCGCGAGCAGCTGATCTTCCGCACCCTCAGCGCCTATGTGGCGGTGGCGGTTGCCAATGCCCGCGCCTATACCAAGCTGGGCGAACAACATACCCGCCTGCTCAAGGTGGAAGCCGAGATGCGCCGGCTGGCCACCACCGACGCCCTGACCGGCATTCCCAACCGCCGCCAATTCCTAACCGCCCTCTCCAGCGAAACGCGCCGCAGCCAGCGCAGTCAACGCCCGCTGGCGGTCATCATGGCCGATATCGACCACTTCAAGCTGGTCAACGATACCCTGGGCCATGCCGCCGGCGACGCGGTCCTGGTCGAGGTCGCCCGTTTGCTCAACCTACATAAACGTGCCATCGATACCGTGGGCAGGCTGGGTGGCGAGGAATTCGCCATCCTGCTGCCGGAAACCAGCGCGGACCAGGCCGCCGAAGTGGCCGACCGGCTGCGCGGCCTGATCGAGGCGCGCCAGGTGGAATGGCAAGGCACCCATGTACCGGTTACCATGAGCTTCGGCTGCGCCGGGCTGGAAGGCCGCCACACCGTCCATGCCGTGGAACAGGCGGCGACCGAAATGCTGCAGGCGGCCGACCGTGCGCTATACCAGGCCAAGCACGCCGGCCGCAACCGCACCGTGCTGCTGCGCGACGGCCAGGCCGAGATGTATACGGCCGAGTTGGACGGTTCTGCCGGTTGAGCCATTCTCCCATCCCTTCTTACTACGCTCCCCCACCATGAAACAACTCTCTCCTGTAGAACTGGCGCAATGGCTGGCCGATCCCTCCACCGTCAAACCACTGTTGCTGGATGTGCGCGAAGACTGGGAATTCGCCCTCTGCCATCTCGACGGGGCGACCCATCTGCCGATGAACACGGTCCCGGCCAGGCACGGCGAGCTGGATGCCGAGCAAGCTATCGTGGTGATCTGTCACCACGGCATGCGCAGCTACCAGGTGGGTGCCTTTCTGGAACGTGCCGGCTTCGACGATATCTACAATCTGCATGGTGGCGTGGCCGCCTGGGCAGAACAGGTGGATCCCGAGATGGCGCGTTATTGAACGTCGATTGACGTTTTCGGCGTACTTGGAAAAAAACTGGCGCGGATTGCAGTCCGCGCCATGAAGTTAATCCTGCAGGGGGACAGGATCGAGGAGAAACAACGCAACATGATCACAACTCAACAATCACGCAGCACTGCCTCCGACTGGCGGTATGCCGCCAGGTTCCGCCTGGCTGCAATTATTCTTTTTCTCCCCTTGCTGTCCGCCTGCGCGCCGGCCCCATCGGCAGAGCAGGTCCGCCATGCTTGGCGCTCCTCCGAAGCCTTGCTGCTGGATCGCCAAGGCCAACCCTTGCAGGCAGTGCGCATAGACCCGCAGGAGCGGCGCCTGCAATGGGTGGGATTGGATGCGGTATCGCCGCGCCTGGTGGAGGCTGTCCTGGCTGCCGAGGATCGCCACTTTTTCGAGCATGGCGGTATCGATTGGACCGCCTTGGGCGCCGCCGCGATCGATAGCGCCAGCGGTGACGTCCGTGGCGCCAGCACCATCACCATGCAGTTGGCCGGCCTGCTCGATCCCGCATTGCGCCTACGCAACGGCCGCCGCAGCCTCTGGCAGAAAACCGGCCAGATGTGGGCGGCCAGCCGGATCGAAACGGCATGGTCCAAGCGCCAGATCCTGGAGGCCTATCTCAATCTGGCGCCCTTTCGCGGCGAACTGGTCGGCATCGACGCCGCCAGCCGCCTGCTGTTCGGCAAGGCGCCCGCCAGCCTGGACCAACACGATGCCTTACTGCTGGCCAGCCTGTTGCGGTCGCCCAATACCGGGGCGGAAACCGCCGCCCGGCGTGCCTGCGCCCTGGCCGCATCGACCGCCACCCCAGCCGGCGACTGCGCGGTACTGCGGGCCCACGCCCTGGCGGTACTGATAGCGCCACAGCAGCGCCTACCCGGCGCGAATGAGGCGCCGGAGCTGGCGGCCCTGCTCAAGCCATCGGCCGGACAGCGTCTGCACACCAGCCTGGACGGTCATCTACAAGCCGAGGTGCGCCGGCAGCTGCGGGAGAACCTGGCGCAATTGCAGGGGCGCAATGTCCGCGATGCCGCCGCGGTGGTGATCGACAACCAGAGCGGCGAGGTACTGGCATGGGTGGGTACGCCGGGCGCCGGTGCAGGCGCCCGCTTTGTCGACGGCGTGCTCGCACCCCGCCAGGCCGGCTCCACGCTTAAACCCTTCCTGTATCAGCTGGCCATCGAGCGCAAGCTACTCACACCGGCCTCGCTGCTGGACGACAGTCCGGTTGCGCTGGACACCCCGGCCGGCCAGTATATTCCGCAGAATTATGACCACAGCTTCCGGGGACCGGTCAGCGTGCGCACCTCGCTGGCGTCTTCCTTGAATATCCCGGCGGTTCGCACCTTGCTGCTGGTCGGCCTGGACGACTTCCACGCGCGGTTGAAGCAGCTGGGGCTGAATCTGCCGCAACCGCCCGAGCACTACGGCTATGGCTTGGCCCTGGGCGCCGCCGAAGTCAGGCTGATCGACCTGGCGAATGCCTATCGCACCCTGGCCAACGGCGGCCGCCAGTCGCCCTGGCGTCTGAGCAGCCCGCCCGGCCGGCACTCCCTCGCGGGACCGGCGGTACTGGACAGCGCGGCCAGCTGGCTGGTGGGCGATATCCTGTCCGACCGGGCCGCCCGCGCACCGGCCTTCGGCCTGGACAATGCCCTGGCCACACCCAGTTGGACGGCGGTCAAGACCGGCACCAGCAAGGATATGCGCGACAACTGGGCGGTCGGGTTTACCCGCCGCCACACCATCGCCGTCTGGGTGGGGAATGCCGATGGCGAGGCCATGTGGGACGTTTCCGGCGTCAGCGGTGCGGCCCCCGCCTGGCGAGCCATCGTTGCCCGGCTGGGCGACGGTGCCATCGCGCCCCCCATGCTGGCCGGCATCGAAGCGCGCAGCATCCATTACCAGCCGGCCGTCGAAGCGGCGCGGCGTGAATATTTCCTGGCCGGCACCGGCCAGGACAGCGTGGAGCTGGCTTCCAGCCGGCTGGGGCCGACCATCGTCTACCCCGCCGAGCAATTGATCGTCGCACTCGACCCCGATATTCCGGTCGAACGGCAACGGCTGCAATTGCGTGCCGCCAATGCCGACGGGCTTTTTTGGCAACTGGACGGACAGCGGCTTGGACCGGCCGGGACGGCACGGTACTGGCGGCCCGTAGCCGGCAAGCATCGCTTGGCGCTGGTCGATAGCGGCGGCGGGCAACGTGCCCTGGTCAGCTTCCAGGTACGCGGCCAGCTCTGAATTAGCATACGCGGGGCTTGTCCAGCACCGTCCAAGCGGTAGACTGACGTGTGTACCTTGCAGACAAGGGGTGCGCATTTTCCACCTCAGGCAGTAGAATCGGCGCACCGCGCGTGAGAAGCGCGGGCTATCGGGGCAAAATTGTGGTGTTTTCCTTCTTCAAGAAAAAAGACGTAACGCCGGACGAACCGCTGCCCAAGGCACCGCGACTGGTCCAGCCCAAGGCTGCCGTCCCGCCGGGCGGGCAGGCTGTGGAATCGGTGGAAGCAGCCGAGGCGCAACGCGAGTTGCCGGTACTCGACTTCACCACCATCGGTCCGGCAACGATATCCGCCGCCAAGATCGATGTGGCCGAAAGCGATATGCTGTCGCCGGCCATGGAGCAGGCGGCGGTCAGCTTCGCCAACGACCAGATCGACGATGCCATTTCCATCCTGGCCGGCGATATCGTCACCGCCGAAGGCCACCATGCCTTCGACACCTGGCTGATGCTGTTCGACCTTTATCAAATGCGCAATCGCCGCGCCGAGTTCGACGAGCTTGCCCTGAAATTCGTGGTGGAGTTCGAACGCAGCGCGCCGGTCTGGCAAAGCGGCGGGGCGAGCAGCAAACCGGCGGCGGCCCCCCAGGCGGCCAAGGCCGGCGGCCCGTATTTCCTGTTTCCCCATAAGGTTATCGCCGACGGTATCGAAGGCTTGCTCGACCAATTGGAAAAGCACACCCAGACCGGGGTGGCCGTCCGCGTCGATTTCGGCCGGATCGATCAGATCGAATCGGCCGCCGCGGCAGCCATCGTGGCCCGCTGGGTCAAATTCAAGAAGAAGAAAGCCAAGTTCCAGCCTACGGGAGGGCCCGCCTTCGCCGAAAAGCTCAAAACCCGCATCGAAGTCATGCGCCGGGTGGAAGAAGAAGCGCCCTACTGGCTGCTGCTGATGGAAATCTTCCAGCTGCTGGGCTTGCAGGAGGATTTCGAGAACACCGCGGTGGATTACGCCATCACCTACGAGATGTCGCCGCCCTCCTGGGATGCCACCGCCAAGACCAAGACCGTGGCCGAGGTCGCCGCCGACGATGCCAAGCTGCGGGCCGAAGCGCCGCCGCCGGAACCCGACGAGGATGCCTTCAAGTTCGAAGGCGCCATCATCTCGGCCAGCGACGCCGTCTTTGCCCCGCTGCACGAGTACGCCAATACGCATAGCGAGGTACGGATAGATTTTTCCCGCGTACCGCGAGTGGACTTCGTCAGCGCCGGCATGCTGATGAATACCTTGGTGGCGCTCACCGCGCAGTCCAAGCATGTCACCCTGATCGGTGCCAATGAACTGATCGTGGCCCTGTTCCGCATCATGGGCATCGCCGAAGTCGCCACCATCGTCCGGAAAAAATAAGCACGTCCCGGCGTACCGTCCGCCGATTCGTCGTGAGCTTGTAATCCAAGCGTAAGCCCCCCATGTTCAGGGAAGTATCCCACTCCCTCGGACAAGTCCCATGCAGCAATTTGACGGCACCACCATTCTTTCAGTCCGCCGAGGCGACCAGGTCGCCCTGGGCGGCGACGGCCAGGTCACCCTAGGCAATGTGGTGATCAAATCCACCGCCCGCAAGGTGCGCAAGCTTTATCACGACAAGGTGATCGTCGGCTTCGCCGGCGGTACCGCCGATGCCTTCACTCTATTCGAGCGTTTCGAAGCCAAGCTGGAAAAGCACCAGGGCCACCTGCTGCGTTCCGCCGTGGAATTGGCCAAGGATTGGCGTACCGACCGCATGCTGCGGCGCCTGGAAGCCATGCTGATCGTGGCGGACAAGACCGCCACCCTGGTCATTACCGGCAATGGCGACGTGCTTGAACCCGAACAAGGTATTGCCGCCATCGGCTCGGGCGGGGCATTCGCCCAGGCCGCCGCCCGCGCTTTATTCGAACATACCGAGCTGGCGCCTGAACTGATTGTCAAAAAATCACTCGAAATCGCCGGTGACATCTGCATCTACACCAATCAGAACCATCTGATCGAAACACTGTAGCCCCCGGTTGGCCAAAAGCCGCCGGGTTTCCGCAGAAAGGTCGGCCTCATCCGATCGATAAAGGCAAAACATGAGCCAGATGACCCCTCAGGAAATCGTCCACGAGCTGGACAAACATATCGTCGGCCAGCACAAGGCCAAGCGCGCGGTGGCGGTCGCCCTGCGCAATCGCTGGCGGCGCCAGCAGGTCGGCGAGCCGCTGCGCAGCGAGATCACCCCCAAGAACATCCTGATGATAGGACCGACCGGGGTGGGCAAGACCGAGATCGCCCGCCGCCTGGCGCGGCTTTCGAACGCCCCGTTTATCAAGGTGGAGGCCACCAAGTTCACCGAAGTCGGCTATGTCGGCCGCGATGTAGACAGCATCATTCGCGACCTGGTCGAGATGGCGCTGAAGCAAACCCGCGATATCGCCACCAAACGGGTGCGCGGCTTGGCCGAAGAAGCCGCCGAGGAACGCGTGCTGGACGCCTTGCTGCCGCCGCACCCCAGCCAATTCGGCAGCCAGTCGAGCCCAGGCGGCGAGTCCGGCGAGACCCGCCAGAAATTCCGCAAGATGCTGCGCGAGGAAAAGCTGAACGACCGCGAGATCGAAATCGAAGTATCCGACGGCGGCATCAGCGCCGAGATCTTCGCGCCTCCGGGCATGGAGGATCTCAGCAACCAGATCCAGACCATGTTCCAGGGCATTGCCCAGCAAAAGCGCAGCACCCGCAAGCTCAAGGTGCCCGAAGCCATGAAGCTGCTGATCGAGGAGGAAGCCGGCCGCCTGATCAACCAGGAAGAACTGAAAGCCGAAGCGCTGATGGCGGTGGAACAGAACGGTATTGTCTTTCTGGACGAGATCGACAAGGTCACCAGCCGTAGCGAAGGCCACGGCGGCGACGTCTCGCGCCAGGGCGTACAGCGCGATCTGCTACCGCTGGTGGAAGGCACCACGGTCAGCACCAAGTACGGCATGGTGAAAACCGACCATATCCTGTTCATCGCCTCGGGCGCCTTCCATCTGGCCAAGCCATCCGACCTGATTCCCGAACTGCAGGGCCGCTTCCCCATCCGGGTCGAACTCGACTCCCTGTCGGTGGCCGATTTCGAACAGATCCTCACCGGTACCGACGCCTGCCTGACCAAGCAATACCAGGCCTTGCTCGCCACCGAGGAAGTCGTGCTGGAATTCACCCCCGACGGCATCCGCCGCTTGGCCGAGATCGCCTTCCAGGTCAACGAGAAGACCGAAAACATCGGTGCGCGCCGCTTGTACACGGTCATGGAACGCCTGCTGGAAGACGTGGCCTTCAGCGCGCTGGCGGGCAAGGTGAGCATCGACGCCGGTTTTGTCGATAAGCGCCTGGGCGAACTGGCCCAGTCCGAAGACCTGGCCCGTTACGTCCTGTAAGTGCTCAGCATGGCCGTCTCCGCGCGTCGGCCAGGCCGGTCGGCTCGGCGTGTTGCAAAGTCGCGGCCGGCACGCAGGCCGCCGCTTGCAGACGCTGCTCCTCCACCTGGGCGGCCACCCCGCCAAACAACAGCGCCAGCGGGAAATTGGCCATCAGCAGGACAATCGCCAGGCCCGCGCCGGGTACCCGGCGCCTGCCGGCGCGCAAGTAGGCGGCGTAGATCAAGCCCGCTCCCGCGCCGAACAGGGCGAATCCCAACAGCACATTGAGCAGACCGATCAGCGGCAGGAAATTGGCGGCGCTATAGACCCACCCCCCCAGGATCAGGCTGCCGCCCAGCATGGGCAGCAGCCCGCACCACTGCGCCGCCCGTATCGTGCGGCGCAGGCTGGTGGGCGTGGCCGCCCGTCCCGACAAGCAAGGGACGTACATTGACATTTATTTCTCCTCCACATTGTTCAAGCCATACCAATCCAGCTTGCGGGTCAGCACCATCGCGGCCGTCAACAGGCCGAACAACAGGATGGAACCCAGCAGCAGAGCATGATCGGCCGAGCGCAGCAGGACGAATAACATCGCATAGAGGCCCGCCAGCAGCGCGGCAAATGCCAGGCCCCGCAATCTGCTGCCCAGGGCATGGGCGGCATAGAAGCCATTCTGTGCAACGCAGGCTGTCGCCGCCAACAAATAGGCCGGCGTAAAGGACCACTGCTCGGCAAAGGACAATAGCAGGAGGAAGAACACCGCCAGCGACATGCCGACCAGGCCGTACTGCACCGGATGGATGCTGACGCGCTTGAGTACTTCCGTCAGGAAGAAGGTGCAGAAGGTGAGAAAGACAAACAGAAAGCCATACTTCACCGCCCGTTCACTCTGCAAGTAGACATCTACCGGCTCGACCAGGCGCACGCCCATGCTGGCGCCACGGAACGGGTCGCATTCATTGCTCTGCACGCAGTTTTCGAAATGCTCGCTCAAATTGCTGGAGAACCAGGACGCACGCCAGCGTGCCGTAAAGCCCTGTGGACCATAATCGCGGTTTTCCGGCAGGAAGCGGCCGAAGAAGCTGGGTGTTTGCCAATCCGATTGCAGCGAAACCTCGGTATCGCGACCCAGCGGCAGCAAACTCAAATCATCCATCCCATCCAGTGTCAGCTTGAAGCTGAAGGGCACGGTGACGGCGTTGCCATCGTAGTTCGGCAACATGGCGTGGATACCGCTGCCCAGGGCTTTCAGCTTGGCACCCGGTGCAAAACCGACCTTTTCCTTACCCCATTCCGTGGTGGGACTGGCCTTGATGCCGCGCACATCCTGCACACCCACGCTTAAATAAGGCTGACCCCATTGCCGCGTGGCATCCGCCGCCAGACCCGCATTGGCCGGCAGCACGAAGTGGCCCTTGACGGTCAGGTCGGCGGTGTAGCGCTGGGTCTCGTAGATCCCCCGCCGCAACATCTCGGTGCGCAGGCGGCCACCCACGGCCAGTTTATCCGGCAGCACGCGCACCTGGAAATCGCGCCAGGCGGTATGCGTGGCGCCCGAATTGTCGCTGGCCGTGACTTGCACCTGTTGCCGGTAGGGCAGCACCCAGACCGGTCCGGCCAGCAATTGGCTGCCGGCCGTGCCATCCGAAATCGATTTGATGGCCTGCTCGCGGAACATCTGCCTATCCGACACCATGCCGCTCACCATGGACAGCGGGATCAGCAGCAGCAGCGCCAGCACCCCGATGGCCAATACCTTCAGGAATAAAGATCTAGACATCACTCGCTCCTCGTTGAGATGGCAGCAAGTATGCAAAGGTCGTGTGCGCTAAGGATGCGGCGAGTGTGAAGTTGTATGAAGTCCGCCCAACGCTGGATCCACTCTTTTACGTTAAAGCAAAAATTTGGGTGAAATCGCAATACGCTGCCACTGCAGCCGTGGCAATAAATTGGACAAGCTGCACTTTGAAATAGCCCCTAGCGGGCGGCGTTGCCGGATATCGTCTCGCCCAGGGAGCCGGAGCGTTTGGCACAGGAACCGTCTCAATGATGATTTCAGGCACACCCCTTTCCGTAAGCGCCGGATATGCCGCGCAATCTACGTCGGAAGATCGGCAAAGCGAACGCATACGCGAATTTTACGATCGCCTGCGTAAATGCGATCGAACGCTCGAGGCGATTAGACTGGAGGGCGCGGACTTCAGTCCCGGCGATATCGGGGAGCTTGTCGATCTGCTCAAAAAAAATCGCCAAGTCCAAACGCTTGAACTGGCGCACAACACTTGCGGTCAACAAGCCGCACACATACTGGCCAATGCGCTCGCCGAAACTGGCCTCACCGCGCTCTCGCTCTATCGGATGAACGTTGGCAACCAAGGTGCGGAAGCGCTTGCCAAAGGGCTCCAGCAAAACAATACCCTCCATGTACTCGAACTACGTGAAAACCAGATCGGTGCACGCGGTGCACACGCGCTGGCAAATGCCTTACCTCACAGTCGCGGCCTGACCGTTCTCGATCTTTCTGTAAACCAATTTGGTCCCAGCGGCATCAGCTCGCTGGCTGAATCGCTTATCCGCGGGTGCCCGCTCGTCAATCTCACGCTAAATCATAATACTTGCGGCGAAATCGGTCTGCGGGCCTTGGCCCGGGTGCTTACATACAGAACGCCGCTCACATCACTTGCGCTAATCGCATGTAGCCTTGAAAGCGATGGCATGGAAGAATTTGCCCGTGGGCTGTCACGCAATACCAATCTAACCTCGCTTTATTGTTGCCACAACAAAATCGGCGATAAGGGCGCGGAAGCACTGGCGACTGCGCTGGAAAGCAATTTACATTTAACTCAGATCGACCTGAGCCATAATGCCATCGGCGATGCCGGTGCGCGGAAGCTGGCCCGAGCGCTCCCGCTCAATACTTCCTTGGCCGTCCTTGGGCTTTGGAGCAATAAAATCGGTGACGATGGTGCAAATGCGCTTGCCGAGGGGCTACAGCTAAATTCAACCCTGATAGATATGCCTGCCCTCGATTTGAGGCCATCGTTTGATAGCTCCGCGCGTATCGCCAAGCACATCCTGGACGATATCGGTACATTACTCTCGCGCAATGAAACACTGGCATACGCGCGCGCAGAGGCTTTTCTCGAGGCGGGCAGGCAATTGGCCAATACCCGCCTCCTGATGGCGGCATGTGTTCAATTCAAGCGCGCGGAGCGAACATGCGGGGCGCCGCGCTTCCTTAGCACTGTGCGACGGGAAATTGAAAACGCCCGACTGAAAATCAAGGTGGCCGATGGGCTGGTCAAAGAGGGCCAAAAGCAAATGGCGAAGCAATATTTTCAAGCGGCCGAGTGGTATTTCAAAGCAGCGCTGATAGTTTGTACCGACCACGAAACCGCGCTACACGGCATGCATGAGATTGACGAAATCAAGGTACGTTTATGCACGCTCACTCCGCCTTCGTTTGGCAGTCGCTAACACAAGCGACCCCATCCGGGATGTCGGATGAAATCATGGTTTATTTCAACCGATAGCCACCGATATGGCGTTTCCGGGCCAAGGCAAGATTGCGCTCTAATAATTTTCTGATAGCTAACCATGTCGAGTCGTCCTTCATTTCGGGATCGCCAGCCAAGGTCGGTGGTTCTTCCAGACCCGGGCTGAACTCCCGCTCACCCCTGCGTGAAGCATCCAGGGAAGTGAGCGTATGATTGCCACGCAAGGCTTCCAATACTTCGTGCATATTGGCGTCGCTGACGGGACCCAGATAGAGCGTGGCAAGTTTGCTGTTGCGTTTCAGTGCAGAGGCTAACGCTGCCAAGCCTACAGCACTGATCGGTACTCCACCCAGGTTGAGCAAGGTCAGGCTGGATTTTTGCTGCAGGGCCCCGAACAAGGCGATTACGCCGTCTTCACCGATGGGGTTTCTGGCCAGACTGAGCGACTCCATACTGGGGTCGAACCGCAGGGCATCAGCCAGGGCTAGTGCGCCGCGGGTATCGATTCGGTTGTCTGCCAAGTCGAGTCGGGTCACGCATTCGGACTGCTGCACGAACGCGGCCAGCGCTTCTGCGCCGATGCTGCCGATCTGGTTTTCGCCCAGTTCAAGCGAGATCGGGCCGACTTCCCGCCGTAGTGCGCGCGCCAGCGCCTGCGCGCCGGTATCGCCGAGCTGGTTACAGTTAAGGCTGAGGTAGCTCAGGCTGGGATTGCGCTCCAAAACCGGGACGAGCGCCTGCATACCGGAACTGTCGATCTGGTTGTTATCCAGGTCGAGCATTTGCAGATTGGTTCTGTGCTGCAAGTTGCGAGCCAAGGACACCGCGCCGGCCCTTCCTAGTCCATTGCTGCCCACGCCTAGCCTGGTCAAGCTGGACGCTTGCTTCAACGCCCCGCCCACGCCCGCTCCCCACATGTCGGCGCCAAGATCGTTATGCCATAGTTCGAGTTCGATCAGCTTGGGTGTGTGCTGCAGGATGTCGGCGAGCGCTGGTGCGCTCTTTGGTCCGAGCTGGTTACACGCCAGGAAGAGCCTGGCGACATGGGCGTTGTGCCGTAGGGTGTCGGCCAGCGCCTGTGCGCCTTTCTCACCTATTTTGTCCTGACTTAGATCAAGGCTCGTCTGGTATGGATCGCGGCCCTTCAGGTCGGCTAGTACTTGGCGCAACCTGCTACCGGCGAGCAGTTTCAACGGTCGTTTGGTATTCACCGAATCGACGGAATGTCTATGGCGAAATTCTGCGGTCCATTCCTTTGGATGTTTGGAATCCAATCCGGCAGACGCCAATTCGAGGGAATGAGTTCGACAGATCCTGGATAAATCCATGCTGAGGTCTCCACTTGCTTCTGGGTATTTACAAGATGAACTGGACCGACGTGCCCGTTGGAAAGGGAGCTTGGTCCAGCAAGCGTGCTCGGCCTGAATGGCGGCGAGCACGAACCAAGGAAGCGGCAATAGGCGCGGGTGGCTATTGTGATCGGCTTTGACTTACGGGCTTTTGCGCGGGAACGGCGGCAAGTAGCTTGCTATCGCCCCGGAATAGGGGGCGTGGATAAAACAAAAGGGACTTTGATTGCTCAAAGTCCCTGAACACCCGCTGGTACGGCGGCGTCCTGCTTAACGGATATTGGCGCCCATTCGACGACGGGCAATAAAGCCCATGGTCAGCATGCCGGCCATCAGCATGACGTAGCTGACGGGTTCCGGCACCGGCGCGGGCACGAACGAAGCCAGGATGGCCATGTCGTCGAAGTCCTTGTCGGCGGCGAAGTCGTTGAAGGTAATCAGCACCGAGCGCTTGTCGCCGCTGAGGATGGTACCGATACGTCCGGCATTGATGCCGCCGTTGACGGCCTTCTGTGCGGCATTGCCTTGCGACAGGAAAGCAAAGTCCAGCGCGCCGGTCACATTCAGGTTGGTGAAGCTGCTGCCGACCTGGCTGGTGGCATTCTTGAATACATTGGCGCCGCGCACGAAGAAGTTATTGTACGAAGCTTCACTGCCGAGGAATTGGTAGCTGACATCGTCCCTCCCGCCCTTTACCGACAGCGTGCCGCCCAGCTTGAGATCGCTCAGGCTCATACCCAGCGAGGCCAGGTCCAGCCCGGCGATCCCGAAGGCACCCTGTTCGAAAGTGCTGGGCTTGGCGTTGCTGGCCCCCGTGATGGAAAACTTGGCCGACGCCTGTACGCCCACGGCCGCCGCAGCCAGAACCAGGCCAATGACGAGTTGCTTTATTTGCTTCATATATGCTCCCCAGCGATGAATTGATTTGCCCGTGTAAGGCTTTGATGCGAACGAATCATAACCAGCCTTGCGCTGCGACGAAAGGACCATTTTCGCCCAAAGTACGCTTCGTAACTTATTGAATTATTTGCATATATGACAGCGTCAACGGGGAAAATCCCGACTTTCCCCCGCTCTGCGGCAGGGTGTCGGCCAAGCCTGGATAATCCCTTGAATAAAAAAGAAATTATCAAACTGCAGAGTTCGCCACAGGAAAATAAGAGAAATCTGATTGTCTGTGGATAACTGAACGGATCCACTCCCCCGCATTAGCGGTGGGCGCCCGGTTAAAGTGAAATTATTTTTCCGGCTGACCGGTCCGGCCCTTTCCCGCCGGCAAGTCGAGCACCGCCACGGCGCCGCCCGCCTCATGGTTGCGCAGGCTGATACTGCCGCCATGCAAGGCGGCCACTTCTCGTACAAAGGGCAAACCAAGGCCGGTGGAACGAGTGCCGCCATCCGGGCGCGGCAGCGAGTAGAAGCGTTCGAACACCCTATTCAAGGCATAGTCCGGCACGCCCGGCCCTTGATCGCGCAGGCTCACCCGCACCACGCCATCGACCGCCTCGGCACGAAGCTGTAAAGCACTGTCGCCCGGAGCGAAGGCGATGGCGTTGTCCAGCAGGTTGGACAACGCCTGGCCCAGCAGAAAACGCTCGCCCCGCACCCGCAGCGTCTCGGCCACCTCCAGCTGGCAGACCAGTCCCCTGGCCCGCAACTGCTCGGCCTTGTCATCACAGGCCTGCCGCAGCAGGCTGGCCACGGTGATTTCTTCCACATCGGCCAAAGCCTGCCGGCTTTCCAGTTGGGCCAAGGTCAGCATCCGGTCGATGATCTCCGTCATGCGCTCGGCTTGGGTGCGGATATTGCGGAGAAAGCGCGCCTGGTCGGCGGCTGGCATGCTGGGCTCGATCAATTCGGCCGCGCCGCGTATGCCCGCGAGCGGACTTTTCAGCTCGTGGGTCAAGCCATGGACATACTGTTCGACATATTGCTTGCCCTCCAGGCGGTTGCGCATGGTGTCCAGCGCCTGCCCCAGCACCCGGACTTCGCGCCCGGACAGCGCCGGCAGGCTGACCCGCTCGCCCCGCGCAACCGCCTGGGCATACTGCTCCAGCCGGGTCAGCGACCGGGTGATCCACCATGACAACAGCAGCCCCAGCAGGCCGCCCGCCACCAGCACCAGACCGCCGGCCCGGGTCAAGCCATCCAGCGCTTGCTGGAAAAAGGGCCGCACGCTGTCTATCGGCTTGGCGACCGTCACCACGCCAATCAATTTTCCGTCATGCTGTACCGGCGCGGCGACATGCATGACCGAACTGGTCGGGTCGGCGGGATCGCCCCGGGTGGTACGGGCGCCATAGCGGCCCTGCAGGGTGAGATAGACATCGTTCCAGCGCGAATAGTCCTGGCCATCGGCCAGATGGTTGGAGTCGTACAGCACCATGCCCTGGGCATCGGTGACATAGATGCGGTGATTGGGCTTGTCCTTCCGTATGCCCCAGATCTCGGCATTGAGGCGCCGGTCGGCAAAGGCTTCCAGATTGCGGGCAAACTCGCCCTTGGCCACCGTACCCGCCACCAGGTCGCGCCGAGAAAATTCGGCCAGCAGATTGGCGGTATCGACCAGGGTATCTTCCATAGACTGCTTGAGCGCCGGCCGCAAACGCTCCCGCGAGGTGTCGAGCAGAAACCAGGCGACCAGTCCGACCATCACGAAGTAACCCAGGAAGATGCGTATCCCTATCCTCATGCCGCCGGCCCGGCAGTCCAACTCAGGCTATAGCCCAGGCCCCGATGGGTACGGATGGGATCGCACGCCGGATCGGCTTCGCGCAGCTTGGCGCGCAGCGAGCGGATATGCGCATCCACCGTGCGCTCGAAGCTGGCCGCCGGATCCTGCCAGACGGCATCCATCAGCTGGCTGCGGCTGAATACCCGCTCCGGCTGCTCCAACAGCAAGACCAGTAGCCGGTATTCGTAGCGGGTCAGGTTCAGCACCTGGCCGGCCAGGCAGATGCGGGCACGGGCGGCATCGTGTTGCAAGCCGGCGTTAGGGAGTACGACGGGGATTGGGGCGCTGCCGCGCCGCAGGATAGCCTTGATGCGTGCCACCAGCTCGCGGGGGCTGAAGGGTTTGACCACGTAGTCGTCCGCACCCAGCTCCAGCCCCACCACCCGGTCGATTTCGTCGCCGCGTGCGGTCAGAAACAGCACCGGGGTGTCGTGATGCTGGCGCACCTGCCGAAACAGCTCGAAACCGCTAATATCGGGCAGGCCGACGTCCAGCACCAGGAGATCGGCGCCTTCGCTATCGAGCACCGCCAGCCCGTCCCGTCCCAAGGTGTGCCAACTCACCACGAAGCCTTCCCTTTGCAGGGCATAGACAACGGTATCGGCAATGGCCACTTCGTCTTCGATCAGCAGAATGCGTTTGTTCATGGGCGAGGATTGTACGGGGACGCGTGGCGCTCAGATATGCCCGACGCAGCCCCGCGCGGCTCACCCATCGGCTAAAAGTCGAGCTTGACCGAGAAGTACGGGCCACGCTGCCCAGGCTGGTCGGCGATATTGCCCATCTCGGCATGCGCCAGCGCCAGCGAGCAGCGCCGGTTGGGAATCCAGGCCAGGAACACATCCGCGAAACGCTGCTCGCGGAACACCGATAGATTGTTGTTCTTCTGTCGATATTCCAGGCCCAGCACCAGCGCATCGGTCAAGAACACGGCGGCGCTGGCCTCCAGCCGCAACTTGCGGCGGTCCGAACGGTCGCCGCCAAAGCCGAGCAGGCCCAGTTGGTTGGCACGGGTGTAGCGCAGCGTGCCATTAAGCAGCGCACTTCTGCCAGCCGGACCGTCCAGCCATACCTTGGTCGCGGCCAGATAGGGCTCGACATCGCTGGCGTGCTTGGCGCCCAGCAAGGCGGGCAGCGAGAAATCGCGGTTGCGCTTGGCCATCAAGCCCAGCGCCAGTTGCGGCCAGGCTTGGTCCTGATCGTACACTGCATCGCCATATACCTTCCATTTCAGGCCGACGATATCCTGTTCCAGGTGCCGTCCCGGCACGGTGGAACCCAGGCCGAAGCGCTGGCGGGCAAACGAGAGTTCGACCCGGTCGAACAAGCCCACCGAGGCGCCCGCCACGTCCAACCGGAAGCCCTGGCTATCGACCCGCGTGACAAAGGCATTGCCGCCCACCTGGTCGCGGCTGCCGTAGCCGGCAATCAAGGCCCAGGGCACCAGACCGCCGCCGGCCGCCCCTTCCAGCTGGCTCATGCCACCCGTGCCGGGTAGCCGCGAACCGGCGGCTTGCGTCCCCAGCGATACGGACAGAACCAGCAACAAGGCAACGTTTCGCAACATGAGTGCAACTCCGTTGAACGGGTGACGAGGCATTTGTGCAGTCTATACTTCAGCGAACGAATCGCCAGCCGGAGTCTTTATGCGCCTACGCCTCGCCCCGCTCCTGTCGTTTGCCCTGCTGATACCCCCCGTGCCGGCGGACAGTCTGTACCAACGGCTGGGCGGCGACGCGGGCGTTGCCGCCATTACCGCCGACTTGCTGGCTGCCAGCACGCGCGATCCGGCCACCCGCGGCAGCTTCGTCAAGGTCGATCTGCGGCGGCTGCAGCGCATGCTGGCCGAGCATCTGTGCCATCTCAGCGGCGGTCCCTGCCAATACACCGGCGACACAATGAAACAGGTCCATGGCGGGCTGGGCATCAGCGAGGCGGCGTTCTACGCCATGGTGGAAAACCTCCGCAATGTGCTGGATGCGCACCAGGTGGCGCAGGCCGACAAGAACGCCCTGCTGGCCATACTGGCGCCGATGAAGCGCGACATCGTGGAGTACAAGCGATGAGCGCCGCGTGGCGCGCCCTGTGCGCGTTACTCGCCCTCTACCCCGTCCTGGCCCACGCCAACGATATCGGCATCAGCGTGACCGATCCGGCCGGACAGCCTTTGCCGGACGTAGCGGTCCACGCCAAGCCGTTGTCCGCGCCGCCGCCCAGGCTCAAGCCCGGCAGCGCCATCATCGACCAGGTCAATAAGGAATTCACGCCGCTGGTGAGCGTGGTCCAGGTCGGCACGCTGATCAGTTTCCCCAACAAGGACAGCATTCGCCACAACATCTATTCCTTCTCGCCGGCCAAGCCGCTCAGGCTACCGCTGTACTCCGGTACCCCGGCGGAGCCGGTGCTGTTCGACAAGCCCGGCCAGGTCGTGCTGGGCTGCAATATCCACGACTGGATGATCGGCTATGTGCTGGTGGTGGACAGCCCCTGGTTCGGCAAGACCGACAGCAAGGGCCAGCTCAACTTGGCGGAACTGCCCAACGGCGAGTATGAACTGGAGATCTGGCATCCCTATCAATCGCCAGCCAGCCCCGCCCAGAAGATCAAGCTGGCGCCAGGAGCGCCTGCCCAGTTCAGCTTTCGCCTGAAGCTGGCACCCGCGCCGGAACGCCAGCGCGGCCATTATTGACAAACGGGTGCCGCGCTTGCGTACCGACAGCCTGTCCTTTCGCATCGTTGTCTTCTTCTTCAGCTTGCTGGCGGTGGTGCTGCTTGCGACCTTTGTACTGGTCAGCGTCGCCAACCTGCGCATCTCGCGCGAGACGGCGGCGCACGAACTGCTGACCGGCGAACGGGTTTTCCGGCGGCTGCTGGAACAGAACGGCAGCCAACTGACCCTGGGCGCGCAGGTCCTGGCCAGGGATTTCGGCTTTCGCGACGCCATTGCCACGGGCGAAACCGACACCATCGTCGATGCCCTGAGAAACCATGGCGGCCGTATCGGCGCCGACCTGGTGATGTTGTCCGATCTGAATGACCGCATCCAGGCGGATACCGTCAGGCCGGAACGGACCGGCCAGCCCTACCCGTTCCGCCGCCTGCTGGCGAAGGCCGGCGCGCAGGGCGGCGCCAGCGGTATCGAGCGGATCGACGGCCGGCTCTACCAGCTGGTGGCGGTGCCGGTGCGCGCACCCGCCACCATAGGCTGGATCACCATGGGCTTCGAAATCAACGACGGGACGGCAGCCGACCTGCGCTCGCTTGCCGGCTTGCAAGTCTCCTTCCTGGGCCACGGCCGCAGCGGCTGGGTCATGCTGGCGTCCACCCTGCTGCCGGAACAGCGCGCCGGCCTGACCGAACAGCTCAGCCCGGAGCAAAGCGCCAGCCGGCTGGTGCTGGCCGGCGAGGATTATCAGACCCGCCTATTCCAACTGGGCGATAGCCCGGAAGGCCCTATCTATGCCTTGCTTGCCCGCTCCCTGATGGAAGCGCTGGCGCCCTTTTATCAACTGCAGGGCACCCTGATCGTGCTGGCCCTGATCGCCTTGGCGGTCTGTCTGCTGGCCGGTACACGTATCGCCCGCCGCATCACCGATCCGCTCCGTGCCTTGTCCCGGGTGGCCGAGCGTATCCAGCAAGGCGACTACCAGCAGCAAATCGACCGCAAGAACAGCAGCGAGATCGGCCGGCTGGCCGGCAGCCTGGCCCATATGCAGGCCGCGATCGGCGAACGCGAAAACCGCATCAGCAAGCTGGCCTATGAAGACCCGTTGACCGGCCTGCCCAACCGGGTACGCTTCAACCAGCTGCTGGCCGAAGCGATAGAGGCGGCCGCCCGGCAAGGCAGCGCCCTGACCGTGCTACTGGTCAACCTGGACCGCTTCCAGCAGATCAACGACACGCTGGGCCATCCCATGGGCGACAGGGTCCTGGCCGAGGTGGGATCGCGCCTGCGCTCGTCCGTGCGGCAGGAGGACAGCGTGGCGCGCTTGTCCGGCGACGACTTCGCGCTCTTGTTGCCGGGCGTTCGGGTGGCCGATGCTCCAGCGACCCTGGAACGTATCCATCGTATGTTCGACCGCCGCTTCGTGCTGGAGAACCGCCCGCTGGATCTCCGTGCCGGCATGGGCGCGGCCGGTTTTCCCGACCATGCCGACAATGCCATCGACCTGATCCGTAGCGCCGACCTGGCCATGTACCGGGCCAAGCGGACCGGCGAGCGGCATATCATCTACGACCCGGGCATGCAGACCTTCCGCGAGGAGCATCTTTCGCTGCTGGGCGATCTGCAGCAGGCGGTCGAGCACAATCAGCTGACCCTGTACTACCAACCCAAGGTCAACCTGGCCACCGGCCGCGCCGACGAAGCCGAGGCACTGGTGCGCTGGATCCACCCCGACAAGGGCTTTATCCCGCCCGGCGAGTTCGTGCCCTTCGCCGAGCAGACCGGCTATATCCGCGAAGTCACCCGCTGGGTGCTGGCGCACGCCATCGCCACGGCCGGCGCCTGGGCGCTGGCCGGCCGGCCGGTCAAGCTGTCGGTCAACCTGGCCACCCGTGACCTGCTGGACCGGGACTTGCCCTCCCTGGTGGCGGAGCTGTTGGAACAGGCGTCGCTGTCGCCCGATTACCTGTGCCTGGAAATCACCGAAAGCGGCTTGATGGCCGATCCCGCCAAAGCCCTGGCGGTGCTGCAGCAATTGCGGGCAATGGGTTTGTCCATCGCCATCGACGACTATGGCACCGGCTACTCCTCGCTCGCCTATATCCGCCGCCTGCCGGTGACCGAACTGAAGATAGACCGGGCCTTTATGATCGAGCTGGTGCATAACGACAGCGATAGGCAGATCGTCCGTTCCACCGTGGAACTGGGTCACCGCCTGGGCCTCAAGGTCGTGGCCGAAGGCGTGGAGGATCACGCCACCGTGGCGCTGCTGCGCGCAATGGGTTGTGACCAGGTGCAAGGCTATGTATTTGCCAAACCCATGCCGGCCGAGGACTTTATCCGTTGGCGCGAAGCGCTCGATGCCCGCAATTTATCGGCCGATGCCTTATCGCCATCTCCGTAGCCCGATCGATTTTTGTTACTCTTTGCCGGTCTACTTCGAGAAATAAGCCATGCCCGATATCGGCTCCCCCGAATTCATTTTCTGGTTCCGCCAAGCCGCGCCCTATATCCACGCCTTCCGCAATCGCACCTTCGTGGTGGCCTTCGGCGGCGACCTGGTGCGCGATGGCGACTTCGGCTCGCTGGCGCATGACCTCAATACCCTGGTCAGCCTGGGCGTCAACCTGGTGCTGGTGCATGGTGCGCGGCCGCAGATCAATGCCCGCCTGCAGGAGGCCGGCCTGCCCTGCCGCTTCGAGCGCGGCGTGCGCATCACCGAACGGGAATCGATCAGCCAGGTCCTGCAATCCATCGGCCAGGTCCGTTTCGAGATCGAGGCCGGCCTGTCCATGGGCCTGGCGAACTCGCCCATGGCCAATGCCGATATCCGCGTGGCGGGCGGCAATTTCGTCACCGCCCAGCCCATGGGCGTGCGCGAAGGCGAAGATATGCAATACAGCGGCGAGGTACGCAAGCTCGATGTGGCGGCCATGCGCGACCGCCTGGAATTCGGCGAAACCATCCTGCTGTCGCCGGTGGGTTATTCGCCTACCGGCGAGGTATTCAACCTCACCCTGGAGGACGTCGCCACCACCGCGGCCGTGGCCTTGCAGGCGGACAAGCTGATCTTTCTGCTCGACCAGCCCGGCGTGGTGGACGAGGACGGCCAACTGCACAACGAACTGACCGCGGCGGAAGCGGAGAAATTCGTCCGCGAGGAAGTCCGCGTCAGCGACGACATCGATTTCTTCCTGCCTTGCTGCATCAAGGCGGTACGCCATGGCGTCGCGCGCGCCCATCTGATTTCGCGGCATCTTGACGGTGGCCTGCTCACCGAACTGTTCACCCACGAGGGCATCGGCACGATGATCTCGCGCGAACCGCTGGAAACCATGCGGCGCGCGCAGATCGACGATATCGGCGGCATTCTGGCGCTGATCGAGCCGCTGGAGGAACAAGGCGTACTGGTCAAGCGCAGCCGCGAACTGCTGGAGCGCGAGATCGAACGTTTCGCCGTGCTGGAGCACGACCGCAAGATCATTGGCTGCGTGGGCCTGCATACTTTTGAAGAAGGCGAAATCGCCGAACTGGCCGGCCTGGCCGTCCACCCGGACTACCGCGACGGCGGCCGCGGCGAAGCCTTGATGAAATATGTCGAGCGCGAAGCGCGCCGCCTGAAAATCAAGCAACTGTTCGTGCTGACCACCCGTACCGCGCATTGGTTCGTGGAACGCGGCTTCAAGCCGGCCGAGATCGATGTACTGCCGATGAAGAAAAAGACGCTGTACAACTGGCAGCGCCGGTCGAAGGTATTCATCAAATCCGTGTAGTTCGAGGGCGCGAGGGTGGTTCCCGGCCAATGGGCTCCCTTCCCTTTTTGCACAGCAGCGCGGTGAACGCATCTGCTAGGCTATCCTTATTCAGATAACGCTACTATGTAGTTAACAAGCTATAAACAAAAACGCTAGCCAGGGAGTAGCACGAATGTACAGAGGGCTGTGCCTACTGGTGCTGCTGGTAGCCGGCATCGTTGCCGAGGCCGCCGGGCGGGAAGTGCGCATCGGCCTGGAACCGTATTTCACGCCGCGCCTGCTGATCTCCAGCTTCCAACCCATGCGCTTGGCACTCGAAAAAGCCCTGGGACAGCCTGTCGTCTTGCTGACCGCACCGGATTACCGCCAATTCGTACGGCGTATCGAAGCGCAGGAGTTCGACATTGTCGTGATCGGCCCCCACACCGCCCGCTATGCCGAGCAGCAGGCCGCCTACATCCCTTCCCTGATCGGACGCAGCCGCTTGGCCGGCCTGATCGTGGTCAAACGGGATGGCGGACCCAGGCTGGCCAGTGAGCTGGGTGAGCGCACCGTTGCCATGCCCGATCCCTTGACCGCCACCGCCATGCTGGGCGAAGAGTGGCTGAAAAAGCAGGGGCTCAAGCCCGCGCTGCGCTATTACGATTTCCACAATGCCGCCGCCATGGCCGTGATGCACGGCGATGCCCAGGCCGCCATCGTCAACAAGACCGCCTTCGCCAACATGCCGCCCGATATCCGCGATGGCCTGCGGGTCCTGGCGGAAACACGCTCGCTTCCCCATATGGTGCTGCTGGCCAGTGGCCAACTCGAACCAGGCAGACGCAAGCTTTATATCGACGAAGTGGCCAAGTTCGTCAATTCAAAGGAGCATGGTGAAAGCTTCGCCGGCAGGATAGGCTTCTCCGGGGCGGATCCGCTCAAGGAAGGAGACCTCACGGCGGTGGAACCCTTTGTCGCCGAACTGAAACGCCGACTGCGATCGGAATAGCGGTGTCCATGCAGCTTCCATTTTTCCGCACGCTACGCGCCAAGCTGGTCTTGGCCATCTTGCTGGTGCAATTTGTCGTCCTGGGCGTGCTGCTGACCAGCGTCAGCAGGGTCTGGTCGGAAATGGTGCTCAAGGCCACCGATGTGCGGATACAGGAGCTGTCGCGCCTGCTCAATGCCGCACTGGCGCCGCCCATGGCCTCGCTCGACTATGCCCCCGCGGCCGAACTGCTGGACGGCGTGCGCACCCCCGAGGGCATCGACTACCTGGTCTTGTATGATCGCCAGGGAAGGGTGGTGGCGGCGCGCGGCTGGGATGTGGGTGCCGCGGACAATGGCGCCTTGCCGCCTATCGACGATCTGCGCCAACTCAGCGGCAGCGACACCATCCCCCCCATCGTCAATGTCAGCACCCCGATCGAACTGGCCGGCCAGCGTTATGGCTTGCTGCGTTTCGGCATTTCCACCGAATTACTGCGCGAAACAGCCGACCGCATCGTCTGGCAGATCGTCAGCGTGGTGGTGGTGGGCGCGGTGTTGTCGGCGCTGTTTTTGGCCCTGATCGGTTTCTGGCTGACCCGGCGGCTGTATTACCTGATCGACGCCGCCGAACAGCAAACCAGCGCTGGTACCACCGAGCGCATCCAGGTCGAAGGCGAGGATGAAATCGGCCTGCTGGCGCAGCGCTTCAACCAGATGTCCAGCGGTATCCAGGAGCGGCTCGACGCGCTCAAGCAAAGCGAAGAGAAGTTTCTCGCCATCGCCGACTACACCTATGGCGTGGAACTGTGGCTGGACCCCGAGGGCAAGCTGGTCTGGGTGAATGCCTCGGTGACCCGGCTGACCGGCTACACGGTGCGCGAATGCATGGAGATGCAACGCTTCCCGGTCCCATTGGCCGCCTTGGAAGAGCGCAGCAAGCTGAGTGCGGCGGTGGATACCGCGCTGACCGGAACAGCCGGGCAGGATTTCGAGTTCCGCGCCATGCAGCGCGACGGCAAGACCTTTTGGGCTTCCATGAGTTGGCAGCCCATCTACGACGCCCAGGCCAACTACCTCGGCATACGCGCCTCGATCAACGACAACAGCCAGTTCAAGGAAGACCGGCTGGCACTGAAACGGGCGGTCTACGAGCTACAGCAATCGCAGGCACTCAACCAGATCTATCTATCGCGCGCGGAAGGCGAACGCGCCCGGCTGACCGCCTTGCTGTCGGCCATGCGCTTCGGCGTGCTGTTCGTGGATAACGACAATATCGTCATCTTCCACAATCCCGCCTTCAAGACGCTCTGGCTGATCGACGACAGCACGCCCATTATCGACAAACCGATAGGCCAGGTGCTGCAGACGGCGCTGAACCGGCCCGCCCACTACGATTTCGCCACGCATCTGGAAGCGAGCGAGGCAATGGCCACCATGGATGTCTACCCGGGCGACCTATCCATGAACGACGGCCGCATCGTGACCCAGCATTGCTATTCGGTACGCGACGAGACCGGCATCTACACCGGCAGGCTGTGGGTCTACGAGGATGTCACCCAGGAGCATATCCTCAACGAGCGCATGGTCTTCCTGGCGGAGCGCGATGCCCTGACCGGCTTGTATAACCGGCATGCCTTCCAGGAGCAGCTGGCGGCCATGCTGACGGAGGCGGAGCGCAACCAGGAAGGCTTGGCGGTACTGTATTTCGACCTGGACGAGTTCAAGTACGTCAACGACACCTTTGGCCACGGTGCCGGCGACGAACTGCTGAAACGGGTGGCGCAGGATATTTCCGCCCAGGTACGCCGCAACGAATTCTTCGCCCGCCTGGGGGGCGACGAGTTCGCCATCCTGGTCCCCAGCTGCGACGAAGCCGAGGCCAGCCATCTGGCGGCCCGTATCGTGGCCTCGGTCTCCAGCATCCAGCTCAATGTCGACAACCAGCCGCTACGGCTTTCGTCCAGCCTGGGGGTGGCCTTGTACCCGCTGCATGCCGAGCAGGCGGAGGAGCTGGTGGCCCATGCCGATACCGCCATGTACCACGCCAAGAGCGCCGGCAAGGCCACTTGGCGCATGTACCAGGCCGAGCGCGACGCCTCGCGCGAAATCGTCAACCGGCTGACCTGGAACGAACGCATCCAGCAAGCACTGGAAAACGACGGCTTCGTGCTGTACTTCCAGGGCATCTACGAAGCCAGGACGCTGGAGGTCGCGCATCTGGAGGCGCTGGTGCGGATGAAGGACCCCAACAACCCCGGCCAGATCATCCCGCCCGGCCATTTCATCCCGCATGCCGAGAAAAGCGGCAAGATCCTCGATATCGACCGCTGGGTCCTCGGCGAAACCATCCGCTTGCTGGCGGCCAATCCGGCCATGCCGTCGGTGGCGGTCAATATCTCCGGCCGCAGCTTCGACGAAACCAGCCTGCCCAACTTCATCAGCGATATGTTGTGCGACTACGATGTCCCGCCGGAACGGCTGATGGTGGAGTTGACCGAAACCGCGGCGGTCAGCGATATGCGCGATGCGCAGCGATTTATCGAAGCGCTGCGGGCCACCGGCTGCACCGTCTGCCTGGACGACTTCGGCGCCGGCTTTTCCTCCTTCGCCTATCTCAAACATCTCAAGGCGCATGTGCTGAAGATAGACGGCCTGTTTATCCGCGACCTGCCGCGCGACCACGATAGCCAGGTGTTCGTGAAGGGCATGGCGGCCATCGCCCGCGACATGGGCAAGAAGACCGTGGCGGAATTCGTCGAGAACGAAGAGACCTTGCTGATGCTGGTGGAGTTTGGCGTGGATATGGTGCAGGGCTACTACCTGGACAAACCTAGCCCCGACCACCCGGCGCTGAGGGCCGGGGGTTCGATGGTTGCACAACGCTAATGGGACCGCTCGCATCACCGCGCAGTCGTGGAAACCTACGCATTATCAAATCCGATCAGATAACATAAGGATAAGTTTCGTTACGGAGCTGAACATGCATCTATTTGATCGTATTACCCAGCAAGCTGAAATGATGGGCGGCAAAGCATGCATCCGAGGCATGCGCGTAACGGTCAGCATGGTGTTAGGACAAATTGCCGCAGGTCATACCGTCGAGCAGATTCTCGCCGACTACCCCTACCTGGAACACGAAGACATCATACAAGCCGTGCGCTACGCTGCTTGGCGAGCCGAAGAACGTGAGGTGGAGTGGATCGCAGCATGAAACTGCTCATCGACATGAATCTCTCACCCAAATGGGTTGGCGTTCTTGCCGAGGCCGGTTTAGAAGCGATGCACTGGACAGCGCTTGGCCCCGCCAATGCGCCAGACCCGGAAATCATGGCCTATGCCAAATCATATGATTTCATCGTTGTTACAAATGATTTGGACTTCGGTACGATTCTCTCCGCCACTCAAGGCGACAAGCCCAGTGTCGTGCAAATTCGCTCGGTGGATCTCAATCCGGACGCTATCGGTCATTTCGTCATTACGGCGCTGAAGCAAATGGAAGCTGAATTACTCGAAGGCGCCTTGCTTACCATCGATACCAACCGTACACGCATGCGCCTCCTCCCCTTAGGTAGGAAGTAAACTCCGCCCCGTAGAGCGGCTCAAAGGTCTGCCTTGTACGGCAGCTAAGACCCGGACGCCCGCTCCACGGGCACCAGCTTGGTCGGGTACTGCAACCAGATGACTTGTCCGCCGCCCATCTTGGCGCCTTGGTTCACCTTGGCAACATACTGGCTGTCCACTACCCACTCTTGATCCTGCGGTGTCGTGGCGCAGCCTGCCATCAGCACGATCAGGATGGCCGGAAGTAGGAATCGCATGACTGTCTCCTCTGCACCTATAAGGGGTGCATAGGCTTACGCTAGGCGCAATAGCCCCGCGTGGTCAGTTTGGGCGACAGACGGCGCGCGCGTCTTCCAGGTCGGCCGGCGTCCCGACATTGAGCCACAAGCCCTGATGGACTTCTCCGCTGATCCGTCCCTGCCGGGCAAACTCATGCAATATCGGCCCGAGCCTGGCCGCCTGTCCCTGCTGCACCGAAGCCAGCATGGCGGGCTTCAGCACGGCCAGATTGGCATAGGTATAACGGGGTTGCCCTGCGGCAGTGACCAGACCCTGGGGCGACAGATCGAAATCAAGTTGGTAACGCTCGGTCGGCGCCAGCACCAGATGGCCGCTGCGGCTATCGTCATCGGCCAGTGCCTTTGCCTGGGCCAGCAGTTTTTCATAGGGGTAGTCACTGAAGATATCGCCCGACAGTAGCAGGAAAGGCGCGGTACCCAGCAGGGGTAAAGCCTTGGCGATGCCGCCGGCAGTCTCCAGTGCGGTGCCCTCGGCCGAATAGGCGATGCTCACCCCGTAATCCGCGCCATTGCCGAGCGCCGCTTCGATTTGCTCGCCCAACCAGGCGTGATTGATCACCACCTCGCGCACCCCGGCGGCGGCCAAGCGCTTCAGATGCCAGCCGATCAGCGGCGTCCCGCCCACATCCAGCAAGGGCTTGGGGGTGGTATCCGTCAAGGGACGCATCCGCTCGCCGCGCCCGGCGGCCAGGATCATGGCCCGCATCTCAACGGCCATCGAAGAAGCGTGCCGCAATGGCCAGCGCGGCGTCCACCGCCACGGTATCGACGTCCAGGTGGGTCACCCAGCGCTGGGCGCTGCCCACGCTGCTGACCAGCAGCCCTTGCGTGGCAAGATAGGCGGCGAAATCGGCGGCATGTTCGGCCGCTACCTGGACGAACACCATATTGGTCTGGCTTTCCACGGTCAGCCCCGGCAAACGGGACAGGCCGTCGGCCAGCCGGCTGGCATTGGCGTGGTCGTCGGCCAGGCGGTCGATATGCCGGTCCAGGGCGTAGAGGCCGGCGGCAGCAAGGATACCGGCCTGGCGCATGCCGCCACCCAGCATCTTGCGCCAGCGCTTGCCCTGCGCGATCAAGACGTGGCTGCCCAGCAGCACCGAACCGACCGGGGCACCCAAGCCCTTGGACAGACAGATGGACACCGAATCGAAGCCGCGCGCGATCTCGGCCGGCGCGACCTGCCGTGCGACCGCCGCGTTGAATAAGCGGGCGCCATCCAGATGGGTAGCCAGACCGGCGCCATGGGCCCAATCGGTCGCTGCCCGCACATAATCCGTCGGCAATACCTTGCCGCCGGTGGTGTTTTCCAGCGCCAGCAAGCGGGTGCGGGCGAAGTGGGCATCGTCCGGCTTGAGGGCCTTCTTTAATTTTTCCAGCGGAATGGTGCCGTCGGCGGCGTTTTCGATGGGCTGTGGCTGGATGCTGCCCAGCACGGCCGCGCCGCCACCCTCGTACTTGTAGGTATGGGCATCCTGACCGACCAGGTATTCGTCGCCGCGCTGGCAATGGGCCAGCAAGCCGATCAGATTGCTTTGCGTACCGGAAGGCACGAACAGGCCCGCCTCATATCCCAGCATCTCGGCAGCCACCGCCTGGAGGCGCAAGACCGTGGGATCGTCCCCCCATACATCGTCCCCCACCTCGGCCGCCGCCATCGCCGCGCGCATCGCGGCGCCAGGGCGGGTAACGGTATCGGAACGGAAATCGTAGAGAACGGGGCCGGTAGCGGCTTGTGGGTAGCTCATGGAAATGCCTAGGCAGAGTCGGACACGATGGAAAAGCTTACCATGCGCGGCCGACCGGCATCCGGGATGGCCTACCGTTTCGGTTCTTAACCCTGCTTACCGGTTTCGCTCTGCGCCATTTGGGTGGCCGAGTGCTTGGCAAGCAGCTGCTGCTCGGTTTGGGTCGGTGTTTGCAGGGCGCCGAACAAGCCACCGGCGAACAATACGGCCACGCCCAGAAACAAGGTGGTTTCGAACAGGGTGCCGATTTGTGCGCGTTGCATGGTGAAGCTCCTTTGCGATTGTGACCGGCGGGCGGTTTGCCCGTCTGGTATGGATCGCATCTTGGCCCCCGTCTTGCCCATGTCGCGAGTAGCTTGAGACCAACTGCGTTCCTGCCGGTTCCAAATACTGCCAAGCACGATGAAATGCATGGGATAGCGGATGGGTTCCCGGGAGCGCTGTAATGCAAGGGCAGTCTGAAGCAAAAAAACACGCTAATTCGAGGATCGTATGGTCCACACCAATCCTGAAGATTTGAAGCCCTTCGCCGGCAAGTATGTCTGGTGGAAAACGCCAGACGAAGCGGTGGCCATGCCCGAACGGGTCATCGCGCAAGTGATAAACATCGGCGATTACACCGATGTCCAGTCGCTCGCTGCTCAGGTTGGCGACGAGGTGCTGCGTGAAGTATTGACGCATGCGGAAGCCGGCCAGTTCAACGAGCGCTCGTGGACGTATTGGCACTACCGCCTGGGGCTCGCTGCCGTAGGCCAAGTTCCCGCTTTGCCGGTGCGGAGGTTTGCTTGAATCGGCTTTTCAAGCCGCACCCGCCGCCCAACCCGGCTCGGTCGATCGCTTGTTATCCCGACTTCGGCGGCTACTACCTGGTTAGCAACCTAACCCAGCGCCAAACCCACCACGCCCAGTACGATCACCCCCGCCGCCAACAGGCGGCGGGACAGGTCGCCCTCGTCCAATAGCTTGGCGCCATACCAGGCGCCCACCATCATCGACAGCTCCCGGGCTGGCGCGACATGGCTGACCGGGGCCTGCTGCATGGCGAACAGCACCAGGGTATAGCCCAGCGGCCCCAGCACGCTGACACCCAGCGCCGGCTTCCAATAACGACGCAATTCCGGCAGCAAGGCATGGCGATCCGCCAGGGCGCGCGGCGTCAGCATCAAGCAGCGCAACGAATTGCCGGCGTAGTCGACCAGCAGGGGCGATAGCAGTAGCACCTTGACGGCGTGGCCGTCCCATACCGTATAAGCCGCGATGAACGTGCCCGTCAGCACACCCCACAACAGGCCCTTGCGATCCGCCCCGGGACGCAACAGCCGAGGACCGCCAGCCAACAGGAATACGCCGACCACCACCAGCAAGGCGCCCACCGCGGCGAGCGGGCCGGGGCGCTCGCCCAGCACCAGCATGGCGCCGAAAAAAGAGATCAGCGGGCCGGTTCCACGCGCCATCGGATAGACCACCGACAGGTCGCCAACCTTATAGCCTCGCTGCAGGCACAAGGAATAGGCCGTATGCAAGACCGCGCTACCGGCCAGGGCGATGATTTCGGGCGTGCCCAGACTGGGCCTGGCCCACCAGAATACCGCCAGGATGGCCGGTAGCCAGAACAGGATCGTGCCGGCCGAATACAGCCAGACAAAATGCCTGCTGGCGGCCGCCTGCTTGGCGAGCAGGTTCCAGGTGGCATGGGTGAAGGCGGCGATGATGACCATCGCCAAGGCGGTGAGCGGCACTGGATTCGACTAAAAGGTGTAGCCGACGCCCGGCTGGAAATCGGTCAGGCGATTGATCAGCTTGTAGAGCGGATGCAGTTCCGCATAGCGGACACAGGTCTCGCGCAGATAGTTCAGCGCCAAGGGCATGTCGTCCAGGTACTGCCGCTTGCCGTCCCGGTGCGCCAGGCGAGCGAAGGTGCCCAGGGTGCGGATATGGCGGAACGCCCCCATGATCTCGAAATCGGCATAGAAATCGTCGAAGCTGGCCGGTACCGCCAGGCCAGCCACCCGTGCCGCTTCCCAATAGCGTATGCACAGATCGAGACGGAAGGCTTCCGGCCACTGCACATACAAATCCTTCAGCAGCGAAACCAGGTCATAGCTGATCGGGCCGACCCGCGCGTCCTGGAAATCGATCACGCCGATGCGGCTATCGCCGGCGGCCGGGCCGGGGCGCGAGTCGGCCACGATCAGATTGCGGCAATGGAAGTCGAAATGGATAAAGGTCTTGGCCTGCGCCTGGGCCCGCACCACCAGCAGGGCACGGCAGCGTTCCCACAGCGCCAGGTCGTCGCCTAGCAGCGGCCGTCCTAGATGGCGGTCGGCATACCACTCGGCGAAACGGTCGAGGTCCTCCACCATCTGCTGCGCCGTGTAGTCCGGCAGGACATTGGGCCGGGTAGCCGACTGCAGCGCTACCAGACTGGCGATGGCCCAGCGGTAGAGCGTCTCGGCGCCGGCTTCGTCGGTGGCGGCCAAGGCGGTCTGCAGATCGATATCGCCCAGGTCCTCCAACAGCAGAAAACCCTGCGCCGTATCCTCCGCCAGTACCGCCGGTACGTGGATATGGGGCCGCAACAAGGCGGCCGCGGCCAGGAAAGGACGGCAATCGTTGCGGTCGGGGGGCGCGTCCATGACGATGCGCCTGCTGCCATCGGCCAGCGTAAGGCGGAAATACCGCCGCGCGCTGCCATCGCCTATCGGCGCCGACAATGCCGCCGCTTGGCCCAGTTGCGCTTGCAGCCAGCCATGTAGTGCGTCGATTCGTTCCATTGGAAAACTCTGCATAAGGATATTCGGGTTCACTGCACTGGCCCACGCCGTCCCATACCCGATCCGGGTGTGGCGCGCCGACGGAATTATCCCGGCACGGCCCAGTACGGGTTTGTGCGAAGCGTGAAAGTATGCGATTTTAGCGCACTTCCGTTTTATCCCTTCGCGCCAATGCCGCGTCTTACCCTACTTTCATTCTTGCTGTCCTGCGCTTTCGCGGCGAATGCCGACGATCTGGCCGGCCCGACCGTGCTGCACGCCGATCGCGTCGAGGGCCTGGGCCAAGCCGAAACCACCGCGCGCGGCAATGTGCTGGTGGAACAGGATGGCCGCCGCATCGAAGCCGAATGGATGAAGCTGTTCAGCGCCAGCAACGAGATACGTGCCGGCGACCACACCCGCCTGACCCAACGGCAGGACGTTCTCGAAGGGGGCCAGCTCTACCTGAAGGACGACACCCGTACCGGTGAACTGGCCAACCCGACCTTTCGCATGGGCCAACGCAATGGCCGTGGCGATGCCGTCAAGCTGTTGTTCGAGGGGCCGGAAAAATATCGGCTCGACACCGCGCGGTTCACCACTTGCCAACCGGGCCGCGACGACTGGTTTATCCGCGCCCGCGACCTGGAACTCGATTACAGCCGCAACCTGGGCGTGGCCCGGCACGGCAGCATCGAGTTCCTGGGCGTGCCGCTGCTGTATTCGCCCTACCTCGATTTCACGCTGGACGGCTCGCGCAAATCGGGCTTGCTGTCGCCCTCAATCGGCAGCGGCACCGGCGGGCTGGAGGTGACGGTTCCGTTCTACTGGAATATCGCCCCTAACGCCGACGCCACCCTCTCCCCGCGCATCATCGCCAAGCGCGGCGTATTGCTGAGCAATGAAGTCCGTTATCTGGGACCGAATTACGATGGCCAGCTGTCGGTCGAAACCATTCTCAAGGACCGCATGTATGGCCAGCGGCGCTCCGCCGTGAACTATCAGCATCGGCACGCGTTCAGCCCCGCCTGGCACGGCGCGCTGAATCTGCAGAAGACCACCGATGACCGCTATTTCGCCGACTTCGGCGACCGTATCGCCGTGGCCTCGCAGACCTTCCTGCCACGTGAAGGCATCCTCAGCTATCAGCAAGACAGCCTGGGCGCTTTCGTGCGCGTGCAGCGCTACCAGACCCTGCAGGACCCCACCAACCAGGTCGACGAGCCTTATGCCCGTCTGCCGCAGGTGGTCATGAACTACAACCGGAGCTTGCCCAACGGCCTGCGGCTGGATGTCAGCACCGATGCCACCCGCTTCGCCCGGGCCTGGAGCCGCGACAAGCTGCCCCGCCCCGAGGGCAGCCGCTACTTCGCCTATCCCAGCATCAGCCTGCCGCTCGAACACGCAGCCGGCTTTATCACCCCCAAGCTGGGCTTCCACAGCACCACCTATAAACTGCAAAACGGCACACGCTTCAGTCGCGACCTTCCGATATTCAGCCTCGATACCGGTCTGTTCTTCGATCGCGAAAGCCGGCTGCTGGGCCGCGACATGGTGCAATCACTGGAACCGCGCGCCTACTACGTCCGCATTCCCTACCGCGACCAGCGTGCCTTCCCGAACTTCGACTCGGGCTTGGCCGATTTCAATTTCGCGCAGATGTTCAGCGAGAACCAGTACACGGGCAGCGATCGGATCAACGATGCCAATCAGTTGACACTGGCGGTCACCTCGCGCCTGTTCGAAGCGGATAACGGCGTGGAACGGGCGCGCGTGGCGATCGGCCAACGTTTTTATTTCGACGATCAGCGCGTCACCCTTACCGAGACCGCCCGGCGCCAGGACGTAACGGCCTCGGACCTGATCGCCACCGTGGGCGGCCAGCCGCTGGACAATTGGTGGGTAGATGCCGCCGTGCAAACCGACAGCAATGCCCATCGAACCCGCAAGGCTTCGCTGAATCTGCGCTACCAGCCCCAGCCGGGCAAGCTGCTCAATCTGCGCTACCGGATGGATAAGCTCACCGATATCAAGCAGATCGACCTTTCGGCGCAATGGCCCATCGGCCGGAATTGGCATGTGGTCGCGCGGCAGAACTGGTCGATCAAGGACCGCCGTTCCCTGGAGCGCCTGGCCGGGCTCGAATACAATGGCGGCTGCTGGGTATTCCGCATGGTGACGCAACGCTTCGTCACCTCCGGCAACCAGACCAGCAGTCCCTTCTTCCTGCAGTTGGAGCTGAACGATCTCGGCCGCCTCGGCTCCAACCCGCTGCAAACGCTCAAAGAGAGCATTCCCGGTTACACCAAGTTGAACTGACCATGACAGCCATACCTGCACGTATCCTTGCTTCCCTGCTCGCGCTCAGCCTTGCCCATCCGGCCCTGGCCGAACCGGTCATGCTGGACCGTATTGTTGCCGTTGTGAACAAATCGGTGGTTTCCGAAAACGAGCTGAACGCCCGCATCAAGAGCGTGAGCGCCAACCTCGCCCGCCAAAAAGTCGAGGCCCCGCCGCCCGATGTGTTGCGCCACCAGGTATTGGACCGGCTGATCAGCGAACGGGTGCTGTCCGACTACGCCAGCGATACCGGCCTGCGTATCGACGAGCGGCAGCTGGACCAGACCATCGAACGCATCGCCGAACAGAACAAGATGAGCGTGCCGCAGTTCCGCCAGGCCCTGGAGCGGGAAGGCACCAGCTATGCCGGCTTCCGCGACCAGATTCGCCAGGACATGCTGATCCAGCGCCTCCGTGAACGCGAAGTCGATGGCCGGGTTTTCGTGACCGATGCGGAAATCGACCAGTACCTGGCCGCCAACAAGGATCAAGCCCGTACCGAGCAGGAATACAAACTGGCCCATATCCTGATCGCCATCCCTGAAGGCTCCGGCCAGGATGTGGTCAATGCCAAGCAGCTGCGGGCAGGCGAGGCCGCCCGGCAATTGGCCGGCGGCAAGGCTTTCGCCGAAGTGGCGGCCGGTTTCTCGGACGCCAGCGATGCCCTCTCCGGCGGCGATCTTGGCTGGCGCTCCGCCGGCCGCCTGCCCCCGGCCTTCCTCGACGCGCTCGATAAACTGTCGGCCGGCCAGGTCACCAAGGTCATGCGCAGCCCGGCGGGCTTCCACTTGGTCAAGTTGGTGGAAAAGCGTCAGCGCGACGGCAAGGAAATCGTCAAGCAGACCCACGCCCGCCATATCCTGGTCAAGGTCAACGAGCTCAACTCGGACAACGACGCCAAGACCCGCATCCTGGAGCTGCGCGAGCGTATCCAGAACGGCGCCAAGTTCGAAGAACAGGCCAAGCTGCACTCCGAGGACGGCTCGGCCAGCAAGGGCGGCGATCTGGACTGGTTGTCGCCGGGCGACACGGTCCCCGACTTCGAGCAAGCCATGAATGCGCTCAAACCCGGCGAACTGTCGCAGGCCATCCGTTCGCCTTACGGCTGGCACCTTATCGAGGTGCTGGAGCGGCGCGAGCAGGACGTGACCAAAGACCGCGAACGCACCCGCGTCAGGCTGGAACTGCGCGACCGCAAGGCCGACGAGCAGTACGAAGACTGGGCCCGCCAGCAGCGCGACCAGGCCTTCGTGGAAATCCGCCTGGACGAGAAGTAAACGCCCCACCCTCGCCGTGCCGGGCACCTTAACCGGCATGGCGGCATTTGGTACGCAGATGAATACGCCGCAGCACCCATCGACCCTACCCCTGCTCGCCATCACCACCGGCGAGCCGGCCGGCATCGGTCCCGAACTATGCGCCGCGCTCGATCCGACCGGCGTGCCGGCCCGCTTGGTCCTGCTCGGCGATCGTTCCCTCTTGCAGGCCAGGGCGGACGCCATCGGCGGCATGCCCACCCTGGTGGACTACCGTCCCGGCGAACCGGCCCCGGCCGATTGTCTGGAAGTGCTGCATATCCCCACCACCGTCCCCAGCGTGGCGGGCCAGCTCGACAGCCGTAATGCCGACTATGTGCTGGCCCTGCTGGACCGGGCCGTGGCCGGCTGCCAAAGCGGCGAGTTCGCCGCCATGGTGACCGCGCCGCTGCATAAGGGCGTGATTCGCGATGCCGGCCATGAACGCTTCACCGGCCACACCGAATACCTGGCCGAACTGACCGGCACACCGAGGGTGGTGATGCTGCTGGCCGGCAGCTGCCCGGCCGTGAGCCCCGACTATGTACTGCGCGTGGCACTGGCCACTACCCACCTGCCCTTGCGCGAGGTGGCGGATGCCATTACCCCCGCCGCGCTGACCGAAACGCTACGGATTCTGCACGCGGACCTGCGCGACAAGTTCGGCATCGCGCGGCCGCGCATCCTGGTGGCGGGCCTGAATCCGCACGCGGGCGAGAGCGGCCACCTGGGCCGGGAAGAACTCGACGTCATCATCCCGGTATTGAACGCCTTGCGCGCCGAAGGCTTCGATCTGGTCGGCCCCTTGCCGGCCGACACCCTGTTCAATCCGCCCGTACTGGCACAGGGCGATGCCGTGTTGGCCATGTACCACGACCAGGGCCTACCGGTGCTCAAGCACGCCAGCTTCGGCGAAGGCATCAATATCACCCTGGGCCTACCGCTGATACGCAGCTCGGTCGACCACGGCACCGCCCTGGATCTGGCCGGCAGCGGCCGCGCGGACGGCGGCAGCCTCGCGGCGGCGGTGGCCCTGGCGGCTGCCCTGGCGAGCCGGGCAGGCTCTTAAGCCAACAAGCAATCCGGCTTGCCATTACAATCGGGGCATTCACCAGACGGTTTGCCCGCATGACATCCCATACCCCCCGCAAGCGCTTCGGCCAGAATTTCCTGCAAGACCAAGGCGTCATCAATGACATCATCAGCTGCATCGGCCCCATGCCGGCCGACGCCATGGTCGAGATCGGACCCGGCCTGGCCGCCCTGACCCAGCCTTTGCTGGATAAGCTGCAGGTGCTGCACGCCGTGGAAATCGACCGCGATATCGTCAGCCATCTCGGCAAGCGCTTCGCCGCCGACAAGCTGGTCATACACAGTGCCGACGCGCTCAGCTACGACTTCGGCGCGCTGGCCGACCAGATCGCTCCTGAAGGGCAGATCAGGCTGGTGGGCAATCTGCCCTACAATATCTCCACCCCGCTGCTGTTCCACCTTGCCAGCTTCGCGCCACGCATCCTCGACTGCCATTTCATGCTGCAGAACGAAGTCGTCCTGCGCATGGTGGCCGAGCCGGGCTGCGCCGACTACGGTCGCCTCAGCGTCATGCTGCAGTACCATTTCCATATGGAAAAGCTGCTCGATGTGCCGCCCGAAGCCTTCCATCCGCCACCCAAGGTCGATTCGGCCATCGTGCGCATGATCCCGCGCCCCTTCCCCGTCCAAGCCCGCGACTTGCCCGCGCTGGAAGCCTTGGTGGCACGCGCCTTCGGCCAGCGGCGCAAGACTTTGCGCAACAATCTCAAGGGCGTCGTGAGCGATGCGCTGTTCGAGTCGCTGGCCATCGATTCCACTGCCCGGCCGGAAAATCTCTCCACCCACGACTACGTCAAATTGGCCAACGCCTTGTCAGCTTGAAACCGGTGAACTGTTGTCGGTCAAACAACAAAAATTGTTCCAAAACGACCGAAACATAGCCGTTTTCCCTGCCTTTAGTGACGAATTAGGGATTCCCCGCTTGTAGCGGGTACGCGCGCCGCTACACTTTGCCTGCCACGGAACGCCGCCTGCTCCGCCGCCGCCTACCGCTAGCCGGATGGCGCGGGGAGCCGCAGCACCGGCCGAGATGGGCCGGCGGCGAATGCCCTGGACCGTATGACAAATCAGTAAAGTATTCAACGGTGATGCATTGCTTGCCGAGGGTGCTGGCATCCGTACGGACGGCGTGACATATTGAGCCGTCCCTGCCGGCCAAAGCCTCGGACAAGCTGGCGCTAGAGCAGCTATATTCTTTGCACGGCAGTCGAATAACCCTATAAGGAGATACCCGCAATGCAGAAACCCCTGATCCTGTCGGCTGTCCTGGCAGCCCTGTTCGCCGGCGCCGCCCAGGCCGAAGAGCTGACCGGCACCCTGAAGAAGATCGCCGACACCGGCATCATCACGGTTGGCCATCGCGAGTCCTCCATTCCGTTCTCCTACCTGGACGACAAGCAAAAGCCGGTCGGCTACGCCATGGATCTGTGCACCAAGGTCGTCGACGCGGTGAAGAAGAAGCTGAACAAGCCTTCCCTGATCACCAAGCTGGTACCGGTCACCTCGCAGACCCGTATTCCCTTGATGGTGAACGGCACGGTGGACATGGAATGCGGTTCGACCACCAACTCCAAGGAACGGCAGAAGCAGGTAGGGTTCAGCAACCACTACTACGTGACCGCGGTACGCATGCTGGTCAAGGCCAATTCCGGCATCAAGTCGCTGGATGACCTGAACGGCAAGCCCGTCGTCACCACCACCGGCACCACCTCGGACCGCTATATCAAGCAAAACGAGCAAGGCAAGGCCATCGACGTGAAGAACGTCTACGGCAAGGATCACGCCGAGAGCTTCCTGATGGTGGAAACCGGTCGCGCCAGCGCCTTCGTGATGGACGACATCCTGTTGGCCGGCCTGATCGCCAACGACAAGAACCCCAAGAATTTCGCCATCGTCGGTCCGGCCCTCAGCGTCGAGCCCTACGGCATCATGCTGCGCAAGGACGATGCGCAATTCAAAAAGCTGGTGGACGATACGCTGGCCGGTATCTACAAATCGGGCGAGGGTGATCGGCTTTACAACAAGTGGTTTATGAACCCGATCCCGCCGAAGAACATCAACATCAACCTGCCGATGAGCGAAAAGCTCAAGGAAGCGTTCAAGAATCCGAACGATACGGGCGTCTAATCAGCATTCAAGCGGGTCTGTAGGGGGGCCGTAAGGCCCCTCTTTGCTTGGGACGCGAGGAGCGGCTTGGCCCCTCGCGTTACCCGGCCGATATCCGGAACCAGCCTTGCCGGGTGGCGAGCTGAAGCGTTTGCGGCAGAACATTTTTCAGCGCCTCCCTTGGAGAATACTATGGGTCAATACCAATGGAACTGGGCGGTCATCTTCGAGAAGGTGGCTGGCACCGAGGAATATTATTATCAATGGATACTTTCCGGCCTGGGCTGGACAGTAGTGACCGCGCTGAGCGCCTGGCTGATCGCCCTGACGCTGGGCGTCTTGATCGGCGTGGCCCGGACCGCGCCCATGGCATGGCTATCGGGCCTGGCCCGCGCCTATGTCGAGCTGTTCCGCAATATCCCGCTGATCGTGCAGCTGTTTATCTGGTACTTCGTGGTCCCCGATCTGCTGCCTGAACATATCGGCACCTGGATCAAGCAGGATCTGCGCGGCGTGGTGAGCTTTACCGACTATCTGCCGGAGTTCCTGTTCGGCGTGCTGGGCCTGGGCCTGTTCACCGCCGCCCGGGTGGCCGAGCAAGTGCGCACCGGCATCATGACCCTGCCGCGCGGACAGCGCTACGCCGGCCTGGCGATGGGCTTCACCCTGCCGCAGACCTACCGTTTCGTGCTGCTGCCCATGGCCTTCCGCGTCATTATTCCGCCGCTTACTTCCGAATTCATGAATGTCTTCAAGAACTCCGCCGTCTGCCTGGCCATCGGCCTGACCGAGCTGACCTTCCAGATGAAGCAGATCACCGGCGAGTACGCACCCGCCAACCCTATCGAGGTCATGACCATGGTGGGTGGCCTGTATCTGACGATGGCATTCGGCGTGAACCGCCTGATGGCCTGGATAGAGCGTCGTAGCCGCGTGCCCGGCTATATCGCGGAAGGAGGCAAGTAATGGATCAAGCCAATCTGGATATCGTCTGGAATGCCCGCGACTACCTGTGGCAGGGCTTCCAGTACTCGATCTCGCTGACCGGCGTCAGCATGGTGTTCGGCATCGTATTCGGCACGCTATTGGCCATGGCCAAGCTGTCCAGCAAGCGCTGGCTGTCCATGCCGGCGGCGATCTACGTCAATCTGTTCCGTTCGGTGCCCCTGCTGTTCGTCATCCTGTTCTGCTACATCCTGGTGCCCATGGTCAGCGGTGTGCAGATGGGGGCGGACAAGTCGGCCTATATCACCTTCGCCATCTTCGAAGCCGCCTACTATTGCGAAATCATCCGCGCCGGGATCCAGTCCATCTCGCGTGGACAGGTCGCCGCGGGCCAGGCCATGGGCTTCAGCTATGCGCAGAACATGCGCTACATCATCCTGCCCCAGGCCTTCCGCAATGTGGTGCCGCTACTGCTCACGCAGACCATCATCCTGTTCCAGGATACCTCGCTGGTCTATGTGGTGGGCGCCACCGACCTGCTGGGTGCGGCCACCAAGATCGTCGCCACCAATAATGTTCCGGTCGAAATGTATCTGTCGGTCGCCTTCGTCTATTTCGTGGTCAGCTTTGGCCTGTCGCAATGCGTAAAGAAACTGCATGGCAAAATTGCAGTGATACGTTAATCGGATAAGGAATTTCCATGACTACCGTCGTTCCCATGATTTCCATCAAGAATGTTTCCAAGTGGTATGGCAATTTCCAGGTCTTGACCGATTGCACGACCAATGTAAAAAAAGGCGAAGTGGTCGTGGTCTGCGGCCCCTCGGGCTCGGGCAAGTCCACCTTGATCAAGACCGTCAACGCACTCGAACCGTTCCAGAAGGGTGAGATCAGCGTGGAAGGCGTCTCGGTGGGCGACCCCAAGACCAATCTGCCCAAGCTGCGCTCGCGCGTGGGCATGGTATTCCAGCATTTCGAGCTGTTTCCCCACCTGAGCATTATCGAGAATCTGGCCATCGCCCAGAAGATCGTATTGGGCCGCAGTGACGACGAAGCCCTGGCCAAGGCCACCAAGCTGCTGGAACGGGTAGGTCTGTCGGCTCACGCCAAGAAGTTCCCCGGCCAGCTTTCCGGCGGCCAGCAGCAACGCGTCGCCATCGCCCGTGCCCTGGCCATGGATCCCATCGTGATGCTGTTCGACGAACCCACCTCCGCGCTCGACCCGGAAATGGTCAACGAAGTACTGGACGTGATGGTGCAACTGGCCCACGAAGGCATGACCATGATGTGCGTCACCCATGAAATGGGCTTCGCCCGCAAGGTGGCGAACCGGGTGATCTTCATGGACAAGGGCAAGATCGAAGAAGATTGCAGCAAGGAAGACTTCTTCGGCACCCAGCGCGGCGAACGGGCGCAGTTGTTCCTGTCGAAGATCCTGCAGCACTAGACCGGCAAGGGTCCGAGCCTGCATGGCTCGGACCCGACTTTCCCATCAGTCCCTGAAGTTCGCCGGCTGCTTGGTCATGATGGCCATGGCGGCGCCTTCCAGGTCCTTGGATAGCAGCATGGCGGCATTCCAGGTGGCGACGTAGCGCAGGCCTTCTTCGACCGAATGGTCGCGGGAGTAGTTGAGGTTTTCCTTCAAGCCGCGCACCGTCAGCGGCGGCTTGGCGGCGATGCCGGCCGCGACGCCCTGGGCGGTTTGCAGCAGGCTGTCGCGGTCCGGCAGGCATTGGCTGACCAGTCCCAGGCGCAACGCCTCGCTGCCGCTGACCTCGCGAGCGGTAAAGGCCAATTCGCGGGTATAGCCGTCGCCGATGATCTTGGGCAGGCGTTGCAGCACACCGACGTCGGCGACAATGCCCAAATCCACTTCCTTCAGGCAAAACACGGCATCCTCGCTGCAATAGCGCAAGTCGCAGGCCGCGATCAGATCCAGGCCGCCGCCGATACAGCGGCCATGCACCGCGGCGATCACCGGCTTGCTGCAACGCTCGATGGCGCTCAGGCTATCCTGCAGCTCGATGATCAACCGGCGCAGTTTTTCCGCCTGCCGGCCGGTACATTCATCCTGGATACGCGACTGGATGGCCATCAGCATGGACAGGTCGATGCCGGAACAGAAATGGCTGCCCTGCCCCACCAGCACGGCGACCCGTGCCTCGGGCGTACTGTCCAGCCAGGCCATGACCTCGCGCAGCTCGCGCCACATCGGCTCGTTCATGGCATTGGCCCGCTCCGGGCGATTCAGGGCGATGACCGCGATATGGTCTTCCAGGGTCAGCGATAAGGTACTGTAGCTAGGCAAACTCATACTGATTCGCTCCTCAGCCGCGCTTCTTCGGAATCCAGGCCCACACCATCTCGCAGATGATGGGTTCGTTGCCGGCCGAGTCGGTCACCGTCACCGGCACCGTGACATCGCCCTTTTCCAGGCTGCGCACCGCATCGATCTGCTCGGCGGTCAGGGCGGCAACGGCCTTCATATCGCCCTGGGCGCGCTTCTTGTACTCGACCTTCATGCTTTTCAGCAGCGGCAATTTGTCGTCCGGCAGGTTCATGCCCACCGCGAAACCGGTGGCGGTTTCGGCCAGCAGCGCCATGGCGGCGGCGTGCACGCCCTTGATATGGTTCTGGTTCTTGCTGACATTGCGGATATGGCAGACCACCTGGGCGGTGCTGACTTCCTCGAAGTCGATACCGGCGGTACCGGCGAACTTCACGTAGTTGCCGAAGGCCTTCGAGCGGGCCCAGCGCCGCAGCGGTGCCGGCACCTTGTTGAATTTGGCGACGATACGGCTGAAGGCGTTGCTGAAAGTTTGTTCCATTTGACATCCCGTAGGTCGGTGGCGACCGTGCAAAAATTTTAAGGCCGCCCGGGCCTACATGGCTCCGCGCGCACCCAGGTCCAGGCGCAGTTGCTTCTTGATGGCATCCAGCCAACTCGGCTCGAAGCGCGCCAGTTGCAGCCCCCCTTGCAGGGTGGCCAACAAGGTGGCGGCCTTGTCCTCGCAACTACCGGCAAAACGGAAATGGCCGCCGGCCACCCCCTCGTGCAATACCGCTGCACACCATTGATACAGTTCGCGCATAAAGCCGCGCGCTTCTTCCTGCACCGCCGCCGGCAGGGTCGCCCATTCGGCGGCCAGCATACCGGTGGGACAAAGCCGCTCGCTATCGGCGTAGTTGAGCGTCAGCACATCCACATACCACTCCAGCTTGACCCAGGGGTCGGTGGTCGTCGCGGCGTACTGCTCCACCGTGCGCTGGAAGCGGCGGCGAAAGCGGGCCACCAGCGCCACGCCCAGGTCGGCCTTGCCGGGGTAGTGATAGTGGATAGCGGCATTCTTCATCCCCAGCGGCTCGGCCAGATGCTGGTAGCTGAAGCCATTGAAACCACGCTCCAGCCACAGTGCCTCGGCCAGATCCAGAATGCGTTTGGCGGTATCGTTCATGCGACCCTCACTTTAACCAAGCAAGTGCTTGAAAGGCAATATGGATTTACTAAAGCACTTGGAACAAGTCATCAAACGAGCGCTAGCGAGGCTCCCTCGCGGCGGCGAGGGCGGGGGGAGAGGGATAAATCAGCGAGGGGATCGTTGATTTATCACGGACCGTGAACACCCGGGTTCCCCGGGTGCAGAGCCAAGCCTTCAGTCTTCATACTTGCTTAGAGCTTCCCCACCTACAACAAGGTAATGCCTGGCAGACTGGCCGCGCAGGTTGCCCGTACCGTATCGACGAAATCCTCCACATAGGCCAGTCCCGCCCGCGCCTTGGGCACCGCCGCGTACAGCTCGCCGTACAGGCGCTTGGCGGTGATGGGCAGGGCAGTCACGTATCGGCGCTCCAGATAGGGCGCCACCGCCCAGGCCGGCAGTGCCGCCACGCCCCGGCGACTGGCCACCAGCTGCAAAATCGCGATGGTGAGCTCGCTGCTGCGCCGCTTGGGCTGGATACCGGCCGGCTTCAGCACCTGCCGTATCACATCCAGCATATCGTCAGGAATGGGATAACTGATCAGCGTTTCGTCGGCAAAGTCTTGTGCATCCAGTTGCGCCTTGGCGGCCAGGGCGTGGTCATTGGCCACCAGTCCGACAATCTCATAGCGGAACAGCGGAAAGTAATGCATGGGCTCGCCGTTATCGGGCTCCGACACGATGGCCACATCGGCCTCGTCGTGGTGAATCAGGCCGACCGGATCGGCGTGAAAACCCGACACGATATCCAGCTCCACTTCAGGCCAACGCGGTCTGAATTCATCCATCGCAGGCATCAGCCAATCGAAGCAGGTATGGCATTCCACCGCCACCCGCAGACTACCCGCCGCACCGTCGCGTATGCGGGCGATATCCCGGCAGGCATCCGCCACCTGCGGCAATACCGCCAAGGCCAGGGTGTGCAGGCGCTGGCCCGCCGGGCTGAGCTTGATAGGCTGCGACTTGCGCTCGAACAGGCTCAAGCCGAAATGATCCTCCAACTGCTTCAACTGATGAGAAAGGGCCGACTGGGTAAGGTTCAGCCGTTCGGCTGCCTTGGCCACGCCGCCCGCTTCGTACAAAGCGGCAATGGTGCGGAGGTGGCGAACTTCAAGTTGATTGTTCATGAGCGATATCGATGGAAAGTCGGAAAAAGATGCGCTTTGATCATAACGGCCCTGGTCGCATGATGCAAAGCATTCACTCACTCCGCTTATATTGATAAGGATTTCTCATGTTTACCACGCATACCCTAGGCCTGCCCCGCATCGGTAGCCAACGCGAACTGAAATTCGCCGTCGAAAAGTTCTGGCGCGGCGAACTGAACGAAAGCGGCCTGCGCGCATGCGGGCGGGAGCTGCGGCTGCGCCACTGGCAGTGGCAGCACGCGGCCGGTTTGCGCTTTGTCTCGGTGGGCGACTTTTCATTGTATGACCAGGTGCTCGATACCACCGTACTGCTTGGCGCCCCACCGGCCCGCTTCGGCTTCGATCCCGCCAAGCTGAGCCGGTCCCAGTACTTCGAACTGGCACGCGGCAATCCCGCCCAACCGGCCTGCGAGATGACCAAGTGGTTCGATACCAATTACCATTTCCTCAAGCCCGAATTCGACGGCGACACCCGCTTCGACGGTGGTCCGCAATGGCTGCTGGAAGAAGTGCGCGAAGCCAAGCTGGCCGGTTTCCAGCCCAAGGTGCAATTGCTGGGACCGCTCAGCCTGCTGAAGCTGGCCCGCGTGCAAGGCATCGCCCCCCTGGCGCTGCTGCCGCGCTTGCTGCCCGCCTATGTGCGCCTATTGAAGCAACTTGTCGCTGAAGGCTGCGAGTGGGTACAGCTGGATGAACCCATCCTCGGCCTGGACCTGGACCAGCAATGGCTGGCCGCCTTCGCTCCGGTGTATCGCGAGCTGGCCGCCGCCCACTCGCATATCCTGCTGGCCACCTATTTCAACGGCGTGGGCGAACATAGCACCCTGCTGACCAGCCTGCCGGTCGCCGGCCTGCATATCGACGCCGTACGCGCGCCGCAGCAGTTGGAAGCCTTCTCGGCCTGGCCTACCAACAAGGTGCTGTCGGTCGGTATCGTCGATGGCCGCAATATCTGGAAAACCGATCTGGACGCCGCGCTGGACACCCTTGCACCCTTGCATGCCCGGTTGGGCGACGCCTTATGGATCGCCCCCAGCTGCTCGCTGCTGCATGTCCCGGCCGACCTGGAGCAAGAAACCGAACTGAGCGAGACAATACGCGACGGCCTCAGCTTTGCCCGTCAGAAATTGGCCGAGCTGGCCACCCTGGCCCGTGCCCTGTGCCTCGGCCGCAGCGTCTGCTTCCAGTCCCTCGAAACCAATCGTACCGCCTTGGCACGGTTCCGCGCCCTGCCGGCCCGCAACGACGCGGCGGTAGCCGCCCGGCTGGCCTCGCTGCCGGAACTGGAGCGCGGGCTGGCTTATGGCGAGCGCGCGGTCCTGCAACGCGAACGCCTGCAGCTGCCGCTGCTGCCCACCACCACCATCGGCTCCTTCCCGCAAACCACTGCCATCCGCGCCCAACGCGCCGCCTTCAAGCGTGGCGAGCTGAGCGAGCGCGACTACCGCGAGGCCATGCAGGCCGAGATCGCGCAGGCGGTGGCCAAGCAGGAAGCACTGGGTCTGGATGTATTGGTCCACGGTGAAGCCGAGCGCAGCGATATGGTCGATTACTTCGCCGAACAACTTGCTGGCGTAGCGGTCTGCCGCCATGGCTGGGTGCAGAGCTACGGCTCGCGCTGCGTCAAACCGCCGGTGATCTGGGGCGACGTCAGCCGTCCCAAGGCCATGACCGTCGAGTGGACCCGCTATGCGCAGACACTGAGCAAACTGCCGATGAAGGGCATGCTGACCGGCCCGGTCACCTTGGTGCAATGGGCTTTTGTCCGGGACGACAAGGCGCGCGCCGAAGTGGCCCTGCAAATGGCGCTGGCCCTGCGCGACGAAGTGGCCGAACTGGACGCCGCCGGCATCGCCGCCATCCAGATCGACGAACCGGCATTCCGCGAAGGCCTGCCGCTGCGCCGTGCCGATTGGCCGGCCTATCTGGACTGGGCCGTCTGCGCCTTCAAGCTCAGCGCCGCCGGTAGCCGCCCGGAAACGCAGATCCACACCCATATGTGCTATTCGGAATTCGAGGATATTCTGCCGGCCATCGCCGCCATGGATGCCGACGTGATCACCATCGAAACCTCGCGTTCGGCCATGACCCTGCTGGATGCCTTTGGCGAGTTCCAGTATCCGAACGAAATCGGCCCCGGCGTCTACGACATCCACTCGCCGCGCGTGCCGGCGGTGGCGGAAATGACCGTGCTGCTGGAGAAGGCACTACGGGTGATCCCGGCCGACCGGCTGTGGGTGAACCCTGACTGCGGCCTCAAGACCCGTGGCTGGCCGGAAACCGAAGCTGCCCTGGCGAATATGATGGCGGCTACCCAGCAGCTGCGGCAACGCCTGCGGTCCGGTGAAACCTTCCAGGCTCAAGGCGCGACGACTGCTGCTGCGACCGCGGCAACAGGGCACGGCGGCGCTTGTTGCGGGCACGACGATTAATTTCCAGGAGCCTTGCAGGGCGGTGGTAGCCGATCCTGGCGGGATCGGCCGACCCGCCCTATAGCGTTTGTTCCCCGGGTCGATTTACTCGGAAATCACCAGAAAACACACTATTAATCGAATTTAGTTAAAGTATACTTACACTAAATGCATCATTTAGTGAGTATTCATCGCATGAAGGTGCCAAAGGAAGAACTCGTCGCTGGTCTTGCTCAATTCAACCCTTGGTGGAGAAATGAGAGCATTGCTGATCTTCCTGGATGGCGGCGGGCAGCCTTTCGCGAGTTGCACACATGGATGACCAGTCCGCCCGCGCCCCGGGCAGTGCTCCTCTCCGGCGCCCGGCAAATCGGCAAAACCACGCTGATACTACAGACGGTGGAGTCGTTGCTACGTGCAGGGGTACCAGCCGCAAACATCCTGTATGCGACTTTCGACCATCCGCTACTCAAGTTGGCCGGAATAGAGGCCGTGCTCGAAGCCTGGCGTGAACGTGAGCCCAAGGTCGAAGGACCGGAATACCTATTTCTGGACGAAGCCCAGTTCATCCGTGACAGCGGCACCTGGATCAAGCATCAGGTGGATTTTCGCAAGGATAGACGCATTGCCTTCACGGGCTCGGCGATGCCCCTGGTGGACGCCAGCCAGGAATCCGGCGTTGGGCGATGGCATACCATCCGGCTGACGACCCTATCGTTCTACGAATATCTACAAATAAAAAAGCTGTCGCTTCCCGAGTTACCCGGGCTGCGTAGCCTCCGCGATCTGTTCGATTGGACGCAATCCGACTTCTATCGCACGAGCGAAGCCGCCGCTGCCTATGTCGGACATTTCCACGAATATTTGGTGCGGGGAGGCTTTCCGCAGACAGCCCAGGTGGACAGCATAAATCAGGCACAAAGACTCTTACGCGAGGACATCATCGATAAGGTCCTCAAGCGCGATATGACCGCGATTTTCGGCGTGCGTCGCATACTGGATCTTGAGCACACATTCCTCTACCTCTGCATGCACGACGGCGGCTTGCTAGATATGGCCGACCTCTGCGCCAACTTGCAGATCAAACGCCCCACGGCCCAGAACTTTATCGAACTGCTTGAAGCCACCCACCTGATTTACCGCCTACCGCCCTACGGCTACGGCAAGGATGTGCTACGCGGCCGATTCAAGATCTACCTTGCGGATGCGGCTATCGCGCCGGCCGTCATGCTCAGAGGCAAAGCCGTCATCGAAGATGCCGCGGCATTGGGTGTTGCCACGGAAACGGCGGTTTTCAAGCATCTGTTTGCCCGCTACTACTCGCAAAACGTCCGCTTTAGCTACTGGCGCGGCAAGAAGGAGCATGAAGTTGATCTGGTCGCCGAAGTCAACGGCTCGACCATTCCCTTCGAAGTGAAATATCGCGCGCAGCACACCGGCCTGAGGGAGCTTAAGGGGCTGATCGAGTTATGCGAGCAGAAACATATCGCGCGTGGCTATGTGGTCACGAAGTCGCTCTATGACTTCGGCGTCATGAGCGGCTTGCCCCAACCCACCGCCGAGGACAACAAGCCACCTACCCAGATCATGCGCATTCCCGCGCCCTTGCTCTGCTATTGGATGGGTGCAATGGAAATTACGACCGAACCCGAACAAGATTAATGCTTAGGGCGACAACGATAGGGTTGGCGGGTCGAACGCCCCGCTCTACACAGCCCTTCGTAGGTCGGATTGGCCGCTGGGCAAGCCCGCCAACGCGATATAGGCCCTTTCCTTGGTACCCGCCACCTGGGCTTCCACCGCATAGCCAAACTGTGCGATTCGTTTCAGGTCTTCGCGGGCAGTATTGGCAGAGACGTTGTAATCGAATGCCACTTCCTTGGCGGTGTAGGGCTTCCCGGGGTGCTTTCTCATGCTCCTAAGCAACTCCAGCTGCCGGTAATTAAAATCACCTTTCGCTCCAAGCGACTTAAGCTGACTGGTAAATTCCAAGCGCTCCCTTTTTTTCTCCTTCACATAATCCAGAAACCCCTGCACGGCACGGTCAACAACATCGAGCTGGTGTGCGACGAAATACGTCAAATCAAAATCATCGTCCTCCACGTACAAGAAAGCCCGAAAATATTTCAACGGGGCCAGATTCAACAACCGGCTGATTGAGATGAACTCAAAAACCGAATAGCCACACTTAAGCATATGCCAATAAAAAATAGCGCGCGCCGTCCGCCCATTGCCATCGGCAAACGGGTGCTCATAGCCAATCATGAAGTGCAGAATGGTCGCCTTTACAATCGGATGTAAAAAGAAGTTCGCCTCTCCTCCTTCTCCATCATGGTTCATATTGGCAAAACGGCATAGCCTTTCCAGCCGCCTCTCCAATAGCGTTGCTTTTGGCGGCGTATGAAATACTTCGCCCTCCAGGTCTTCGATATAGACATCATCCGTCAATCTCAGCTCGCCGGGCACCGCATTGTTTTCACCGCACTTATCGATCGCAATGCGATGAAATTCTTTTATCAACTCCAGTGAAAGTGGATTCTGACCATTTTCCTTTACCGCCTGCATCAATTCGAAGTTATTAAAGATCATCTGCTCGCTTTTATTGCGAGGCTGCCGCCCTTCGCGAAGCATTTCCTTTGCAATACGCCTTGTCGTCGAAGCCCCCTCAAGCTGCGAACTCGTTATCGCCTCCTCCAGCAACGAGGTCGCCAAATAATACAGCTTGTCATAGCGATTGACCGTAAGCGGCGCTTCATCGCTAAATAATTCCTCGTCCTGTAATGGACACATCCGGTCTATCCTATGCAAAATCCTTTGCATGGGGTCCGGCATACATAGAAGAAACGATTTACCGTGCTCGGCGGCGAGTCCGATGGGACGCAGTAGCTGCAGGCGCGCAAACTTGACTGCCCACCACGCGACCTTCCGGTCATCCTCGGTTGGCCGGAAACGAAATTCGTGCCAATGCAGATAGCGGCCTTTATCGTCATAAGCTCGATACTTCCTGGCCAAGACGAGCAAGCTCTCTACCCCGGCCTCGTCGATCGGGCCATCCCACACAGGCGCTTTGGCAATGTTCTTCATGCAAACTCAATTTTTATAAATTGAGTTTTTATAGCGCTTCATCGATACTACAGCAACCGATAACAACCGACTTGCTATCGAAATTCGACCAGCAGTGGCTTCAGCAAAAGCACCAACCTTGCAGGGCACAACTCAACCCGCGCGGACAAAGATATCGCACGGGCCAGGAAACCGCTCTACGCAACCCTAGCCATCCGAATTGATCCTGGCAGTCAATTCCGCCAAGACCGTTGCCGCCCGATCATTCTCCACCTGGCAGGTCCCGGCCGCGCCATGGCCGCCGCCGCCGTATTGCAGGCAGAGCTCGCCGACATTGGTCAATGAACTGCGGTCCAGGATGGATTTGCCGATGGCGAACACGGTATTGAGCTTTTCGCGCCCCCACAGTACGTGGACGGAAATATTGGTCTCGGGAAAAAGGGCGTAGATCATAAAGCGGTTGGTGGCGTAGATCATGTCCTCGTTGCGCAGGTCGAAGATCGCCAGATTGCCGGAGACGCGGGTGCAGCGCAGCAGCTGGTCCTTGGCCTTGGGTTCGTGCTCGAAATACAGCTCCACCCGTTCGCGCACATCCGGCAAGGTGAGGATGTCTTCGATGCCATGGGTACGGCAATAGTCGATCAGGTCCATCATCAGCTGGTAGTTGCTGACCCGGAACTCGCGGAAGCGGCCCAAGCCGGTCCGGGCATCCATCAGATAGTTGAGCAGCACCCACCCTTCCGGACTGAGGATCTCGTCGGCGCTGAAATCGGCCGAATCGGCCTTGTCCACCGCCTCCATCATGTCTTCCCGCACCCGAGGGAAAGCCTTGCGTCCGCCGTAGTACTCATACACCACCCGGGCTGCCGAGGGCGCGCTGGGAATGATGATGTGGTTGTCATGCTTCTCGTTGCGCACCGTCTCGGACAGATGGTGGTCGAACGCCAGATGGATGCCCGGCACATAAGGCAAATTGGTGCTGATGTCGCCGGTGCTGACCTCCACCTTGCCGTCCTGCATATCCTTGGGATGGACAAACAGGATGTCGTCGATCAGGTCGAGCTCCTTGAGCAGCACGGCACAGACCAGGCCGTCAAAATCGCTGCGGGTGATCAGGCGGTATTTCTGGCTGGACATGGGTGCATCTCCCGGCATTAAAGAAGGCACTGAAAGATAGTTCGTCGCAACACGTTCCGCAGGCTCCCCGAGGGGAGCCGACAATCCAATTAACTGTTTTGCTGCTTCACCACATTCATCGCGGTCGCCACGATGCCGGCCACGTCGGCCGCATTGGTGGGTAGCAACATGGTGTTGCCTTCCTTGGCGATATTGGCGAAGGCGCCGATGTATTGCTCCGCCACCTTCAGGTTGACCGCCTCCATGCCGCCAGGCTGGCGTATGGTCTGCGCCACCATATGAATGGCCTCGGCGGTGGCGCGCGCCACCAGCTTGATCGATTCCGACTCGCCCTCGGCGCGGTTGATGGCAGCCTGCTTGTCGCCTTCCGAGGCGTTGATCATGGCTTGCTTCTCGCCTTCCGAACGCTGGATCGACGACTCGCGCTGGCCGGTGGCGATATTGATCTGCTCCTGCTTGCGGCCTTCGGATGCCGCGATCAAGGCGCGCTTTTCCCGCTCGGCGGTAATCTGCGCCTGCATGGAATGGAGGATCTCCTTGGGCGGGGTCAAATCCTTGATTTCATAACGCAGCACCTTCACGCCCCAATTCGCCGCCGCTTCATCCAGTGCGGCCACCACGCCGCCATTGATGTGGTCGCGTTCCTCGAAGGTCTTGTCCAGCTCCATGCGTCCGATGATGGAACGCAAGGTGGTCTGGGCCAGCTGGGTGATGGCGATGACGTAATTGGAGGAACCGTAGGAGGCGAGTTGCGGATCGGTGATCTGGAAATAGATGATGCCGTCTACCTGCAACTGGGTATTGTCGCGGGTGATACAGATCTGGCTGGGCACATCGAGCGGGATCTCGCGCAGATCATGGCGGTAGGCGATCCGGTCGATAAAGGGCATCAGGAAATTCAAGCCGGGATTGAGGGTGCGGTGATAGCGCCCCACCCGCTCGATGATCATGGCGGTTTGCTGCGGCACGACCTTCAAGGTCTTGGCGGCGAAGATCAATGCGACGACAAATAATACGATGGTGACGGACATGTAAGCTCCAGGGTCGATAGGTCTGGCCGAACGGTTCAAGCGCCGGTGGCGGGCGGTACCGGCGACACGATAAGGGTATTGCCGCGCTGGCCGACGATATAAAGTGTGCCGGGACGTTCGGCAAGCGGGGCGGCCAGCTCGGCGTCCCAGCCTGTGCCCCGGTAGCGTACGCGCGCGGTCAGTTCGCTTTTCCAGCTTTCCACTTCGACCCGATGGCCCAGATCGAGGTTGCCACTGACGCGTGACGGCCGGCTGATGGGATGGCGGCGCAGCCAAAGCGTACCGACCACCGCGCAGGCGGCGGCCACGCTCAACTGCGCCGGTACGGGCAATCCTGCCACCGCCGCCACGCCGCCAAGGGCGCAACAAAGGCTATAAACCAGCAGATAGAAGGTGCCGGACAACATTTCCGCACCAGCAAGCAGCAGGGCCAATACGAACCAAATCAGGTAATTTTCCATTTGTTATCAAGCATGCAGTCAGGTGTGAAAACGATTCCGTTATAGCGCGAGCGGCCCCGCTCGGCCAGCGTTACGCTGCGCGGCTGGCCGCGGGTGCCGGACTTGTCGTACAATGCAGCCCCCTTTGCCCTTCTTTTTCAGGCACTTAAGCGATGCGGTACCCAGAGAGTTTCGATGTGATCGTGATCGGTGGCGGACATGCCGGCACCGAAGCCGCCCTGGCCGCGGCCCGCATGGGCGTGCGCACCTTGCTGCTGACCCATAATATCGAGACGCTGGGGCAGATGAGCTGCAACCCTTCCATCGGCGGTATCGGCAAGGGCCACCTGGTCAAGGAAGTGGACGCGCTGGGTGGCGCCATGGCGCTGGCAACCGACCACAGCGGCATCCAGTTCCGCATCCTGAACGGCTCGAAAGGCCCGGCGGTGCGGGCGACCCGCGCCCAGGCCGACCGCATTCTGTACAAAGCCGCCATACGCGGCATGCTGGAGAACCAGCCCAATCTGACCCTGTTCCAACAGGCCGTGGACGACATCGTGGTCGAAGGCGACCAGGTAAAGGGCGTGATCAGCCAGATCGGCATCCGCTTCGATGCACCCACCGTGGTATTGACGGCCGGTACCTTCCTGGCCGGCAAGATCCATGTCGGCCTGCAGAACCATACCGGCGGCCGGGCGGGCGACCCCGCCTCGGTCACGCTGTCGGAACGGCTACGTGAATTGCAGCTACCGGTGGGCCGGCTCAAGACCGGCACGCCGCCGCGCATCGACGGCCGCAGCATCGATTTCCGGGTAATGACCATGCAGGCCGGCGACGAGCCTCGGCCGGTCTTCTCGGCGCGCGGCAGCCGTGCGATGCACCCGCGTCAATTGCCGTGCTGGATCACCCATACCAACCAGGCCACCCACGACATCATCCGCGGCGGTTTCGACCGCTCGCCCATGTTCACCGGCGTGATCGAAGGGGTGGGCCCGCGTTATTGCCCTTCCATCGAGGACAAGATCAACCGCTTCTCCGACAAGGACTCGCACCAGATCTTCCTGGAACCGGAAGGCCTCAACACGCACGAGTACTATCCGAACGGCATCTCCACCAGCTTGCCCTTCGATGTCCAGCTGGCCGCCGTACGTACCATCGCCGGCCTGGAGAACGCCCATATCCTGCGGCCCGGCTATGCCATCGAATATGACTACTTCGACCCACGGGCGCTGAAGGCCAGCTTCGAGAGCAAGGCCATCAAGGGACTGTTCTTCGCCGGCCAGATCAACGGCACCACCGGTTATGAAGAAGCCGCCGCCCAGGGCCTGTTCGCCGGCCTGAACGCAGCCTTGCAGGTGCAAGGCCAGGCCAGTTGGACACCGGCCCGCGACCAGGCTTACCTGGGCGTGCTGGTGGACGACCTGGTCACCCGCGGGGTGTCCGAGCCCTACCGGATGTTCACCAGCCGCGCCGAATTCCGGCTGCAGCTGCGCGAAGACAATGCCGACCTGCGCCTCACCGAGGACGGCCGCCGCCTGGGCGTGGTGGGTGACGAGCAATGGTCGCTGTTCAGCCGCAAGCGCGACGCCGTGGCAGCCGAACTGGAAAGGATGAAATCCACCTGGGTCAATCCGCGCCTGATCAGCCCCGAAGATGCCCAGCGCGTTTTCGGCCAAGCCATCGAGCGCGAATACACCCTGGAACAACTGCTGCGCCGCCCCGACGTCGACTACGCCAGCCTGCTGAGCCTGCCGGCGGCCGGCGAAGCGGTCGCCGATCCTCTGGTGGCCGAACAGGTGGAGATCCAGGTCAAGTATGCCGGCTATGTCGAGCGGCAGAAGGACGAGGTCGCCCGGCGCAGCGATATCGAGAATGTACCCTTGCCGGCCGAGCTGGACTACGGCAAGGTGCCGGGGCTGTCCAAGGAAGTGCAGCAACGCCTCAACCAATACCGGCCGGAAACACTCGGCCAAGCCTCGCGCCTGCAAGGCATGACACCAGCCGCCATCGGCATTCTGCTGGTGCAACTGAAACGCGGCTTCAAAGCCGTTGACGACAACGACACGACACAAAAGAGCGCATGATCGGGCATCGACAAGAACAACAGCTCAGGGAAGGCTTGGCCGAACTGGGCTTGCCGCTGGCCGACACCGCTGTTGAGCGGTTGCTGGCCTATCTCGGTCTACTGCTGAAATGGAACAAGACCTACAGCCTGACCGCCATCACCGAACCGGAGCGGATGGTTTCGCACCATCTGCTCGATAGCCTGGCTGCATACGCGCCCATCGCGGCGCACGCACCCACGCGCCTGCTCGACGTGGGCAGCGGTGGCGGACAACCCGGCATCCCGCTGGCCATCGCCCAGCCGGACTGGCATATCACCCTGCTGGACAGCAATCACAAGAAAACCGCTTTTCTGCGCCAAGCCGTGATCGAGCTGGGCCTCAACAAGCAGGTCGAGGTGGTCTGCGACCGCGTGGAGAACGTCCAGCCGGCGCAGGCATTCGACCTGATCACCTCGCGCGCCTTCGCCGACCTGGCCGATTTCAGCCGCCTGACCCGCCATTTGCTGGCGGACGGCGGCCGCTGGGCGGCGCTCAAAGGCGTGCAGCCCTTCGAGGAGATCAGCGCCCTGCCGGAAAATATCCACAGCGAGATTACCCCGCTGGCGGTGCCCGGCTTGGGCGCCGAACGCTGCATCGTGTGGATGACGCCCCGATGAGCCGGGTCATCGCCTTGACCAACCAGAAGGGCGGCGTCGGCAAGACCACCAGCGCGGTCAACCTGGCCGCCGCACTGAGCTTGGCCGGCCAACGCATCCTGCTGATCGACCTCGATCCGCAGGGCAATGCCACCATGGGCTGCGGCGTGGACAAGCACGGCCTGGGCCGGAGCGTCTACCATCTGCTGCTGGGCCATTCCGAGCTGAACGATGTGCGGGTCGCCACCGAACACGGCTTCGATATGCTGCCGGCCAATCGGGAATTGGGTGGCGCCGAAGTGGAGCTGATCGAGCTGGAGCATCGCGAAGTGCGCTTGCGCCTGGCGCTGGAGCCGGTCCGCCAGGATTACGACATGATCCTGATCGACTGCCCACCCGCCCTGAATATGCTGACCCTGAACGGTCTGGCGGCCGCCGACGGCGTGATCATCCCCATGCAGTGCGAATACTACGCACTGGAAGGATTGACCGACCTGGTCAACACGCTGCGCAAGGTGCGCCTGGCCATCAATCCCAAGATCGAGATCGACGGTCTGTTGCGGACCATGTACGACCCGCGCAGCACCCTGGCGCAACAAGTGGTGGCGCAACTGGCGCAGCATTTCGGCGACAAGGTGTTCCGTACCGTCATCCCGCGCAATATCCGGCTGGCCGAAGCCCCGAGCTTTGGCCGCCCGATCTTCGCCTACGACAAATCCTCGCGCGGTGCGCTGGCTTATCAAGAGCTGGCTACCGAGCTGCTGCAGAGATTCGGAAAGTAAAAACGATATGGCCAAGCTGAAAGGTCTGGGTCGCGGGCTGGATGCCTTGTTGGGCGCCACCGCACCGGTCGAGGAAAAGCTGCAAACCCTGCCCGTCCACTATCTGCAGCCGGGCAAATACCAGCCCCGCACCCAGATGGACGAGCATGCGCTGGCCGACCTGGCCGAATCCATCCGTAGCCAGGGTGTCATCCAGCCGGTGCTGGTCCGCGAAGTGGGCGTGGATCGCTATGAGATCATCGCCGGCGAACGGCGCTGGCGCGCTGCCCAGAAAGCCGGCCTGACCGATATCCCGGCCGTCATCCGCAAGGTGTCCGACGAAGTCGTCCTGGTGATGGCGCTGATCGAGAATATCCAGCGCGAAGACCTCAACCCGCTGGAAGAAGCCATCGGGATGCAAAGGCTGATCGACGAGTTCGGCATGACCCACGAAGCGTGCGCCCATGCGGTGGGCAAATCGCGCTCGGCGGTTACCAATCTGCTGCGCCTGCTGAACCTGGCCGATCCGGTGCGCGAACTGCTGCTGCAGGGCGCGCTGGACATGGGCCACGCCCGTGCGCTGCTCACCTTGCCGCTGCTCAAGCAGATCGAGATGGCCAAGCTGGTAGCCGAAAAAGGCCTGTCCGTGCGCGAAACCGAGAAGTTGGCGCAAGCCCTGCTGGCCGGCCAGCCCACGCCGGCCACTGCCAGCAAGAAGCCCGACCCCGACCTGGCCCGCCTGCAGGAAGACCTGTCAGACAAGCTGGGCGCCCGGGTACAGATCGCCACCGGCAGCAAGGGGCGCGGCAAGGTCACCATCGAATATGGCTCGCTGGACCAGCTCGATTCGCTGCTGAGTCTGCTACGCCAGTAGCCCCAGCCCCATCATGGGGCAGCCACAGCGCCGCCAGGTAGTCGATCGAGATCGATTACATTTTGAAATTTACCCGAAAAAACAGGCCATTAGGCTCTGCATCGGGGCAGCCGACTTGACCAATGCACCAAGAGAAAGCTAATATCCGCGGGTTTTCGACTGCCTTGTCACCGGCAGAAAAACTACGGAAACAGATTCGTGCCGTGCTGTTCGTGATGTCGGCCCTCACCGGGGTTGTTGCCACGACAGCATTTTTTATCGCCGATGCCAAAGCGATGCTCGCCGCCCTGCTGGGTGGCTTGAGCCAGATCGCAGCGGTATTGGCCTATGGCCGAGTGAGTCGATTCAACGGAATTCCGGCCCCGAACGCGATGCTCGCCCAGTTTTTACTGGCCGAAATCGTCAAGCTTGTTGTTGCGCTGACCCTGCTGGTCGCCGGCTTCATCTTGTTCGGGGCGAACGCACTGTGGTTCGCCGGTGCGTTCGTGGCTGCCTTGGCAGCCTATCTGCTGGTACTGGTTTCTACATAAATCACTGCTCAATCACTATGTCGGCTGAACAACACGCACCTGCCAACGCTACCGAGTACATTCAGCATCACTTGCTGAGTCTTCGCGCGTCCCATGACCTGCCGGTCGACGACCCAGGCAACTTCCACCTCGATACCTTCTGGATCTCGCTGATCCTGGGCTTCATTTTTATCGCTGCCTTCGGCCTGGTCGCCCGCCGCGCCTCGGTCGACAAGCCGTCCAAGTTCCAGTTGTTCGTCGAACTGATCGTCGAGCTGGTCGATACCAACGTGAAGGAAATCTTCCACGGCAAGAGCAAGCTGGTCGCTCCGCTGGGCCTGACCGTGTTCGTCTGGGTCTTCCTGATGAACGCCATGGACTTCCTGCCCGTCGACCTGCTGCCGCGTATCGTCGCGATGTTTGGCATCCACCAGCTCAAGGTAGTTCCCACCGCCGACATCAACCAGGGCCTGGCCATGTCGCTGTCCGTGGTGCTGCTGTCCATCGGTCTGGGCATCCAGGCCAAGGGTTTCGTGGGCTTCTTCACCGAATTCTTTACCACCCCCTTCCATGCCGACGGCGTGGTGATGAAGATCATCCTGCTGCCCGTCAATGCCTTCATGCAGTGCGTCGAATACGGTTCGCGCATCCTGTCGCTGGCACTGCGGCTGGTCGGCAATATGTTCGCCGGCGAACTGGTGTTCATGCTGATCGCCCTCTTGGGCATGACCTGGACCGGTTTCAATCCGGGCTCGCTGCTGGCCATGTTCGGCCAGGTAGTCGCCGGTTCCGTCTGGGCCATCTTCCATATCCTGATCGTGCTGCTGCAAGCCTACATCTTCATGATGTTGACCATCGTCTACTGCGGCCTGGCCGTCGAAGACCATTGATTTCGTTTCACCCTTTTTCTTTAAATCACCATCCTCACTAGGAGTAACAAATGGAACACGCAGTCCTGATCGCTAACGTCCAGCAATTCACCGCTATCGCCATCGGCCTGATGATCGGCCTGGCCGGTGTTGGCGCTGCTATCGGTGTGGCACTGGTTGGCGCCAAGTTCCTGGAAGGCGCTGCCCGCCAGCCTGAGTCGGCCGCTGCCCTGCAACCCAAGCTGTTCGTTATCGCCGGTCTGGTTGACGCCATCTTCATTATCGCCGTTGCCGTTGGCCTGATGTTCGCCTTCGCTAACCCACTGGTTGCAATGATCAAGTAATTAACCCGCATTAATGAAAGGGTTAACCCATGTATCCTAACGCGTCCCTATTCGGGCAGGCGTTGGTCTTTGCGATCCTGGTACTGGTAACGTGGAAGTTCATCTGGCCTCCACTCGTTGCCACCCTGGAAGAGCGCGCCAAGCGCATCGCAGATGGCCTGTCTGCTGCCGACCGCGCCAAGCACGATCTGGAACTCGCTGAAAAGCGGGCAGCCGATGAAGTGCGCAAGGCCAAGTCGCAAGCGTCCGAGATCATTGCCCAAGCCGAGAAGCGCGCCGCGCTGATCGTCGACGAAGCGCGCGAAACCGGTCGTGTAGCCGGCGAGCGTGAAGTCAGCGCAGCACGCGCCGATATCGAGCAGCAAGCCCATCACGCCCGCGAGGAACTGCGTCAACGCGTTTCCGAGCTGGCTGTCGCCGGTGCAACACAGATCCTGCGCCGCGAAGTGGATGCTGCTCGTCACGCCGACCTGCTGACTTCCCTCAAAGCGGAGCTGTAGAGCTCATGGCCGAACTCACTACCGTCGCAAGACCTTACGCCGAAGCCGCTTTCCGGCTCGCGAAAGAGACGAACAGTCTGCCGGCATGGTCGGAGGCGTTGGCCGTATTGGCCGTCGCAGCCAAGGACCCGCTGGCAGTCGAGTTCGCCACCAATCCCAAGTTCTCCGCGAGCCAGGTACACGCCCTGCTGATCGACTTGCTTGGCGCACGCGCCAATCAGTTGATCAGCAACTTTGTCGCCGCCGTGCTGGAAAACCGCCGCTTCATCCTGCTGCCCCTGGTTGCCGAACAGTTCGAGCACCTGAAGGCAGCCGAAGACGGCGTGGTCAAGGCACATATCGAGTCCGCCTTTGCCCTGGACGCCGCCCAGCTGGAACAGTTGAAGTCCCTGCTGGCCAGCCGCGTGTCGAGCAAGATCGAGACCACGGTAAGTGTTGACCCGGAGCTGATCGGCGGCGTGCGCATGACCATCGGTGACGATGTCATCGACGCTTCAGTGCGTGGCAAGTTGGCGGCCTTATCGGCTAGCCTCTCCCAATAAAACAGGGCGAGCAAAAATATGGAGTGCAAACCATGCAATTGAATCCGTCCGAGATCAGCGAGCTGATCAAGAGCAAGATTCAGAATCTGTCCGCTGGTGCCGAAACGCGCACCACCGGTACCGTTATTTCGGTGACTGACGGCATCGTCCGCGTCCACGGTCTGTCCGACGTGATGCAAGGCGAAATGCTGGAATTCGTCGGCAATACCTTCGGCCTGGCCCTGAACCTGGAGCGCGACTCCGTCGGCGCCGTGGTACTGGGCGACTACGAGCACATTTCCGAAGGTACTGAAGTCAAGTGTACCGGCCGTATCCTGGAAGTGCCCGTGGGCCCCGAGCTGAAGGGCCGTGTCGTCAACGCCCTCGGCCAGCCTATCGATGGCAAGGGTCCGATCAACGCCAAGGCTTCGAGCCCGATCGAAAAGATCGCCCCCGGCGTTATCGCCCGTAAGTCGGTGTCGCAACCGCTGCAAACCGGTATCAAGGCGATCGACGCCATGGTGCCGGTCGGCCGTGGCCAGCGCGAACTGATCATCGGTGACCGCCAGACCGGCAAGACCGCTGTCGCCCTGGATGCCATCATCAACCAGAAGGGCAACGGCGTTACCTGTATCTACGTTGCCATCGGTCAGAAGGCTTCCTCGATCGCCAACGTGGTGCGCAAGCTGGAAGAGCACGGCGCGATGGATCACACCATCGTCGTGGCCGCCGCCGCTTCCGAATCCGCCGCCATGCAGTACATCTCCCCTTACGCCGGTTGCGCGATGGGCGAGTACTTCCGCGATATCGGCGAAGATGCCCTGATCGTATACGACGACCTGTCCAAGCAAGCCGTGGCCTATCGTCAGATCTCGCTGCTGCTGCGCCGTCCGCCGGGCCGCGAAGCTTACCCGGGTGATGTGTTCTACATCCACTCGCGTCTGCTGGAGCGTGCATCGCGCGTGAACGAAGAGTACATCGAGAAGATCACCAATGGCGCCGTGAAGGGCAAGACCGGTTCGTTGACCGCGCTGCCTATCATCGAAACGCAGGCTGGCGACGTATCCGCCTTCGTGCCGACCAATGTGATTTCGATCACCGACGGTCAGATCTTCCTGGAAACCGACCTGTTCAATGCCGGTATCCGTCCCGCGATCAACGCCGGTATCTCGGTGTCGCGCGTCGGTGGTGCAGCTCAGACCAAGGTCATCAAGAAGCTCGCCGGTGGTATCCGTACCGCCCTGGCCCAGTACCGTGAACTTGCCGCCTTTGCCCAGTTCGCTTCCGACCTGGACGAAGCCACCCGCAAGCAGCTCGATCGTGGTCGCCTGGTTACCGAACTGTTGAAGCAAGGCCAATACGAGCCGAAGAAGGTGTCGCAGATGTCCGTGACCCTCTACGCCGTTGAAAAAGGCATGGCGGACGACGTTCCGGTTGAAAAGGCGCTGGCTTTCGAAGCGGCTCTGTATGCCTACGTCAAGGCCAACCACGCTGCCATCATCGATGAGATGGACGGCAAGGGTGAGTTGTCCGGCGATAACGACAAGAAGCTGGCGGAAGCCATCAAGTCGTTCAAGGCAACTGGCGCTTTTTGATTTGATCGATTAACAGAGAGGTCAAATCATGGCAGGCGGTAAAGAAATACGTAACAAGATCAAGAGCGTGCAAAACACGCGCAAGATCACCCGCGCCATGGAAATGGTGGCCGCGTCCAAGATGCGCAAGGCCCAGACCCGGATGAAGGCAGCACGTCCCTACGGTGAAAAGATCCGTAACGTGACGGCCCATCTGGCTCAGGCCCTGCTGGACTACGCCCACCCCTTCCTGACCAAGCGCTCGCAAGTTAAGCGTGTTGGCCTGATTGTGGTGACAACCGACAAGGGTCTGTGCGGCGGCCTCAACACCAACGTGTTGCGCACCTCGCTGAACCAGATGAAGGCCTGGCAACAGGCCGGCGTCGAAGTCGATGTCAGCGCCATCGGCAACAAGGGCTTGGGCTTTATGCAGCGCATGGGCGCTCGCGTGGTCTCGCATGTGGTGCAACTTGGTGATACGCCGCACCTCAATCGTCTGATCGGCCCGGTCAAGGTCATGCTGGATGCCTACACCGCCGGTCAGATCGACGAACTGCATATCGTCTACACCCGCTTCATCAATACGATGAAGCAGGAACCGACCATGGAACAGCTCCTGCCTGTGCCTGCCGACCGCATGAAGCCGGTCAGCCAGCACCCGTTCGAGTACATCTATGAGCCGGCGCCGGAAGTGGTGATCGACGATCTGCTGATTCGTTATATCGAGGCACTGGTTTATCAGTCCGTGGCCGAGAACATCGCCTCCGAGCAAAGCGCCCGGATGGTTGCGATGAAGGCCGCTTCTGACAATGCCGGGACGGTGATCGATGAGCTGAAGCTGGTCTACAACAAGACCCGCCAGGCAGCCATCACCAAGGAACTGTCGGAAATCGTCGCCGGCGCGGCGGCGGTCTGATCGCGCTGCGGAACGAATACAAACTTTAAGGAATGCAACGATGAGCCAAGGGAAAATCGTGCAAATCATCGGCCCGGTCGTCGACGTGGAATTTCCGCGCGATGCCATGCCGAAGATTTTCGATGCACTGACGCTGGCCAGCCCCGAACTGACGCTGGAAGTTCAGCAACAGCTGGGTGACGGCATTGTCCGCACCATCGCCATGGGTTCGACCGATGGCGTCAAGCGCGGTCAAGCCGTGAGCAATAGCGGCAACCCGATCTCGGTACCGGTTGGCAAGGCCACGCTGGGCCGTATCATGGACGTGCTGGGCAACCCGGTTGACGAAGTGGGTCCGGTTGTTTCGGAAGAACGCTGGCCTATCCACCGCAAGGCACCGAAGTTCGACGAACTGAACCAATCGGTTGACCTGCTGGAAACCGGTATCAAGGTGATCGACCTGATCTGCCCGTTCGCCAAGGGCGGCAAGGTGGGTCTGTTCGGTGGCGCCGGTGTGGGCAAGACCGTGAACATGCTGGAGCTGATCAACAACATCGCCAAGGCCCACTCGGGTCTGTCGGTGTTCGCCGGCGTGGGTGAGCGTACTCGTGAGGGTAACGACTTCTATCACGAAATGGCCGACTCGGGCGTTATCAAGCTGGACAACCTGGCCGAATCCAAGGTCGCCATGGTTTACGGCCAGATGAACGAGCCACCGGGCAACCGTCTGCGCGCCGCGCTGACCGGTCTGACCATGGCCGAGTACTTCCGCGACGAGAAGGACGAATCCGGCAAGGGCCGTGACGTGCTGTTCTTCGTGGACAATATCTATCGCTACACCCTGGCCGGTACCGAAGTGTCCGCCCTGCTGGGCCGTATGCCGTCCGCCGTGGGTTACCAACCTACCCTGGCCGACGAAATGGGCCGTCTGCAGGAACGTATCACCTCGACCAAGACTGGTTCGATCACCTCCATCCAGGCCGTTTACGTGCCAGCCGATGACTTGACCGACCCGTCGCCAGCCACGACCTTCGCCCACTTGGACGCAACCGTCGTGCTGTCGCGTGATATCGCCTCGCTGGGTATCTACCCCGCCGTTGACCCGCTCGACTCCACTTCGCGCCAGCTGGATCCGCAAGTCGTGGGCGAAGAGCACTACTCGGTGGCCCGTGGCGTGCAGCAAACCCTGCAGCGCTACAAGGAATTGCGCGACATTATCGCGATTCTGGGCATGGACGAATTGTCGGCGGAAGACAAACTGGCCGTGGCTCGCGCCCGTAAGATCCAGCGCTTCCTGTCGCAGCCGTTCCACGTGGCCGAAGTGTTCACCGGCTCGCCGGGCAAGTACGTATCGCTGAAGGAAACCCTGCGCGGCTTCAAGGGCATCCTGAACGGCGAATACGACCACCTGCCGGAGCAGGCCTTCTACATGGTCGGCGGCATCGACGAAGCTGTCGAAAAAGCCAAGACCCTGGCATAAGGTAGGAAAAAAATGGCCATGACGATGCATGTGGACGTAGTGAGCGCTGAAGAGCAAATCTACTCGGGTACCGCCGAATTCCTGGCGGCTCCCGGCGAGATGGGCGAAATCGGCATCCTGCCGCGCCACGCCCCGCTGCTTACCCGCATCAAGCCGGGCGCGCTGCGCATCAAGGTCGCCAACAGCAACGAAGATGAAATCCTGATCTATGTATCCGGCGGCATCCTCGAAGTACAACCGCACGTGGTAACGGTCTTGGCCGATACCGCGATCCGCGGTGGCGATCTCGACGAAGCGAAAGCCTCGGAAGCCAAGAAATTGGCCGAAGAAGCCCTGGCCAACCGCTCCGGCGCCATGGACTACGCCAAGGCGCAAGCCGAATTGGCCGAAGCCATTGCCCAACTGGCGGCAATCCAGAAGCTGAAGAAGCGCGGCTGATCTAGGCCTCGATGTACGGAAAAAAACAGGGCAGCCGCGAGGTTGCCCTGTTTTTTCATCATTCGACTTGCCTCACTCAGCTCAAGTGGTCATCTAGGCAACTACCCGGTTCGCACCCGCTGAGGTTCAAGACACTTCCCACTATGCCTTGACGCTGCGGAAATAGTTTTCGCTGATGCTTCGGTAGATTGATTTGTCCGAGGGCGATGCAGCCAAATTATGTACTTCGATAACATTTGCCGCAGCTGACACTTGCGCATGAGTGCGTTCCGTACGGGCTGCTTGCTGCCTGTTTACAGCTACCAACACGGGTAATTCGAGTTGCGAACCTGGGTTCTGGGGCTTCCTAGACATTGGAGTTCTCCTTAAGAACCAATCCTGGGAAAGTGAGTTGCTTACTTGCAATCTCTGCAACCACAACCTCCTCAAGACGAGGGATTGCTCGGAGACTAACGGATGTAGACGGTGTAGCGTCATCCCTTCTCTGTAATCGTAGCACTCCACGCTCCTTCCGTGAGTTTGCTTCAAATAAATCAATGAATCGTCGTGGCGCGATACCATCAAACTGCAGCAACTGCACTTTGGCTTTGTCGCTCACGGATTCGGTCAGCGCATCTGGATGTAGACGCGTCGCCAAGCTCTTTCTGTAGGGTTCAATGTAATGAACCTCTGCGATACCCGCAGCAACGATGTGTCGAGCACACGAGTGACAGGGATAGGTGGTGACATACAACTTCCCACCAACGACACGGTCTCCGGCTACGCGACTCGCTCCGAGAATCGCGTGCATTTCAGCATGTACTGCTCGGGAAAATTCTATCAAGTCCTTGACGCGGGAGTCCTCAAGAATTTTTTGCACGGCGATATCCTGTTGCCCGGAAGCCAATAACGATTCCTTGGCTAATATATCAACAACCATCTTTGCAATAACTTTCTTCTCTTCATCGTTGTGACATTTTCGCCCGGTCTCAGCGAAGCATCTATGGTCATTGCTATCAGCATCTGCTGAACCGAAAGCCCGATGAAGCGATGCAGATAGGGCGGGTTTTCCATATAACCCACCCCCACTTCTAGGCACATCGTTCCATCCCACAGCTAAAAGTTCTCCTGAAACGCTGGTTACAGCGGCTCCAACTTGGCGTGACATACACGCGGAATTTCGTGCCGCCGAGGTTGCCGCATACATTGCCGTTTCTTCCGCGGTAGGCGTAACAATATCCGCGTGGAAAATTAGATCGAAAAATCTTCGAAGCTTCATTCCCAGCTGACCCAACGCTTGTCGTTCAGCAGCACCTACTATTGAATGATCGACTCGAAGAAAAAAATCGCACTTTGGAAAGGTATTGCGAACTGACTGCCCGTGATCGAACTCCTCACCAGAATCAATATCTATCAGCTTACCAATCTCGTCAGCCGTCAACGCACCCGGACGTTCAAGATTTTGAGTGCGTATCTCCAAAGGAGAAAACACTCCAATTGCAAACAATAGATTTCCATATATCAATCGAAGCAAAGCCAACTCGGAATCGTTCTTTACTGAGTCAATAATGTGGCATACCCTTTGATTCTTGATTTTATTTTCTATCGCCACGCCGACTTCACTGGCGACATCTTCAAATGCTCCATATTGCTTACTGCGATCGCCGCTTATTTTCGCTATCGCGAGCTTTGCTAGAATATCGCTCCCAAATTTTCCGCGCAGCTCGTCCCCTGCATTTATTAGGGAGGCAATTTCATCAAACTTAGTTGCCGCCGATATAGACACCCCCACTTGGCTGGCATTAATTCGGATCAAATTGCTTAGCCTGAGATGTTCACACTTGTAATTAAATTCGTGCAAGACACTACCTACTTGTTTAGCGGCCTCGTGCAAAGGTGATCCAATCGGACCGCACAGTACAACGACCAACTCCGGGGTCAGGCTATCCATGGCCTCCCGAGTTGCATTGACTGCGAAATCCGCTGATATTTCTTCTGACGCTACAACATTGGGTGTCGATCCTGTTTTTTGTAATTGCGCGACTTTAGCCACGATATTATCCTTCTTCTTTTTTGTTAGACGTCTTACATACAGCTATATCTCCCACTCATTCTTCTGCAAAAGCATCACTGTTTTTGGATTTTATTTCTACGATGGCGATCAGATCTCTGCACCCAGGATTAGCACTGCGCTAAAAATAGTCTTATTTTTCGAATTACAATCCGACCACATATGTACGTATTAGGTACCGAGAACCAATAAAGCCAGCCGGAAGGCTACCTTATTCATTATGCGATGGCTTTTATTCCGGCAAATGATCCGCGACTATGGCAAACACCGCATGGCTCGGGCTAAGAAGCCCTGGCCAACCGCTCCGGCGCCATGGACTACGCCAAGGCGCAAGCCGAATTGGCCGAAGCCATTGCCCAACTGGCGGCAATCCAGAAGCTGAAGAAGCGCGGCTGATCTAGGCCTCGATGTACGGAAAAAAACAGGGCAGCCGCGAGGTTGCCCTGTTTTTTTGTCCTCAGTCCGCTGGACCCGCGCGGCGCCGACGGCCATGGCTGAGCCTCGGCCGCCGCGCTACGCAGGTGGGAAGGATTACGGCAAAGTCAGGATCAGGATCGCTGCACCGCTACTGACGGCGAAACGTCGTTCGCCCAGATAGTGGATACCGATCGGGCTATCCAGTTTGCCCGGCAAGGGACCAATCCGATTCCCGCGTTGGCCGGGTGTTCCGGCAACGGTACTGACCACACCGGAAGGCGTGATTTTGCGGATCACGTGGTTGCCGGCGTCGGCCACATACAGATTGCCGGTCTCGTCCATGGTTATGGATGAAGGAAAATTGAAACCGGCTTGGCTGCCGATACCATCCTCACTGCCAGGCGGCAGCGTGTCGAGGGGGATACCCTGCTCACCCGTATTGCCGGCCAGCGTGCTGACCACACCAGTCGAGCTGATCTTACGAATATTGCCGTTGTATTCATCAAGGACGTACAGGTTACCAGCCTGGTCGGAAACCATTTCACCCGGCACGCGAAAGGTAGCGGCGGAACCGATGCCATCAACGTTGCCATAGCCACCTTGCCGGCCCGCCACGGTGGTGACGTTGCCCGATGGGGCAATCTTGCGGATCAGCGCGGAGGACGTATTCACCTCGGCATGGTAGTAATCGGCGAAATAGATATTGCCGACACTGTCCACCTCTAACCCACCAGGACCATGATAGGTATTCTCGGGTGTAGGGCCATTCCCCTTAGGTGCGAGCGTCGAGACGAACACGGTGCTGACCAAGCCACCGGGAGAGATCTTGCGTATGGCGGCGTTCCCGCTGTCCGCCACATAGAGATTGCCTGTCGCATCGATGTCGATATCGTAGGGACGCTTGAAGCGGGCAGCCGAGCCTTGACCGTCGGTAGCGCCTTCGCTGCCGGCTACACCGGCGAAGGTGGTGACATCGCCGCTGCGGCTGATCTTGCGGATGGTCGAATCGCGGATCTCAGCGACATAGATATTGCGGTCGGCATCGCTCATCAATGCAGCTGGACGATTGAACCGCGCGGCAGCGCCGTTCCCGTCGGCACCGCCACTCTGCCTGGCCATGCCGGCCCAGGTACTGACCACCAACTGCGGGGTGATCTTGCGCACGGTATGGTTTCCAAAATCGACGACCAGCAAGTTACCGGCCCCATCGATCGCAAGTCCTTGTGGGGTGCTAAAGCGCGCTTGGTCGGCATGGCCATCGGCACGCCCACCCGCATTGTCGCTTTGCCCACCCGCAAAGATGCTGGTTGCTCCGGCTGGCGTGATCTTTTGGATACGGTTCTCCGTATCCCTTGTCAGCAGGAAATTACCGTCTGCATCGACCACCAAGCTACGATGCACAGCGGGAACGGCGTCGTATGCCGGATTCCGGCCGACCACGGTGCTGACTACCCCACCTGCGGTGATCTTGCGGATGCTGCCATCGCCGCAAACCACGAACAGCACACCGTTTCGGTCAAATGCCAATGCATTCGGCTCGAAAAAGCGTGCGGCCATGCCAATGCCATCGGTATAGCCTGCCGTGTCGGGCAAACCGGCCAGCGTGCTGACCGTGCCATCCGGGCTGATCTTGCGAACCGTATGGTTGCTGTTGTCCGCTACGTAGATATTGTCGCTGGCATCAATGGCGATGCTGGAAGGCCGATCGAAGTGAGCCCTGGTACCAACGCCATCGTTATGGCCGGCGACGCCGGCTTCGCCAGCTAGCGTGCTGACCGCGCCCTGTGGCGTGATCTTGCGGATAACCTGGTTGATGGCGACATAAATATTGCCTGCGCTATCTACCGCCATGCCGTTGAGGTCGTTGATGCCGAAGTCACCGGGGCTACCCAATGCGCCCTTCGTGCCCGCAAGCGTACTGACCGTGCCGGCGGCAGTGATTTTGCGAATCACGAAATTTGCGCGGTCCGCAATATAGACATTGCCCTGCTTATCGACGGCAATGCCACGCGGCCCATTGAAGCGTGCGTCCGTCCCCTCGCCATCGAGGTTGCCCGAACCGCCGATATTACCCGCCAGCAGCGTTATCCCGGCGGTTGGAGGCTGGGGCTGGGGCTGTGGGGTATTGCCGTCGGAGCCGCCTCCATCCCCACCTCCCCCTCCACAGGCGCTAAGTAAGAGACAGGGCAAGATCAGCGCGAGAGCGCTGATTACCAGCTTGGGAGTACGAGGGTAAGACAAGGGAAGCTCCTGTGGGACGAATAGCCAACCGCTGCGGCAAACCTGAGCAGTGTTGCTGTAAATGGACAAACCGTACGACTTCAAACCAGCCTCAGCGCCATGACCGATTGGACGGCATCGGATGGCGCCCACCGATCAAAGCCGGCAGGGAGCCGGCACCCTAGCTTTTTTGCGCTGAGCTGTATGTAGGCCGCAGAGGATATAAAGGGTGGGGCGCATTTACCGATGCTTGCGCATTAGCAAAAGCGTTCCAGCAAACGACGATCCGCACCGATGGCAACTAAGGACATTGCCCCGACTCCTCCGCATGGCATATAAGTCATACACGGCTCCACCCGGCAATCTAGTCCAGGGAGTAGGCCGTCCAGAGGAGGAAATATGACCCAAAGCACCCGTTGTCACGTGGCATTGCCTTTCACCCTAAGCGGCGGCTTTCTTGCCGCGACCTTGATCCTTACCGCTTGCGCGACCGGCCCCACCGACGGCACGGCCCGGCTAAGCGGCACATCGGGCGAAGCACCCGCTACAGCCAAGCCTGCAACCGTCGTACAGCCCGCCAAACAGGACGCCGGTAAACAGCCATCGCGCTCGCTGGCTTCGACGCCAACCGGCGCAAACCCAGCCCTGCCGGCAAATGTAAAAGCCGCGCTGGAGCAAGCCTTGTCCTGCAAATCGATCAGCAAGCGCTTCGACCAGATCGAGACCGTGCTCGATAGTTACGGCTGGCCCCGCGACGGCAGCCCGTTCACCCTGCCCGCCCCCATTAAACTGTTTGGTTACGAGACGCGCCGGGTCGCCCTGTTCCGTGATGGCTTTGAACATCGCTACCGCGGCTATTTCAGCAATGTGACCCTCGCCAAGCTGAAGAAGGCGGCATCCCTGCAAATGGGCAAGGACAAGCAGACCTACGGCCGCAATACCAAGTTGGGCGTCCTGTCCGCCAGTAGCGGGGCTGACGGACAGGTCTTGAACTGCACGGTCGATACCAAAGCCTGAGTCACGGCGGCGGCTATAATCGCCATCTGCCCATTCCTACTCGCCCGAAACCATGCCACTCAACGTCATCATCCTCGCCGCCGGACAAGGCAAGCGTATGAACTCCCGGCTGCCCAAGGTCCTGCAGCCATTGGCCAGGCAACCCATGCTGGCCCATGTGCTGACTGCCGGTCGCGCCCTGCATGCCGAACGGCTGGTCGTGGTCTACGGTCATGGTGGCGAGCAGGTGCAAGCCGCTTTCGCCGGGCAGGCCGACGTGCAATGGGCACACCAGGCCGAACAGTTGGGAACCGGCCATGCGGTCGCGCAGGCGCTGCCGCATTGTGTCGATGGCACCGCGCTGATCCTGTACGGCGATTGTCCGCTGATCACGCCCGCCACCCTGCAAGCGCTGCTCGACGAAGCCGGCCAAGACAAACTGGCCGTGCTGACCGCCGTGCTGGCCAACCCCAGCGGCTATGGCCGCATCGTGCGCGATGCGGCGGGCCAGGTGCTGAGCATCGTCGAGCAAAAAGATGCCGACAAGGCGCAACTCGCCATCACCGAGATCAACACCGGCTTTATCGCCGCGCCGCTGGCCCGCCTACGCGATTGGCTGCCGCGCCTGAAGAACGCCAATGCTCAAGGCGAGTACTACCTGACCGATGTGATCGGCATGGCTGTCGCCGACGGTGTACCGGTCGGCACCGTGACGGTGGAGGACGCCCAGGAAGCAGCCGGCGTGAACGACAAGCGCCAATTGGCCGACTTGGAACGCGCTTACCAGCGTCGCCAAGCCGATAGGCTGATGGCAGCCGGCGTCACCCTGCTCGACCCCGCCCGCTTCGACCTCCGCGGTACGCTGGAACATGGCCAGGATGTTGAAATCGACGTCAATGTGGTCCTGGAAGGTCACAACACGCTGGGCAGCGGTGTCAAGCTGGGTCCGAACGTATTCCTGAAAAACGCCGTACTGGGCGACAACGTCATCATCAAAGCCAACACCGTTATCGAAGACAGCACCGTGGGCGCCGGCTCGGACGTCGGCCCCTTTGCCCGCATCCGCCCGGACTCGGTCCTGGGCGAAAACGTGCATATCGGCAACTTTGTCGAACTGAAGAAAGCCCGCCTGGGCAATGGCAGCAAAGCCGGTCATCTCGCCTACCTGGGCGACGCCGTGATCGGCGAGCGGGTGAATATCTCGGCCGGTGTCATCACCTGCAACTACGACGGCGCCAACAAGTTCGTCACCACCATCGGTGACGACGCCTTTATCGGTACCGACACCCAACTGGTCGCCCCGTTGCGGATCGGCGACCGTGCCTATATCGCCGCAGGCTCGACCATCACCCTCGATGCACCTGCCGACGCCCTCACCATCTGCCGGGCACGCGGGCAAAAGTCGCTCGACGGCTGGCGCCGACCCACCAAGCAAAAGTCGTAAACGCCGAACAGGGAAGCCGGAATATCCCGGCCTTCCCTGTTCGGTGAACCGTTTTATGCTTATGTCATATAAATAAAAATTTCACTGATGACGTAAACATACTCCCGGCATGCGAACTTTTGCCTAGACTTGCCGAAACTGAACCAACGGAGCTTACCCATGTGCGGCATTGTCGGCGCAATTGCGCAGCGTGATGTTGTAGCCCATCTGATCGATGGTCTGAAGCGGCTGGAATACCGTGGCTACGATTCGTCCGGCGTGGCCATGCTGGCCGACGGCGCCATCAGCCGGGTACGCCGGGTCGGCCGCGTCGCGGAGATGGAAAGCGCCGCCCAGGCGGAACAACTGCACGGCACCCTGGGCATAGGCCACACCCGTTGGGCCACCCATGGCGGTGTCACCGAACCGAATGCCCACCCCCATATCTCGACCAGCGTGGCGGTGGTACACAATGGCATCATCGAAAACCACGATGAGCAGCGCCAAAAGCTCAAAGCCCTGGGCTATGTATTCGAATCGCAGACCGATACCGAAGTCATCGCCCACCTGATCGAACATCATCTCAAGGGCAGTGGCGATCTACTCAAGGCGGTGCAACTCGCCGTACAGGAGCTGCATGGCGCCTACGCCATCGGCGTGATTGCCCGCAACCTGCCCGGTCAACTGGTCTGCGCCCGCATGGGTTGCCCGCTGCTGATCGGCCTGGGCGAAGGCGAGAACTTCATCGCTTCGGATGTCTCGGCCGTCTTGGCCGCCACCCGCCGCGTCATCTTCCTGGAAGAAGGCGATGTCGCCACGCTGGGCGTGGACGAAGTCCGCATCTTCGACAAGTCCGGCACCGCCGTGGAACGGCCGGTACGCGTCTCCGAGGTCTCGCTGGCCTCGCTGGAACTGGGCCCGTACCAGCACTTCATGCAGAAGGAAATCCACGAGCAGCCCAAAGCGCTGGCCGATACCATCGAACAGGTCCTGGATACCGGCTTTGCCGCCAGCCTGTTCGGCGATGAGGACGGCGAGCTGCTGCGCCAGGTGGAAGGTGTACAGATCCTGGCATGCGGCACCAGCTTCTATGCCGGCTCGGTCGCCAAGTACTGGATAGAAAGCATTGCCAAGCTCCCCTGCACGGTAGAAATCGCCAGCGAGTACCGCTACCGCAGCGCGGTCGCCAATCCACGCTACCTGGTGGTCACCATTTCCCAGTCGGGCGAGACCCTGGACACCATGGAAGCGCTCAAGTATGCCCAGTCGCTGGGGCACGGCTTGAGCCTGTCGATCTGCAATGTGCGCGAATCCGCCATCCCGCGCGCCAGCAAGCTGGTGTTCTACACCCGCGCCGGCGCCGAAATCGGCGTGGCATCGACCAAGGCCTTCACCACCCAACTGGTCGCCCTGTTCACCCTCGCCACCACCTTGGCCAAGGTGCAAGGCCGGCTGGACGGCAACAGCGAACAGCACTACCTGGATGCCCTGCGCCAACTCCCGGGCAGCGTGCAGCACGCCCTCAACCTGGAACCGCAGATCAAGCCCTGGGCCGACCGCTTCACATCCAAGCAACACGCCCTCTACCTGGGCCGTGGCGTGCACTACCCCATCGCCATGGAAGGTGCGCTCAAGCTCAAGGAGATCACCTATATCCATGCCGAAGCCTACGCCGCCGGCGAACTGAAGCACGGCCCGCTGGCCCTGGTGGACGAAGCCATGCCGGTGGTGGTGATCGCCCCCAACGATGCGCTATTGGAAAAAGTGAAGTCTAATATGCAGGAAGTGCGTGCGCGTGGCGGGGAGCTGTTTGTCTTCGCTGACCTGGATAGCCATTTTGGGGAGTCGGATGGGGTGCATGTGATTCGCACACCGCGCAACGTCGGCGTGCTCAGTCCGATCGTGCATGCTATTCCGGTGCAGCTGCTGGCTTATCACACGGCGCTGGCGCGGGGGACGGATGTGGATAAGCCTAGGAATTTGGCGAAGTCGGTGACGGTGGAGTGAGGGGCGATACGCGATTGTGAGGATGTTCTTCGGCATTAGTGTCGGAGGCATGACATTAAAGTCTGAGACAGAGTGACCCAGATTGCTGCTTCCCGGATCACTGGAAGCAGCATCTTGCATCGGCGTAGATCGCTGCGCGATACCACCATAAAAGCCTGGTTCTTCGAACCGCCAAAGTTCGGTGCCAACGTCGTGTTGGCAGACGGTATTGCTGCCATGTTGCGGCGCAATAAATCGCTTGCCCACCTCATCCTTGATCATTTACATTCTTTGCTCGCTATTCAGCCTCGCGCCGCCCCCGTCTCACCCGGAGCCGTGTGTGTTGGCCTCACCTAGGTGGCCTAGTTGTCCCGTCCCACCGCCTGTCTCGCAAGCTAAGCCTGATGAAATACATTCTTTGCACTCTCGCCGCCCTGGCCATCAGCCAGCCGCTGTCCGCCGCTACCGTCCAGACGATCAAGCGCGAATTCGACTTGCACGGCAATCTCGCCAAGGAAATCCGCAACGACGGCGGCTGGACCGAATACACCTATACCCCCGGTGGCAAGGTCAAGACCCGCACCGACGACCTGGGCCGCCTCAGCGTCTTCGATTACGATGCGCTCAAGCGTATGACCACGCGGACCGACACGGCCAACGGCGTGACCCGTATCCAGCGCTTCGACTACGACGGCCGCAACCGCCTGACCAAGTACACCGACCCGCGCGGCTTGGTCACCACCTATACCTATAACGGCTTCGACGAGGTCCTGGTCCAGACCAGCCCAGACAGCGGCATCACCACGACGGTCCCCGATGGCAAGGGCGGTACCGACACCGTAACTGATGCCAAGCGTCAAACCACCAAGTACCACTACGACCTAGCCGGCCGGCTGGACAAGCTCACCTACGCCGACCAGAGCAACATCACCTTCGGCTACGGCACCACAGGCACACGGGCTGGCAAGTTACAGCTGATCACCGACTCGCAAGGCGATCAGATCAGCATTCCCTACGACGACCTCGGCCGTCCCATGGGCGAGTGGCGCACGATTGCCGGCAAGCAATACATCACCCGCGAAAACTACGACAGCGCCGGCCGACTCAAGCAGCGGGTCTACCCCAGTGGCCGCACCATCACCTACAACTTCAATGCCGCCGGCCAGGTCAACCAGATCCTGACCCAAGCCAATGCCTCCGCGCCTACCGCCGTATTGGCCAAGGACATCAGCTATCGCCCCTTCGGCGCAGCGCAGAACTGGACTTACGGCAATGGCGAACTCCGCACAAGTCACTACGACCTCGATGGCCGACTCGATCAATTCAGCCTGGGCGACAGCACCGTTATCCTGGGCTATGACACCGCTGGCCGCATCAAGACCCAAAAGATCAGCGGTGGTTGGTGGGAGCGCATGCTACAGAAGCTCGGCCTGCCAGCCGGCCAGCAAGCTCAGTACGGTTACGACGGCTACGACCGCCTGAGCAGCTGGCAGGACGGCACCAACAACCAGACCTACAAGTACGACAACAGCAGCAACCGTACCGAACTGATCGTCAAGGGCAAAACCTTCGTCCAACGCGTCGAGACGACCAGCAACCGCTTGACCGCCAGCGACGGCCCGCAAAGCAGCGTCTATGGATATGACGCCAATGGCAGCCGTACCAGCGACACCAAGCAAAACTACACCTACAACGCCCGTGGTCGGCTGATCGCCGCCGCTGGCGCGCAATACGTCGTGAACGCCCTCGGTCAACGTATCATCAAGACCTACCAAGGCCAGACCACGGTCTACCACTACGATATGCAGGGCCATCTGATCGCCGAAAGCGACCAGCTGGGCAATACCAAGCGGGAGTACGTGTACCTTGATGACACACCCATCGCCGTCATCGACTTCGGTGCGGTCCGCTATATCCATACCGACCACTTGGGCACGGCACGTCTGATCACCGACGCCACCAAGCGGCCGATCTGGGCGTGGCAGGGCGAGCCGTTTGGCAACACACCGCCGAATGAGGATCCGGAGGGAACGGGCGGGGCTTATGCCTACAATCCGCGTTTCCCGGGGCAGTATTACGACAAGGAAACGGGGTTGTACTACAATTTCCATCGCGATTACGATCCTGCACAAGGCCGTTACGCGCAGTTTGATCCGATTGGCCTTCAAGGCGGACTCAACCCCTACGCCTATGTTGATAACAATCCACTTCTGGGCCTTGATCCATACGGACTATACGATCTTAGCGATGCGGCTTATGACACCGCAACCGCCGTGGTCGGTTTTGGTGACACTGTCAGCTTCGGACTTACCAGTAAACTCCGAGACTTTAATGAAACAAATCAGTACGTTGAAAAGTGTGGGTCCGCGTATACAGGCGGGCAGGTTGCCGGCGTTGCAGCTGCAACCGTTATTGGCGGTGCCGCTGGCGCTAGGGCCGCAGGCACCAGGGGCGCTGGACGAGTGTTTTCTCATTGGGCCCCTGCTCGATTCTTTAACCCAAAGAGTCCTAGCTACAAGCCAACGCTCGACAAATTGGCTGGCTGGGCGGAGGGAACCATATTGAACGGAAACTACGTCAGTAGAATCCGCCATTTCAAACATGATCCCTATGCGTTTGGGAAGATTAAAGGGGAACATCTGGCCTGGGGTGCAAAATGGAGCCCGTGGCTACAGCAGCTAGATCGAGTCCCAAATATTTATTGGGGCATGGCGGGCGGGGCAGGTGCGGGCGCGGCAAGCATGGCGAGCGGCAGTCCAGATTGCGGGTGTTAACAAGGTGGCGAACATGTTGCGACGACTTGTGAATAGGCTTTTATACAGCCAAGAGCATGAATTACGCTCATATGAAATTGCTTGTATTGTCGCATTCAGAAATGCGCTTGATGAAATATCGGGCGCCGCTTTGGATGCTCAACTGGCGAGGTACGACTTTATACAACGCTCACCTAATGGTAAGCATCTTGCTTTTTTTGACGCTGATTCTGACGATAAATGCTCGACGTGGCCGGCGTCTGACTTGTTTCATTACAAGTCCCCTCCCGTTTCCGCTATGCGCATAAATTTTGCCAGCGCCGCCTTTCTGGATGGCAAGAAAAGAGATTTCTGCGCTGATTTGTTCGTGATGAACGGGCGTCTCGCCGGAATTGAGTTCGAGAAAGCACCGCCGTCAACTGTGAAGCTTGATCCTCTCCGAAAGCTAGAACCAGGACTACTCACTAGGCTGAATGATTCCGCTCAAATGATTGAAGCTGCGGAGCTTCTCATTAAGTTGAATTCAGAAAACGGCAAATAAAATATTTGTCGGAATGAATACAATCTATGGGGCTGATCGGCGGGAATAAATGGGTACAGAACGCTGAACGAGTATGAACATTGATACGCTTGTAAAGACTGTCCTCTCAGCAAGTCGGAAGTGATTACTCTGACAAATGCCCGTATTTAAGGAAGCTCTGCAAAAGTCGGCCGCAATGTGATTGAATCCTGCCACCTTCTTCGCGCCACTCGAAAGCCATGAAACAACGGAGCTTTGCTGACAACGTACTCACCAAGCAACTCAAGACGACCAATCGCCAGCAGTTTTTGGCCGAGATGGAACAAGTCGTCCCGTGGGTTCCGCAGTGATCGGCACAGGAGCTGGCGCGCTAACAGAACCAATTGAACCGCCCGGCTTACCCCGCCACGTCCGGCCGTTCATGATGAGGAAAACGAAGGTTAATGCTGATCCTGTTGCGATCATGCTGGGCGTCCACTGAACCCTGATGTACCCGCATGATGGAACGCACGATTGCCAGTCCAATGCCGGTGCCATCCACGTCGCGGTTCAAGGGGGCGTTGCCACGGATGAAGCGGGCGAACAGGCCTTGTAGCTCGGCTTCGCTTAACGCCGCACAGGCATTGCTGACCGTGATCACCAATTGCTTGGCTTCGTGGCGGATATCCACCTGGATCGTTGTTTCCGGCAACCCGTATTTCACGGCGTTGGAGAACAGGTTGGTCAACGCACGGTGCACCATAAGCCGATCTGCGAAGAGATTACCGGCGCCGCGGATCTGGATATCCTGCTGCTTGTCGGAGGCTATGTATTCGAAGAATTCAGCCACCTGCCGGACTTCGTGTAACAGGTCGACCTGAGCCCGCTCCAGTACCAACATGCCATGGTCCGCTCGGGCAAGGAACAGCATGTCGCCAACCATATTCTTGAGCTTGCCGAACTCTTCCAGGTTCAAATGGTGCAGCTCTTCGTACTCCTGAATCGACCTTGGCCGGCTCAGGATCACCTCGGTCTTCTGCAGCAGACTGTTGATCGGCGTCCGCAGTTCATGCGCGATGTCCGCAGAGAACTGCTCCAGATTGCTGAAGCTCTGGTTGAGCCGCGCCAGCATCAGATTGATGCTGGCCACCAGGCTGCGCACCTCGTCCGGCGCCTTGCCTATGGCAAGCGGGGTATGCAGTTGGTCAGCCGTCAGTTGTTCGGCTTCGGTCGCCAACTTCTCCAGGGGGGCCAGGCCACGTCGAATGACCAGGTATCCGATGCCGCCACATAACAGCGCAGCGAGCACACTGATGGCAACCGCCGTACTGCGATAGCGTTTGATGGTGAGCCGGGAGTCACTGACATTTATCGCGAGATAGACCGCATCCAGCGGCTTTGGCCCACCCTCCGTAATGGCGCTCTTCCGAACCAGCCAGGCATCATTCTCGTGGTAGAGCGAAAGTATCTTCCTGTCAGGAATGTCGCCGTGTTTTTCCAGTGCGTGCTGAAACTTCAGTTCGGGCACCACCAGCCAACCGGATCGGCCTTTCACGGCAATCAACAGCCTGGGATGCCCGGTCGTGATGTCCTGTAACTTCTCGATCAGGTCATAAGGCTGGATTTCATCAGGCATGTCCTGGATCAGCTGCTCCAGCGCGTTCATCTTGCCCTGGATCTCTTCGTGGTCCGCCGCATTCAACTGGGCTTCCAACGCCACATAGAACATCAAGCCCGCGCCAGCAATTACGAAGACCGAGGTGATCGTCAGCATGACGATCAGTCGAACGGCGAGACTGTTGCTACCGCGTAACCACTTCACTCGCGTCGCTCCAAGACGTAGCCAAAGCCGCGAACCGTATGGATATAAGGGTGCTCAAAAGGATCGTCGACCTTGGCCCGCAAACGCCTGACGGCCACCTCGACCACGTTGGTATCCCGGTCGAAGTGCATCTCCCATACAAGCTCGGCGATCAGGGTACGCGATAGCACTTCGGTTTGCCGGCGCAGGAACAGCGTCAGCAGGGCGAACTCCTTGATGGTCAGGTCAATACGCTGTCCATTTCGCTCTACCCGCCGCCGCATCACATCCAGCTTCAGGTCGCGTATGGTCAGTACATTCATATCCTTCTGCTTGCCCCGGCGCAGGATGACCCGCACGCGGGCCAGCAGTTCGGAGAACGAGAACGGCTTGATCAGGTAGTCATCGGCGCCGAGCTCGAGGCCGCGCACGCGATCCTCGACCATGTCACGGGCAGTGAGAAACAACACCGGCATCATTTGCGTTTCTCGCAGGCGCCGCATCACTTCCCAACCATCCATACCCGGCAGGCCGATGTCCAGAATCACCAGGTCATAATCGACCGTGGTGCCCTGATGCAAGGCGTCGGGCCCATTGCGCACCCAGTCAACCACCAGTCCATTCTCACGCAGTCCCTTGACCAGATATTCGCCGATATGGGCTTCGTCTTCGGCCAGCAGTATGCGCATTCAGTGGCACTCCCCTGCCATGGACAGGCCGGCCTTCCCAAGACATGGGTGTTGGTCGTCGGAATGTTGTCGGTCCTTGGCGTAGAAAAGCGGGCCTGGCCTTGCGTGCTGTCGTACCTGATGCATCTGGTCCTTACCTTCTAAATCTCGCGGGTACCGGATCGGCACCCCTGAATGGCGATGGATTAAGCACCCTAAAGTTACTTTAGGGTCAAGCCAGTTTGGCGGGTATCCATCTCCGGCCTCGAAGAAAAAAGCCCGGCACAGGGGCCGGGCAAGTCAAGACGCAATGAACTTCGACGAAGGCCCTTATGTATCCACCAAACGGCACGGACACGCCCTCGTCAGTGAAGGGTGGTTCACGTGACTGCATTCTCGCTTGTACCCCCCCACAACTTCCCGACATTCAGATGACAAATTTGAAAGCTAATTGTCCTTTCGGTACGCCCAAGCATACAGCGCAGGCAAAACAAGCAAGGTCAACACCGTGGAAGAGATGATGCCGCCGATCACCACGGTAGCCAACGGACGCTGAACTTCGGCACCTGTACCCGTGGCCAGTGCCATGGGGATGAAGCCCAGCGAGGCCACCAGTGCAGTCATCAGAACCGGCCGCAACCGTGTCATCGCGCCGTTGAAAACCGCATCGGCCTTGTCCACGCCTTCCTCTCTCAGCTTGTTGATGAAGCTGATCATCACCAGACCATTGAGCACCGCCACCCCGGACAGGGCAATAAACCCGACCCCGGCCGATATCGACAACGGGATATCCCGCAGCCACAGTGCCAGGACGCCACCAGTTAGCGCGAACGGCACGCCGGTGAACACCAGCAGCCCATCCTTTGCATTGCCAAAGGTCGCAAACAGCAGCCCAAAGACCAGCAGGAGCGAGAGCGGAACCACTATCTGCAGCCGCTTTGCTGCCGATTGCAGCTGCTCGAACTGACCGCCCCAGGTGATCCAGTAAGCGGACGGCAGCTTGATGTTGCTATCGATGAGCTGGGTTGCCTCGGCCACGAAGCTACCGATGTCCCGGTCACGCACGTTGGCGGAGACGACGATGCGACGCTTGCCGTTCTCACGACTGATCTGGTTCGGTCCTTGCGAGAGCTCGACGTTGGCCACCTCCGACAGTGGAATGGAACCACCATTGGCATCAGGCAGCGGTATCGGCAGACGCTTCACCGCATCGATATCGTCACGCAGCACTTCCGGCAGGCGCACCATCACGTCAAAGCGCCGATCTCCCTCGAACATCACGCCGGCGGTCTTGCCCCCCACAGCCACTTCCACCACGTCCTGCACCGAGCGCATGGACAGGCCGTAGCGCGACAGGCGTTCGCGGTCGATGGCGATGGTCAGCAAGGGCAAACCGGCAACCTGTTCGACCTTCACGTCCGCGGCACCCTTGATGCCATCCAATACCTTGGCGATGTCGTTGCCATTCTTGAGCAGGACGTCCATGTCGTCGCCGAATACCTTGACGGCAATGTCACCGCGAACGCCGGACAGCAGCTCGTTGAAACGCATCTGGATAGGCTGGCTGAACTCGTAGTTGCTGCCGGGTATCTCCGCCAGCGCCATTTCCAGCTCTTCACGGATATCCGCCAGGCTACGACCAGGATCAGGCCATTCAGACTGCGGCTTGAAGATCACGTAGGTATCGGCGATTGATGGTGGCATCGGATCGGTAGCCACTTCGGCCGTGCCAATCCGGGCAAACACCGTCTTGACCTCAGGGAAGGACTTGATGCGTTTTTCCAGCTTCGACTGCAGCGCAATCGATTGCTCCAGGCTGGTACCCGGTATGCGCAGCGCCTGTACCGCAAGGTCGCCCTCGGAGAGGCTGGGAATGAATTCCGTGCCCATCCTGACGGCCAGGATGGCGACCAGCACAATCATCACCGCGGCGCCGGCAAAGAGCTTGCGGACGTTGCCCAGGCTCCAGTCCAGCACAGACTTGTAGCTGCGGCTGGCGGCCCGCATCAAGGCATTTTCCTTCTCCGATACCTTGCCGTTCAAGAACAGCGCGACGGCGGCAGGCACGAAGGTCACCGACAGGATCATGGCGCCGAACAAGGCGATCACCACGGTAAATGCCATGGGCTGGAACATGCGGCCTTCCACACCATTGAGCGCGAAGATCGGCAGGTAGACCACCATGATGATCAACTGGCCAAACAGCAGCGCGCGGCGGGCTTCCTTGGATGCCTCGAAGACCAGATGGAAGCGCTCGCGCCGATTCAATACCCGCCCCAGGCGGTGCTGCTCCTCGGCGATGCGCCGAATGCAGTTCTCGACGATCACGACAGCACCGTCAACGATGATGCCGAAGTCCAATGCCCCCAGACTCATCAGGTTGGCGCTTACCTTGTTCACGTACATGCCGGTCAAGGTAAACAACATCGAGAGCGGGATCACCATGGCGGTGATCAGGGCCGCGCGGATATTACCCAGGAACAGAAACAGGATCGCGATGACCAGGACAGCACCTTCAAGCAGGTTTTTCTTGACCGTGCCGATGGCCTTGTCGACCAGTTGGGTGCGATCATAGACCGTCTTCGCCACTACGCCTTCCGGCAAGGTACGGTTGATATCGGCCATTTTCTTGCCAACCGATGCCGCGACAGTCCGGCTGTTCTCGCCCATCAGCATGAAGACCGTGCCCAGTACGACTTCCTCGCCATTCTCCGTGGCTGCACCTGTTCTCAGCTCCTTACCCAGGCTGACGGTCGCGATATCGCGGATATAGACCGGCGTACCGTCACGCGAGCCGATGACGATCTTCTCGACATCGCCCAGTGTCGCGACTTGGCCAGGCACACGCACCAGGTACTGCTCGCCATTACGCTCGATGTAGCCGGCGCCCACATTGTCGTTGTTGGCGGATAAGGCTTCGGTGATGTCCTGGAACGTCAGCTTGTAGGCGATCAGCTTGGCAGGGTCTGGCGTAACATGAATCTGCTTGGTGTAGCCGCCGATGGTATTGACCTCGGTGACCCCCGTGACGTTGCGCAATTGCGGCTTGATGATCCAGTCCTGGATCGTGCGCAGGTCAGTCGGCGTATAGGGGCTACCGTCCGGTTTCTTTGCGCCTGGTTTGGGCTCGACGGTCCACATATAGATTTCGCCCAAGCCAGTGGAGATCGGCCCCATGGTCGGCGCGATACCAGGCGGCAGCTTTTCCTTGGCCTCCTGCAGGCGTTCATTGATCATCTGTCGGGCAAAGTAGATGTCCGTGCCTTCCTTGAAGATCATGGTCACCTGGGACAGGCCATAGCGTGACAGCGAGCGGGTTTGCTCCAGGCTCGGCAGGCCGGCCATGATGCTTTCGATGGGAAAGGTGATGCGCTGTTCCGACTCCAGCGGCGAGTAGCCGGGCGCCATGGTATTGATCTGGACCTGGACGTTGGTCACGTCCGGCACCGCGTCGATGGGTAGCTTTTGATAGCTATAGATGCCGAGTGCGCTAACGCCGAGAACAGCGATCATGACCAGCCAGCAATGTTCTATGGCATAACGGAGGATGCGATCAAACATGTCTCATCCCCATCAGTGCGCGTGCGACGCCGTCGCCTTGCCCATTTCGGCCTTGACGACATAGCTATTGTTGGAGGCGTAGGCTTCGCCGGCCTTGAGACCCTTGATGACCTCGACCCACTCAGCATTCTGACGTCCAGGCTCAATCTCCCTTGGCTCGAATTTCTCTCCTTCGCGGATGAAGACAACAGTTTTGCCTTCCAGTGTCTGCACGGCATTGGCTTTGACAGCGACCGGCGTCTTTACCGAGCCATCGGCGACGTCGATGTTGACGAACATCCCAGGGCGCCACAGCCCCCTGGCGTTATCAATGGTGATACGTGCCGTTGCGGTGCGCGTTTTCTCGCCGATCAGGGCGCCGATATGGGCAATCTTGCCGGTGGTCGCCATACCCTGGTCCTTGGAACGGACCGTGACGCTCTGATCCAGCTGAATCTGGTTGATGTTCTTGGGGTAGACCGCGATCTCGGCCCAGACATTGTTCAGATCGGCGATCTGGAACAGGGTCACGTCTTCCTTGACCGCCTCGCCGGTGGTGGCGTGCTTCTCGACAATGGTCCCCGCAAACGGTGCTCTCAACTCATAGCGAGCCAGTCCGAGGTTCTGCTTGGGCAGGCTGGCACCAATGGAAAGCAGGCGATCGCGACTGCCTTGCATCGCGATTTCGATCTCGGCCAGCTCTTTCTTGGCATTCAGGTACTCCTGCTCGGCAGAGATCTTGTCGCGCCATAGCCGCTTTTCGCGTTCGAAGTTGCCGCGAGCAAGCTCCAGGCGCTTCTCGTTTGCCAGGTACTCACTGCGCCATTCGGCCAGGGCCTGGCTCTCTAGCGTCGCCAGGACGTCACCCTTGCGCACCTTGTCACCCACATTCTTGTGGATGCCGATGATGACGGCGGTCACGCGCGGCGTAATCTCCGCCAAGCTGTCCTGGTTGAAGCGTATCTCGCCAGGCAGCGGCATGGTATTGGCGACAAGGGCAGTACCGGCCCTCTCGACCGTGATGCCGGCAGCCTTTACACGCGCGTCGTTCAGCGTGACCCCGCCTTCCTCGCCATGCGCTTCTTCGACTTCCTTGTGCGCCTCACCTTCCCTGTGTGCGTCGCCGGTTTCGGCTTTCCCCTTGGTGCCTGCGGTATGTTCCTCGTGACCGAGGAGGCCATAGCCGGCGGCACCCAGCCCCGCTCCCACCGAGGCTGCGACCAGCGCCGCAATCAGTATTCGATTGTTTTTCATGAACTTTCACTTTCGTTGGCAATAAACCAGAGACTGCGCGGCAGCGCTGTTCTATTGGTTGGAGGTCGAGCCGGCACGGCCGAGCAGGCGATCGAACTCAGCCTGCTGGTTGATGTATTGCTGCCACAGGGAGGTACGCTCTGAACGAGTGGTCAGCAGGCTTCTTTGCGCGTCCAATATGTCGATGAAGCTATATCGGCCCAATTCATAGCCTTGCTGGGCAATCTGATAGACAGATTCAGCGGTGGGGATCACGGTCTCTTGATAAAGCCGTATCCGCTCGACAAGCGATTGCAATTCCGCATGCAGCGATTGCAATTGCAATTCCGAATTGATTGCAGCCGCTTCCGTATCGGCACGAATTTGCTGTAATCGCGCCGATGCTCCGGCTACCTTGGCCGAATTGCGGCCGAATAAAGGAATTTCCAGGGCAATGCCAAATTGCCGGCTGCTAGTTGAGGCGGCCGGTATATTTTTAACTCCGCCGGATAAAATCAGATCCGGCCAATATTGCGCTTTCTGGGAGGCTAATTCGGCCATCTGAATATCGACTTGCGCGGCATTCATGAGTGTCTGGGGCGATTGCCGGAAATGCTCTGCAACTTTTTCCCAGGGCAAGGGCGGGCGAGGCAGGTCCGGGAGCGGATGGTCGGATTCCGGCAACGCCTGGCCTATCAGCTTCTCCAGTTTGAGTATGGCCACACCGTGCAGTCGCTCTGCATTGTGGAGGTCCTCATTGGCCAGGATGGCCGGCAGCTTGGCCTTGGCTGCCTCCACCGGTGGCACTCGACCCGCGCTGAGTTTCTTTTCCACTACGGTGCTGAAGTTTTGCGCTACCTGTGCGCCGACCCGTGCCTCCCGGATACGCAGCTCTGACAGACTGAGGTCGTAGTAGGCGCGATACACCTCCGAGCGCACATCGTGCCGAACCTGGCGCAGAGCCAGTTGGACCTTCCGTTCCTCGGCCGAAGCAATCTGCTGACGCAAGCCAATTTTGCCGCCCAATTCGATGCGCTGCCTCAGCTCAACGGTTCGTGATGGCTCGGCGGTGCCGATGTCTTCACGCGAATAGCTGATCTCCGGATTCGCCCAGCCACCGGCAGCGCGGTAGCTGGCCGCCGCAGCGTCCACAGCTGCCTTGGCCGCGACTACCCGCGGAGCATGCAGCTCCGCCTGGGTGAGCAATTCGTCCAGCTTGGGCGGGGATGCGGCTTGCGCCCAATGGCTACCAGCCACGGTCAGCAATACGATACCTAGCGAGCTTGTCTTGATGGGCATGAAGCAGTTACCTCTGCCAGCAGCAACGCGAAGTCTTTGGCTCGCGCCAATCAATTCAGGCGCTGTAACTGGGAATGAATCGTTTGTTGGGTTGAGCTGCCTATGCAGCTGTAGGGAACGTGGACTGTGGCACCTTGGCTAGTGCTACCGACCACGTTTGGTTGCAGTGACACAAGCCCTTGCTTAATGGTCGCGGGAGCGGGTCACCGAGACGGGCGCCTTGTTCTTCTTGTATTCGCCATCCAGCGTGACGTAGGTGGCAAGTACCTTGGGGCTGCCGGAGGTGTCGAATTTCCAGGCAAAGTTCTTCTTCTCGCCCGGCGACAGAATCACGCCATGGAAATCGTTGCTGACGCTGGCGGGGTCCTTGCGGAACAGTTGCGCGTATTCGGCAATGGCAGGCTCATCCCCGACAACAAATGCGACAACGTGATCGCTCTGGTTTTCCAGATCAAAACGTACCCGTTCACTGCTCTCTACCGAAAACCAGGAGCGGCTCGCTTTGCCATCCGCGCCGAGTTTGAATTCATAGCCACGATCGGCGAATTTGACCGAGGCCGGCGAACCGAAATTGACATCGGCATTGGTCAACTGCCGGGGCGTACCAGAATGGGAGTGGATATAACCATCATTGGCCTGGCTAATGCCGATAGTTGCAGCGACAGTCAGCAGGATAGGAAAGAGGTTTTTGAATTGCATGGCTTGCTCCTTACGGCGTTGGGGTTGTTTGCATAATGTCTTTATGCTGGTCGCCATTGTCGGGGGCGCAAGCCAACAAACCCTCGTCAGAATAATTACAAATCCGTAAGCATTGCGGGTCGCATTAAATAACAAATCTGTAATCAGAAAGTCGGCGATTTGTGGGTTTTGTGCGGGTAGGGTGGGAATCGCGCCGTAGATTAAGTTGCCTCAATTGAATCTTGCACGCCGGATTTCTAATTCCTATTTCACAACCTAAAACAAGGGGTCGCGATGAAACGTATTCATTGGATAACACTACTGATGGCAAGCGCCTCATCTTTTGCTGCCAACGAGGTCGTGCTCTACGGCCGGGTGCTGGGAGGCGTTCAGAACGTCAACGCCGCAGCGCGCGCCGAACGGGCTTTCTTTCCGGCGGATGCCGGTGCGGTGAATGGCAGTACCGAGGTGAACGACCTCTACAGCCGCTGGGGAATCAAGGGTGAGGAAGCACTACCCGAGGGCCTGAAAGCCTTTTTCCAGATCGAGTCCGGCATCGGCATCGATGCCGCTGACGCGTCTTTCTATGTGGGCAAGAACAGCTTTGCCTCCCGCGAGGGCTGGGTCGGCTTGCAGGGCGATTTTGGTGCCATCAAGCTTGGCCGCGGCAAGACGCCCTACACGCAGGCAGCCGAGTTCTACGACAATTTCATTGGCACCCATACCTTCGGGTCCGCTAACTTCGGTACCGGTTATTACGCGCTGGGTTCCAACTATCGCAGCAACAATATGCTGTGGTATTCGACACCCAAGTTCGGCAGCATCCAAGGCGATGCCGCCTACTTCACGGGTGAAAACAAGTCCGCCAATGGGCTGGACTCACGCGGCTGGGCGTTCCGTATGGTGGGAACATGGGATTCGTTTGACACGCATATTGCCTACCAGCAGGCCAAGGACTATGAGGGCATCAAGGGGGCGGAACTCGACCAGTTCGTGGCGGGGGGCTCGTATTACCTCGGCCGCTTGAACTTTGGCGCCCAGCACAGCCAGAACAAGCTGAGGACTGGCGGCGCTGAACGGAAGGTCAAGGCATCCTCGCTGTTCGGCGCCTACGCCTTCGACGACATCGGTACCGCACTGCGTGTGGGTTATGTTCGGCAGACATCTGGCGATACCAAGGCCAACGTATTCAACGTCGGGGGCAGTACAACCTGTCCAAGCGGACCTATGCCCTGGCCGAGTACTACGCGAAGCGGGTGAACAATGGCCCTGATCCATCAATCGTCACCGTGGGCTTAGGTCACGACTTCTGATTTGAAATAGCGCCGCCTGTGAACCTAAGGCGACGCTATTCATTGAAGTAAGAAGCGCCCCCACTGCTGGGCGCTCCTCGACATCCGTTTTTTTCTCGTCGAAGAACTGCACGGCATGCTCGTCGTAGAAGACACGACGGCAGGCAATAAAGTCGTCGGATTGCCATTACGGGCGACAACGAAGCCCCGTCATCGACTGGGCTTTTCCCCATTGTGCCTGCCGGATTTTGCGCCACACAGCACCGAATTGCTTGCCGCCATTGCCCATTTTTCTCCCTACCACTTCCATCGGCTGTACCGTGCCATGACCGGCGAGAGCGTGGCTGTCACGGTGCGGCGCGCGCGCCTGGCACGGGCCGCGTACCACTTGGTCGAAGGCACTGCCAGTGTCATCGATGCGGCCGCCGAGGCTGGATACGATAATGCCCAGAGCTTTGCGCGTGCGTTTCGCGAGATGACCGGGCTCAGTCCCAGTACTTTCCAGGCGCGGCAGCAGGCGATCGGTACCGACCTGTCGGTGCGGTTGGTCGAGCGTGCAGCGACCACCGTGTATTGTTGTGTGCGGCACGATGGTCCGCTAGCCACGATCCCCCATACGTATCGCCGTTTGTACCAGACATGCCAGGACGCGAGAGCAGGGCTACATTGTGGTCGGCGTCAACCACCCCGGCAACAACGCACTGGAGCCGTTGACGGCAGAGGGTTTTCTGTTGTGGTGGGAGCGTGCGACAGACTTGAGCGAGGCCCTGGATGCCGTGCTGGCAGACCCGTAGTTCGTTTCGCACGTGGACATGGAACGCATCGGTGCGTTGGGCTTTTCCCTTGGCGGCTACACGGTTCTGGAGTTGGCTAGCGCGCGTACCGATCGGCAGGCGTTTTTCCGGTTTTGCCAATCACCTGCTGCCGACGCAACCTGCCATCCTCCGGAAATAGACATCCCAGGCGCAAAGAGTATGGGATTGAACGAGTCGGCCCCCGCCACCCAAGCCTCGCTGGCGCGCAGCGGCAACTCTTTCCGTGATCCGCGCATCCGTGCGGCGTTCGTCATGGCCCCTGCGCTCGGGCAAGCGTTTCAGCCACATGACCTGGCAGACATCTCCATTCCGCTGGCAATCGTGGCTGGCGATGCGGACACAACCGTGCCCATTGCGTCCAACGCTAGCTGGTACGCAAAACATATTCCTCAAGCGCAGTACGAACTGGTGCAAGGTGGTGCAGGGCACTACGCCTTCATCAACGTGGCCTGCCGGCTGCAATGGCTCGGTTGGCGCAGGTCTGCCGCGACGCCCCAGGCGTGGATCGCGAAGCGGTGCATCGCCGTGTAGTAGCGAAGGCATTAAGCTTTTTCGGCAAAGCGCTGTAAATCTGACGTTGGAGCGCCGATGCCAAGCGACTCAAGCAGCCTAAGAATGAGCATGCCCGGCTCAAGCGATTGGTCGTCGAGTGACACCCCCTGTGGGGCATGGTCACGGCAAACACGGTACCGATACTGATCAGGCTGCTACCATCCGTCGGAATCCCGCTTTTTTACCCATTCCGCATATACCATCCAGCAGATTTGCATGCTTTTGGTCCTTGCCTGCATAAATTCGTACAATCGTTCAAGCCTTTCTAAGTTCATGATGCTGCAGCCGATATCCCATCGGCATAATTAGAATAGAGGCGCATCATGAAGCATTCCCTACCCTTCGTGCTGGGGCTGGCCCTGGCAGGTCAGGCGGTTTACGCGGCGGACGGCTTGCTGCTCCGGGTGAAGCAGGACAACGGCAGGGGCGGCAGCGACTACGAGCTGGTCCATGCCCAGACCGGCCAGTTCACCAGCACGCCCCAGCCCGTACACCCCAGTGCTTCCGATCTCTATGTAGTCGGACGCGACCGACAGGGTAGGGAACTGTTCCGTAGCCGGGTAGCCAACCCGGCCACCTTGCACGCCGAATCGTTCAACCCCGAGACCGGGGAGATCGAACGCACCCAGAAGGTCACCCTGCCGCAGACGGTGTTCGAAGTGCGGGTGCCGGACAACAAGACGCTGGACCACGTCGAACTGGTGGGTGGGCAGAATACCGAACTGGGCAATGAGCGCGCCTTTGCCGCCGCCGCTGCCAAGCCCGCCAAGCGCTTCGACCGCAAGCTGCTGGACAGGCTGCTCAATGGCAATGAGCGCATGATGTCCATGGGATTACAGGCCAGCTCGGTGCTGCTGCACAATACCGGCCCATCGAACAACCGCATGGATATCGTGCTGATCGGCGACGGCTACACCAGCGCCGAAATGGGCAAATGGGCCAGCGATGCGCAGAAGGTGGCCAACGGCATGCTGGCCGATCCCCTGTTTGGCGCCAACAAGGCCGGCATGAACATCCGTCGCGTCGATGTGGTCAGCGCCCAGTCCGGCGTGGATGAACCGGACAAGGGCATCTACAAGAACACCGCCCTGGGTGTGCAGATAGGCTGCTGGGGCCTGGACCGGCTGGTCTGTGCCGATGACAACCTGGTGTATTCCAACGTGGGTTCGGTCACCGCCGCCGACGGCCGCGACGTGATCGTGGTGATCGCCAACTCCACCCGCTATGGCGGAGCTGGCGGCAGCATCGCCACCATGACCATGCACACCTCGGCGATCGAGCTGGCGCTGCACGAGATAGGCCACACCGCGTTCAAGCTGGCTGACGAGTATGACTACGGCAGCTGCGATACCAGCCGCGAACCCAGCGAGGCCAATGTCACGCTGCAAAGCAGCCGCAATGGCGGCAAGTGGGGCAGCCTGATTCCAGCGAATATCCAGGTGCCCACCCCGACGGGCACCTACGCCAACGGCACGCTGGGCTTGTTCCGCGGCGGCCGCTATTGCACCAGCGGCATGTACCGGCCAACCGAGAATTCGCGCATGCGTACCCTGGGCCAACCCTGGCACGCAGTGAACGAGCGCCGCGCCGGCGTGGTGTTTGCCACTTACTACAAGCCCGATAACGGTGGCACCACGCCCGTGACGGTAACGGGTTCGGTGGCCAACAAGCAATGGGTCAACCTGCCTTCCGCTGGCGCCCACACCAGCAATCTGGGCGGCAACTTCAAGCTGCAGTTGACCGGGCCGGCCAATACCGACTTCGAGCTGGTGCTGTACAAATGGAGTGGTTCCGCCTGGGCGGTAGTGACGTCGGCCACCGGGCCCACCTCCAGCGAGACCATCAACTACGCCGGTACGGCAGGGCACTACTACTTCGAGGTGAAGTCCTACTCGGGCGCAGGTAACTTCTCGGTAACCTATACCTTCCCCAAGTAAGTCGCAGCCTATCCTGGGCTGGGCATGGCCATCCCCGGTTTCGGCCGGGGGCCGTCGCCACGCCCAGCGCTGCTACCCAGGGCTTAACGGGGCCAGTGCGGCTCCCACGGTACCAGGGTCGATTGCGGCTGTGTCTGCAGCCATTTGCGGTAGCTGGAAGGATTGGTGCCGATCATGCGCTGGAACTGTCGGCTCAGCAGGCTGTGATCATAGAAGCCGCACTGCAGGGCAATCTGGCTGAGCGAAGCGTCGTCACGGCGGAGCAAGGCACAGGCGGCGCGGATGCGGCTGCGCAGGATCAGGTCGGCTGGGCTGATGCCGTAGATCTTGCGGATGCGGGCGGAAAACTGGCTGCTGGCAAGACCCGCCTGCTCGGCCAGATCGGCAATCTGCAGCTTGTCCTCGAAGTGGATGACCATGCGGTCCACGGCACTGGCCAGTTGCTCGTTGATCAAACCGTTGCGTGAAATCTCCGGCAGATCGCGCGACAGGCACAGTATGCCGGCCAACTCGCCGGTGGTGACGTAGAGCGGGTATTTGTGGGTCACGCACCAGCCGGTTTCGCCATCGGCATAGAGCGTCGGATCGAGCTGGTCGAAGATGGGTAGCTGCCGCTTGATCAGCCATTGATCCTGCTGGTCGTAGCGGGCGGCCATTGGGCCCGGCCAGATTTCCGCTGCCGTGCGCCCACGGATCTCCTCTGGCCGGCGCGCCTTGACCCGTTGCATTACCGACTGGTTGAAGGAGACATAACGGCCGGCGGCGTCCTTGACGATGTAGGCAAAGCCCGGCACACCGTCGAACAGCATGGCGGTTTGCGCCGCACCGTGCAGATGCGCGGCCTGCCATCCCTGTTCATCGGGCCTGATATCAAACTGACTTGCTATAAGCGGCTGCCGAGCCATGATGCATCCTCTGGATACGCAGCTGCGTTTTACCCGAAAAGGGTAATATATAGCACGCTGTTTTACGAAAGGATGGGTCAAGCCCTGTGTGAAAAGGCACAGACAGGCAACGAATGGTTTACCGGTCGCCGGCGTGTTCTCGAATATGCGCGGACGCTCCTGGCAGAGCGGGATACTCGTGAGATCGATATTGCAATCGTTGCCGCCTCGGCGTAGCCCGTGTCAGGGCAGTCCAACGTTAGAGCGAAAGGTGCCCACTAAAAAAGGACCATTGCAACGCGCCAAGCACAACACCGAGAAAGATCAGAACCTTCTGCCCCATTGGAATATGCTCCCAAGGGATCTGCTCGGAGCCATATTTTGCAAGGCTCTCGGCCTTGCTCATCGGATAGATCATCAGCGACAAGCCGAGGCAAGCAAAGAACGGAAGGAGAAAGCTGGCCTTCTGGGCGTAGCGGCCCTCGGCAAGAACGGAATACCAGGTGTACGCTGCCCCTCCGACGCCAATTGCGAAGATCAGAAGGCCAAGCAGTCGTGATTTGGTGTTCGGAGACAAAGGCGCCTTTCGATTTCCAACGTTTGCCATGGGGGGCTTGGACGGGCTTGCCGGAACAAGTCCTCCCGATGGAAGGGTTAGGCCGCATCATGCCCCGCGGACAGAAAGACAGCACGGACTTTCTCCGTGAATGATAACTACTCCCAAAATTTGCTCCCTTTTCAAAGTTCTCCGCCGCAGCTTATCCCAAGGTGCCGCGTGGATTGCAGCTTGCGGCCAAGGAATCAGCTGCAGCGCCCAACTGGCACACCCTCTCCTATCCGTGCAAGTAAAGGCGCAATGCTTGGCATAGCGCTGCATAGGCGGCACTGTCGGGGTCCAGAAAATCCATATGGCCTGCGCCCGGCAACTCCACCAGCTCCAACTCATCGCCTGCTCGGTACGCACGCTGGGCATAGCTTTGGGACATGGCAACCGGTACGCCATCGTCTATAAGGGAGTGGATCAGGGTCTGGTGAAGACCGATAGGCAGTCGCTGTAACGGCGACGCTGCTTCAGCCGAGTCGGCCAGCAAGGCATCAATAGCGGCCTTCAATGCAGTGTCGGCGCTGGAAGACAGCAGATCGGTCACCGGCGCGAGGCCGATGGCGGCCAGTAGGCGGACGCGGCGCGCAGGCCAGCTTGCGGCGCAGGACAGGGCCAGATGGCCGCCGGCCGAATGCCCCACCAACACGACCCGATCGAGGTCCAGGCCGAAGTCGGTGTCGGCCAGCCGATCGACACCGCAATTCACGTCCTCCAGGCATGCGGGCCATGCCGGCTGTACCTCGCCGACGCGCCGATACCCAAGGTTCCACACGGCATAGCCTCGCCGTACCAGGTCACGCGCCATGGGCTCCATCTGATCGCGGCCATGAGGCATGCGCCAATAGCCTCCATGCAGCAGGCAGACCACCGGAGCGTACCTGCCATCCGGTAGATATAGCTCGCCGCATTGCGCCTCGGCCGTGCCATATCGCAATCGGACCACCCTGCTACCGATGTCACCCGAAGAACCGCACATTTCCCAACCACGACCACGCATCGTCTTCCTCACCGCTCATTCGTTTCACTTGCTGCGCATCGTATGCGTAGCCACAGTTCTCCAAAAGCGATGATTCGTCGTATGATTGGCGAATGATTGGCACCAATCTCCTGCCATAGTGGATCGCCTGAGCGGCATCACCGCCTTTATCCATGCTGCCGAAACGGGCAGCTTCACCGCAGCGGCACAGCGCTTGCATCTCACGCGCTCGGCGGTCGCAAAGCGCGTTGCGCGCCTGGAAGAACGAACCGGGGCCCGCCTGTTCCATCGCACCACGAGGCACCTAAGCCTGACGGAAGCCGGCAGCGCCTTTTATCAGCGTTGTGTTGCCGCGCTCGCCGAAATCGAACAAGCAGAGGAAGCGCTCCATGCCGGCATCGACGACATCGTCGGCAGGCTGCGCATCAGCGCGCCGGTAGAACTGGGTCGACGCTTTATCGCGCCCGTCCTGATTGACTTGCTGGATGCACATCCGCGGCTCTGCCTGACGCTCTCCTTGAGCGACCGACGTGTCGACCTGGTGGAAGAAGGGTTCGACCTGGCCATCCGTAGCGGCTCACTGGCTGCTTATCCCGGGCTGCGTGCTCGTCCGTTCGGTCAACAGGCCATGGTCCTTACCGCCGCGCCGAGCTATCTCGCCGCCAAGGGCGCCCCGACAACACCGGCCGACCTATCCACCCATCAGGCGCTGGCCTACGGCCAGGTTGGCGACCAGGTGGAATGGCACATGAGCACAGCGGATGCGCGCAGCCTTACCGCTACCCTGCCCACTCGCCTGGCCATGGACGATTTGGCTGGCCTGCTCGCGGCTTGCGAAGCCGGACTCGGCATTGCCCGGCTGCCTGTATGGCTGGTGCGTGGTCAATTGGATGGCGGAACCCTGGTAACCGTCCTGCCCACCGTCAGCCAAGCAGCCTACCCACTGTCCGCCGTCTGGCCCAGTTCGCGTCAGATGCCTCGTAAACTCAGGGTGGTGATGGATGCATTGGCGCAGACCCTTCAGACGCAGGTCGCCATTGAAGCGTTGCGCTGAGACCCGAACGGACATGAGCCGAACCAACTGGGCCACACTGGCTCAAGGATTACTGGGGGCCTTAAGAATCAAATGCCGCTCAATAGTTTAATATACTCAGGGCTTCCGGAAATTGAGTTGTGCCCGGTGCGGGGCAATACTGCAAATTGAACAATTTCTCGCGGAAAACTACTGAGTAACACCTTCGTGTTCTTCAAGGGAATCACCTCATCATTTTCTGCAGCAATGATTAAAGTTGGCACGGATAGCTTTTTGGCAAATTCCAATGATTCGAATTTGTCTTGAAGTAGCATGCGAACAGGGAAGATTGGAAATTGGTTCGCTGCAATATTTTGAACACTATCATAGGGCGTGACAAGAACCAGTCTCGCCAACTTTCTTTGGCTTGCAACTTGAATCGCTACCCCACTACCCAGGCTACGGCCAATGACAGTGATATTTGCGTGTTTATTCTTTATTTCGTCGAACAGAAAAAGGCCATCTTTAACCAGAGATTTCTCGGATGGTTTACCACTGCTGCCACCGTAGCTTCGATAATGCAAGGCATAGATTGCCTTGTGGGGGAATGCCGCCACAAGGTCCGCAACGCTGAGACTTACATCTTCGGCATTGCCACCGAAATATAGGACCGCATCAGAATTTACACGCTGTGAGGTGGTAATGTTCAGGTCGGCATCACCACTGTTTAACTTGATTACCTCCGTACCGGGAACATCTGCTCTTGGCTGCGGAAAATACATCAGTGAGCGCTGAAATATATACAGCACAAGGCACAAACCTGCATATACGACCAATAGCGTGACGGCAATGGTGGATGCAATACGTATCATGTGGTCCATTCTTCTGCTTGGGCCTAAAAACCGCATGTCATTGAGCAGCCAGCACGGTTGATTTTTCCAAGCCACGCAAGGCGAACAGTTGCCACGTCGAAAGAACAAACGTGGCAACCAGAAGCGCAACCGACATAGGCTGGATGAATGACTCGCTGCCTCGGAGAAAAAAGAAGGAGTGAATGCCAACGGTTAGAAACCCTAGCGCAGCCAAGAGTTTGTAGTAGGCAATACCAGTGCGAATGTCGGCAATGACTCGATTGTGCGAGTACATGACGAGCGCAATGATTGGTATGTTTAGAAGCAAGTTGACCTGATTGCCACCGGGAATAAAGAACAATTCCCATTCGTGCCAATAGGCTGCGTCAATTTGATGAGTAACCAGAACAGTGGCATTTGCTAGAAACAGCCAGCGCAGACGAGATTGCAAGGACATGGGTGAGCCTTCGGTTGCTTTGGTTCAAATGAAAGAGGGCTAAGACTCCGAGAGTCTGTCCGGTAGGCCATCATGCTCGCCAAGTGTTCTTGTCGGCGCATCGTCCCACCAGTCGGCCGCTTTTAGGTCAGCACGGCGTGAAGGATTTACTGGATAAACAATGCGATTGCCAGGCTTCGCGGCTTCACCGCCTACCAGGAGCAATGCCTCTCGCGCCGAGTTGTTGATGAAGCAATGGCAGATTCCCGTGCCGGCCGGGAACGCTGCCAGGTCGCCCGCCACCATGCGATGAAGCTCTCCGTCGATCCAAGCATCAACCGAGCCTTCGATGACATAGACAAACTCCTCCTCATCCGATTCAGCGTGAGGCCATGAGGAACGGGTGCCCGGCGGCAGGCGCTGAAGGTTGATACCTATGCGGACCAGACCGGCGGCCCTGCCCGCGCTACGGACAGGACCCATTGCCTCGTCGCTCTGCGGGTAGACGTGGCTGTACTCGGGCAACTCGCTGGTCGATACGATGAAGGGAGGGCGACGATCCATGATTCTCCTAGGGTATCCGGATGCAATTGGCCGCCTCGGCTTTTGTGGAGCCTGCGGTTATTTCACTCACCGTCCCAGAATACATTGCACAAACCTTCGCAGGCTAACTTGATCAAAGCTCAGTCCTGGCCCGCATGGAAGCCCGGCGTCCACGGCGCACCTATCCGGGTGTGCGCACTCCACTGTCATAAGTGACCCTCCCCCTCGCCAATGTAGCAAGTGATTTTTCCCATCAATCAGACAGCGCAGGCCTTCGGTCTATCAGTTACATTCACGCTGCCATTGACTTCATATAAAGCCGCATAAAGCGGCGCCAAGCCAGCTTGGGGGAAAAATCGCCATGTTCGACGACCGTAATATCCGACTGACCACGCCGCTCGGTCCCGAAGCCCTGATCTTCCGTAGCCTGGACGGCTTCGAAGCGCTGGGCCAGCTGGGCCAATACCGGCTGGTGGCGCTGTCGCGCCGCGCCGACCTGGCCCTGGACAAGGTGGTCGGGCAGGCCATTACCGTCAGCACCGATGTCGCCCTGGGCGCGGTCCGCCACCTCAATCTCTTTGTCAGCCAGATCAGCCTGACCGGCCGCGAGGGCGAGTACTACCGCTACGAGGCCACCTTGCGGCCCTGGCTGTGGTTCCTGTCGCGCACCGTCGATTGCCGGGTGTTCCAGCACCAGAACCCCATCGATATCATCCGCACGGTCTTCGCCGACCACGCCATTGCCAAGTTCGACGTGCGTACCACCCATAGTTACGCCCCGGTCGATTACTGCGTGCAATACCGCGAATCGGACTACAACTTCGTGGCACGGCTATGCGAGCAGGAAGGCATCTACTTCTGGTTCGAACACGCCGAAGGCGCGCACACGCTGATCCTGGCCGATGCCCTGTCCGCCCACAAGCCGGCGCCCGGCTATGCCAAGGTACCGTTCGAGCAGGGCGGCGGCGATGGCGGCATGACCACCGACCGCGAGCATCTGGAGCATTGGCATTACAGCAAGTCGGTCCAGCCGGTGAACTTCGTACTGACCGATTACGACTTCGAAAAGCCCCGCGCCGATCTGACGGTACGGTCCAAGATCGACCGCAACCACGGCGAAGCGCACCACGAAGTGTTCGACTACCCGGGCGAATACGTCGACCCGGGCCTGGGCGAGCACTACGCCCGCATTCGCCTGGACGAAGCGCAGGCCCGCCAGGAAACCGCCACCGGCCAAGGTACCGTGCGCGGCCTGCCGGTCGGTTCGTTGTTCACCCTGTTCGACCACCCGCGCGCCGACCAGAACCGTGAATACCTGGTGACCAGCGCGCATCTGAGCTGGGCGGAAGCTTCCTACCAGTCCGGTGCAGGCGAATGGGTCGCCAGCTGCCAGATCGATGCGCTGCCCAGCGCGCTGCCGTTCCGGCCGGCCCGCAGCACGCCGCGCCCCTTTGTGCAGGGTCCGCAGACGGCGGTGGTGGTGGGTCCGGCGGGCGAAGAAATCTTCTGCGACGAATACGGCCGCGTCAAAGTGCAGTTCCACTGGGACCGCCGTGGCGGCCGCAACCAGCACAGCTCCTGCTGGGTCCGTTCCTCGCAACCGTGGGCCGGGCAGAATTTCGGGGCGATGTCGCTGCCGCGTATCGGCCAGGAGGTGGTGGTGTCCTTTCTGGAAGGGGATCCCGACCAGCCGCTGATCACCGGCCGGGTCTACAACGCCGGCCAGATGCCGCCGTGGGACTTGCCGGCCAACAAGACCCAGTCCGGCATCCTGACCCGCTCGACCCAGGGCGGCGCGTACGACCACGCCAATGCGATCCGCTTCGAAGACAAGAAGGGCGCGGAAGAACTGTGGCTGCATGCCGAGAAGGACCAGCGCATCGAAGTCGAGAACGACGAGAGCCACTGGGTAGGGCACGACCGCAAGAAGACGGTGGACCACGACGAAACGGTACTGGTGAAGCACGACCGGACCGAGACGGTGGACAACGACGAAACCATCACGGTGCACAACAACCGCAAGGAGCGGGTGGACCACAACGAGACCATCTCGATCGGCGACAACCGCAGCGAGGACGTGGGCAAGGACGAGACCATCAGTATCGGCGATAACCGCCAGGAAACGGTGGGCAAGAACGAGACGATCGACATCGGCAGCAACCGCAGCGTGACGGTGGGCAAGAACGAGACCATCAATATCGGCAAGAGCCGCAGCCAGACCATAGGCAAGAACCACACCATCGAAGTGGGCGCGTTCAAGCGCGAGACGATCGCGCTGGCCTATATGCAGAATGTCGGGCTCGCCAAGATGGTCAATATCGGCGCGGCCTACAACGTCAACGTCGGCGCGGCCATGATGAACAATGTCGGGCTCGGCCGTACCGACGTAGTGGGCATTTCCTGGAAAGCCAATGTCGGCCAGACCTTCCATCTGCAGGCCGGCAAGGGCATCACGCTGGAAGCGGGCGAAAGCATTACGCTCAAGACCGGCGCCTCGACGCTGACCATGCACAAGGATGGCAGCATCAGCTTGAACGGCAAGAAGGTCAATATCGTGGGCAGCGATATCGTGGATCTGGACGGCAAACTGATCGATGTGAATTGATGCCATGAGTATCGAAACCATCAACACCACACCGTTCAGCGTGTTCAGCTTCGAGCACATGCTCTTCCATGGCCGCCGCTACCAGATCGTCATCCTGAAGCAGTCCTACGCGCTGCGCGAAAATGGCAGCGTCGTGCAGATGCACAAGCAGCGTCCGATCCGGCTGGGCGACACCCACCTGGGCGAACTGGATCGCAGCAGCGTGCTTCTACCCGGCGACCTGATTCCCTATAAGCCGCGCTGCGAAATCATCCTGACCGGATCGGCGCGGGTTCCGCAGCCGGCCGCGAGTTGGTTGGCCGGCGTAGGCCTGGGCGAATGGAGCAAGGGCGTCCGCCTGTATGGTCCGCGCGAATGGCGCAAAGGTCTGCTGGGCGGCTGGAAGCTGGGCGAGGCGCAAGCGACCGACAGCACTCCGCTCTTATATGAACACGCCTATGGCGGCAATTTCGAGCTGGCCGGCGATAGCCCCGAAGCCGGCCCCTTGTTGGCTGCATATGGTCCCAATCCGGCCGGTTCGGGCTGGCTGGGCAAGGCGCCGCATGTCGATTTGAGCCGCACGCAACGCAAGGCGTTGGACGAGCGCATCGACAATCTGACCAGCCTACCCGCTCCCCGTATCGAAGCCATCCAGCAAGCCATCGATGAGCCGGGCGAGGACTACGAGCCGGTCGGCTTTGGCGCCTTCCCCGCATGGTGGCAGGCACGCAGCAAATACCTGGCCGATATGGCACCGCCCGCCCCGGACCAGCGCGGCTATCCCAGCGATTTCGATATGGCCTATTGGCAGCAAGCGCCGGCCGATCAGTGGCTGCCTTTCGAGGTGAAAGGCGGCGAAACCCTGGTGCTGGCCAACCTGCTACCGGAAGGACGGCAGGAATACGTGCTGCCGCGCAGCAGCAGCTTCCTCCATCTACGCAGCCCCACCGATATCAGCATGTCGCTGGATATGCAGATCGACACGCTGTTGGTCGATCTCGATGCGCGCGTGCTGGAGGTGGTATGGCGCCGCATCGTGCAGCTCGATGAGTTAGGGCCGGATGTCCGCATCGAAGTGATCAGCCAGCCGCTCGGCTGACCGCCACCCTCGCGGTAGTCATAGCCCAGCGCGTCCCTCAGCGACGCCGCCGCGCGTATCGACAATAAATAGAAGCCGAGTAGCCAAAGCATGGGTAACGAATACATCGCCGAAAAGCGTAAATCGCACAGTGCCATCGCCACCGAACCGGACTTGATCGCACCGGACCCCAGCAAGCCGATGGTGGTGATGCCCTACATCACCTATGTCATTCTCGACGACGCCGTCGATACCGCCGAAAGCGGCAACGGCAATCAGTACCCACTCTATATCAGCACCTCGCACGTGCCGCACTGTCTAGGTGGTCCGCCCAACGGCGTAGGCAAGAAATCCCTCACCTGGAACGGCCGCTTCCAGACCACCGAGCACAGCACCACCGTCAAGGTCGGCCCGGGCTGGCAGATCCAGCACGACCACAAGGGCACCATCAATAACGGCAATGCCAATGCCAAGGTGGTGGCCGGCATCAAGAGCGAAACCGCAGCGCAGGAATGCCTGGCCATGCTGCGCTTGCAGATGGCGCGCATGAAGGAGAGCGCCGCCGCGCAACTCTCCGAGCGTCCGGCCGGCTTCGCCAAGGATGTCGGCGTGGGTGCCTGGGATACGGTCAAAGGTTATGGCGAAACCGCCTCCGACGCGGGCAAGGGCTTGTGGAATGCCATCAGCCACCCGATCGATACCGCCGGCGCCATCGGCGGTGCGATAGTCGATACCGTCAAGTCGGTGGCCGATGCCATCGCCGGCACGGCCAGTGAAGTGGTCGATGTCACCAGCGCCATCATCAATGAAGAACTGAGCATCGACGACATTATCGATGGCATGGAGGATCTGGTCGGCGAGCTGGGCTCGGAGGCCTTGTGCGCGCTGGCGGATGCGATGAAAGCCATGTGCGACAAGCCCGAAGCACTGGGCAATGCGATGGGCGGGCTGATGACCGAAGTGGCCATCCAGGTGGCTGCCGCGCTGGTCTCGGGCGGCGCCGCCAATGCCGCGGCCGCCGGTGCCAAAGCCGCCAAGGCAAGCAAGGCCGGCGCCAAGGCCCTGGATCTGGGAGCCGGCTTGGCCAAGAAGCTGGAGGCGCTGGGCATCAAGAAAGGTGATTCGCTCAAAGACGTGATGAAGCGCCTGAAGGAGCGCCGCCAAGCCGGCCAGTCCCAGGTACCGGACAAATCGCCGCCGACGCCCAAAACTCAGCCGCCCGCCGCAACCACACCTCAGAAACCGGAACCGCACAACAACGGGCAAGCCGACGGTTCCGGCACGGCCTGCCCACTTTGTCCACTTGTGGCCAGTCCGGTCAACCCGGTGCAGGGCTGCAAGATCTTGGCCGGCGACAGCGAACTCGATTTCAGTCTGCCAGGCCCGCTGCCGCTGCGGTGGCAACGCAACTATGCCAGTAATAGCCGCGAAATCGGCTGGTACGGCCAAGGCTGGGCCAGCAGCTTCGGTATGGTGTTGGAGGAACAAGATAATGAAGAAGTTATCGATTTTATCGACAGCACCGGCCGCCGCATCCACTTCCCCCGCCTGGCGCCTGGCCGCGAATTCTTCTCGCGTTATGAACATACCACCCTGGCCCGCAGCCAGGCCGGCGAATACAGCCTCGTTGCGAGCGATGGCTCGCGGCTGTTCTTCGGCCAGCGCCACCCGCAGCAGTCCAACCGTCTACTATGTACCGGCCAGGCAGATGCCAACGACAACCGCATCAGCTTGGAATACCAACCTGCGCCGCCGCGCCAGGATGCTGCCGCCCCTGCCCCGCAAGCGCAGCCCTGCTATCTGCTCGACAGCAGCGGCGAAGCATTACAACTCGACTACCACCCTGGCGGACGTCTGCTGAGAGTCAGTTTACTGAGCGGGCTCAGTCCTCATGGCACCAAGCCCCTGCCCGACCCGAAGTTGCGCCAATTGTTGGCGAGCTGTCCGAGCGTGGCGGAACGGCTGGTGCTCGCGGCTCGCTATACGATACCGCTGCTTGCGCACACCCTGGTCGAGTATCGTTATAGCAACGAGGGCAACCTCGTCAGCGTGGAGCGGGATGGCCAAGAACGACGCCGCTACCAGTGGCGCGACCATATCCTGGTCGGCCATGCCGTACCGGGCGGCCTGGAAGCGCACTACGAATACGATCGCTACGACGCCGGTGGCAAGGTTATCCGCCATTGGAGCAATGCCGGCCAGCAATGGTCATTCGAATACGGCGTCAGCCACACCCGCGTGATCGAAGCGCAGGGCAGCCCGGACGAACGGATCACGCTTTATCATTTCGACGAACAACAACGCTGGACAGGTACCACCGACGCGCTAGGTGGCCGCACCACCTACACGCTGGACCAATATGGCAACCGCGTGGCGCTGACCAACCCCGACGGTATCACTACCCGCTACAGCCTCGACACCAAAGGCCGCCCCATCGCCATCACCGACGCGCTGGGCCAGACCAGCCAGGTGATCTGGCATAGCGAATTGGAATTGCCGACCCAATTGATCGACGCCTTGGGCCAGGCCATCACGCTCGAATACGATGCGCGCGGCAATTTGATCACCCAAATCGACCCGGCCGGCCACGCCACCCGCTTCGAGCTGGATGCCCGCGGCCTGCCGGTTCGCATTACCGATGCCAAGGGCGGCATTAAGCAGTTGCATTGGAATGCCCACGCTCTGCTGATCGCCTACACCGACTGCTCGCAACAAACCACGCGCTTCAGCTATACCGAGCGTGGCTGGCTTAGCCGCCAGACCGATCCACTTGGCGCCAGCACGCACTATCATTACGCCGCCGGCCAGCTCAGCCGCGTCGACTACCCAGACCAAGGCAGCGAGCATTACGAATACGACCGGGCCGGGCGCCTGATCGCCCATATCGACCCATTAGGCCGGCGCACCCGCTACGATCTGGGCGCAGATGGCCTACCCACGGCTCGCATCGACGCACTGGGTGGCCGACTTGGCTATGAATATGATCGCCATCGTCGTTTGGTGCGCCTGGTAAACCAGAACGGTACGCCGTGGCAATTCCAATACGACAGGCTCGACCGGCTAGTCGCCGAGACAAATTTCGAAGGCAAGTTCAGCGCTTACGCCTATAGCGCCGCCGGCCATTTGCAATCGCAACGCGAATTGCCGGCCAACCACCCCGACAGCATCCTGACCCGCTTCGAGCGCGATGCGCTGGGACGGCTATTGACGCGACATACCCAAGCAGCCGGTCAAGCAAGCCTGCGCACCCGCTACCAATACGATCCGGCCGGAAACTTGATCGGTACCAGCAATGCCGAGGCCAATAGTCAGCTCGAATACGATGCCTTGGGTCAGCTGAGCCAAGAAATCCATACCACCCACTGGCGCGATGCCGAAGGTAAGCGCCAACCGCGCAGCCAGCACCTGCGCCACCGTTACGACCCGCTCGGCAACCGCTTCGCAACAACACTGCCCGACGGCCGCACGCTGAACTGGTTGCATTATGGTTCCGGCCATCTGCACCAGATCAATCTGGACGGCGAACTGATCAGCGACATGGAGCGCGATGCCGCCCACCGAGAAATCCGCCGCAGCCAAGGTGCATTGCAAAGCGACTACCAGCTCGATGCCATGGGACGGCTGCTCGACCATCGCGTCAGCTCGGTCCATGGCGCAACCGCTTCAGCGCAACCCTTGGTCGGTGCGGGTCTGACCGGTAGCCGCATCGCCCGTCAATGGCGCTATGACCGGGCCGGCCAGTTGCTGGAGATCCTCGACGCGCGGCGCGGCAGCACCCAGTACCACTACGACGCGCTGTCACGCATCCTGCATACAGCCACACCGCAGCATGCCGAACAGTTTGCTTTCGACCCGGCCCACAACCTGCTGCCCGCCAATCAAACCGCCAGCCTGAAGGACAATCGCGTCACCGTCTTCGAGGACAAGCGCTACCGCTACGACAGCCACGGCCGGCTAGTGGAGAAGCGCTCGGGCAGCAGCCACAACAGCACCATCCTGCAGCTGCACTGGAACGCCGATCACCAATTGGTGCAAGCCACCACCATACGTAGCAAAGGCCCCGACCGCGCCAGCCATATCAGCGAAACCCACTACGGCTACGACGCCATGGGCCGCCGAATGAGCCGGCAAAGCCGCGAATGGCTAGCCCCGGCCGGACAGACGGAACCGCCTGCCTCAACCACGCCTGGCCAGTCCGCCTGGTTCGTCTGGGACGGCAATCGGCTGCTTCAGGAAATTCTCGTCAATCCCGCGGAAGCCGATCCCGCTAATCGCAGCCAGACTCACACCACCGTTTACGAGCCCAACAGTTTTATCCCGCTAGCCCGCCTGAGCTGGCCGACTGCCCCTGCCGATACCGCCACGCCTCCACCACCGCAACCAGATTGGATGCGGGAAAATATCGCCTATTTCGATCGGGCGCAGGCGACGTACATGGCGCAGCGCGAGATCGCGCCGGATGATGACGATTTCGTGCCCAAGTCAAACCAGCCGACAGCGGATGACGGCATTGCAGCTCGCACGCCCATGCAGATCGCCTGGTACCAGTGCGACCATCTGGGTACCCCGCAGGAACTGACCGCAGCAAATGGCGAGATCGTATGGCAAGCAAGCTATAAGACTTGGGGGAATACCGCGACACTGGAATGGGTGGATCCGAGCGGTCATCCGCGAGAACGGGCCCGGCAGTCGACTACCGAACATGCAGCGGTGCAGCCCTTACGGTTCCAGGGGCAGTATTTTGATGCTGAGACGGGACTGCATTACAATCGGTTTCGGTATTACGACCCCGACGTCGGAAGGTTTATTTCCAATGATCCGATTGGGTTGGCGGGCGGGGAGAATATTTATCAGTACGCGCCGAATCCGTTGGGATGGGTCGATCCATTAGGTTTGGAAAAATGCAAGAAATGTGATGGCGGAGAGGCTGAATGCAAGAAATTGCTTGCAAGCATCTATCAAAAATCTTTAGGTCGCAAATCGATAAGCGGAAGTCGAGGCGTATTGGAACGTGTTGAACACTTATTGCACGACAAGGCTTCGATTTATGACTACGCCAAGAACCTGGCGGATAAACGCACTGTCGGACCATTGGCAGGCATGGGCACCTATCAAGGCCACATCGAGCAAGCGACACAATTGCAAAAAGGCTTGAGAGACGATATTCAGTTATTTGAAACCAGCGGATGTAATAAACATTACAAGATCCCCTTATCTGTTAGGCGTGTTGCCGACATGGCAATCCCTCAAAAACCAGCAGGACGTTGATGATGCAAAAACAATTCGATAGATTATTAATCCTGATAAGCACAGACAGCCTGGCAAAGCTAACCTTTCCGGACTGTCCGGAAGAGGATATTGAAAAAGTCAAAAAAGCAGCCCGTGCAGAAATAATGAAATTACTGGACGGGGGCGAGAACTATTACCTATCCTCAGATTTTACCGATCAGCGCAGACAGAATACCTACAAGGATTTTTTTTCCGGGTTGGTAAAATTAGGCGCAAGTGCAAAAATTCAGGAAAAAATTCGCATTTATAGCGAAACCTTGGAAGGCATCACCGATAGCCTAAGTACCGCGAGTTATACGCTGGGAAGCGCAAGCGCACTGCTGTATTGGCTACATACAGATGATTGCGCAACCCCCATCACAGATGAACTAGTCGATTTGGTGGCGCAAATCGAGCATATCGGCTTGGAAATCGACACTCCGACAATCACTGCATTTGAGCATGACGAAATTTGGTTTGACAACCCTACCGAATGGGACCGCTTTGTACAACGTATACTTGACGAGGTACCAGATGCCCCTTGCTATACCTTTAATGAAGCAATGAGTTTCTCTTCAAAGCTCAGTTATCTTGGCAAGTGGAAGGAATACTTGGGCGAAGAGCACTATGCCCCCATCCGAAACTGGATCATTTCAGAAGCACATGCAAGGCTGGACGAGATCAACCCTGACGCAGCAAAAGAGATAGATAAACTTATACACGCCTATTAGCACTGTAAGCAGATCAGTGCGCTCAACCAAGGACGGCTCAAGAACAAGCTTTGGCAAATGGCGAGACGGAAATGCTTGAAAAAATAAACGAATTGAACTCCATCATCAAAGAGGAGCTTTGGTATGATTTTTATATAGATTCATATAAAAATGAATCTATCGTTCTAAAAGGCACCTTGGACGCTTCATATGGACACAACCTGGAGATTCGCCTGGAGCAGGTTAGCTATATCGATGCACCTTTGCAATGGAAAACTGATACGACAGACGATATAGTCGTAAGCATATTCTCCAAGGAAGACTTTGGCGAAGAAGCGAGAAAACGATACTTTGACAATGCATCCGGATTAATTTTTGGTTTCAAAGCCGAATGCTTCGATAGCAAGCAGTGGTTCTACTTTATTGCACAGTCCTTCAGCTTCTTGCATAAAGGAAAGTGGGATAGTTGGTCATGGTATGACAAACCTACCCCGCCACCGATTGCAGGAATAAATGAATAGAGGCCGCATGAATGAAATAAAGCACGATTCAACAAGACCAATTGTCTTGAGACCGATACACGCATTCAGTCCAGATACACGCCTGCTGCTATCCCACTGATTTTGCAGGAATATTGGCACTCCGCCAACTAAAAACCCAGCGCAGATCATTCAAAACACCTTGTTTTTACGTTAATATTCGCGTTTCCTGATCGTGTAGAAATCCCAAGATGTCCTCCCTGCAAACCGCCGCCCGACACATTCGCGACAGCATTCGCGCCGCCACCGCCGGGCTCGTAGGCCGTGACCAACTAGCCGAGCTGATCGTACTGGCGGCCGTCGCCCAGGAACACCTGCTGGTGGTCGGTCCGCCCGGCACCGCCAAGAGCGCCGTGGTGCGCCGCGTAGCCCAGATCCTGGGGGGCCGTTACTTCGAATATCTGCTGGGCCGTTTTACCGAGCCTTCCGAACTGTTCGGCGCCGTGGATCTCAAGAAACTGCGGGAAGGCACGGTGGAAACCGATGTGAGCGGCATGCTGCCCGAAGCCGATATCGCCTTTCTCGATGAAGTCTTCCTGGGTTCCACCGCCATTCTCAACACCCTGCTGGGCGTGCTCAACGAGCGGCGATTCCGTCGTGGCCATACCCAGTTGCAATGTCCTTTGCGCGTCTGCATCGGGGCGGCCAACGGCCTGCCCGACGATGAAGCCTTGGCTGCCTTCGGCGACCGCTTCCTGCTGCATCTTTTCGTCGAACCGGTACCCGACAATATGCTGGAGGCCATGCTGGCCGGCGGCTGGCAGGCCGACCACAGCCCCTTGGCGCCCCAGTCGGGCATGGCCTACCTAGACCAATTGAGCAAACTGCTCGGTCGCGTCAATCTCGATGACGCGCGCCCCGCGCTGGCGAACGCCATCCGCAAGCTGCGCCAGGCGGGCATCGTTCTGTCGGACCGCCGCATCGTCAAATCGCAGCGCCTGATTGCCGCCGCAGCCCTGCTCGGCGGCCGTGGCACCGCCACCGAAGCCGACCTTTGGCCGCTGCTCTATGCTCTGCCCACGCAGGAAGCACAGCAAAACGCGCGCGAGGTATTGCGCGACCTGTTCGCCACCAGCAGCAACAGCAATCTTTTCAGCGCGGTGGAAGAAGCCACGCTGCAGCCCATGTCACGCCTGGCGCGGCTCAGCGAGACCGCCGAGACCTACCTTGCCCGCACGGAAGGGAAAGAGACGGGCGGCGCCTCGATGGGAGAGATCGAAGCCCTGCTGCGCGAGATCGACGCCAACTTCGGCGTCGACAGTTTGCCGCCCGCGCTGAACGCGCTACGTACCCGGCTCGCCGCGCTCGTCGTCGTCCCGGCATGAGCACCCGGCATGCATGGCAATGGCAGGCGGTAAGCGAGCCCGCCGAGCCAGGCGCCGCGGTAGCCTGGGGTAAAGTGGCGCAGCGCTTGCACGAGCGGCTGGCCGATCTGCCGGCCGAGCGGCAGGCGCGCCTACAACTGACCGCCAACCGGGATGTGCTGATCGCCATCGGTCCGGCGGACGATTTGCCTTGGGTGGACGGGATCGCCTATGCGCACGCCGCTCCCGAGGCGCCGGGCCTGTGGTTGCCCACGCACTGGCGGCCCGATATCCCCACCGATCTGGTACTGCGCGCCCTACAGGCGGCCCATGGCCGCCAGCCCTTGCTGCTCTGGCGCACGCCTGCCGCACTCGTTCCGCTCGACCGCCAGTTGCCGCTCAACCCGGCCTTGCTGGCGCGGGTAGCACGCCTTTGGAATGGACGCTGACCTCCGATGCAATTGCCTGCACCACTCCAAGCCTGGCATGAATGGCTAGCCTGGTTCTCACCCAAACTCGCGCCGCAACTGGGCGGCTTGCTGCAAAAGCTCAGCCCGCTGATGGGGCCTTACAAAGCCAATGCACGTGGCGGCGAACCGGAACACGACGGTCTGGGCGACCTGCATCGCCGCGGACCTTACGACCGTTTGCTACCCAGCGAATGGCTGCTGGCCGAGGAGATACCCGAAGAATTCCTGCGCCGCGCGGTGGTCGGCGAACACCTGTTTCTTGCCCCCAGGCCGCGCGCCCAAGCCGGTAACCCATTTATCCTCGCCCTGTTCGATGCAGGGCCCTTGCAACTGGGGGCGCCGCGACTCGCCCATATCGCCATGTGGATCTTGCTGGCGCGCCGCGCTCGCGAAGCCGGCACCGAGATGCGCTGGGGGATACTGCAACGTCCACCTGGCGCCCAGGCCGCACTACCGGCAAATGTCCAAACGGTCGGCGAACTGCATGCCCTGCTCAAGGCACGTACCTACAACGTGGTCCAGCCCGAGCATTGGCAGGCATGGCAGGACGCGCTCGCCGGCTGGGACGAAATGCCCGGGGAATGCTGGCTGATCGGCTCCATGCCCGGCGACGCACCCTTGCGCGGTAGTACGCACAGACTGAAGATCAGCCGCGGCCTCGACGATCACTCGCTTGACCTTGAATTGACCCAGCCGGCAGGACGCAGACGGCTGGTTCTGCCGCTTCCCGCCCCCAGTGTGGCCGGACGGCTGGTCGCGGGTAAATTCATCGATGTCGCCGTGCCGCCACCCGCCGCCAAGCACCATGCCACCCGCCTCGCATCGACGCATGCGCCGACTTTCGTCGGCCTGGGCCAAAGTGTCGTGGTCCCCATGCTGGAGGGCAGCGGAGCGGTGCTCTTTCCCATCCCGCCGCAGGACGCGAAGAAGGCCGGCAAACCCCGCGAGATCAGCTGGGCGGCAAGTGCAACGGCGTTGGCCCTGGCGGGCCTGGGCAAACGCTTGGGCGTGCTGACATCCCAACAGGCACAGCTACGCTTTCTTCATATGCCGGGCTTCGCCGACATCGAACGGCCGCCCAGCGACGAATTCCAGGCGGCACCCGGCCGAGGGTTCTATCTGCCGGCGGCTTACCTGCGCGATAGCGGTGTCCAACGGCTGTATGTCCTCGACAATGGGGGACGGCTGCTTTTCTGGCAGGACACGCTCCCCACCCAGCCGACGAAGGACGCCCCGCAGCACGACCAGAACGTCATCGCCCTGGCCCAGGTCCAACACGACCTGCTCGTCTATGCCAAGCGCGAAGCCAGTGGCCTAGCCATCCGCTACGCCAACCTGAAAGGAGAAGCCGCGGGGCATCATCCCATTCCCCATGTGGAAACCGACCACACGGTGTTGTTTGCCGGCGGCAAGCTATGGCGCGCCCATCAAGGTGCGGTTGCATTAGGCAATGCCAAACAGGGCGGCGTCTGGCGCATCTACCAATTCAACGGCCCCGGTAGCACCCGTGCCGAGCGCGACGAGATTCAGATTCCGCCCGGCTGGCAAGGCATCGGTCTCTACCGTGAAGCGGCCCATGCCAAGGCCGGCCTGGTCTTGCTCGGCCCTGCCCGTAACGCCGTGGCCCTTTACGAAAACGGTAAGGCCGAGGCGCTCCATATGACCGCCTCGCCCATCGTTCGCCACAGCGTCTGCCCCATCACCGGCCATATCGCACTGCTTACCGAAGACCGCGAACTGATCGTCTACGCCATTGCATCGCGCCAGGTGCGCCTGCATATTTACTGCAAGAGAAACACCGATGAAGCATGAGGTCCAGCAAGGCGCCCAGGTGCGCAGGCCCAATCTCCGGGGCCACCAGGCCGTTGCCGGTATCTGGCTGCCTGCCGACTGGTTCGATGCAGGCGAGCGCGAGCTCCGTATCCTGCGCAATTGGCAAGCAGGTGCCAGCGCCTATCGCTTCGAGCAAGGTGATTTGTTGTGCCACGCCCAGGGTCGGCAACAGCATTGTGATGAACTCGACGGCTGGCCGCTGTTGCGTCTGGGCGGCACCCTCTGCTCGGCGCAACTCGGCAAGAACGAGGCATCCGCCCTTCCCCGCGCCGATCTTTGGCTGGTCCAGGGCGGCGAAGTGCTTGCACTGAACTTGCGCGATGCCGAACCGCTCGACCCATCGCATTGGATCGCCCTCGACGGCATGGCCCTGCTCGACACCTACGACTGCAGCGCCGTGCTGGAAACGCTGGTACTGGAACTACCGCCCGAGCTGCGTGACGTGCGCGAGGTGCTGGGCAAGGCCATTCCGCCACCGAGCAAGGAACAAACGGAGTTCCTGAAAGCACTGCTTGCCAAGCAGCGCAAGGACCCGCAGGCACCGCGCCAGCCGGTCGCAGGGAAACCCCACGGCAACGGATCCGGCTTTGCTCCGGCAAGCCTTGCCACGCGTTTGATCCCTGTGGCGGTCTTCGTCGGCCTATGCTGGCTGAGCTGGCTGCTATTCAATATGGCGGGTGGGCCGGTCGAACCGAAAGCCACAGCGTCCGGGCCCAACGGCGTATCTGCCATCTTCCTGATCGTCAGCGTGATTATCTGGCTGCTGATGATGTTTGGCGGGAGAGGTAACCATTGGCAGGTTGGCGTCAAACCACAAGGACGTTCACCTGCCCGGACGGCCCGACCGGCAAGCAAGGGTCAGGCCCAGCTGCCCGCTCGCCGTAAGCCGATCGGCCCGCAGCGCTGGCGGGACTGGCTGGCACGCCTGGCCGTCACATCCCAAATTTCCAGGCTGCTGGGGCGCCAGCAGGCCGCCTATATGCGGCGCATGCTCGAATTGTTCGAATCCGGCAAGCTCGACGAGGCGTTGCGCCATGCCATCCCGCTCGGCAAGGACGGGGAATCGCTAGGCCAAGCCCTGGGCACGCCGAATGCGCGCCGTGATCTTTCACTCTCGTCCGGCAGGGGTGCTGCGGCCAGCATCCATCTTGGCGACGACCTGCAACAGCATTTGCGCACGCTTTATCGCAAGAGCTTCGAAAAGCTCGACCGGGAAGGACGCATCGACGAAGCCGTGTTCGTACTGGCCGAATTGCTGGCCTCGCACCAGGAAGCGCTCGACTACCTGGAAAAGCACGGCCGTCCAAGCCAGGCAGCCGACCTTGCCCTGGCCTGGGACATGCCTCCCGCCACCATCGTTCGGTTCTACAGCGCCGCCGGTAACTGGAAGCAAGCCCTGCTGGTGGCCCGCCGCGACAATGCCTATGCCGCCGCGCTACCGCTGCTGGAAAAGAAATGGCCCGAAGCCGGCGCCCAATTGCGCCGCGAATGGGCGGCCGACCTGGCCGCCAAAGGGGAATGGCTGCAAGCGGTCGATGCCATCTGGCCCATCGAGGCAGCCCGCGAGCAGGCCCGCGAATGGCTGCTGGCGGCGGAAACCGCCGGTGGCGGATTGGCCGCCGGCGCACTGGTCAAACGTATCGCCCTGATGCCTGACAGCTTCGACGACTGTGCCGAACAGCTGAAGGCGCTGCGCGACGACCCTAAGCGCCATCAGGAACGCACCGCCACGGCAATGGCCATTCTGAGGCTGCATGGCAACTATCCGCTATCGATTCCAAGGCTGGTCCGCCTTATGGGCAACGCCTGGCTGGGCGACCAGGCAAGCGGTGTCGGCACACTGGAACGCGCCCAACTTCAGCAACTTATCGCCTTGTCGGCCGATAAGGCGCTACAGGCGGACCTACCGGCAGGCGTCGGCTTGCCTGGCGCCGCCGCCGTCAAATTGGCCGCCCGCACTTCTCCCCTGGTTTGCCCGACACCGGATGCAGGCAGCGCGGCTATTTTCGACGCCGTCCCGCTGGCGGACGGCGATTACCTGCTCGCCCACGGTGAAGCAGGCGCTGCCGTCGTCGATCGTTATGGCAAGCGCCGAATCCACTTTGCCGTTCCCGCCTACCAACTGGTCCTTGCACAGAGCGGCCAGCTTGTTCTGGCGCTGGCCAAGCGCGACGACGTCTGGCGGGTAAGCCGGCTCGACCTGGTCACCCGGCGGGCCGATGATCTGGGCGTGCTGGCCTTCGACCATTGCGCCGATACCTTCGATGGTACCGGCTGGACCATCGCCACCGGCAATACCATTCGCGTACTCGATATCAATCGCTCTCTGCAGACCGTGCTATGGCAGGTAAGCGACCTGCCCGGCAAGGTGGCGCATATGAGCGCCACACCCCACCTGGAACAGTTTCTCGTCGGCGAGCCGGACGGTCTGGCGCTATGGCGTTACCATTTGCCGCAGCGGCGTCTGAATGGCCGGGGACCGGCTTTTGAAGCGGGATGCTTGCAAGAGGCACAACCATTCCTGAACCCCAATGGAGGGATGATCCAATGCCAGCTATTTGCTGACGCATCGCCTGACTATGCTTTGCTTCATTTTTCCGACAGCGCGCGGATCGCCAAAGACGTGAAGTTACCTCCCCCGAGCGGCAATTTCCGATGGTTTGTCCGCCTCGGCCCACAATGGCTGCTCGCCTGCATCGAAAGCGCCGAGACCTTGCCGATTCGCCTGATCGACATCGCTAGCGGCAAGATCTGCGCCCAGATTGATTGGCGCCAATCGTCCGAAATATCGGCCCGCTGTGCCAACGGCCACTGGCTGCTGTTCGACAAGCAAGGCCGGCTGCTCGATATCGACACGGCGAATAGTGCGGTGAATGCTATTTCGGCGCGTTGATCCGACGTTGTCCCAACACTGCCGTCCCGGGGTAATGCAAGGGACGACCGATGCCGTTCTCGATGCCGAGGGCGAGAAAATCATGAAAGAGCAGGAAGCCACTCTGACGAACTAGTCTCGCAATAGGGCGTTTCTCTAGATAGTATGAAGAGCTTGCCGCCGGCTCGCTCCTCACCTACCCCGCCCGCCATCATGCACCGTACCCTCCCCTGCGCCCTCCTCGCCGCCGCCCACCTCGCAGGCCAAGCCGCCCCCTTACCCGTCTATCGCGAATTCAAGGATTGGATGGTGGCGTGCAGCAACAGCGGCCATTGCGTGGCCAAAGGTTTCGAGGAATACACAGACAGTACCGAGATGCTGCTGGAGCAGGCACCCGGCCCGGATGGCGAAACGAGCCTGACCCTCAGCTTCCAGGTCAAAGACAAGATGGCCATCCCGCAACTGCGGCTGAATGGCCAAGCCCTATCGACGGATGAGTGGGAAATCAGCCAGGAAGGCAATGCCTACGGTAGCAGCTGGATTCACTGCCTCGATGACGAAGCCACCCGTAAACTCCTGGCCACCGCTAGCCGCAAGCAGGCGCTGACGTTAACCGATAAGCAAGGCCATGTACTGGCCGACTTCAAGGTGGCAGGCCTGACCGCCTCGCTGCTGCTGATCGACGAAACCCAAGGCCGGCTTGGCACCACGCGGGCGTTGCTGCG